>NZ_JAERLZ010000001.1:0-663204 GCF_018256175.1 Gluconobacter sp. Dm-44 | reverse complement strand
TGATATTAATCGCCAGATTGGCTCTTCCACGGCGTTTCGTTTGAATGCGATGGGGGATGATGGAGATACGGCAGGGCGGGCGCCAGCGGGTGGGCACAAATGGGGTGTTGCGCCTTCCCTGTCATTCGGGCTTGGCACACCGACCCGGCTGACGTTGGGGTATTACCATCTCTATTCATTCGACATGCCGGATTATTCAGCGCCTTACAGTAAAACGACGCATGAGCCGCTGAATATTCCCCGGCATACGGTGTTGGGATTGCAGGGTCGCGATTTTGAACGGAGCACCACGGACCTGGGGCAGATCATACTTGAGCGTGATTTGTGGCATGATTTCGTCTTTCGCAATACGTTGCAGTGGACCAGTACGCAATATGATTACATTGCGACCAACCCCCAGTGGCAGAGCGCGTCTCCGGCAAACCAGACCATTTTGCTGGAGGCGAAATCAGGACTTTTCCATACGGACAATTTTCAGGAACAAGCCATGGTGTCGGGGAAATTCGATACCGGATTTGTTCATCATGCGATCAATACGGGAATTGAAGTCTCGCGTGAGCGTCTGACCCGTAATGAATATTACATCAAGGATTCTGCTGGAAATAACCTCCGGAATGGCGGTCCATGCACCGTCGCTTATAACTGTATTCTCGCACCGAATGCAGGGCGCTGGACTTCATCAAATCCCTGGACAGGCTCTTATTCTGTTGGCGAGCCGGGGATCGCGCCTTTGAATACCAATGTCGATACCGGGTCTGCCTATGCGTTTGATACGATGAGCATGTGGCACGATCATCTGTTGATTAACGGAGGCGTGCGGTTTGATCGTTTCATGACGTCTGCCGTGCAGGGGAATGTGGGTCTGAGTAATAATCAGAGCTTCATCAATTATCAGGCCGGTGCGGTTTATAAACCGATCAAGCCGGTCAGTCTGTATTTCTCGTATGCGACCGCCTCCAACCCTGTGGGTGTGGATGCCGGTGCGGATGGGCAGATTGCTTTGTCGACGGCGAATACCAAGCTGGCGCCGCAGAATGGCAAAAACATCGAAGTTGGAGCGAAAGCGGATCTGTTCAACGGTCGTTTTTCGATCACCGGATCTCTGTTTGACGGCAAGATGACGAATGCGCAGGTTTCTGATGGATATGGCAATCAGATCAATGCGGGAACCCAGCGGGTTCGTGGTGCTGAGATCAACGTTGCGGGGAACATAACGCCACGTTGGGAAATGTTCGGCGGCTGGACGTATCTTGACAGTACGGTTCTCAATGGTGGGCCGACGCATGCGAATGTGGGGAAGCGGTTTCCGTATACGCCGGGAAATTCCGTGGCGTTGTGGAGCACATACCGCGTGTTGCCGCATCTCAAGGCGGGCGGTGGTATTACATATATGAGCAAGCGCTATACCAACGTTAATAATCTGACATGGGTGCCGGAATATGTGCGCCTTGATATGGTGGCGGATTATCAGATTACACGGACTCTGGATCTTCAGGCCAATTTACAGAACCTGACAAACAAGCGTTATTATGATCGGATCTATACCAATTACTCGCGCATTGCTGCGGGGCGTGCGGTGACGTTCCAGTTGAGTTTCAAGATGTAGGGAAAACGATCTCGCAGCGGAGGCCGGGATGATTATCCACAAGCCGGATCGAGCCTCTGTGCAGGTTCACGATGGCCCGGACCATGCTGAGGCCTAATCCGGTACCGGGGACGGTTCGGCTGGTGTCGAGCCGGACCATCTTTTCGAAAACGCGCTCATGGTCTTCGGCGGGAATGCCGGGGCCATTATCTGAAACGGTTATGATAATCCTGTTGTTCTGCATGTGAGCTGACAGGGTGATAACCGTTCCTGATGGTGAATGGTTGATGGCATTTTCGATGAGGTTGGAGAGTGTCTGCGTTAAAAGAATGCGGTTGCCGTCAAGTGTCAGGTTTTGGGCGGGGCTGAGAATTGTCAGTGTCTGTTCTTGTTCCTGTACGACGGGCTGATAGAGGTCAGCAAGCGTGTTGAAAAGATCTGCAACGATCAGTGTCTGGCGATCGGGAATACGGTCTCCGGCTTCAAGCTGTGCAAGTCTTAAAAGAGACGAGAAAATTTCCAGTGCGTCCTGAAGATTGTTTTGCGCCTGTGTGATCGCAGTGTTCTGGATGTCATGGGTCGTGGCGGTCTGGGCCTTGTCGAGATTCTGGCCCAGTCGTGCCAGAGGGCGTCGCATATCATGTGCGATGTCGTCACTGATCTGACGGACACTGGCGATCAGTGTTTCGTTTCTGTCGAGCATGGCGTTGAGGCTGTGGGCGAGATGATCGAATTCGTCGCCTGTTTCATTCAGGGCAAGCCTTTGGGAAATATCGCCTCGCATGATTTTGCGGGCCGTCTGGCTGATGACTTCGATCCTGCCGAGCACAAGGCGGCTGAGGAGAAATCCGCCGCCCAGTCCGATCAGAAGGAACATGAGTGCGCTCCAGGCCAGTGTCAGCCAGAGATCGTGCCGGAGCGACTGGAGGGGGGTTGCGTCAATTCCAACAAAGAAGTAACCGCCGTCATTCAGTGCGGTTCCGTAACCGATGACAGGATGATGGTCAGGCGGGTGCGTCCGATGCGTCCATGACAGCCATCTCCAGCCCGCGATGGGGCGCAGATGAAACATATTTCCGACGACAACCTGTTCCTGCGCATTCTGTAGCAGATAGTAAAATCCTGGTTCGTTCAGGACCAGTTCTTTGACCGTGGATTGAAGATGTATGACGTCTTGGCCCTGTGCTTCGGACAGGGCTTCGTCGCGTTCATTTGCGACAATGCGCTTTGTCTGCTGTGAGAGCAGGCGTTGGCTGTGATAGCCGGAGAACGCGGTTACGGTTATGCCTGTGAAGAGAAAGCACCCCGCGAACATGGCGATGATCCGAAAGGATGAGCTGCGTAAAACCGGCAGGCGGAGCGGGGCGCTGTGATGAGAGGCTGGCATGCTAGATGCGCTTCAACATATAGCCCTGTCCCTTGAGTGTCTGGAGGAGGGGCGGGGCGTCTCTGCCCAGACGTTCCCGCAGCCGACTGACATGGGTGTCCACCAGATTGGTATGGACTGGAAAGTCGATGTCCCACACGGCTTGCAGTATCATTTCGCGTGACAGTGTCATGTGTGGGTGCCGCATGAAATATTCCAGAAGTTTGAGTTCCTGCGCCTGAATGTAGAGTTTTTCTCCACCCCGGCGGACTTCACGCGTCAGGAGGTCAATTTCAAGGTCGGCAAAAACCAGACGGGTCTGATCATAGGATTGCTGTGTTCTGCGCAGCAGGTTTTCGAGACGTGCGGAGAGTTCCTGAACGGAAAAAGGCTTCACGAGGTAGTCGTCGGCGCCGTTTCTCAGTCCGGTGACACGGTCATGAATTCCGTCCATTGTTGTCAGGAACAGAACCGGCGTCTGAATACCGATGGCGCGCAGGTCTTTGAGGATGGAAAGCCCGTCGAGGCGTGGCAGGCGTCGGTCGAGGATAATGCAATCCCAGTGGCCTGATATGGCCGTGTCTTTCCCCTGTTGTCCATCCGCAACGATGCTGATTGTGGTGTGTGGTCCTGACAGGGCTTTTTCAATGTAATCGGCTGTATCCAGATCATCTTCGATCAGAAGGATAGTATTCTGGGGATGTGACGGAGGCGCGTTCATCATGTCCTGCCGAGTGATGGTATAAAGTTATATTTTCAGCCGATCGAGCGCTCCAGATATAATAGGAGGGTGTGCATGGAATGTCAGCCCTGCATTACAGCAAGGCTGACATCGGGAAAGCGGGCCGTAGCGGTGAGGTCAGGGCTTTGAAGAGTTTTCCTTTTGCCTCTCAAGGCGATCCTGCGTTTTTGTCTCGAAGTCGGAGGCGTCGTGACGTTCATGAAGCTGGCTGGAGAGGGCTCCGGATGTCCGGTTGACCATCCGTCCACGTTGCACGGCTGGGCGTTCCAGAAGTCGGTCTGCCCATGCTTTGAGGTGGGGATAGTCCTGTACGCTCAGGAACGTGGCCGAATCATTGTAGAGCCAGCCTTCCACCAGGCCACCATACCACGGGAAAATGGCCATATCGGCGATTGTATAGTCTGGCCCTGCTATGAAAGGACTTTCCGCAAGGCGCCGATCAAGCACGTCCAGTTGCCGTTTGGCCTCCATGGCAAAACGATTGATCGCGTACTCGATTTTCTCCGGGGCATAGGCATAGAAATGTCCAAATCCGCCGCCGATATAGGGCGCGCTGCCAATCTGCCAGAAAAGCCAGTTCAGGCACGTTGTCCGATGCGCGATATCTTTGGGAAGAAAGGCACCGAATTTCTCGGCCAGATACAGCAGGATCGACCCGGATTCAAAAACGGCCAGAGGCTGATCGCCGCTGTGATCGACAAGAGCCGGAATCTTGGAATTGGGATTGATGTCCGTAAAGCCGGAGCCGAACTGGTCGCCTTCGCCGATACGGATAAGCCATGCGTCATATTCGGCCTGCGTGTGACCCGCAGCAAGCAGTTCTTCGAGCAGGATCGTGACTTTCACGCCATTGGGCGTGCCAAGGGAATAGAGCTGGAGGGGGTGTCGTCCGACAGGGAGCGCTTGTTCGTGTGTCGCGCCTGCTGTCGGGCGGTTTGTGCTGGCGAATTTGCCGCCGCTTGGTGCCGTCCAGGTCCAGACTTTGGGCGGCGTATAATCGGAAGGTTCGCTCATGACACTGTTCCTTTTGACGCTGGGGAAAAACTGGTCGGGTACATGGCCTGACGCGCCTCTTCGTCCATTGTGGTTTTGAAGGCGTGTCCGCTCATAATGGCTTGCGCGTGTTGAACGGCCGGGCGAGCATTGATCATGTCCATGAAACGGACAAGATTGGGCCAGCGCTCAAGAGGACGGTCTTCAGTGTTCATGACCCTCATGGCCCGGTCCAGCCAGCCCCATGCGGACATATCGACGATGGTATAACGATCGCCGACGATGAAAGATCGCCCTTCCAGATGATCGTTCAGAACCTGATAATGCCGCTCTGCTTCCCGGCGATATCGATTGAGCGCGTAGTCCAGCCCTTTGGGGGCGGCATTCTGGAAATGCACAGCCTGTCCTGAGAAAGGGCCGAGACCTGTTGCAACAAACATCAGCCAGGACAGAAGCTGGGGGCGGTCCTGCGCTTCTCCGACGAATTGTCGCGTTTTTTCGGCGAGGTAAAGGAGAATGGCTGTGGAATCGAACACGATCGCAGTCCTGCCTTCTGGACCTTCCGTATCCACGAGGGCCGGCACCTTGCCATTGGGATTGAGGGCCCGAAATGCGGCATCATGCTGGGCGCCGCGATAAGTATCGACGGGTCTGGCTTTGAAGGGCAGGCCGGTTTCAGCCAGAAACAGCGCAATCTTGAGCGGGTTCGGGCCCGGACCATAGAAAAAATCAATCATGTGCCACTTCCCTTGGGCCGATACAGGAAAAATTTTCGTCTGATGGCGACCGGGATGACCCCGAACGAGAAGGTTATACCCGGACGCCAGAAGACTAAGGGTCAGTTTGCCGGAGACTGGGCTGCTTTTCGAAGGGCAGGGAGCATGTCTTCCGGTTCCGGGCGGCGGGTATAGTCCGGATTGACCTCGGCATAGAGGATCACACCGTCCTGTCCGATAACGAAACGGCCGGGCATCGGCAGGGTCCAACTGTCGTCACCGTTGAAGGATGGAAGATCGTTTTTCAGGTTGGTGTAGAGGTCGACGAGGTAGTCCGGCAGCGCGAACCGCAGGCCGAATGCGGCTGCAACGTCGTTATGCGTATCTGACAGGATCGGGAAGTCGAGATGGTTCTGACGGACCGATTTGCGGCTGTTCACGGCTGTTTGTGGGGAAATGGCAACCAGGTTCGCTCCCAGTTCGCGGAAAGACGGAAGCGCCGTTTCAAGGGCCTGAAGTTCCATGTTGCAGTACGGGCACCACACGCCGCGATAGAAGCTGATGACCAGCGGGCCTTTTGCCAGCAGATCGGCAGAGGACACCGGATTGCCATCCGGATCATTCAGCGTGAAAGGCGGCGCCTTGTCGCCAGCTTTGAGAGCTTTTTCGGCTGCACCTGAAGCCACCAGTTCAGCGGTCGCACGATGCATGACTTCGATGACTGACGTGGGAACATTGTAAGGCGGCCTGCCTGCTTCGAAGTCTGCTTTGAAGGCATCGAGTTTTGCTTGAAGAGACATTGTTCTTTCCTTTGGAATGAGGCGACGCCTGACGTTAGGGCGACTGCGTTTTTCAGGGATGATGGCATGGAGGACTATTGGTCATTCCGTGCCGGAATAATCGTCCTCTGGAGATTCCGGCGCTTGGGCAATCGGTAGGTCCGTAAAGCCTCGGTGCTGCGTCGGTAAGTTTTCCACGATCTGAAGATGACGGGCCGGAAATGACATGCCCGATTAGGATCGAGACGACGTTCAGCAGGCTGCCTGACAGGTGAAAAGCCAGAAGACTGTCTGTGACGATGGGGCCGGACATGGTGCGTATGAGTGAACCGAACATCTCTGAGATCCTGCAAAACCCGGTTTGTCCGGGGTGATGCACAAGAGATGCCTATTCCATACTCGACATGTCAGATGGCTTGGGGCGATAAGGATCATTCCCTGGAGGAATATCATGGACCGTTATCAGGCAATGGCCACGTTCATCCGCGTGGTGGATACAGGCTCGTTCTCGGCAACTGCCCGGCAGCTTGGGGTGGGGCAACCGGCGGTGTCCAAGACCATCGCACAGCTTGAAGCCCGCCTGCAGGTGAGTCTGCTGATCCGTTCCACGCATGGTTTGACGCCGACCGAGGCAGGGCAGAATTTCTACGAGCGGGCACGCAATGCCATTCAGGAGGCTGATGAAGCGGAACTTGCAGCCAAGGGAGCGGGTGCGGGTCTGTCAGGCCGGTTGCGGGTTTCGGCGGCAACGACATTCGCACGGCTGCACATTATTCCGGAATTGCCGAGGTTTTTGGCAGAACATCCCCACCTGACAGTGGAGATCATTCTTGATGACCGAATGATCGACCTTGTGGCGGAAGGCGTCGATATTTCCCTGCGGATGGGAACGCTTTCGGATTCCACCGCCATCGCCCGGAAGGTCGCAACGGGTCGACGTTCTGTTCTCGCCACGCCTGCCTATCTCAAGCATGCCGGAAGGCTTCGCTCTCCTGCGGATCTGGCGAACCATGAAGCCATTATTTATAGCCAGTTACCGAGTGTGTGGTCATTCCTGCGCGACGGTGCGGCGGTGTCGGTGTCTGTCAGCGGACGGCTCAAGGTCAGTGCGGCCGAGGGGCTGCGGGCGGCCGTTCTGGCGGATATGGGCCTGACCATTGCGTCGGACTGGATGTTTGCACCGGAACTCGAAAACGGAGCGGTCGTGCGTGTTCTCGAAGCGTGGACTCTGCCTTCGATCGATCTCTGGGCTGTCTTTCCCGCAGGGCGGATGATGACAGCCAAGGCGCGCCATTTCGGAGATTTTGTGGAAAGCATCATGAAGGCAGCGGATGCTTCGCCTGTGTGAAAGGCGCGGTGTTAGGTTGTGTTGACAGAGGGTCTTTTCAGACGGTTTGGGACGTGATTCAAAACTGGTCTTTGCGGAGACTTGTGGATACGTGGCGATCTGACGGACGAGGAATGGGCAATCATTGGCGGCTTGCTGACGCCTGAAAGTGGCCGTTGCTAACGACCAGAACAGGATAATCGTCTGTTTCTCAATGGAATGCTTCATGTCCTGCGTGTCGGTTGCCCATGGCGGGACATGCACGAGCGCTACGGAACATGGAACTCGGTCTATGTCCGGTTCCGTCGATGGGCTGAGCAAGGCGTCTGGGATGCCTTGCTGGAAACGCTGGTCGAACTCAGCCTGACCGATGACTGACAACACATGATCGACAGTATGCTCGTTCGAGGTCATAGCCAAGCAGCCGGCGAAAAAGGGGGACCCATAAGGAGAACACAGTCTCTATGGTTGTCTGATCTTCACTGTAGGCCTCGGCCGCTTCTTCTGCACGGGCGCCGGCTGGTACCACTAAGAGCGTTAGCCTACCGGGCTGAAGCTGCCCTTCGCCCGTCTCGGCACCTGCAGGCCAATGCCCCTGAATCCCCGCGTTGGCGTTATTGGGGCTTCGTGCATCACAACCCAAACGGTCGAAAAATACATTTCCATCTGGCGCAGTGTTGCAAGCCGCTTTAAATGAAGAAGAATGATGCGAAGTGCGCGGCATAGCGGAGGGAGTCTGGTCTTTTGGCCGCTGGTTCTGCTTGCCATCATTATTCGCCTCAGCGTTGGAAGTCTGCCTTTACCGCAGTTTCTGCTCAACGATCCGTTAAAACAGTTCACCAACTTGTCGACCCTTTGCGACAGCCAGGATTTTGGTCCGCATAGTCCTGATCATCATCACGCAGCGGATGTTGGTGATGGGATTGCAGTGGTCGACGACCTGTTGACGATCCTGATAATCGGATGCGTCGCTGCTGTTTTCCTCGTCCTGTCTGTGACAGGGCGGAGTTTTTTCTGGTGTTTCCCGCCCGTGCGGGGGCCTCCCCTATGGCGGCTATCGGGCATTTATGCTCAAGGACCTCCTAACCTGATCTGACAAAAACTTAGCGCCTTTATCGCATCTGCGATGGAAGGCTTTCTGCGTTTTTCAGATCAGAACGAACACATGAATACTTCTTTTGAATCAAGCCGTCCTCTCGGCTCGCTGGTGCTTGGCTGCGTTTTTCTTGGAGCCTTTCCAGCTCATGCACAACCTCTTCAGGCGCGTCCTCGTAAAACAGCCGCAGTTGCGTCTTCTGCACATCAGAATGTCGAAAGCATTCTGGTTCGCGGTACGACGCGTGGCTCTGCACGACTTCATCCAACCGGTGAAACAACCTACAGCGCGGAACGTACAGATTTCGCACACAGGGCAGCACAGTCGGTCGCTGATATGGTCGCAACCCTTCCTGGGGTAACTGTTCTGCAAGGTAATGGGCCGCGTGACAGCGTCGTTTCCGTCCGTGGGTCGGGTGCACGTCAGTCCTATGGTCTGAAGAACCTTCAGGTTACGGAAGATGGGTTTCCCATGACGCAACCAGACGGTACGGCCCGGGCAGATTTGATCGATCCGCATGCCTATGAGGGCGTGGACGTCTTTCAGGGACCAGCCTCTACGCTGTATGGTAATTACGCGATTAACGGGGCGATCAATTTCCGCACCCGGAACGGCGCTGACATTCATGGTCTGGAACTGGGTTCAGATTTTGGCAGCTTCGGCCTGTTCAATAACTACATAACGATTGGTGCAGGCAATAAACGCTACGACTTCATGCTGTTTGGCAGCGACGTGCGCAGTAACGATTTCATTGCGAACAGCCAGTACAACACGTCTACCGAGAATATGCGGCTGCGGGTTAATCTGACCTCATCAGATCGCCTCATTCTAAAGTTCGTCAATAACGTCACGGACACATCACTGCCGTTACGGCTCTCCCTGAATCAATTTCGTAGTAATCCCTATCAAAATGGTTGTGCCAATGCGGCATCGGCCGCGGCTGGATGCGCCTCGGTCAATCTTCTGGTGAATGGGTCCTATGGAGCCCGCCAGACAGTGAGCCCGCAGCAGGCAGGGCTGGGTCGTTTTGACCGACGCAGCATTGTGGGGCTTCGATGGGAGCATGACTTTGATCCGGGAACAACCTGGCATACTCAGTTTACTTACGATCAACGTCATACCGATCAGCCAACTTCGACAACGGCTTTTGTCGGACCGTTTAATTCCTATAATGTGCAGACGGATCTGACGAACCGCGGCCGTATCGGAAAGACGCCCCTCACCAGTTTTGTCGGTGCCAGCTTCGACTATATGGATTATGGCTATCAGGTCTATAATCTGACCCCGCAAGGCGGCGCGACCCGCGGTGCTTTGAATTCCACGTCATACGGACATCAGTGGAACATCGGCCTCCGCTTTCAGGAAGACTGGCAGTTTTCTCCGCTTTGGCATGCTGTGATCGGACTTGGTGGGACGCAATCTGATGTTGGAGCAGTTCAGACGCTCTACAATAGATCGGCAAGTTCAACCTTTTTGCAGAATATTACGGCCAATCGACGCTTCTTCAATCTCGCACCTGAAGCATCGCTGGTTTATACACCAACCAAAGACTGGACTTTGCACAGTCGTGTTGGAACAGCTTATGCCACACCCGGCTATTCCAGTTTCTTCGTAACCCCTCAGGGAACCTACGGGAACAATACGCAGCTTAAGAGCGAAACGAGTCTCGGTTTTGACTTGGGGGCCGAATGGCATCCGTCGCCCAGCATCAATATTCAGGCGACGGGCTTTTATGAGTTCTACCGGAACGAACTTGTCAGCCAGTCGGCGGGTGTCAATACACCCGCGGGAAGCTATACTTTCAACGCCCCGGCCTCAGAGCATCGTGGCATTGAACTGAGCGCGACATGGCAGCCATTGCGTGCCTCTCTGCCCGGTGCGCGGCTGAAGCTGTCTTATACCTATGACAACCAGATCTACACGAAATACACCGAGACCCTGTCCAACAGCACGATGGCGCGGAATTTCTCGCGGAAGGGGAACCTCATCCCCGGTGTTATGCCGCATTTTTTTGATGCGCGTGTTCTCTATGATCAGCCAGACGGATGGCTGCAAGGGCTGGGAGGTTTTGCAGAAGTGACGTGGAGGAGTTCCTTTTACCTCGACAATGCCAATATTCTGAAAGCCCCCTCATACGCATTGCTCAATCTGGAGATTCATTACGACCCTCCAGAACGTCTGGGCTGGGCTCACCGTCTGCACAGCTACTTCGAAGTACAGAATGTAACCAATCAGGTTTATGCCGCAGGTGCGACTGACATCAGCGATACACTCCTCTCGACCGGGCAGCAGGCTGGGCGAAGTGTGTTGGCCAATAAGACAGGCTCAATCTACGCCGGATCGCCAAGAGCGTTCTTTGGTGGCGTGCGGATCAAGTTCTGAAGGTATCCATGATGATGAACGCTTCCAGAGCCCCAGTCTGGCCCGATTATCGAACGATCTGGCGATGGCATTTCTTTGCGGGTCTCTTCTGTCTTCCCTTTATTGTGTTGCTGTGCCTCACAGGGTCAATTTACCTGTTCAAACCGCAGGTGGATCATTGGATTGATTGGCGTTACGATCATCTCGCAGGCGGTACGACACATTCAACCCCGTTACAGGAAGTCAGGGCCGCACTCCATGCTGTCCCTGGCAGCCATTTTCTAGCCTATGAACTTCCAGAGACGACTTTCGGTGCTGCCCGGGTGATCGTTGATCGTCAGGGTACAGCCATACGCGTGTATGTTGATCCGACATCATGCGTGGTTCTCAAACAGCTTCCTGAAGAAGACCGTTTTGAGCGCATCATCTTTAAACTGCACGGCCAGCTGTTATTGGGGAATACTGGTTCCATCATCATGGAAATGGTGGCGTCCTGGATAATCGTTCTGATTGCTACAGGCCTGTATCTCTGGTGGCCGCGCCGGATGCAGAGCCTGGCGGGTATTCTTTATCCACGGATGACCCGAAACGGTCGTGTCCGGTGGCGAGACCTCCATGCGGTAACAGGGTTATGGGTTTCCTCGTTTTTGGTGCTTTTTCTAGTTTCCGGCTTGCCGTGGTCTTTTGTTTGGGGGCACGCCCTGGCTCGTGTGGAAACACAATTCAGCCGCCTGACTTCGGTTCCTGACTGGGACATCGGAGCTGTTTCTGAACGCAATCGGATTGCAGGGCGCTCGGTCTCGCCCCAGCAGACCGATACAATGCCAGGTATGGATATGGGGCCCATGGCGATGTCGGACAGCCCCTTATCAGACAGCCTGAACCAAGTGGTCATGACGGCGTCCCAACTCGGATTTCCGGCACCTGTTCTCGTAACGCCACCTTCAGCGGGAGAAACAGCGTGGACTGTTCGTTCCGACACGCAGAACCGTCCCAACCGCATCAGTGCGATGATAGAGGCCTCTGGTCGGGTACGGTCAGTCCATCGTTTTGAAGAGAAAGCATGGACTGATCGGGTCATCGGTTATGGAGTTGCGGCGCATGAAGGGCAGCTGTTCGGGAAGGCCAATCAGTTTTTGAATTTTCTTGTAGCGGTCGGATTACTTGCGATGAGCATCGCAGCACTTGTCTTGTGGTTTAGGCGCAAACCCCCAGGGAGGCTGGGAGTGCCGCCTGTCGATCCCAACAAGAAGATGGGCGTGGGCGCGTTGGTTATCCTGATTGTACTGGGGTTACTCTTGCCAGAACTTGGAGCGTCTCTTTTGCTTCTCTGTCTTGCAACCCTGCTTTCCCGAGCTGACCGCCGTACGCCGTAACTAACTGGCAGGGACGAGGCGGCGCAATCGTGTGGCGATTTCCTCTGGGCTTGTGTCGACTGGCAGAACGGACACAAGCCGATTATCGCCATCCATTAAGTAAAGAACGGAACTATGATCCATAAGATAGCCTGAGGACATATGATCCGCCGAAGGGCCACGACGTCGCGCCATGACGTGGAAACTGTCAATAACTGCGTGGATCTGAGATTCAGTTCCCGTAAGTCCAACGATGTTGGGAGAGAAGTGACTGACATAATCGGCAACAACTTCAGGAGTATCACGCGATGGATCAACCGTGATGAAAATCGGCACAATCTGGTGTGACTCTTTTCCCATGAGATCGAGAGCCTGTGTGACCGTCGCGAGGGTTAACGGGCAGACATCTATGCAGTGTGTGTACCCAAAATAAATCAGTGTATAGCGCCCTCGGAATTGACGCTCCGTAAGAGAATGACCGTGCATATCGATGAGCGTATAAGGGCCGCCCAACGTGGCTGAGGCCCGATTTAGAAAAACTCCGCGCATTCCGATTGCCCCGAGAAAGAGGCCCGTGATGATCACCACCGGAGCGACTAGTTTCTTCGCTTCATTGAGACGAAAAGGTTTTTTCTTAACAGTCTGCTTTGGTTTTTTACGCCCTCCCTTGAGGTTTGGCATAATACCCTCCCTTGAGGATGTCTTCTTAGCACAGGAAGCATCTCAAGAGCATAACTGGCTTTAAAGGTATCGAAGAGACAACCACAATGTGGAGGGTTCGAAAAACCTCCTTTTTTTTTGGTCGATTTATAAACATAAATCATTGATATTGTTGCGTATAAAAATGCGAAAGAAGGGTTTTCCGAATCTGTCACTTATCCCGGTCGTCTCTTGGAATCAGATCAGCGCCATCCTAGGAATCCTTACCGATTCATTCAGCACAGAAAACGCTAGTGGAATGAATTGGGCGGCAAAGGCGAGATTTTAGCTCGGGAGTCGTTAATCCAGCTCTTGGTCAGGGTATAAGCGACGGAGAGGATCAGCGGACCGATGAAGATCCCGACCAGTCCCAAGCCGCCAAGACCTCCGATGACGCCAAGCATGATGAGAATGAGCGGGATATCGGCCTGCTTGCGGATCAGAAACGGGCGCAAAACATTATCGATGATGATCGTGATAATAGTCACAATTAACAGAAGCACTGCGGGCATCAGCCCCTGATCAAAATAGACCCAGATCACGGCCGGGATCAGGGTAACACCAGGGCCCGCCTGTAACAGACAGACCATGAAGGTGACTGCTGTCAGAATACTGACCCATGGCGCACCTGCGAGTTTCAGCCCGATCCCCGCCACAGCGGCTTCAACGACCGCCGTTACCGTGACGCCGAATGCAACACCCCGGATCGTATAAGCGGCAAGCTGAAGCATCTCCCGTCCCCGGCTGCCTGCGAGAATGCTCACCAGACTCTCAGCGACCGCAATTGCCGATTCAGCGCGCATGAGAAGTACGCCCAGAATGATTAACGTAAGCACGAACTGGAGGGCGAGCAGACTGAAACTTCCCGCATAAGCCAGAAAACTATGAATCAAGGTCTCAGGAGACGGCATGACTTGCCTGACCATTTCCGGAAACTGCATATGCTGCATCCTGGCCCACAACGGACCAATATGTGGTCCAATCAAAGGAAGTCGTGCAAGCCACCTGGGCTCATCCGGAAGACGCAGAATGGACGCAGACGAGGCGAGGGCGGCGATATCGTCGAAGTGACTTGAGACTGTCGTAATGGCGAGCCACAACGGCAGGATGAACAGCACCATCGCGATCAGAATGGTCAAGGAAACGGCTGCTCGTCGGCTGTTTCCAACCCAGCCTTGAAGATGGAGCAGCATGGGCCAAGTCGTAACTGCGATCGTGATGGCCCAGATCGTCGCTGGCAGGAATGGTTTGAGAATCCAGATCGCGCTAATAACAACGCCGCAGGCCAGCAGGGCGACCAGAACGGACCGGGTGCTGTCCTGCGGACCATTCTGGAAAAGATCTGGCATCTAATCGCCTTCGGTCTGAAAATGAAACCCTGAGAAACCTGTATCAGGGATACCGACCCGGACAAACCGTCAGAGTGCGACCAAATGCGCGCTTACACGAATACGCCACCAATCCAACGGCACCGATACGACTGAAAGGGCAGTAAGTGCCGCCTGCTCAGGGCCCGGGTGATCTCCATGTCCTCTCCCAAGGGCGAGCACCAGCGTGGCCCGCGCCCAGGACCGCTGCTCTAGAACAGGCAGGACTTCGGCCAAGTGGCAGGGTCGAAGGATGAGAGCGTCATGACTAAGAGTGTATAGGTGTTTCGTAACTTTCCACTAGAGACTAAAATCAATTGTTAGTCTTGGGAGCAGAATATTTGGTCTTGGGATCTGAAGAATTTTCTTCGGGCTATACTGAATAAAGTGGATCTGGTGGCATCATATTCTTACGGAATAACAGTTTTTACAAAGCCCAACAGCGTGATGTTGGGACATTCTGGTCCGTTTGCGGATTAGGAGGGGTGAGCACACAGAGAATAGTCTGACCATGCTTCTCAAGCGTGAAGAGCGCCCCAGATTCTTCATAGCTTGTGGTTGTGGTGATCCGATATCCTGTTTTTAGTAGACTGTTTAGGGAAGCTGTGACTGGGTGAAGTGTCGTTGGGACGGCAAGTGGACTGTAAGGCGATTTAACACCAGATTCCGGCAACCAGTCGTGGGAGCTTTGCGCAAAAGCGCAGACTGGGAAGAGAAGGGCGCACAGGACAGGAAGTGGGGCCAAGGGATTGATCATAGAAAGCTCCAAGAGAAGGATATATTGAGGTCAGTGACCTGCTGACATTGACAAGAAGTTCATGACCAGAAGGCCTGCAATGACAAAGCCCATTCCGGTGATGGTCGGGAGATTAAGGCTTTGGCCTAGAAAACCATCTATGTCTCTAAGATCTAGGTCACGTTGACAAAAGACCTGATCCAGAGCTTTGCGACTGCGATATGGAGAAAGCTCATGAATGACAAAGCGGTCTTGTCATGGCCCCGATCAGCCAGCATGGCTTTGAGGTTTGGAACCGGCAGCTTCATCAGAGCATTTATGGCTTTGTAGTCCGAAACCTGACCGCCGGTCAGGACAAAGCCGAGAGGGCGTCCCTGATTGTCACATCGGACATGGATTTTGCTCGTAAAGCCGCCGCGTGATCGACCAAAACCCTTCGAATAAGCCCCCCTTTTGCCCCAGTGGCCTGCGAATGGGCACGGACTACGGTGCTGTCGAGCATATGCTGTCAGTCATCAGTCAGGCCAAGGTCTACAAGGGTTTGCAGCAGGGCATCCCACACACTCTGTTCGGCCCAACGTCGGAACCGGACATAGACCGAGTTCTACTTGCCATAGCGCTTATGCATGTCCCGCCAGGGACAGCCTGTGCGCAGAACATGCAGCATACCATTGAGAAACAGGCGATTGTCTCCGGCTGGTCGAGCCCAACGTCCGCGCTCAGGCGGCAGAAGCGGACCAGTTATCGCCCATTCCCGATCCGTCAGATCCCCGCTCCACCTTATCGCCTTCGTCGAAGCAACCAGTGAATCAGATCTCAGGCCGATCGTATAGATCTTTTGTCAACGTGGCCTAATCGGGTAGCCTGCTCGATGGCCCATCTCACAAACCAGACGTCGTCCGGATGGCTTTCAGACGTGACTGCGGCAAGCAGGCGCTCATATTCGCTAGCTTCTGTCGTGTTGGTAGCAGTAGGGGGCGTTGGGCCCTCCGGGGCGTCTTCCACCAGTCGTCGGTTGCGCTTGCGATCGGCGCCCGTTGGCCGCTTGATCATACGGCCTGAAGCCGGATTCAGCGTGAGCGGAACATCCCATTCGCTCATGGCATGATTGAGGATGGAGGCCAGAAGGTTGAGCCGCTTGACGACTGTCGCAGGGGCCAGATCCTTGCCCTGGCGGTCGCGAAAGCCTCGAACTTCTGGAACCGTCAGGCGAGAAAGCTTCAGGTCTGCGATGGGATCGCGAAGCAGTGCCGGGATATGGCCTGTCCGGTCAGCGTCGCGGTGAGCCAGGCATTCGTCACGGTAGCGCTCGATCAGAGTTCGAAGCACGAGGCCGTCCAGGGCCCGGACGTCGATATGACGCCCTTCGCGGACTTTGACCGAGGTTTCCTCGAGCCACGCGCGGGCAAGACGGGCGGTGTCAAATGTTCTGATGATCCGCTGGCCGTTGAGCAGCTTCCAAGCCCTGTGTTGCCTGAGCCCGCGGCAGTTCACGCCATGAGGCAGGGGCCGTCCTGTTGCAGGATCTTTAGCATTCTCGGCGGACTTTATACGGGCCATGAGACGAACTCCGAAATGAGACGGAATCGTCATTGGTCCAGAATTGGTCAAAAATCGCTACTTAATTTTTTGGCTCTGGCGCCCGATATAGCTTTAATCTGCTGATATCATTACCAAAAATTTGGTGTCCCGTACGGGATTCGAACCCGTGTTGCCGCCGTGAAAGGGCAGTGTCCTAGGCCTCTAGACGAACGGGACTGGAGGCGTGAGCGGGTGTATAGAAGGGGTTTCGGGGGGCGTCAAGCGGCTGTTGCGTCGGAAATGAAAAAAGATAGATTTTTTCGCTCCTGCCATGTTTCGGCGCGCAATGTGCCTGCGACATGAAGCAGGGGCATGGCGCGGTCTTCCAGCAGGGGGGCGAAGGGTTTGTCGCCCGCACGGAAGATCAAACCCCGCAGGCGGGTGTTTCCGTCCTCGCCCTGAAGGATGACGCGGAGCGTGTTGCCGTCTTTGCCGATCCGTTCGCTTTTGACGCAGCGGACATTGCTGATGGCGAGGACGGGTTCTTCATTGCCGGGGCCGAAAGGTTCCAGTCGGGCGAGCTGATCGGCGACGGCGATGGAGGCTCCGGCCAGTGTCATGATGCCGTCGAGTTTCAGCGCGTCCTGTTTGGGGAGTGCCAGTGCCGTGGAGAGCTGGGTGTTCAGGGCGGCGTGAAACTCTTCGGCCCGCTCTGCGGCAAGGGAGAAACCGGCGGCCATGGCGTGTCCGCCGCCTGTGAGAAGGAGGCCGTTCTGGCGGGCGGCGATGATGGCGGTTCCGAGGTCCAGTCCAGAAACCGAGCGGGCTGAGCCCTTGATGATGCCATCGGTCAGGGCGGCGACCAGGGCAGGGCGGTTGTAGCGCTCTTTCAGGCGGCCAGCGACGATGCCAACGACGCCAGGGTGCCAGTTTTCACCGTGCAGGAAGATAACAGCGTGGCCCGCATCGAGCTGCTGCTGGGCCTGTTCCATGGCGGAGTCGAGGATTGTGGATTCGACGGTCTGGCGCTGGCGGTTGACGCGATCGAGTTGCTCCGCGAGGGCGCGGGCTTCTACGACGTCTTCGGACAGCAGGAGTTTCAAGCCCAGATCTGCCTGTGCGATGCGGCCTCCGGCATTGATGCGGGGGCCGAGGGCGAAGCCGCAGGCCATGGCGCTGGCTTCTTCCTTCACGCCTGCGACGGAAGACAGCGTGGCCAGTCCGAGGCGCTCTCCGCGTGACATGACGCGCAGACCCTGCATGACGAGCGCACGGTTCAGGCCGGTCAGGGGCATGACGTCGCAGATGGTGGCCAGCGCCGTGAGGTCGAGGCGCTGGAGCAGGTCGGGGATGGCCTGTCCGTCGTCGAACCAGTTGGTGCGGCGCAGGAGGCGGATCGTGGCGACCATAGTGAGGAAGGCGACGGCGGTGGCGCAGATGTTGTTCAGGCCCGACGTGCAGTCCAGCCGGTTCGGGTTGACCACGATGCCTTTTGGCAGGGCGGCTCCGTCGGGTTTGTGGTGATCGAGAACGATGATGTCGGCACGGTCTGTCAGGCCGTTGAGGATGTCGATCGCAGCCGTGCCGCAGTCGATGCAGACAAGCAGGGTGGCGCCTTCTGACAGCAGGTTTTCGAGGGCTGCGGTGTTGGGGCCGTAGCCTTCGGTCAGGCGGTCGGGGATGTGGGTGCTGACGGTACAGCCGAGTTCGCGCAGCGTGTCGCAGACGAGGGCCGTGCCGCAGGCGCCGTCCACGTCGTAGTCGCCGAACAGGCCGACATGCTCGCGGTTTCGGACGGCCTGTGCGAGACGTTCGGCGGCCCGGTCCATGTCCTGCAGGCAGGAGGGATCGGGCATGGCGTCGCGCAGGCGGGGATTGAGAAACGAAGAGGCGTCGTGGGGTGCGACGCCTCGTGCCGAGAGGATACGGGCCAGAAGTTCAGGAATATTGGCCTGCTGGGCGAGAGCAAGAGCCAGCCGGTTGTCTGCTTCCGCCAGTCTGGGATCGCGCCAGATCCAGCGGCGGTTTCCTGCACTTCGGGTTACGCCGAGGACGGCGCCCGTATCGTCTGCGAGCATGGTTCTCCGTTCAGGACGCGGGTTCTGCCTGTGGTTTGAAGCTGTGATGGCTCTCTATATAGCGCACCGTGCGGGATTTTGAACGCATCACGATGGAATGCGTGCGGGCACGGGTTGCGCTCGGACGTTCCACGCCCTTCAGGAGCGGGCCGGATGTGACGCCTGTTGCAGAGAACAGGACGTTGCCGGCGGCCATATCGTGCAGGTAGAGCTTGCGGGCCGGGTCGAGGCCGTTCGCCATTTCGCGGGCGCGCTGACGCTGGGTGTCGTCTTCGAACAGGAGACGGCCCTGCATCTGGCCTTCCATACAGCGGATGGCTGCGGCGGCCAGAACGCCTTCGGGCGCGCCACCGGAACCGGCGTACAGATCCACACCGCCGCCGTCCACGCAGGTTGCGATGGCGGCTGCGACGTCACCGTCGCTGAGGAGCATGACGCGGGCACCGGCTTCGCGGGCGTAGGCGATCAGCTCTTCATGTCTTTCACGGTCAAGCGCGCACAGGACCATGTCCGACACGTTGCGCTTTTTGGCCTTGGCCAGCGAGCGGAGATTGTTGCCAATCGAGGCGTCCAGATCCACCACGCCTTCGGGAAGATCCGGGCCGACGACGATCTTTTCCATGTAGATGTCAGGCGCGTGGAGAAACTTGCCGCGCTCGGCCAACGCCACGACCGTCAGGGCGTTGGGCAGGCTCTTGGCGCAGAGATTCGTGCCTTCGAGCGGATCGACCGCGATGTCCATCGCAGGGCCGCCGGAGCCGACTTTCTCGCCGATATAGAGCATCGGGGCTTCGTCCATCTCGCCTTCGCCGATGGTGACGATGCCGTCGATGGCGACGGTGTCGAAGGCGGCGCGCATGGCCTGTACGGCTGCGCCGTCCGCCTCGTTCTTCTGGCCGCGACCGGTCCAGTGTGCGGAAGCGATTGCGGCCGCTTCCGTCACGCGGACGAGCTCAAGGGCAAGGTTGCGGTCAGTGACGCGATAGGGGGGGATGTTCTGAGGGTCGATCACGCAAGGGGATCCTCGATTTTGAGCACAAGCGGCTTTCCGGTCACGACAGGAAGGACGGCGAGTGCTGTTGCGGCTGCATGAATGGCTTTTTCAGGAACCTGATGGGTGATGATTGTCAGGTCGGCGCATCCGGTTGCAGCATCATGCTGGGAAACAAAGTGAACGGAGACATCGTGGTCCCGAAGAACCGATGTCAGCTCTGCCATTACGCCCGGACGGTCCTGAACGTTTAGACGTAAATAGAAAGCGCTGTTCAAATCAGCGAGACTGGCGCAGTCGGCAGCGGGTGAAACGGAAGCTGTGCCCCACACCGGAATGGCGGTTCCCCGCGCCAGATCGATCAGATCGGCGACGACGGCGCTGGCGGTCGGGCCTTCGCCCGCGCCACGACCGGAGATGGTCATTGGACCGCTGAAGACTCCCTGCGTGGAGACGGCGTTGAACACGCCATCGACGGCGGCGATGGGGGCTTTGGTAGGAACGAGGCAGGGCCGGACCCATGCTGCGACGCTGCCGTTGTCAGCCTGCCGGGCCATGCCGAGGAGCTTGATGCGGTATCCGAGTTCGTCGGCGAACTTCAGATCGGTCGCGGTGATGTCGCGGATACCCTGAACGGAGAGCGTCTTGAACGCGATGGGGCGGAAGGCCAGACCGGCCAGAATGGCGAGTTTGTGGGCCGTGTCCCAGCCATCCACATCCGTGGAGGGTTCGGCTTCGGCATAGCCCTTGGCCTGCGCTTCGGTCAGGACGTCCGTGAAATCCCGGCCCGTGGCGCGCATTTCGGTCAGGATGTAGTTGCAGGTCCCGTTCAGGATGCCGCCGACGCTGAGGAGGCGGTCTGCGGCCAGACCTTCGCGAACGAGCTTGATGGCGGGGATGCCGCCCGCCACAGCCGCCTCGAACAGGAGGGGAGCGTTCTTTTCCGAGGACAGGCGGCTGAGGCTGTCGCCATGCAGGGCCACGAGGGCCTTGTTGGCGGTCACGACCGGCAGGCCGCGTTCGAGCGCGGTGCGGACCATGTCATGCGCCGGACCTTCGGAGCCGCCGATGAGTTCGACGGCGACGTCGATTTCCGGGTCCTGCGCCACGGCGGTGGCGCTGTCGTGCCAGCGCATGGCGGACAGGTCGGCGCCACGGTCGCGCGTGCGGTCACGGGCCGTGATGGCCACGACTTCGATCGGCCGACCGGCCCGGGCGGTAATCAGGTCAGCGTTCTCACGCAGGAGACGAATGACACCGATCCCGACAGTTCCAAGTCCAGCCAGTCCGATCCGCAGTGGTTTCACGATGATGCAGCTCCAAGAAGGTCAGCGGTTCCGGCCCCGGCGCCGTGCCGGGTCATGAAGCTTTTGATGGCCCGCGTCGCCTGACGCAGCCGCTGGGTGTTTTCGACAAGTCCGATCCGGACAAAGCCCTCGCCGTATTCCCCGAATCCGAGGCCCGGCGCAACTGCAACCCCGGCTTCTTTGAGCAGGAGTTTGGAGAAGGCGACGCTGCCCATTTCGGCGAAGGCAGGGGGGATGGGGGCCCAGGCAAACATCGAGCCCGCCGGAACGGGCACGTCCCATCCGGCGCTCTGAAGGCCACGCAGGAGAACATCCCGGCGGTCTTTGTACATGGCGCGGATTTCGGACACGTAGTCCTGCGGGCCATTCAGTGCGGCGACGGAGGCGACCTGAATGGGCGTGAAGGCGCCATAGTCCAGATAGGACTTGATGCGTGTCAGGGCTTGGATCAGCTTCGGATTGCCGACCGCAAAGCCCATGCGCCAGCCCGCCATGGAGTAGGTCTTGGACATGGACGTGAACTCGACGGCCACGTCCATGGCACCCGGAACGGCGAGGAGGGACGGCGGCGGTTCGTTCTCGTTGAAATAGATTTCCGCGTAAGCCAGATCGGACAGGATCCAGATGTTTTCCCGGCGCGCGAAGGCCACGAGTTCCTTGTAGAAATCGAGGTTCGCGACAAAGGCCGTCGGGTTGGACGGGAAGTTGACGATCAGCGCTGTCGGCTTGGGCACGGAATGGCGGACGGCGCGGTCCAGAGCGCGGAGCATGTCCTCGTCCGGTGTGGCCGGGATCGAGCGGACGGAGGCTCCGGCGATGATAAAGCCGAACTGGTGGATCGGGTAGGACGGGTTCGGGACGAGGATCGTGTCGCCGGGGCTCGTGATGGCGGCGGAGAGGTTCGCCAGCCCTTCCTTGGAGCCCAGCGTTGCGATGACCTCGGTTTCCGGGTCCAGCGAGACGTTGAAGCGGCGTTCGTAATAGTTCGCCATGGCTTTGCGTAAGCCCGGAATGCCGCGGCTGACGGAGTAGCCGTGCGCGCGCGGATTGCCGACCGTCTCGATCAGCTTCTGCACGACATGCGCGGGTGGTGCGCTGTCGGGGTTGCCCATGCCCAGATCAATGATGTCGTCACCGGCGGCTCGCGCGGCGGCCTTGGCCTTGTTCACTTCAGCGAACACGTAGGGCGGCAGGCGGCGGATGCGGTGGAACTCTTCGGTCATGACCAGCTCTGGGGCAGAGGGTGAAAGGGAGAGGCGACGATAGACAGGTTTTTTCAGGAGTGGAACAGTCTGACTGTGACAGATCTCACAATGTGTCTTTCGGCCTCTCGGTTCAGCCCCCTGTCAGCCTCCGATCGTGACGCGCACGCCGTCGCCGATGGCTTCGGCCTTGAGGATGATGGCCGAGGCCGGGACGCCGCGTTCGATCAGGGCGCGGGCGACCACGCGGGCGCGGAGCAGGCCGAGGGCGATTTCGCGGTTCTGATCCGCAGGGGCAAGAGCGGCGTCCGCGCTCATGAAAGCGCCGAAGCCCCGGATGGTCAGGGGGCGGTTGCCGCGCTGTGAGACGATATGCTGGTAATCGCCCTGAGGGTTGCCCATGACGTGGTCGGTGGCGGGCTGAAAGCGGATCAGGGTACCTTCTGGTGTTGAGGTGTCGATATCCGGCTGGACGGGATCGCTCAGTAGGGCGTCACGCGGGAGGTCGAACCCCGGAAACTGCGGCGGTGGGGGCGGGAGGTCTCCGATTTTCGGAAATTCGCCCGGAGGGGTCGGCGGGATGGATTTGGCCACCACGGGAGGGAGTTCGGCTTCCGGGGCAGGCGACTGTGCCTGAACGGGGGGCTTTTTTGCCGGCGCCTGAGCTGGGGCGGGAGAGACCGTGGCGGGTGTATCGGGTGCCGGGTTGATGGCCGACGGGCTTTCGGGCTCCGGCTGGCCAACGGTTGTCATGGTCATGCCGCTCTGTTCGGCGTTGGCGGTCGTTACGGCGGCCGGTGTGGGTTTGGGCGGCGGCGGGATGGTCGGCAGAGCGCCCTGAGCAGCACTTTCGCGCTGGGCGAGGTTGCGCTGCGCCTCAAGGCGGGTCGTCAGCGACAGGCGGGCTTCCGGGGTCGGGAGGTTCGGCGCCTGCGTGGGCGTGCGGCCGACATGGGGGTAAGGCAGGTTTTCCCCCGGCGGAGGCGCGCGCAATTTTGCGATTTCACCGCCTTCGAAGCCATGCCACCAGCCGGTGACGGTGTCGGTCATGTCCCGATGCTGGCAGGCCGTCAGAAGTGGCGCGGTCATCAGCAGGAGAAACGGGATTTTTCCCGCAGTTCTGCGTGTTGCCGCTGTCATGGGCTGCCTGCTGATCCCTGGGGCCACTGTGCCGTTCCTGCCGTCTTTGGAATGTCGAAATATGGCGGACACTAGCCGTTCGGAACGGGGATGGCGAGTGGTCCTGTCCACCTGAGACGGAAGGAGGACTTGGCACCGACGAAAACGAAGCGCAGGATAGGGGATATGAAGATGCATGCTGGATCTGGAAACGATATGGATATCACCAGAATGAACCCGACCCGCTTGGACGACGAGCCGGATGCTCCGGAGCGCGAAACCCGCGAGGAAGACAACAAGACGCTGAACAGCCCGATCAGCGAGCTTGAAGGCCGTCTGTTCGATCAGCGGAAAGTTCTGATTTTCGGCGGTATCAACGATAAGATCGCGCGTGATGTGACGGGTCGTCTGCTGGCGCTGGCCGGAACGTCCGACAAGCCGATCGATGTCTATGTGAACTCGCCGGGCGGTCATGTGGAGAGTGGCGACACCATCCATGACATGATCCGCTTTGTGGATTCGATTGCGCCGATCAACATGATCGGGACCGGCTGGGTCGCTTCCGCCGGCGCGCTGATCTATGCGGCTGGCCGTCCCGAGCGGCGCGTCTGCCTGCCGAACACGCGTTTTCTGCTGCATCAGCCGATGGGCGGGGTGCGCGGTCCGGCCACGGATATCGATATCGAGGCACGCGAGATCATCAAGATGCGCGAGCGTCTGAACCGTCTGTTCGCCAGAGAAACCGGGCAGACCTACGAAAAGATCGCCAAGGATACGGACCGCAACTACTGGATGTCGGCGCAGGAAGCGATCGAATACGGGCTTGTGAACCGTATCATCAATTCTGCGACCGATCTGAAGTAAAACTACAAGCTCCAAGGGGCACGGCGTGTCTTCGGGCACGCCGCGAAGACCATCATGAAAAGTCTGGCCGAAATCTATTCCCATCTTCCCGACGCACCGTCGGAGAAGACGCTAGAGCGCGTTGATTACGAAGCGCGCCACTGGAGCAGCCCGATTCAGGGGCCGCTCAAGCCCGGTACGGAAGAACATAAGCGGGCCGTCGCTGCGATGTTCCGCGACACGTTCAATCCGTACAAGCCCTCCGTCATCGACTGGCCTGAGCTCGATCCGGAGACGCTGCATCGCATCACGTCCCTGCCGATCTGGGATATTGCGGTCCAGACCGAGGGCAAGGCGCGCCTTCGTATGGCCGCCTATGCGGACATGATCACCGATCCGGACATGAAGGACGCGCTTTCGCGGAATGCGTGGGAAGAGAACCGGCACAAAGAGGTCCTGTCCAAGCTGGTCGAGGCTTACAAGATCCCGATGGCGCCGGAGCCTCCGTACATCACGCCGAAAGACACGGAATGGGCCTATCTGGTCACGGGTTTTTCGGAATGTGTGGACAGCTTCTTTGCGTTCGGACTGTTTGCCCTCGCTGAGCGGGCCGGGCTGTTCCCGCAGGAACTGATCGAGACGTTCGAGCCGGTGATGCAGGAAGAATGCCGCCATATCCTGCTGTTTGCGAACTGGCTGGCCTGGCATCGGGCGACCATGCCGGTGTGGAAGCGGCCTTGGTTTGAGCTGCGTGTGATCGGCGTGTGGCTGTTCCTCGCCTATGAGCGCATGGGACTGGCCCGCTCGATTGACGAGAATGGCGAAGAGCACACTCAGGACAACAATTTCACGGTGACGGGCGCCAAGGACATGACGGCCATGGACGTCAAGGTTCCGGACCTCATGCAGCTCTGTCTGGATGAGAATGACCGTCGTTTTGCAGGCTATGATCCGCGGTTGCTGCGTCCGACGACGACCCCGGCGATTGCACGCGCGATCATCAAGGGTGCGAAGCTCTGGGATCGGGTCCGCAACCGGGTTGCGGCCTGAGCGGTTCTTTTCGCAAGAGACGCAGGCAATAAAAAAGGGCTCCGTTACGGGAGCCCTTTTTCGTTTCAGTCTTCCGAAGCACCGTCTGCGTCGGGTTCGGGGTCCGTCATCAGAGCGTCGGCGAGAACACCGGCTTCGGCACGGATGCGCCGTTCGATTTCGGAGGCCATTTCCGGATGGTCGCGCAGGAACTGCTTGGCGTTCTCACGTCCCTGACCAATCCGCTGGCTGTCGAAAGAGAACCATGCGCCGGATTTCTCGACGATGTTGCCCTTCACGCCCAGATCGAGCAGTTCGCCCATCTTGCTGATGCCTTCGCCATACATGATGTCGAACTCGACCTGACGGAACGGGGGCGCCATCTTGTTCTTGACGACCTTGACGCGGGTCTGGTTGCCGACAACCTCGTCCTTGTCCTTGATGGACCCGATGCGACGGATGTCGAGGCGGATGGAGGAGTAGAACTTCAGGGCGTTGCCGCCTGTGGTCGTCTCCGGATTGCCGAACATCACGCCGATCTTCATACGGATCTGGTTGAGGAAGATCACGAGCGTGTTGGAGCGCGAGACCGTTCCCGTCAGCTTGCGCAGAGCCTGGCTCATGAGACGGGCGTGCAGACCCACATGGCTGTCGCCCATGTCGCCTTCAAGCTCGGCGCGCGGGACGAGAGCCGCAACGGAATCCACGACCAGAACGTCCACGGCGCCGGAACGGACGAGCGTATCGGCGATTTCCAGAGCCTGTTCGCCGGCATCCGGCTGGCTCAGGAGAAGATCGTCGATATTGACGCCGAGTTTGCGGGCGTAACCGGGGTCGAGCGCATGTTCGGCATCGATGAAGGCGACGGTGCCGCCTTTCTTCTGGGCTTCGGCCAGAACATGCAGGGCAAGTGTGGTCTTGCCCGAGCTTTCCGGGCCATAGATTTCGACAATGCGGCCGCGGGGCATGCCGCCGATCCCAAGCGCAATATCCAGCCCGATGGAGCCGGTGGAAATCACATTCGTTTCCACTTTTGGCCGTTGGCCCATGCGCATGATCGAGCCCTTGCCGAAAGCACGCTCAATCTGGCTGAGTGCGCCTTCAAGCGCCTTGGTCTTGTCCATTCAATCCTCGCAATAGGTTCGGGCTGGCGTTTGGAAACCACGATAGACCGGGCAGTCATTCTCGCAAAGTGCCATGTCAGTCATGGCTGTCGCCTGCCTGTGTTCGCAAATGTTCTTCTGGGACGCATATCATGTCTGCACCCTGTGACGCCAAGGGGAAGACAGGCTTTGGTGGAAGATTTTTTTCCTGTGCGAGGGGCAGGCTTACCTCAAGGGGGCGGAAAGGCCTGCGGGGCGTTTGAGTTTCCACACATAAGCGATGATGGCCGCGACAACCTTGAAGTGCTCGGCCGGGATCTCGCTTTCCAGCGGGAGGGTGAAGAGGGCACGGGCCAGAGGCGGATTGGCGACGATCGGGACGCGGTTGTCCTGTGCGATTTCCCTGATTCTGGCGGCGACGTCATCCATGCCTTTGGCTACGATTTTCGGAGCGCCACCTTTGCCTTTTTCATAGACAAGAGCGACTGCGTAGTGCGTCGGGTTGGTGACGACTACAGTGGCTGTCTTGACGGCGGCCATCATGCGTTGTCTGGCGGCTTTGGCTCGCAAGGCCTTCTGTCGGCCTTTCACATGCGGATCGCCTTCCGCATTTCGATACTCGTCCTTGAGGTCTTCGCGGCTCATTTTCAGCTTGGACATATGGCGAAAGCGCATCCAGAAAAGATCGAAGCCCGCGATCACCAGTTGTGCGCCGATCATCGAGGCCGCGGCACTGAAGCCGAGATCCGTCATCATTTTCAGGAGGGGGCCGGGTTCCAATCCGACCATGCGTGACGCGGTTGGAATGGCGTTTTTACTGATATGCCAAAGAACTACGGCGAAGATTGCGAATTTTGCGAGGGCCTTGAACGTGTCCGGCAGGGTTCCGCCGCCTGCAATGCGCTTGAAGCCGGCGAGGGGAGAGACCCGTTCGAGTTTGGGGAGCAATGAGCCGGGGTGGATGAGAAAGCCCGTTTGCAGAAATCCGGCACCGAGACAGAAGGCGGCCACGGTGGCAGCTAGGGGTACGGCGAGAGACAGGCCGGCTTCAATGGCGTGATTCGTACTGTTCAGCAAACCGCCCTGTGCCATCGGGACGGTGCCTGCATTGGCCATGAGGGCTTTCATGCTGTGGACAAAATCCGTCACGAGGTAGGGCAGGATCATGAAGATTCCCGCAAATCCTCCCAGAAGAGCCACGAAACTCATGGCCTCGCGGGACATGACGATCTGGCCGTCCTCGCGCGCTTTCTGGAGGCGGTGGGCTGACGGGGCTTCTGTTTTGTCGTCGGAGTCAGACATCGCTCAGAGGCCCGGAAGGGCCCGGAGGACGTCGAAGGCCTGTCCTTGCCAGATGGCGATCATGGTGCTGAGAGTGAGGCCGAGAAGGGCGATGCCGCCCAGAAGTTGCAGGGGACTGGCGGCGTTGTAGATCTGCAGCGTCGGCAGAAGGCGCGTCATGATGCCTAGCATACCCTGCCAGACAAGGGACAGGATCAGGAAAGGGGCGCTGAGTTCCAGCCCTAGAGCGAAGCTGTGTTCCGTGAGCTGGATGACACCCTGTGCGGAATCGCCCAGCAGATTCCAGTGTGCATGTGTGTTGGCGAGGAGGAGCGTGCCACCGGGAGGGATGAGGGTATAGCTGCCGAGGATGGCGCGGATGGGCAGGATATAGGCACCCGTCACAAGCAGTACGAGCGGCGCCAGAAGGTTGAGGAAACGGGCGGGAGCGGAACTGCCGGACCCCAGATCCGGATCGGGCTGAAGGACGCTGGAAATGCCCATGCACACCGCGATGATCTGACCGGCAATTGGCAGGGCCATACAGATCAGTCGGGCCATCCAGCCGATCAGAACCCCCGCGAAAAGTTCGACGGCGATCATGCCGCACAGGGCGACAGGCGCGAGTGCGTCCAGATGTGTCTGCATGAGCAAGGGGGCGACGAGCGGAAGGAGCAGGACCGTCAGCGTGATGGCGCATCCGGCGCGGACCATCATCGGCATGGACTGTTCGCCAACGCCCGGCATGAGCATGACGACCCCACCAGTACGGGAGAGAACCAGCACGAAAGCGAGGGCCCAGACGCTCAGAACCGGGCCGCTGAGGTCAAGGCCCTGAAGCGCTATAGGGGCTGCTGTATTGGCAAGACCCGTGTTCACAGGACGGTTTCTTTGAGTGCGCGCATGTCAGTCAAATCCGGGTCTGAAAGGCGGCAGCCTCAGGTCGTGCCGACGAGAATGAGCTGATCGAAGAGGTGTCGGGCAAAACCGATGAGCGTCGCGGTCATGAAGGACCCTGCCATCACCATGACGGCCCCGATGGCGAGAACCTTTGGAACAAAGGACAGCGTGGCTTCATTGAGCTGCGTTACGGCCTGGACCAGGGAGACCAGAAGGCCGACGCCAAGCGCGGTCAGGAGGGCGGGGGCGCTCAGTTTGAGGGCAACGATGAACGTCTGCTCCAGAATGGCGCCCAGATCGATGGCCTGCATGGTCAGATCGTCATTTTCATCACGTCCTGATACGCCTGCACCATGCGGTCGCGGATCACGGTCGTGGTCTGCAGGGCAAGCTGTGCGTTTGAAATGGCGGTAACGATCTGGGTCATGTCGCCACCGCCTGTGAGGCCCTGAGCAGCCTTGGCTTCGGCATCATGGCCGCTGTCGATTACGCTGTTGACGGACTGCGAGAGGACGGACCCAAAATCTGTTCCGGAACTGCTGCTGCCTGCTGTGGATGGAGTGCGAAGGCCGTCCGCAATATCGTCCGTCACGCCCTCAAGGCGGCTCTGGAGGCTCTGGACGGCGTAGGCGTTGTGAGCGTGGGAAAGGGAGGTGAGCATCTGTGTTACTTCAGCAGGTCGAGCGTGCGGGACAGCATGGTCCGGCTGCTCTGCATGGCGTTCAGGTTGGCTTCGTAAGAGCGCTCGGCTTCGCGCATGTCCATCATCTCGGTCATGGAATCCACGTTGGAAACCTTGACGTAACCGCGCTCGTCGGCGGCGGGATGGGACGGGTCGTAACGGGTGTCGAAATCCGACATGTCCTGACCGATATTCTGGACGCCGACGGTTGAGGCACCGCTTTCGTTGTCCACCTGTTCGGCAAAGGTGATGGTTTTGCGGCGGTAGGGATCAGCGCCCGGCTGGGAGCCGGTCGTATCCTGATTGGCGAGGTTTTCCGCAACAATACGCAGGCGCTGGGACTGTGCGTCCATGCCGCTTGCGGAAATACCGATGGTGGTGGACAGGTTCATCCGTCAGCGTCCTTTATTTGCCGAGCGCTGTCTGGAACATGCTCAGATATTTGGAATAGACGTTTACAGCGAGGTGCTGCTGGTCATTTACATCCGCGACCTGTTCCATCTGTTGGTCCAGGGAGATCTGGTTTCCGTCCAGAGACTGTTCCGACGACGTTTCGATGACATGCGCGCCAGAGGCGGTGTATCCGATATGATTGGGCTGCGTGACGGTGGGTGTGATGTCGAATTCGCCCAGAGCGGCTTCGAACGGGGAGACGTCTTTGGCCTGATAGTCCGGCGTGTCGGAATTGGCGATGTTGCCAGCCAGCACCTGCTGACGGGCCTGAAGCCAGTTCATGCGGTCACGGCCCAGAGAAAAGAGGTCGGTGCCGCCTGCGCTTGTTGAGTCGATGTTACGCATCGCGACAGTCTCCGTCATGCAGGAACCGGGAAAATGCCGGCGAGGGGCATGATGGCGTGAAATCTTTAATAAATGGTTGCCTGAGCCGCAGATTCGGGAGTGGGCGAGCGATATGCATCGCCTGTTTTGAGGAGTGCCGTCCGCCTCCTGCGTGAAATTCGTCGTCAATTAAGCGGTCATTAACCGATCTTGGGCATCATGCCGGGGAATGAGGATGACTGACCTATGACCCTGCATGAATGCGCGAACGCGATTGCCGCGCTGATTTTCATTGTTGTGCTGATTTTCTGTAGCCGGCCCCTGTTGCGGTTTCTGGAGCAGAAAAAGAGTGGTGCGCGGGGTGGGCAGGCTGGGTTGTCGCTTGTGGGACAAATGGCGCTCGACCGGACGCGGCGTCTTTCGGTTGTGCGGTATGGCACGCGGGAAGTTCTGGTTCTGACGGGGGGCAATCAGGACATCCTGATGGACTGGACGGAGCGGGAGACGTTTGCTTCGGCGCTGGATGACTCCGCTGTGGAGGACGTGGCGTGAGGCAGGCTCTGATGCGGTTTGGAGCCTTTTTGCCGTTTGTGGTGCTGCTGGCGTGCGTGTGTGTGCCGTCGCTGGCGCATGCGCAGTCCGTGAGCATTGATCTGGGACAGAACGGAGCGAACGGGGGGGCTGGGACGACCAGTCGTCTGGTGCAGCTTACGGCGCTGATTACGGTTCTCTCTCTGGCGCCGAGCCTGCTGGTGATGATTACGGCGTTTACGCGGATCGTGATCGTTCTGTCGCTGCTGCGCAGTGCGCTTGGCGCGCAGGGGACGCCGCCCAATACGGTTCTGATCGGGCTGTCGCTGTTTCTGACTCTATTTGTGATGCAGCCGACGCTTCAGAAGTCGTGGGATGCGGGGATCGAGCCGATGATGGCGGGGCGTGTTGGGGAAATGGAGGGGATGACGGCGGCGGCCCAGCCGTTTCACGACTTCATGGCGGTGACGGCGCGGCCTGCGGATGTGGCGACGTTCCTCAATATTGCGCATGAGAAGCCGCCTGCGAAGATCGGCGATACGCCCTGGCGTGTGCTGGTGCCGGCGTTCATGATCGGAGAGTTGCGGCGCGGTTTTGAGATGGGATTTCTACTTTATCTGCCGTTTCTGGTCATCGATCTGGTGGTGTCCAGCGTGTTGATGAGCCTTGGCATGATGATGCTGCCGCCGAGTACCGTGTCGCTTCCGTTCAAGCTGATCTTTTTCGTGGTCGTTGACGGATGGTCACTGGTGGCGGGAAGTCTGGTGCGAAGTTTTACCGGATAGGATCCGGATATGAAAAAGCCCCGCCGGTTCAGAAACTGGCGGGGCTTTTTTTGTTAGTGAGCGCTGTCGTTTGTGGTGCCTGCCGCGAGGCCTGCGGCGCGGGGATCGGTGACGCCGTGGCACGAATCGTCGCCGTGGCAGACAATCGCGTTGATGCGACCGGCGCCTTCATGGGGGATCGGGGCGTCATGGGCGGCGGCGCGGGCTGCGTCTCCGACGGCATTCGCGGCTTCATTCTGCCCCGAAGCGGCGATGACGGCACGCAGATTGCGCTGGTCACGCAGGATTGCAGCGGAAAGTAGGGGCTGTGGCGTCCGGGCCGGGGAGGCGCTGAGGACAACACCGGTGCTGCCAGCGATGCGGCCTGTTCCGAACAGGTTGTTTTCGCTCAGGGCGCAGGCGACGGCCATACCGGAATGGTCTGTCACGACGAAGGATGTCGAAGCCGGAAGGGACGGCAGGCTGCCGTTGCCGGAATGGCCGCTGTCGAGGGCGGCCTGAGCGGCGGCGAGGGTCGTGTTACCCGAGGCGCGCCATGCGGCGACAGCACCCTGTGCGGAAGCGCCCGTCGTGTATCGGATGGCCGCACCGAGGCCGCCATCGGCGGGCGGAGCGAGGAACGCGGCATTGATGCCACCCTGATGGGTTGTCAGGGCGTCCGTCTGGACGGGGAGGGTCTGTCGCATGTCGTCGTCGTTCAGGCCGCCGCCCGCTTTCTGGGCGGCGGTGACGTAAACATCGGCGAGGGCGCCGTTATAGAGGTCGCCGACGCCTGCGACGCGGATGCGTTCGAGGAAGCCTGCGAGACGGGGTTGGGCCAAGCTGTCGCCGGCGGCGAGCGTGTTGGCTTCGCCGCGTCCGAAAATGGCGCGCGCATTTTCATCCGCGAGAAGGGCCGTGTGGACGGCGGCCAGATCGGTTGCCAGAGCGCGGCTGACGGTGATGCCAGTGCTGGCGAGGTTCAGGGCCGGGGCGATCAGATCGTTGAACTCGACCGTGCCGTAATGAAGTTGCATCAGATACAGACCACGGAAGCTGGCAGGCGTGCCGGCCGGGCGGTCGGCGCCTTTGCTGGTGCCGGGGCGGGGCAGGAAGGAAATGGACTGCGCCGCTTCGCCGGGGCGGCTGATCAGGCAAGCTCCGCCGCCGCCATAGGAAGCGCGGGAGGGTAGGGTAACGCCGAGAGCGAGGGCCGTGGCGGTTGCGGCATCGGCAGCGTTGCCGCCGCGGGCCAGAACGTCATGGCCGACCAGTGCGGCCTGAGGCTCGTCTGCGACGACTGTGCCGATGCTGCCGCCTGCAGGGGCGGCTGTTTCGCTGATGCCCACGAGATGGGAGCCCGGGATCCATGAGCAGGCGCCCAAAAGCAGGCCCGAAGCCACCGAGGCCATGAGTGAGGCCGGGAGACGGGACGCGATGCGACGGGTCTGTGTGGCGTCCGGGGTGGAAATCTGGTGCTGACGATGCGCCACCTGGCGTTTCTCCAATGTCTGGTCACGACTGTCCGGCCTCGTGGCCTTTGCGGAGGACGGGCGCGGGCAGACGGGTCTGCGCCGTGGGTCCGGTTCCGGCTCTTGTTCCCTCATAACGGCAATCTGCGGTTTGTGGGAGGGGCGAGTTGGTGTCTTCTCTTTGCGGTGGACGTTCTTTATGGCGTATGGATCAGACATTCTGTCTTTCTTTCAGCTGATCCGGAGCTTTCCATTGAAACACCATCTGCTTGCCACGGCGTCTGCTGTTGTTGCCGGAATGGCCTTTCTTGTGGGCGGACAGGCTCTGGCGGCTCCGGCCACGTCTTTCACGCCAGCCCAGCGCGCCGAGATTGTCGGCATCATGCGCGACGCATTGCAGAACGACCCGAGCATTCTGACGGATGCTATTCGCTCGATCCGTGAAAAGGCCGAGGAGCAGAAGCAGGATTCGACGCTTGCTGCTGTGAAGGCGCATCAGTCCGAGCTTCAGAGCGCTCCTGACTTTGCCATCCGGGGCAATCCGCATGGGAAGGTCACGGTTGTGGAGTTCTACGATCCGCGCTGTTCGTACTGCCGGTCCATGATGGGCGAGGTGGATCGTTTCCTGACCCGTCATCCAGACGTGCGGCTTGTTGAGAAAGTCGTGCCGGTTCTGGGGAGTAACAGTGTTCTGGACACGCGGGCCATTTTCGCGGCCAGTGCGCAGGGCAAATATGACGTCATGCGCAAGGCGCTGATGGAAGACACCACCAAGCCCAGCATGGAGCGGATCGTCGCTCTGGCGCAGGCCAATGGTCTGGATGCGAAGAAGCTGACGGCGGATATGAGCTCGCCCCAAACCGTGGCCTTGATTACGACCAATCTGGATCAGGGACGCGCGGTTGGTCTGGATGGGACGCCGACCTTCATTTTTGGTACGGCGGCTGTCGCGCCGGGGGCGCTTGAGGCAGATCAGATGGATGCGTTTCTGGAGCGTGCGCGTAAAGCCTGAGGGTTTGGGTACGAGAAATCCTTGCTGAAAAGTTAAAAATGGCTGGTGTTTTTAACGTTCGCGAAGGGAGACTTCGTGAACGTTAAAGGAACTCGTGCGGAACCGGTTTTCCGGGGTTTGGCAAGCGCGTATTTGCCGGTATGGTTTTCCTGTTTTCGTGAAACGGCCTTCTTCTGATCCTGACGAAGTCGTTTCGGACTTTTGACGTGCTCCACTGGTATGATGGTGTATGAAAGACGACAGACAGTCCGGCGCGGGGAGCAGCGCTGGTGGGGAACGGGGATCCGGGGTTTCTGGCGCAGCAGGGTGTCAGGACGGGCCCTGTGCTGAGGAGCCGGACCGGCGGCCTTCCGGGGGAACGCGCCTGAGGCGGTGGTTCCGGCAATCGCTGGTTGTGCGATGGGCCGTCTTGAGCGTGTTTAACCGCAGCCGTTCCCCCGTTTTGAAAAAAGCCCTGTTTTTTCAGGCGACGCAGGTTCCGGCGTATTTTCAGACTGCGTTCAACAGGGGGCAGCTGCGTTCCCTGAGACTCCTTTTTCCCATTCATCTTCTGGCGCAGGCGGTGAGCGCGCCGGTGGTGGCGCTGGGTGTGTGGTCATCGAGTTGGTGGCTGGCCCTTTTCCTGTTTGTGGGGATCGAAGGCGCTTTACTGCTCTGGTTTTCCCGGGTTCAGCCAAACATCAGAAGCATGCGGAGTTTTGCGGATTACGCGGCGATCCGCAGGGCGTTGCGGATGTTGAACGGGGCATTGGGGCTCGTCTGGTTCGTTTTCATTATTCTGGTGTTTCGGCTGCATTGTGAAGACATCCATCTTCTGACGCTTGGTGTGTGTTTTGGGCTGATGGCGCCCCTTCTGCTCTGCGCTCCGGTGAGTGGAGCCGTTGAGGCCATGGTCGTCCCGATCATCGCAGGGGCCTATGGGGCGCTGCTGGAGGGCTGTTTTTACCGGTCGGTCCTGTTTACGGCGTCGTTCTTTCTTATGGCGACGGTGTGCGGGCTTTTCGTTGTGGGGATCAGCCGGCTGGTGGGTGTTCTGTTGTGGCGGATGCAGATGGCGCGTCTGAAACAGCGGGAGCAGGCAGATATCCTGTCGCTTCTCACGCGGCGCTCTGCGGCACCGACCGGGCGCTGGCTCTGGGAGACGGACGAGGCGGGTGTTCTGCGCAACCCATCGGCGGGGCTTTGCCGGATTCTGGGGCGTGATGAAACGCAGATCGCGGGCAGGACGCTGGCAAGCCTGCTGGAGATACCCGCGGCCAGCTTTGATCAGTCTGGTTCGATCTCTTCAGAACGACATCTGGCGTATTGTCTGACGCATCGGCTGGCGTTTCGGGAACTGGTGGTTCGGGCCGTGGCCGGGTCAGACGCGCGCTGGTGGATGCTGACGGGAGAGCCGGTGTTCCGGGGCGGAGTGTTTCGGGGATATCTGGGAGTGGGCGCCGACGTGACGGCTCTCCAGCGTGTGCGGGAGCGGCATTTTCATCGCGTGCGGCATGATGCTCTGACCGGGTTGCCGAACCGGCTGGCCTGTCAGGAGCATCTTCAGAAAAGTCTTCTGGAGACGATGCGTGGCGCTCAGGCGTTCGTGGTCGTTCTCATCTCGCTGGATGTTTTCAGTCTCGGGCGGCGACGTGTGGTGACGCCGGACGAGGCTGCAGAGGTTCTTCAGAAGAGCCTTTCGCGACTGAAGGCCTGTCTTGCACGGAATGTGCCTGACGATCTGAACGGCGCGGAGGAATGTTTCGTAGCGCGGTACGGCGCGATGGATCTGGCGGTTGTGACAGGAATTCCGGTCGAGCGGAAACGCCAGTTTCTTGAGGCGCTGGCGCTGGAGATCCTGTTGACGCTGAGCGGCGCTGTTAGCATAGCCGGGGATGTCATCGACGTGGAGCCCGCGATTGGTATGGCGGTATCGACGACCGGTGACGGTGAGGTGCTGGTGGAGGCTGTCGAGACAGCGCTGCGGGATGCGCGGGGAGAGCGGGTCGGGCGTTACAGCATTTTTGATCCGTGCGAGGAGATGGCGGGAAGCCGTCAGCAGAGTCTGTTCAGGGATGTGCGTCAGGCTTTGCGGCAAAAAGCATTCGCGCTGGTGTATCAGCCCATCGTCAATGCCCAGACCGGAATGGTGATCGGATTTGAGGCGCTGTCCCGCTGGAAAGGGGCAGGGCAGAGGAATCTGTCGATCGGGAAGGTCATCGACACGATTGCCGAGACGGGAAGCGGGCTGGAGTTCGATTTCTGGGTTCTGGAAAATGCGTGCCGGGCGGCGCGGCGTTGGCCTGTGCCCTTATGGGTTTCGGTCAATATGACGGCGACGCATTTTTCTCTCCCCGATATTGCGGGGCGTATTTTCCAGGTTCTGGCGCATACGGGGCTGGAGGCGTGCCGGTTGCAGATCGAAGTGACGGAGACGCAGGCGCTTGAGGTGGGGCCCCGTGTACACCATGCTTTTCGCGAACTGGAATTCAGGGGTGTTGGAATTGCGCTGGATGATTTCGGCAAGGGATTTTCGACGCTGATGTATCTGCGACAGTTTCCGTTTTCCAAGATCAAGCTGGATGCGGCCTTTATTCAGGACATGTTGCAGGATGCGCGCAGTGCGGCGGTGGTGCGGAATGTGATTGCGCTGGGACGGGATCTTGGCGTCGCGGTAACGGCGGAGGGCGTCTCGTCGCCGGAGCATTGCCGCCATTTGCAGGAGCAGGGCTGTACGGAAGTTCAGGGGTTCTATCTGGGGCGTCCGGTTCCGGAGGAAGACGTACCGCTCTTCTGGGGGCGCCGGGTGGCGGACCTGTCCTGAAAAGATATGTGGAGACTGTGGATGGGAACGGCAGCATGAACCGGTTTGGAAACGGGCAGGTGGCGGTCATGGGGATTGTGAACGTCACGCCGGATTCCTTTTCCGACGGAGGCCGCTTTTTTCGGCCTGAAGCGGCTCTGGCCCATGGGCGGGCGCTCGTGGCGGATGGGGCGGACCTGCTGGATATGGGGGCTGAGTCCACGCGGCCGGGTTTCGTGCCGGTTGCGGCGGAAGAAGAATGGGCGCGTCTTGCACCGGTCGTGGGGCAGTTGGTCGAGGACGGGGTGACCGTTTCGGTGGATACGACCAAGGCGTTCGTTGCGAAGCGGGCGCTTGAGGCTGGTGCGGCGGTCATTAACGATGTCTGGGGGTTGCAGGCGGACCCGGACATGGCTTCGGTGGTGGCGGATTCGGACGCGACGGTGGTTGTGATGCATAACCGTCATGACGTGGACGAGGCGCTGGATCTGCGGGCGGACTGGCGGCGTTTCTTCGATCGGTCGCTGGAACTGGCGGAAAAGGTCGGGATTATGCGCGATCGGATCGTGCTGGATCCGGGTGTGGGGTTTGGCAAGACGCAGGCGCAGAATGTGGAGGCCGTGTCGCGGTTGGGGGATTTGAGAACCGAATATGGGTTGCCGGTTCTGCTGGGGGTGTCGCGCAAATCCATGTTCGGGCATTTTCTGGGGCGTGCGGCGTCCGAGCGGCTGGCGGGGACGCTGGCGACCCATCTGTATGGGGTGGAGCTGGGCGCTGCGATGCTGAGGGTGCATGACGTGCGCGAGCATGTGGATGCGTTGAAAATGCGCCAGATTTTGAAGGATGTCCGATGATCGTGCCTGCCCTGACCTCCGTTTTCGTGCGGGATCTGTGTCTGTTTGGCTATCATGGTGTCCTGCCCGAAGAGACGCGGATTGGGCAGCGTTTCGTGGTGGATATCGAGATCCGTGCGGACCTGTCGGGTGCGATTGCAGGAGATGATTACGAACAGGCCGTCTGTTACGGGACGCTGTGTGATATCGCGTCGGACATCGTGACCGGAAAACCGCTTCAGCTCATCGAGACGGTCGCCGGGCGGATTGCGGAGAGTGTGCTGGCGAAGCTGGAGCGTGTGGAGTGGGTTCGGGTTGAAGTTCGCAAACCGTCCGCGCCGGTGCCGTATGTGGTGTCGGGAACGGCCGTGGTGGTGGAACAGGCCCGGGTTTACGAGGTTGCGCTCTCTCTGGGTAGCAATCTTGGAGAAAAGGAGGCTGTTCTGGCGGCGGCTGTGGATCGGCTTTCGCTTGTGGGAGGGCTGGAGATCGTGAAGGTGTCGTCGCTGTATGACAGTGCGCCCTGGGGCGGCGTGGAGCAGCCGACATTCGTCAATATTTGTGCGACCGGACGGACGACGCTGGCGCCTCATGCGCTCCTGCGGGAGTGCAAGGCGATCGAGGCGGAGCTGGGACGTGTGCCGGGCGTGCGCTGGGGCGCGCGGGCCGTGGATATTGATGTTCTTTATTATGGCGCGCGGGAGGTTCGGGACCGGGTTCTGAGGCTGCCGCATGCCTGTCTGTTCGAGCGGGCTTTTGTGCTGGAACCGCTGGCGGAAATTGATCCAGATCATGTCATTGGTGGACGTCGCGTGCGGGACGCGCTAGCAGTCCTGCCGCGGAGCCCGGGGGATGTGACCCGGCGCGTCCCTGATGGCACGGGCCGTTGGGGCATAGAGGAGCCTGAACCCGCATGACCAACCTGAACGCCACGACCGTAGCCATTGCATCGGCCTATCAGTCGGACAATCAGGAGAGCCTCTCGTCCGAGGAGCGTCGTCCGATGGGAGCGTTGCCGCTGCCTGCGGATGCGGAAGTGCGGATTGCGGGGGCCGTGCGGGAAATTCTTGAGGCGCTGGGTGAAAACCCGGAGCGCGAGGGACTGCTCGATACGCCGCAACGCGTGGCGAAGATGTATCTGGAAGTGTTCAGCGGGCTGCATCAGGACCCGCGGGATCATCTGAAGACGCAGTTCTCGGCGGACCGGCATCATGGTGCGGTGATCGTCAAGGATATCCGCTTCCATTCGATGTGCGAGCATCATCTGCTGCCGGTTTATGGCAAGGCGCATGTGGCTTACCTCCCGGCGGGGGGCCGTCTGACGGGACTGAGCAAGATTGCGCGGCTGGTGGAAGGCTTTGCGCGTCGACCGCAGCTTCAGGAGCGTCTGACGGACCAGATCGCGCAGGGCATGGAAGATGTTCTGGCGCCGGAAGCTGTGCTGGTCGTGATTGAAGCCGAGCATATGTGCATGAGCATGCGCGGCGTGCGCTCGCCCGGTTCCACAACCGTGACGTCCATCGCACGGGGAAGCTGGCAGCACGACAATGCGGCCCGGATGGAGATTATGTCCCTTCTACGCGGATAATCCGCGCCGGGCATTTCGGGACAATCTGAAAAACGGATGATTTTTCAAGGCTTTTGAAGCCTGCGTTTCTGCGCGTGGATGACTTGCGAATCAAAACGCGGACTTATATGGTCTGCGTATGGCACTTTATGGCGCAAGCACCGAATATGTCCTGCACAGCCTGTTGTGGCTCGTGGAGCATCCCGAACCGGTCAGCAGTCTGGATCTGGCGGAGCTTCAGGACATTCCGGCGGCCTTTATCGCCAAGCAGCTTCCGAAGCTGGAGAAGGCCGGGATTCTTGCGGCTTCCGAAGGGCTGAGGGGCGGCTACAGGCTGGGCCGCCCTCCGACGCAGATCAGCGTGCTGGATGTTGTGGACGCGGCTGAGGGGCGGAAGAGCCTTTTTAACTGTCAGGAAATTCGCGGGCGCTGCGTCCTGTTCGATGACGCGCCGCCGCAATGGGCCACGAAAGGCGTGTGCAGCATTCATGCGGCCATGCTGCGGGCCGAGCAGACCATGCGCGAGGAACTGGCGCGGACATCTCTGGCCGATCTTGCAGGCTCCATGCGGAACAAGGCGCCTCCTGCGTTTCTGGGACAGGCGCAGGGATGGCTTGAGAACCGCTCCCAGACACGCCGGACCAGTAAAGTCCGGCAGCGGCGGTCTGCGGATACGGACTGATTTTTTCACATCCAACATCGGGATACAGAATGATGCGTCGTTTTATTGCGCTTGGCGCCTTGGCTTTGTGCGTCTGCACGTCTTCCCTTCATGCCGCGACGAAGGTCACGCCGCTTCTGGCCCATGATCTGCCGGGTATACCGGGAAAAGAAGGAGCCATGCTGACCGTCGATTATCCGCCCGGCGGGTCGGACCCGATCCATCGGCATGGGGCTTCGGTGTTCGTTTATGTGTTGCAGGGCAGTGTCGTCATGCAGGTTCGGGGCGGGAAGCCTGTGACCCTGCATCCGGGGCAGACGTTCTTTGAGGGGCCGGATGATGTGCATCTCGTCGGACGCAATGCCAGCCAGACCGAGCCTGCCCGTTTTCTTGCGTTTTTCGTCAAGGACAAGGCTGCGCCGTTCGTCTTGCCTGCGAAGTGACGTCTGAAGGAGCCGGATCATGAAAATTCTGCTGGCCGGGGCAAGCAGTGCTGTGGGGCGCCCTCTGATCGCGCGTCTGGTGAAGGCCGGGCATGAGGTTTGGGGGATGGTGCGTCGGGTTGAAAATGCTTCCATCATTCAGGAGCTTGGCGCGCGGCCGGTGGTGGGGAATGCGCTGGATCGGACGGAGATGTTCGCTCTTCTGGAGCGCGTGCGGCCGGAGGCTGTGATCGATCAGTTGACGTCCCTGCCGTCCAGTCCGTTCGATCTGGCGCAAAGGCTGCCTGGGGATCGGGTGCTGCGTCTGGCGGGCGGGGGCAATCTTCATGATGCTGCCCGGGCTGTAGGTGTGCGACGTTATGTGCAGCAGTCTTGCGGGTTTTACCTGAATGGTGAGGGAGGACTTGCGACTGAAGACTCGCGGTTGAGAACGGAGGCTCCCGGCGGGATCGGGGAGAGTGCGCGGATGTATGAAATGCTGGAACGGCGCGTTCTGGGTGATGGCGTCATGGACGGTGTCGCGCTTAGATACGGGTTTTTCTACGGGCCGCGCACCTGGTACTGGCCGGATGGTGCGTTCAGCCTGCATGTCCGCAAGGGTGAGGTGCCTGTGATTGGAGCCGGGCGGGGCGTGTTTTCGTTCATTCATGTGGACGATGCGGCGCAGGCAACGGTTGCGGCTCTGGAGGCACCTGCTGGGGTCTATAACGTGGTTGATGATCAGCCGACCGCGCTGTCCCGATGGTTGCCAGCCTATGCGGCGTGGGTTGGGGCCGATGCTCCGCCGCATGTGGATGAGGCCGATACTGTCAGGCATGGCGGAGAAGAGAGCGTCTATTATCAGAACAGTCTGAGCGGGGCTTGTAATCGCAAGGCGAAGGCGCTTCTCGGGCTTGAGCCAGCAAGAGTGCCTTGGTTGAACGTCTGACATCACGTTTTCTCGAGGCGCATGGACTTCCGGTACGGCAGGGGCATGCTGGCCTTCCGGCTGCGGTTCTTTGTGTTTGGCTTCGGCTTTTCCGCAGGCATCAGCATGAAGGAATGAGTCCATGTCGTTTGGAAATCGCGCCTTTCAGGCCCTGACACGTTATGCGCTGGCGTATCAGCAGGATGAGTGGGGTTGGGAGATAGGCCCGCATACTTACGGCGTTCCTACTGTTCTGGAAGCCGGAGAGGCCGGACTGCGGATTGGCGACTACTGTTCGATCGGACCCGGTGTCACGATCATTCTGGGGAATCACCGGGCCGATCTGGTGAGCACCTATCCGTTCAAAACGCTCTCGCATTTCTGGCCTGCTGCCGACGAAGGGCAAGACGATCACTCCAGCAAGGGAGAGGTCGTGATCGGCAATGACGTCTGGATTGGAGCGCAGGCTACGGTCATGTCGGGCGTGACGATTGGCGACGGGGCCGTGATTGCCGCGCAGGCGCTCGTGACGAAATCGGTGCCGCCTTATGCGATTGTGGGGGGTAATCCGGCAAAAGTGATCCGGTACCGGTTTCCCGAAAGCATCATTGCGCGGCTTCTGGTGCTGGCCTGGTGGGAATGGCCGGAAACTCTGGTGAAAGAGCGCTGCGGAGCGCTGATGAGCGACGATATCGAGGCGTTTTTGGCGCTTTATGAAAATGGTCAGAACGGCTCTGAAGACGGCTGATCCTGATTTGGTGAGCGGTGAGTCGCTTCATCGGGTGTCGGGGGTGCGCTATGACTTTCCGCAGCTGTCGGGCAGGAACCATTCCGGGCATCGGCGCGATTGGACTGTGTCGGGAAACGCACTGCGAGGCGGGGTGATCCGTGGGGTCCTTCGGGAGCGGTGATGGTTTTCCTGTATCGAAGGGGATCTTGATGAGCACCGCAGACAAGATGATGTCACAGATGGCCGACAAAGGCGGGTTTATTGCCGCTCTGGACCAGAGTGGCGGTTCCACGCCGGGCGCGCTGAAGCAGTATGGTATTGCCGAGAGCGACTATTCGGACGAAAGCCAGATGTTCGCGCTCATGCATGACATGCGGGTTCGGATCATCACGGCGCCTTCCTTTACGGGCGACAAGGTGATCGGCGCCATTCTGTTCGAGCGCACGATGGACGGCGACGTGAACGGTGAGCCTGTTCCGGCCTATCTGTGGCGCGAACGAGGCGTCGTGCCGTTTGTGAAGATCGACAAGGGGCTGGAGGCGGAAGCGGACGGCGTTCAGCTTATGAAGCCGATGCCCGATCTGGATGCCCTGCTGGCGCGTGCGGCCAAGCTGGGCGTTTATGGAACGAAAGAACGTTCAACGATCCGCCTGCCATCCGAAAGCGGCATCCGGGCCATTGTTCGCCAGCAGTTCGCGGTGGCCGAACAGGTTCGCAAACATGGGCTGGTGCCTATTCTGGAGCCGGAAGTGCTTATCAAGAGCCCGGACAAGGCCGCGTGTGAGCAGCTTCTGCATGATTATGTCCTTGAAGAGCTGCAAAAACTGCCCGAGGACGCCCGGACCATGCTGAAGGTCACGATTCCGGAAGTTGCGGACCTCTATGACGATATTGCGCGTGATCCGCGGATGGTTCGGGTTGTGGCGCTGTCAGGAGGCTATCCGCTGGATCAGGCCTGCGAGAAGCTGCGGCACAATCACCGGATGATTGCGAGCTTCTCTCGCGCGTTGATCGGGGATCTGCGGCATCAGATGGATGATGCACAGTTCGATGCTGCGCTGGGAGAGGTGATCGGGGAAATTTACGACGCTTCGGTCCATAAGGCCTGAAGCTTGGTGCGGGCGTCAGGAAATGCTGGCGTCCGCTTTATTCCACCAGCACTGTTCCGGGGGCCTTGAGACGGCGGGCAGGTAATGCTGCGGATTGCCGCCGAGGCGCACAGTGTTGGTGGGGGTTTCTTCCAGTTCGATTTCATGAACGCGCAGAATGTCGCCCTGATCCGCGAGAATGGCGGTCAGTTTGGCGAGCATGAGGGCGGCCATCAGTTCCGTTGTCGGGTCGCCGGGCGTGACGACGATCCGGCTGGCGCGTTCGGGTTCATTGGCGCGGAACCATGCGAGAAGCGGGTCTGTTTCCGAAAGCTGGAGCGCGTGATCGAGGCTGTTGTCCACAAAATGGTGCCAGCGCGTTTTGGCGTCCGCAAAGGGGAGGATCATGTTCGCATGACCGTCCAGTCGGGTCTGTTTGGCCGGACGCAGCGTGACGCGGACATATTCGTTATGGCCATGCGGGATGGCGCAGCGTTCGCTTGATCCGGTAATGAGCCTATGGCCCATGCAGAAACGCCGCGTAAAGACGAGTTCGGCGGTCATACGGCGCCTCCATGACGGCTCTGCTGGTAGCGGCGCCATCCGTCGGCCCGCAGGTTGCAGGCCGGGCAGGTGCCGCAGCCATAGCCCCAGTCATGCTGGTGCGTACGGTCGCCCATGTAGCAGGAATGGCTGTCCCGGTTGATCAGGTTCACGAGGGGCTGGCCGCCAAGCTGCTCGGTCAGGTCCCATGTCTGGGCCTTGTCGATCCACATCAGCGGCGTATGCAGCACGAAACGCTGGTCCATGCCGAGGTTCAGGGCGACCTGAAGGGCCTTGATCGTATCATCGCGGCAGTCCGGATAGCCGGAATAGTCGGTTTCGCAGACGCCGGTGACGATGTGGCGCGCATTGCGGCGAACGGCGAGGGCGGCGGCGAAAGTCAGGAAAATGATGTTGCGGCCCGGCACGAACGTGTTGGGCAGACCGTTTTCGCTCAGTCCGATCTCGGCTTCACGGGTCAGGGCCGTTTCGGAGAGCGCGCCGAGGGAGGCGAGGTCGATCGTGTGATCGTCGCCGAGGCGTGCTTTCCACTCTGGCGAAAACGCGGCCATCTGCTCGCGCAGGGTGTCGCGGCATTCGAGTTCGATGGCGTGGCGCTGTCCGTAGGCGTATCCGACCGTCTCGACGCGGTCGAAGCGGGAGAGGGCCCAGGCGAGGCAGGTTGCGGAATCCTGCCCGCCGGAGAACAGGACGAGCGCGGTGTTGCTGCTGATGGCCGTGTTCGTGCTCATGGTCAGGGGATTCCGATCAGCTTGTGCGTTTGGAGCGACAGGCGCCAGCGCGGGTGGCGCAGACAGTATGCGACGGCGGCCTGTGTGTTGGCGATGCGGTCGGGGCCGTCCATGGGCTGAAGCCAGAAATGGCGAAAGGACAGTGTCTCGAAAAGTTCGGGCGGCAGTTCCGGCTGGGGGTAGATCAGCTTGAGTTCCGCGCCTTCGGTCTGGACGAGCGTGCTGTTGGGTTTGGGGCTGACGCAGACCCAGTCGATTCCGGCAGGGGCTGCGATCGTGCCGTTGGTTTCCACGGCGATTTCAAAACCCTGAGCCTTCACGGCGGCGATCAGCGAATCATCAAGCTGGAGCAGAGGTTCGCCGCCGGTGAAAACGACATAGCGGCGACCGCTGTCATCGGCGGTGCCGGTCCAGCAGGCCGCGATGGTGGCGGCCAGAGCCTCGGCGGTGTCGAAACGGCCACCGCCTTCGCCATTCGTCCCGATGAAATCGGTATCGCAGAACGTACAGGCGGCGGTGGCGCGATCCTGTTCGCGGCCCGACCACAGGTTGCAGCCCGCGAACCGGCAGAACACCGAGGCACGGCCTGTCTGTGCACCCTCGCCCTGGAGGGTCACGAACATTTCCTTCACTGCATAAGACATGACCGCAGCATGTCGGCGAGGTTGGCGCAGGATGCAAGGGAAATCATCATGTCGGGCTGAAGGTGTTCTGCGAAGTGGGATGTTTCGCGGGCAAGGGGGATGGGCAGCGCCTGCTTTCATGGTAGGGAAGGCGCATGGAAGACATGAATGCCCGTTCTCCTGTTCTGACCCTTGAGCCTCTGCGCGGCTGGGGGCTCGTCCGCGCCGCGTGGAGTGATCTGCAGGCGGGCCTGCGGCTGTTGCCGCTGGCCGTGACGCTCGGCTGGCTGGATATCAAGATGCGATATCGCGGCTCCATTCTGGGGCCGCTGTGGCTGACGCTGTCCACGGCTGTCATGATTGGCGCGATGGGGGTGGTGTACGGCTATCTCTTCCACATGGATCTGAAAGCCTATCTGCCGTTCCTGTCACTTTCGATCGTGTTGTGGGGATATGGCGGGACTGTCATCAACGATGCGGGAACAGTCTTTACGCAGAGCACATCCCTGTTCCATGCGATGCGGATTCCGGTCAGTCTGCCGGTCACGCAGGTGATCGTCAGGAATCTGCTGATTCTGCTGCATAACATGGTTGTCGTTGTCGTCGTGTTTGCGGTCTTCCATGTCTGGCCGCAGCAGATCTGGAGCCTGCTGTTCAGTCTGCCGCTCTGGATCGTGGACAGTTTCTGCGTCATTCTGCTGATCGGGATGTTGGGCGCGCGGTTTCGGGACATTGCGCCCATCGTGGCGTCTCTGATGCAGATTTTCTTTTTCGTGACGCCGGTGATCTGGAAGCCGGAACTGATCACGACCGGACGGCACTATCTGTTGCTTGATCCGTTTTATCCGCTGCTTGAAATCGTGCGTGCGCCGCTTCTGGGCCAGACGGTGGAGTCCATCGTCTGGGAAGCGGCTCTTGGGCACAGTGTGCTTCTGTGGCTTCTGGCGGCCATTCTGTTCTGCCGGATGCGGTCGCGCATTCCTTACTGGATCTGATCTGATGCCCGGTATTGTTGTTGATCGCCTCTGTATCGATTTTCCGCTGTATCATGGGCAGAGCCGCTCCCTGAAGCGGCAGGTCGGCAAAACGCTGGCCCGGTTTGCGCCATCATCGCCTTCGGCGCATCTGATGCATGATCTGCGGGAGCGCACGATCGTGAGCGTGCTGCGGGAGATCAGTTTCACGCTGAATTCCGGCGAGCGGCTGGGGTTGATCGGCAGCAACGGCGCCGGAAAAACCACATTGTTGCGTGCGCTTGCGGGCATTTACGAACCTGTTGCGGGACGCGTACAGCTTGATGGAACGATGCGGACGCTGCTGGACAGCAGTCTGGGCATGAATCCCGAACTGACGGGGCGTGAAAACATTCGCCTCAAGGGACGCTATGAGGGCCTCTCACGCCAGCAGATTGAGCGGATCGAGCAGGACGTACAGGATTTTGCCGAACTCGGTCCTTATATGGACATGCCAATGAAGGTTTACAGTGCGGGCATGAGTGTCCGACTGGCCTTTGGTCTGGCAACGGCGTCTTCTCCACAGATCCTTCTGATGGATGAATGGTTTCTCGCGGGGGACGGGGTGTTCATGAACAAGGCCAAGGCGCGCCTTGAGGAACTTGTCCAGCAGGCAGAAATTCTTGTGTTGTCCACGCACCAGCCCAAGATCATGCGGCAATGGTGTACGCGCGTCATCTGGCTTGAGAACGGACATATCCGCATGGACGGCACGCCAGACGAGGTTCTGGACGTCTATCTGGAAGAGGCGGGCTGAGGGCCTGTCTCAGCCGCCTGTACCGAAACGGGCGAGTGCCCATGTCGTGCAGAGATACAGAACGATCGTCAGCGCGCATCCTGCCAATAGGGCGAACCAGAACGGCAGCCCTGCCCGGAGCAGTCGCGGGATCAGCAGAAACATGGGCAGCGAGGGCAGCACATACCAGAATGTCGCTTCCGCATGACGGCTCATGACGATGCGGTCCGGCTTTTCCAGCCACAGCCAGATCATGCCCAGAACTGATACGAGCGGCAGGGACGCAATCAGCGCACCAAAGCCGGGATAGCGCCGCGCAATACTGGAGGCGGCGGCAATCAGGAGCCCTGAAATCAGGCATTTCAGAATGAAGAACAGCATAGTCTTCCCTAAAAACGGGCAGTGGCTTCTTCTGAGTTTTTTTTTGGAGAATGCGGCCAACTCCATAAGAGGAGTGGCGCGAGTGACGGGGCTCGAACCCGCGACCTCCGGCGTGACAGGCCGGCGCTCTAACCAACTGAGCTACACCCGCAGAGACACTTTTCAGTGTCTTGGGACCTTCCGTCTGGAAGCTGTTTGGCTTCCTCTTGGTCGGTGGCGGTGATGTATCAGCCTGCCTGTGGGGTGACAAGAGGGTTTTTTCAAAAAAAAGCCTTTCGGATCAAAAAACTGCCTTGCCTGGGAGGAAAGGGGTGTGTCCTGTGTAACGGAACGATACAGGCGGGAGAGCCTCATGAAGTTGGGACGACTGGCGGCACTGCTGTTTCTGGGGACGGTGCTGGCCGGGTGCGAGACGGGGCCGCACCAGTGCAAGCTGATCACGAGCGGGAACATGCCGGTGCTGAATGACTGGGGTAGCCCGATCGTGCGGGCCGCGATCAACGGGCACCCGGTTGCACTTATTGTCGATACGGGGGCGTTCGCCACGACGGTTGGACAGAGCTTTGTCGAACCTCTGGGTCTGAATGATATGGGGAGAACGGTTCTGATCCATGGTGTCGGAGGTCAGGACTATGGGCGTGTCGTGACGATCGACACGCTGGACATGGGGAGTTCCAAAGCCACCAACATCGCAGTTGCCGGTGCCGGAAAATTTGTCGGGAAGGTTGCTGGCCTTCCGGTCGTGGGGGTGTTCGGGCGTGATTTTCTTGGGCGCTACGATACGATTGTGGACATGCCTTCACACCGTGTCCGGCTGGTTGAGACGGAAGACTGTGATATCCCCACGCCGGGATGGGAGGGGCATATCCACGTCGTGCCGATCAGCCATATCTATAATGAAGGCCATAAAACCACGCTGGAAATACGTCTGAACGGCCATCCGGTTGATGCAACGCTGGATACGGGAGCCTCGACCACCCTGATCAGTCTGGACGCGGCCCGGGCAGCGGGTGTGACGCGTGCGATGCTGGAAAAAGATCCTGTTTCAACCGGATATGGGCTGACGCGAGATCCTGTGAAAAATTATCTCCATCATTTTGAGACACTTCAGGTGGGGGATATCGTTTTTCACGATGTCTCTCTGAAAGTGGGGGGAGGGTTGCCCGATACGGATGCGCTCCTCGGGGCGGATGTTCTGAAACATTACCGGATCTGGATCCCCCGTTACGGCAACCAGATGTTTGTTCAGCACGATGTCGATATTCCGGCCCCCTCTTACTGAGACTGTCTGGAGGCGCATTAACGGAGTTTCAATCAACTGTTCTCTAGGAAGGAGATTATCTGGCCGGCTGCCTGTGGCCGGCATGGTGTGATCTGTGTTTCTGGAGAGACAGCCTGGCATGTCCGACATACGCTCTGTTCCCGTACAAGGGAGTTTCCTGCTGCGTCGGCGGCTGCTTCTGATATTTGCCATTCCTGTAATCGTCGGAGTCTGTGGGGTGCTCTGGGGGATGAAGGTGAGCGGCCTCTCTGCTGCATCTGCCAGGGCGTTTCTTGTCCCTGAAATCGCGCTTCTTGGACTGTTTGTCGTTTCGGGAATTTTTGCGTTTGTTCAGGTCGCGGGACGCGGGGATGCTCTGACAGGGGCTGTCAGGCAGCTTGCCGCCCAAGGGACCCTGCCGAAAGATGCTCATGAAGCCAGTCTGGTCCGGTTACAGGTCATGCTGGGCGAGGCGCGCACCAATTCCGAGAGAAGTGAAATCCTGGCATCTCAGGCGCAGTCTGCGCTTGCCGCTGTTCGGATCGAAGCTGAAGACGCACGGCAGTCGGCCCAGCAGGAAGCTGCCGAACATGAGCGGGTGATTGAGATTGTTGGGAATGCCATGGCGAATCTGCGCGATGGTGAACTGGGATTTCGCCTCGAAGAGGCCTTGCCTCCCCGCTACGACCGACTGCGGCAGGATTTCAACGAAACGGCGTTGAGCCTTCAGAAAGTGATGGTTTCGCTGAACGACAGCATTTCGACGATTTCATCGGGGTCTGCTGAAATTGCATCCGCGGCAGACGATCTGGCCCGTCGTACGGAACTTCAGGTTGCGCGTCTTGAAGAAACGACGATTTCTGTCGGCAATGTCACGGAAACCGTCCGCAAGACGGCTGCTGCCTCGGTTCATGCGAGCGAAGTCGCCAGTCAGACGCGTGATCGTGCAGAAAGATCTGGAGAAGTGATGATGGCTGCTACGGCAGCCATGCAGGACATTCAGAAATCGTCCATCCATATCGCACAGATTCTCGGGCTGATTGACGATATTGCTTTTCAGACAAATCTGCTGGCGCTGAATGCCGGTGTCGAAGCTGCCCGAGCGGGGGACGCGGGTAAGGGATTTGCGGTTGTCGCGGCCGAGGTTCGTGCGCTGGCGCAGCGATCAGCGGATGCGGCCAAGGAAATCAAGGGGCTGATCACCTCCAGCACACAGCAGGTCAGTCGTGGCAGTTCTCTGGTCGAAGAGACGGGGGTCGCGATGAAATCCATCGTGGAGAACGTCAGTGAAATCAGTGTTCTGATCGGTGAAATTGCTACGGCTGCACGGAGCCAGGCGAATGACCTTTCGGAAATCAGCGTTGCGGTCAGCCAGATGGATCAAAATACTCAGCAGAATGCCGCAATGGTCGAAGAAGCCACGGCTGCCAGTCATAATCTGAGTGCGGAAGCCAAGGAACTTGTAGGAAGCCTCCAGCGGTTTCACTTGCAGGATTATGGTGATGACCCGTTTGGCTTGGCAAAAGAAGACTCCATTCTGTCACCTGCCACCACGCAGTGGGGAGAAAGTCCTTTTCAGACGTCTGATGAAGGTTGGGAGGAATTCCGGTAATGGACGCCCTCATTCTCCCTGAAATATTGGATACCAGATATGCGGTTCCGTTTTCAGAACTTCTGAAAAAACAGGAGGGCGCTTTTCTTCTGGATGGAGAGAGTGTGCAGCGTGTTGGGGGACTCTGCTTTCAATTGCTGGTCTCCGCATTTGCGACTGCGCAGACGCTGGGCACGTCTTTTGAAATCAGAAACGTCTCCGATGAAATGAAAGAAAATCTTACCCTGTTTGGCGGAGATTTTCTCCTCAAGGGGGAAGGCGCAGCATGAATATTCTGGTTGTCGATGATTCCAGAACCATGCGGGATCTGGTCAGTCGTGAGCTTCGCGGAGGCGGATACGACGTCGAAACGGCTGAAGACGGCGTGGATGCTCTGGAAAAGATCAAGGGATTTTCCCCTGCCGTTATCATAACGGATCTGAACATGCCGCGTATGAACGGTCTGGAACTGACGCAGGCCCTGCGTACTCGGGATGAAACAAAATTTGTTCCGATCATTTTTCTGACGACGGAATCTGGTGATGAGCTTCGGCGTGCTGCGCGCGAGGCCGGAGCGACAGGATGGATCGTCAAGCCATTTGACGGCCCTAAACTGCTTGCGGCAGTCAGGCGGGTCAGCGCATGAGTGCGACAGAGTTTACGGATGATATGGATGCCATCCGACAGATTTTCTTTGACGAGTGCGACGAACAGCTCGCTCTCCTTGAAGAAGAACTGACGACGCTGAGCGATGAGCGGGAAGACAAAGAAAAAATCAACACGATCTTTCGGTGCGTTCATTCCATCAAAGGGGGAGCAGCGGCCTTTGGGATGGAGGAGCTGGTAAAATTCTCCCATCTATTTGAGAGTGTGCTTGACCTGTTTCGGTCAGGAGACTTGTCCGTCACAACTGAGAGCATCGCGACGTTTTTAAAGTGTAAGGATGCTCTGTTCGATATCGTGACAGCTTTTAAAAATGAAGGGACGGCCTGTGAGGCTGCCTCCGATACTGTGGCTGAACTGGAGCGATATCTTGATTCAGGAGCGCCCGAACCGGAGCCGTCCCCCGAGGATGTCGAGATGGATGACATCTTTGGAATGGCGTTTGCGCCAGTCAAAATTGAAATCGAGGCACCGGTCGACCAGCGGTTTTCGATTTCCCTGAAAGTAACGACTGAGTTTTACGAACGCGGCGATGATGTCCGAAATATTCTGATCGCATTGAAGGAACTGGGGGCGCTTCAGGTTGAAGTGGATACTGACGCGGTTCCACTGATTGGCGATATTTCACCTGGACGGAGTTATCTGACGTGGAATCTCCTGCTGGAAACTCAGAAGTCGCGTGGTGACATCGAGGAAATTTTCGAATGGTCCGGAGACGATCTTCAAGCGACGGTTAGGCTCTTAGCCGACAATGTTACTGACGGCCCCGCATCTCTGCCTGTGGAGGTTGAAGAAAAAATAGACCTTCAGATCAAGAAGCCTGCTGAGCGCAAGGAATCCGCGACTGTCCGTGTCGACATCCAGCGGATCGACAAGCTCGTCGATCTGATTGGGGAGCTGGTGATCAATCAGGGTGCCATCCAATCACAGATGCGGCGTAACAAGGTTCACGGAGATTCTGTTCTGGGAAATGTCGTGACGGCGCAGGAGCAGCTTATTCACGAGCTTCAGGAAAACGTCATCACCATGCGGGCCTATCCGATCAAAACCGTTTTTCAGAAGCTGGGCCGGGTCGTCCGCGAGACGGCAAGGCTTACGGAAAAGCAGGTTCGGCTTGTGCTGGAGGGAGAAGACACTGAGGTGGATCGTTCCATTCTCGAAAAGCTGTCCGACCCTCTGACGCATATGGTCCGTAATGCGATTGATCATGGTATCGAAAGTCCCCAGGCCAGATCGCTGGCTGGCAAGGATCCGGAAGGGCTGCTCAGACTTCGGGCGTTTCAGCGCTCTGGGCGGATCATCGTCGAAATTCAGGATGATGGCGCTGGTCTGGATGCCGACAGGATTTACGAAAAAGCGGTTGAAAAAAAGATTATTGAAAGAGGTCAAAGACTGGATCGGGAGGAAATTTATTCCCTGATTTTTGAGCCCGGTTTCTCCACTGTCGCAGAAGTCACCGATGTTTCGGGACGCGGCGTGGGAATGGACGTGGTCAAGCAGAGTCTTCAGCAGATCAACGGGAGGATTTTTATTAGCTCTGCTAAAGGAAAGGGGACAACGTTTTCGATTTCACTGCCGTTTACGTTGTCAGTTATTGAAGGAATTATTTTCAAGGCCGAAGGCCAGGATTTTGTAATTCCGGTCAATAACGTCCTTGAGACAATTATCTTCGACGCGAAAAAAGCTTTTCATGTTGGAGAAGGGAAATACGGATATCCTTATCGGGACGGCTATTTATCCGTGATTTATGCCTCTGATATTATTGGAACGTCTTCTGATGGACTGAATCAGAAGATATGCTTTGTCATTGAGAATGAAAACGAAGAAAAACTTGCATTTATTGTTGATAAAATCATTGATCATTCAAGGTTTGTAGTAAAGAATCTTGAAGACAACTATAGAAAAATCGCCTGCTTTTCAACGGCGACCATTCTTGGGGATGGGAACGTGGCATTTATTCTGGACGTTGAATTTCTCTTTGGTGAGCTTCTGAAAAAACGGGAAGGTTCGTTGGAGGAAAGGGTATGATCATGGAAAAAGCTCTGGTCTTTTCCTTGGGGAGCCAGGAATTTTCTGTTCAGATTTCTGCCGTGAAGGAAATCAAGGAATGGGCGAAAGCGACGCCTTTTCCGGCAGCTCCGGCTTTTGTGGAGGGAGTGGTCAATGTCCGGGGTTCCGTGATCCCGCTTGTGAACATGGCCCAGATGATGGGGGTTTCTGATGATAACGATGAAAAAAAGGCTATTATTTTTCTGAAAGACGACAAGAAGATTATTGGTTTTTCGGTTTCGAATGTGACGGATATCTCGGATATTGACGAAGAAGACTTTCGACCCCTACCAGAGCTTTCCAGCGATAATCTCAAATACTATTCAAACGGCATTCTGTCCTTGGGAGGGCGTCTGGTTTTTTCTGTGAATGTGGCCTCGCTGTTTGAAGGAAGTTTGCAATGACAGTGATGGAGCTTCAGGACCAACAGGAGATATCGGACGAAAATTTCCGGATTATTGCAGGGATTGCCAAGACATCTGCTGGAATTTCTCTATCGGATAAGAAGAAAAGTCTTGTTTATTCGAGAATTTCACGCCGTGTCCGGCAGGAAGGGTTTGGCTCTTTTGATGAGTATTGTGATTTTCTGGTAAGTGGCGCCGGAGTTAATGAAAGAAATCATCTTGTTTCGGCGCTGACGACAAACGTTACCAGCTTTTATCGGGAAAAGCATCATTTTGCGTATCTTGAGCAGTTATTGCGCCAGAAATTATACTCGCGCATTGAACGTGGCGAGGAACTCAGGATCTGGTCGGCAGCCTGTTCGAGCGGCGAAGAAGCTTATTCCATCGCTATGACAGTCTTGAAGTGTCTGTCTGGCATTTCGGGACTGAAAGCAAAGATTCTGGCGACAGATATTGATGCCGACATCCTCAGTCAGGCCAAGCTGGGCAGTTATAATTCTGTGGAAGCGGAAGCCTTGTTTGAGGCCGGCGTGCTGTCGTTCTGTCGGCTCGAAAGCAATCGGGTCGTCATGTCTGAAAGAATTCGGGACATGATCCGGTTTCGCCGCCTCAATCTGGTGGAGCCATGGCCGTTTTCATCGCGGTTTCACGCCATTTTCTGTAGGAATGTCGCGATTTATTTCGACCGGGAAACTCAGGACAGGCTCTGGGGCAATCTCTCGGCGCGCATTTTTCCAGGTGGTGAGCTTTATCTGGGACATTCGGAACGTATTGCTCATCCTGAACGCTTTGGAATGGAAAGCATTGGGTATAATGCCTATCGCAAGGTTTCGACCGGAGAGATGTCTCCATGAGTGGTTCAAAGCCTTTGACGGTCGTGGTCGTCGACGACTCTTTGACAACGCGGGCGCTGATCGCGGCAGCTCTCAAACGTGATCTCCGCGTCAAGGTTGTTGGAACGGCTGGAACGCCTTTTGAGGCACGCGATCTGATCGTGCGGCTGAATCCTGATGTGCTGACGCTTGATTACGAAATGCCGTCCATGAATGGATTGCAGTTTCTCGAAAAGATCATGCGGTTGCGCCCGATGCCTGTAGTGATGGTGTCGGGTCGTCTCTCCAGTCATCAAGGGCTGGTGGAGCAGGCGCTCCGGATGGGGGCTGCCGAGTGGTATTCGAAAATGGCGCTCGGGAGCGGAGAGGAGCCCTTTGCCGGGTTGGGAGACGCGATTGTTCGAGCAGGCGCCACAAAAGGGCAACCTGCCGTATCGGTAGGGGGGAGTTTGGGAGCCAGAGTGATGGCTGCCACGAAAACCGGAACTGTCGTTGGCATCGGTGCCTCGACCGGTGGCGTGGAAGCTCTAACGGATGTGCTCGAGCATTTTCCGAAGGATTGCCCCGCGACAGTCATCGTACAGCATATGCCAAAACAGTTTTCCGAGAGCTTTGCGCGCCGTCTGGACAGGGTTGTGAAACCGGATGTCAGGCTGGCGGAAGAGGGCGATGTGCTGAAGCCGGGTGTTGTGTATGTCGCGCCCGGTGGGGGGCGTCATCTGCGTATCAGGGGTGGGGTGCGCCCCGGTGAGTATGTCTGCCAACTGGTAACGGCGCCCCCCGTTAACGGGCATCGGCCATCCGTGGACGAACTGTTTTATTCTCTTGCCGCCACAGTGGGGAAAAATGCTGTGGGCGTCATCCTGACCGGGATGGAGTGCGATGGCGCGCAGGGTCTGCTGGCCATGCGTCATGCCGGTGCCTGTACGATCGGTCAGGACCGGGCAAGTTCTGTCATCTATGGCATGCCACGCGCTGCTTTTGAACTGGGTGCGGTGGACACGCAGCTTCCGCTATCCGCCATTGGCCCCGCTATTCTCAATCTTTGTGAACGCCGTTCTCTGGAGACGTATCCATGATTTCCGCATCTTCCATGTCCGTGCTCCTTGTGGACGACCAGACCTCTATCCGTTCGATCCTGCGCAATACGCTTGCCCAGATCGGTTTTGTGCAGATTGCCGGCGTCCGCAACGGGGTAGAGGCTCTGGAGCATCTGAAGAGCAATTCGGTTCATCTTATCATTTCGGACTTCAACATGCCGGACATGGACGGGCTTGAGCTTTTGAAGGCCGTCAGGAGCAATGCGCGCACTGCGAAAACAGGTTTCATCATGTTGACCGGGCAGGCGAGCAAGGAACTGGTGCAGCAGGCGATCGCGGAGGGCGTGAACAATTTTCTGGCCAAGCCTTTTACGGCCAGCTCGCTTAAATCCCGCATCGAAGCTGTTTTCGGGCCGATCTGCGGTGCTTGAGGCTTCGAAGGGACTTCCGTTGCCTCAGGTCCTTGAAGGGCTTGGTGTACAGCTCGTCGTCAGTCTTCAGGAACTGCGCAGACTGGAGACCGTCTGTCTGAAGGCGCTTCTGGGAGAAAATCCTCTGGAGTTGCAGGATTTCGACAGGATCGCCCAGGTTCTGGATCAGGTGGCGAGCTGCTGTGCAGGGCTGAGCCGTGAGCCTGAGGTAGAGACTGTGCAGGTTCAGCGGTCAGTTGTGGATCGTTTGACGATGGGAGAGATCCGTCAGCGTCTGCTGGCGGAAGCCCCCCAACCGGCAGTAAGTTCCGGAGAGGTTGAACTCTTCTGAGAGATCAGCTTGGTGTGCTGGCATCCTGAGGGTTCGAGCGGATCATGGTGCGCTGTTTTTGCAGGCCGTGAATAATCTGTTCGACGTCCTGAGGGCCGAAGACAACACCAACCGGCCCATAGGCCGGATGCTGGAACGCCAGCATTGATCCTTCGGTCAGGGCATCGATCTGAAGGGCCCAGTTTGTGGTGTAGACCGGCGTAAAGCGCGCGCCTGCAATGGGGGCTGGCGGGCGTTTTTCGATCAGGGCGGCATGAGCCAGACCCAGGCTTGTGATCAGCTGGGACAACTGGGTCTCGTCTAGAGACAGGCTGCCTGAAACGCCGCTGCCTTCAAGAAAGGACAGGATGGCCGTCTTGCCGTCTTCGGAACGTGTGACCTGCATGCGTGGGGCTGTCATGATGTTCGGCTCCCTGCCCGGTTGTGATGTGATCAGGTTGAAGACCCAGTGTGATGGAAGCCTCCGGCCCATGTCCACCAATTCAGACGCGCGCTCTGTTCGTTCAGGATCCGTGCGGCATTCTTAGCGCTGTCGGGATTGGGGAAAATGCCGAAGCAGGTGGCGCCTGAACCGCTCATACGCGCGAGAAGACACTCGGGAAGGCTGCCGATGGACGCCAGAACAGTGCCGATGACCGGGCATTGTGACAGGGCCGGAGCCTGAAGGTCGTTGGTTGTGGCGTTCAGGTCGGCGACCATGGCTTCTGCGCTGTCCCAGCGGGTGGGCAGGAAGGCTTGAGGCCGCTCCGTAATGCCGCCGCCCGCGGCGAAGGCCCGGAAGACCTCGGGTGTCGAAACGCCGACGCCGGGATTGACAAGCAGGAGGCCCGCATCAGGCAGGACCGGGGCCGGTGCGAGGATTTCTCCAATCCCCTGCATCCGAGCCGGACGCTGCGCGATACAGACGGGAACGTCTGCGCCCAGTTTTTCGGCGATCGGAAAGAGTGTGGCCTGATCCGCGTTCCATTCGCGGGCCAGCAGGCGCAGCGTTCCTGCGGCGTCCGCAGAACCGCCGCCGATACCGGAAGAGACGGGCAGATTCTTTTCCAGCTTCAGACGAAAGGATTCGGTCAGGCCATTAAATGCTGTGCCGGCCTTGGCCTGAAGGGCGCGGGCGGCGCGTAGCACGAGGTTCTGATCGTCCGCTTCCAGCCCTTGGCCGAAGGGGCCGTCGATCGTCAGCGACATCGTATCGGCGGGGCCTTCAAGCGTGATGCGGTCTGCGGCGCCTGCGAAAACCGCGAGGCTGTCGAGCAGGTGGTATCCGTCGTCGCGTCGGCCGGTGATGTGCAGGAACAGGTTGATTTTGGCGTGTGCTGTGGCTTGGGGGGCGTCTGGGAAGGTCATGGTTTCTGTTCGAAAGCTGCGAGATGGGGGCCGCCGTTCTGGAGCGCCTGTAGCAGAAGGGCTCGGTCCTGCGGCTGGGGATTGTCGTCGAGGGACTGGTTCCACTGGTCCTGTGCCTCGGTGTGCCGTCCGAGATACCAGTAGGCGACGCCGAGATGGTAGCCGATTTCGGCATCGCCGGGCGCGTGTTCTGCGGCCTGTACCAGTATGGGAAGCGCGGTTTTGAGGTCTGCGCGGTATTTGAGAAGGGCCCAGGCGTAGCTGTCCTGAATGGAGGCATCCGCAGGCTGGAGGTCGACAGCTTTTTTCAGCATGGCGAGGGACTGCGCCTGATCGGTATCATGCTCGATATTGGCATAGCCGACGAAGTTCAGGACTTCGGGCTGGTCCGGAGCGAGTTCCAGCGCATGTTTCATGTCGTCCTGCACCATCGGCCAGTTGCCGCTTTCCTGAGCGGCCATCGCGCGGCCCAGCAGGATGGGCCAGAGGATTTCTTTGCGGGGTGGGGAGGCCTTGAGCGCGCGGGTATAAAGGGCGATGGCGTCTGTATGATGGCCGCGCTGGTCTTCGACTTCGGCAAGCTGGATCAGGAATTCCGGATTCTCGGGACGTAGGACGAGAGCGCGGTGCAGGGCATCGGCTTCCTGTGCGAGGTCTCCTGAGCGCAGGGCAAGGTTGATCCGTTCCTGTGCGGCCAGGGCAGCAAGGGGATCGGACGGCGAAATACTGTTTAGTTCGGCCAGACCGCTGGCGATCTGGTTGGCTTCGCGGAAAGTATCGGCCAGAAAGATGCGCGCGAGTGTCAGGCCGGGATCGAGGAAAATGGCCTGTTGCAGGGCGATGATGGCTGGATCGCGTGGAATGCCGTCCTGTTGGATGGCGTCCGTAATCATGAGGGCCATCTGAAGATTGAGAACGGCCCCGCCGAGTGCCGGCGTTGGTTTTTTAAGGTTTTGAAGATCCTGCTGGAGCGGGCCGATGACGAGTGCAGCCAGCGGAGAGGTTACGCCCAGCGCGGCGACGGCGTCGCTGGCCTCCTTGTGGTGGCCATGTCGTTCGAGCCAGCCGCTATAGAGCTGCGCATAGAGGATCTGGAGCGTCAGTGGATCTCCGGACGCGTTTCCTGTGCGGTGATAGAGCTGTCCGGCGAGTAGGGGAGTGGGCAGGTGTTCCGCCACCATGGCCGCATGCAGCAGATAGAGCCTGCGGGTCGTAGGCTGCCCTGCGGCTTCCGCCAGCAGGTTCAGGGCTTTGTCGGGGTGGCCCTCGGCGGCGAGGCTCCAGCCCATGAGAACGGGTGCTGCGATTGTGACGAGCGGACCGTGATGGGGACTTCGGGTGAGGATGCGGCGCATCGCGGCCCAGTCTTGCCGGGCGAAGGCGTCCTGCGCGAGAATGAGGGTGCCGATATCGCTGCCACCGCCCTGATCGGGCAGGGCGATGGCGAGTTTGACGGCTTCGGTCTGACGACCGGCCATGGCGGCATAACGCAGGGCGTCGTGTTGTAGCTGAAGGTTATGCGGTGCGAGCGGCAGGGCATGGGAGAGGGCCAGATTGGCGGCGGGAACGTCTCCGCGTTCCATCATGACCGTTGCCGCCAGCATCCAGCCGGTCAGGGAATTTTCCGGATTGACGGTGGGCTTTATGGTGGGAGGCAGGGCGGCCAGCGCGCTCCCTGTCAGGCCGCTGCCCAGCGCGAGAGCGGGAAGCACCAGACGGAGCGGGCGGGAAAATTCCTCGAATGATCTGGGCCAGCCGCGTGTGATCTGCATAATGGAAGAAACTCTAGCCCTCTTGAGGCTCCACGCCAACCGGCATCCCTTTGGGGTCTGTGTGGCGACGGAGTGAGAGGCCATCAGGACGGATCAACCATGACGCCCCCAGTCAGTGATGTGTCGGCAGTTCTGAGCCGGGCCGATCTGCTGGCCGCGCTTCAACTCCAGTATGACTGGGGTGTGGACGAGGCCCTGTGTGAAATGCCGGTGGACCGTCTGTCCGAGGCGACGCCGCAACTGCCGCCGCGTGTCGGGACGGAGCGGCAGGATTTTGCGCAACATTTGCCTGCGGCTCTTTCGGGAGGCGACGGAGCGCGCCGGATGCCTGCGAAGGCGGCTGGCGTGTCGGCGAGCGGGCTGTCCGGGCGGGCGGTGGAAGAAGCGCCCGATCTGCCGACACTGATGCGCCTGACCGAAGCGCCGGGCGATCTGTTTCTGGCCCGAACCGCCACACATCGGCTGGAGCCGGTTTTCGTCGAGGGGGCGCCGTTCATGCTGATCGGCGAGGCGCCCGATGCGGATGAAGACCGTTCCGGCACGTTGTTTGCGGGCGAGGGCGGGGCATTGCTGGAGAAAATGCTGCGGTCTGCGGGACTGGAGCGCGGGGGGATTTCGATGGCGCCCGCCTTGCCGTGGCGGCCGCCCGGCGGGCGAACACCGAGTGATGCGGAGATGCAGGCCTGTCTTCCGCTCTTGTTGCGGACTATTGCCCTGTGTCGGCCGGGGTTTCTGGTGACGATGGGGGTGACGCCGCTCAAGATGCTGGTGGGTCCGGATGCTGCTGTCGGGCGAATGCGGGGGCGGTGGACGGACGTATCGGTTCCGGGGCTTGCGACTCCGGTGCCACTTCTGCCGATGCGGCACCCTCTGCAACTGCGGGCAAGCGCGGCTGCGCGGCGGAATGCCTGGCAGGATCTGCTGATTCTGATGGAGAAACTCTCTCCAGAAGAATGAGGACTAATTGGGTACAAATACTACCGTTAAAAAACTTCGGAAAAACGTAAAAAAACGCGCGATGACAGGTGTTTGCCACTGGATTGTTTTGGGGTTGGGTTATATCATTGCCCAGTCCAAGGATGTGTAGAACTTAACAAGTTCTTGCCAAGGCCCTGCAAAGCGGGTAGCAACCCGCTGCTATGCGAAGGACACCCCCTTTCATTTCAGGCAGTAGCGCTCGAGCTTTGCTCGTCAGCGTACTGATTCTGGCCGGTGGCTCACTGTCTCCGGCGCGTGCGGACAGCACACGCAATCTCAGCCCCCAGCCGGAACCGGCCGGGGACGAGACTGCGTTTGCCGAAGCCCGGCCGTCTCTGGGTGGGGATGGCGTTGTTTCGCTGCCCCATCCGCTGACGGCGGCCATGGCCAACCGCTATCGGCTGATCTTTCAGGCGCAGCGCGAAGGCAATTCCCGTATTGTTCAGGAACAGATGCGTCTGCTGACGGATCATGTCCTGCTGCCGGATGTGCTGGCTGAGCGTTATCTTGCGCCGGGCGCGCATCCTGCGGCCGAACAGCTTCGGGAATGGCTGCATGACTATGCGTCCCAGCCCGATGCATCGACCATTCAGGCTCTTCTGCTGAAAATTGCACTTCCGGGAACGGTTCAGATGCAGTCTTTCGTTCGTCCGCTTGCTGCTGATGCGCGGGCTGACGATATGAAGGGCGCGGTCGCTCCTGTTGATCCGCTGATGCATGCATTTGCTCGTAATCCGCTGCTGGACCGGACGGTTCAGGAACGGGTTCTGACGGGTGTGCGGGGGGCGGAAAGTGCGTTGCATCTCGTGGACATTACGCCGGGGATGAGCGCCCCTTACGCGGCGCAGCTTTACGGCGAGATTGCACTTGGTCTACTGTCGCAGGGGGAAACCCTTGCGGCGTTGCGGAATGCAAGTGCTGGATTTGGTCGTGGGGACCATCAGGTTGGGCTGCCCGCTTATGTTGCCGGGCTTGCTGCCTGGCGTGAAGGGCATGTCGAGGCGGCCTATGAGCTGTTCCAGTCTGCGGCCAATGCGCCTGTGACGGCGCTGGAAATCCGTGCGGCTGCCGCGTTCTGGGCAGCGCGGGCCGAGGGACGGCGCCATGACATGGCCGGCTATGTGAAGTGGCTGCATCGCGCCGCCACGCATCACGAAACCTTTTACGGCATGCTGGCTTCCCAGACGTTGGAACTTGGGCGTCATGGCCATGCGCGTCTGCCCGGTGGGCGGATCGAGGTCACGCTGCATGATCCGGTGCCTGTACTTGCGGAAATTGATGTCGAGGCTGTGGGCGCCCTTCCGCAGGGGCGTCAGCTTTTTGCGCTGCTTCAGATCGGCGAACGGATGCGGGCCGAAAACCTGATCCGGCGTATGTGGGTGGATGTCGCTTCCGACAGCGCGCGGTCGCGGTCGCTTCAGCTGGTTGCTCAGGCGGCGGGTTATGAGGATCTGTCCGAGCAGCTTGCCTCTCTGGTCATGCATCGGGAAGCTGAGGTGACGCCACCGACGCCGCTGCCTCTGCCCGCCCTGAAGCCCAGCCATGGTTTTCGGATGAATCCGGCGCTGGTCTATGCGCTGACGCGGGTGGAATCCAACTTCGATCCGTCGGCGACGTCAGGGGCCGGTGCGCATGGTCTGATGCAGATCCGCCCGGTGACGGCGAGCTTCGTCACCACGTCGCACATGACGTATGATTCGCATGGCGTGGCGGTGATTCCGGTGGCTCCCGATATGGTCAGCCGTCTGCACAATCCGTCTTCCAATCTGGAGATCGGACAGCTTTATGTGCTGTATCTCGCGAACCAGTCGAGCCGTGTTGCGACGGTGACGCCGCCTGAAGGGGGCGATCTGGTTCGGGTTCTGGCGTCCTATAACGCCGGGCCGGGAGCGATTGCGCGCTGGGAAGGTGCGCAGAAGGCGGACATGCATGACCCGCTGTTTTTCATGGAAACGCTGCCGAATAACGAGACGCGCGATTATGTCCATCGCGCCCTGACCTATACGTGGCTGTATGCGCACCGTATGGGGCTGCCGTCTCCGTCTCTGAAGGCATTGACGCGTTCGGAATGGCCGTCTTTTGGTGAAGAGCAGGCCATGGCGCATGAGCGCATGGCCCTGAACTAAGGTCCTTAAAGAAATTCGATCAGGGCGATGCCGCCTGCGATCAGGATCAGGGCGCCGAACAGAACGAGTGCCAGACGTTTTTCGATGAAATCGCGGATGGGTTCTCCGAACGCGCGGAGCAGGGCGGCTTCGAGAAAGAAGCGTGCGCCCCGCGTGACGATACTCGCGGCAATGAATGGAAGCAGCGGGAAATGCGCCGCTCCTGCCGCCAGCGTGACGAATTTGTAGGGCAGCGGGGTCAGGCCCTTGGCGAGGATGATCCAGACGCCATAGCGGCGGAACAGGGCTTCCAGATTCAGGATGCGCTGGTCGGCATGATAGAAATGCGCGATCGGCATCCCGATATGTTTCATCAGAAACGCCCCCAGCAGCCAGCCGATCAGCCCACCCACGACGCTGGCGGTCGTACAGACAAATGCCAGAAACCACGCCCGTTCACGGTTGGCGAGCAGCATGGGGACAAGCATCAGGTCCACGGGTAATGGAAATACGGAAGATTCCGCCACGGCGACAACAATCAGCCACCAGACGGCACGCGGCGAGGCGGCCAGTTCGGTGATGCGGGTGTAGAGCAGTGTCAGCATAGCGGCCTGATGTTCCTGTGAATGTGCGTACTGTCCTACCCGGCCTGCGGGAGCTTGCAAATCCGTAACTCTGTGCAACATGTGTTTCGGCAAACGAACGGCTATAGGACGTGGAACCGTTCTTCCGGAGTAGTGCCGTTTCATGGACAACACCCCAGCGCCGTTTCAGCGTTATTCCCTTGTCGCCAGACTGTTCCACTGGAGCATGGCGGCCATCATTATTCCGCTGTGGCTGCTGGGGTTTTATGTGGGACGGATCATGCCGCATGCGGCAACCCCGCAGAAGGCGCTTCTGCTGCTGATCCACAAGGAAATCGGGCCGTTCATCATTATCATGACGGTTTTGCGGCTTGTCTGGCGGGCAACACACCGGCCGCCCACGATGTCATCGGATATTCCGGAAGAGGAGCGTCTGGCGGTGCAGGTCGGGCATTTTGCGCTTTACGCGATGATGCTGGTGGTGCCGCTGACGGGATGGGTTCGGAGTTCGGTGCATGGGCTGCCGATCCCGATGATGTGGGTCGTCGATCTGCCGCCATTGGCCCACAAGGCGCCTGTGTTTGTGCCGCTGGTGAATGTGTTGCACCAGTTTTCGTCATGGATTCTGGGGGTATTGATTGCCGGGCATGGCATTGCGGCTCTGCTGCATCGTTATGGTCGCAGGGATACGGTTATGGACCGGATGCTCTGAAGACCGGCATGTCATGAAAAAGCCCCTGTCCGAGTGCTCGGACAGGGGCTTTTTTTTGTGGAGAGACGCTCCGGTTTATTTCGGGGCAGCAGGCTGCTGGGGCGGGAAGGGAGCGGGTTTCAGGGTTGGGCGCGGATGGTCGGCCATATCTTTGCGCAGCCATGTGAGGGCGGCGTCGAGCTGCTGGTCCTGTCCATTGAAGGTGGCAACCGGCATGTTCTCGACTTCAATGTCCGGAGAGACGCCCTTGTTCTCGACCAGCCATTGTCCGTTCAGGTCGAAATAAGGATTTTCGGCTGTACGGGCATTGCCGTTGTCGATCAGGCGGTCTCCGTCCGAGAGCCAGACGCCCGCGCCTGCGGTCCGCTCACCCAGCAGTGGGGCGATATGCAGGGACTTGATGCCCTGCGAGAAGGTCTCGCCGTCCGAGTAGGTCATCTCGTCGGACAGGACGATCAGGCGGCCTTGGAAGGACTGCTGCATGTCTACCGACGGCGCGTTGCCGTAGCGGCCCCAGAACATCCACGGACGACGCATGAGTTGTGTGAGAACCCAGCTGTCGATATTGCCGCCCGTGTTGCCGCGGACGTCCACGATCAGGCCGTCCTTGTCGATATTGGCGTAGAACTCGCGGGCAAATGCTTCCATATCGTCGCCGACCATGGATTGCAGATGCAGATATCCGATACGGCCGTGGCTGGCGCGGTCGACGATCTCCGCTCGGCTGACTTCCCAGTCGCGTGCGCGCAGGTCACGCTCCTTCATATAAGACACGGGCGTTACGATGATCTTATGGTCTTTCCCGCCGCGCGCGAGCGTCAGGAGAACCTGCTTTCCGGCCTGATCGGCAAGCAACGAGCCGAGATCGGGCTGGCCTGCGGTCGGCTGGCCGTTGATTGCGGTGATGAGATCGCCGTTCCGGGCGTCCACACCGGGCGCGGCCAGCGGGGACTGCTGGTCGGGAAGGTCGCGGTCGCCCTGATAGATGTGGTCTATCCGGAAGCCTTTGTCCTCATGCGTCAGATGCGCGCCGAGGCCTGCAATGAGGCTGGAAGCGGGCTGGTCGAATGTCGTGGGCGCGTGGAGCTGCGAGTGCATGGCGCCGATTTCCGCAACCATCTGGCCGAGCAGATCATCGAGATCCGCACGGTCTCCGAGACGGTCCACGAATGGGGCGAAATGGGCGCGTACGGCTTTCCAGTCCACGCCGTGCAGGTCGCGGTCATAGTAATGGTCGCGGTGCAGGCGCCAGGCGTCCACGAACTCGTCCGACCATTCCTGTCCGGGGTCGATCCGCAGACGCAGATGGTCGAGGTCGATCTTCTTGCCGTCCAGTTCCTTGGGCTGCTTCTCGCCAGCGGGCGTCAGGAGCAGTTCCGGCGCGTTTTTGCCGCGACGGCTGAGGGTCAGAAGGGTTTTGCCGTCCGGGGTGATGTCGAAGCCCGAGATCTTTGTCGCGTAGGTTTCGATCTTGTGTTCGTTATTGTCGATGTGGATCGACTTCAGATCGCCCGGACCATCGCCTGAGCCGGAATTGTCGATCGTGAAGAGATAGTCGTCAGAAACGCCGAGGCCTTCATAGTCTCCGGCCGGAACCGGGGCCTGATAGAGACGTGTGGCGATCCCGGCCCATTCGATGGCGGGAAGGGATTTTTTCTTGTCGCCGTCTTTCTTCTTGTCGTCCTTTTTATCGGCGTCGGGCTTCTTATCCGTCGGGTCCAGCTCGGTTGCGGGCTGGAACGGGAAGCGTTCGCCGGACTGGAGGGCGAGGGCATAAATGCCGGTGCGCTTGGGGAAGGCTGGTCCGATATTACGGTCTCCCCAAGGCGAGCCGTTGGCGAGCGAGAACGTGCGGTCTGACAGGAACCACAGCCATTTTCCGTCTGGGGAGAAGCTGGGCGTATAGGATTCGTAGCGCCCGTCCGTCACCCAGTTCGACTGGCCCGTTGCGGGGACGTAAAGGGCGATCTGGCGACGCAGGTTCGTACCGCGTGTGCGGACATAGGCCAGAACATGTCCATCCGGGGACCACGAGACGGAATCAAAGACGTTGGTGCCGTCCAGCGTGGCGTTATCGACCAGCTTGTCGGCCTTGGTGGACAGGTCCGTCAGCCAGAGGCGGCCCAGAAGGTCGGTATGGGCGGCGTATTTGCCATCCGGGGAAAGAGATAGTGCGACGGGTTCGGTGGAGGACGGCTGGGTGATGGCCTCGCCCTTGCCGCTGCCATCGGCTGCAAAGCGCCACAGGGCGGAATCGCCGCCCGCATCGCTGAAGGCAATGACGGATTTGCCGTCTGGCGTGATCTGCGCGAGACGCAGGCGGACGTTATCGGGGGTGGCGAGAACGACGACGCGGCGGGGCGAGGCCCCGGCGACCACGACATGACCGCGCATGGTGAAGGCGGCGGCATCGCCCTTGGGGGAAATGGTCGAGGACGTCAGGAAGCGCGTCGGCTTTTCCAGCCAGTACGGGCTGCGGGGCAGGTTGTCGGAGGTCAGGTCCACCTTGACCGGCGTGGTCTCACCGCTGGCCAGATTGAAATCGAACAGGTCCGCGCCTTTGCGGAAGACGATATGATCGCCGGAAATGGCGGCTTCGAGAACGCTGTAATCCGTGAAATGGGTGAGCTGTTTCGCGTCAGAGCCGTCGGTGGCGAGGCTCCACAGATTGTAGCGGCCGTTCTCGTCGGAAATGACGATCAGGCGGTCGCGCCAGGGCATCGGGCGGATCAGGTTGGCGTCACGCGTGCCGATGCGCTCGGCTTCCTTGCCATTCTGAAGATCGAAGCGCCAGAGCTGGGACAGCGCGCCGCCGCGATAGGCGCGCATGTGATCGCCGGTCGTGGCGAGGCCGAAGCGGACGGCGTAAAGCCAGCGCCCGTCCGGGCTGAGCGCGGCATCGTTCGCGCCGGAAAGCGGGAAGACGCGCGTTGCGCCGGTTTTCGGATCAATGGCCGAGACGGTCTGGCTGTAATAGGGGCCGGTTGCGGCGGGGCTGGCATAGAGCACCCCGGCATGGGCGTCCCAGCCGATGATCTTCAGACGCGCGACGTTCTCGAAGGTCAGGCGGCGCGGCGTGCCGCCGCTGCGGGGCATGATGTAGATTTCGGTCGGGCCGTCGAAATTGGCGGCGAAGGCGATCTGGGTACCGTCTGGAGAAATGACAGGATGCGGGTCGATGGCATTCGCGCCCTGCGGTACGGTCGTCAGGCGCTGGGCCTGCCCGCCTGCAAGAGGAACGCTCCAGACGGATTGTTCGGCGTTGAACAGGACGGTCTGGCCGGAAATCGAGGGTTCACGCAGATAGCCCGGCTCGGCCTGAGCAACGCCGAGCCCCAGCCCCATCAGGGCGGCGCAGGACAGGAGGGAGTTTCTGAGCGAGGGGCGTAGGGACATGGCGATGATCTCGATATGAAACGAATATGGTCCAGTCGTTTCATAAAGGTGTCATCGCGTCAAAGGCCCCCGGATGACATCCTGTTAAGATATAACACTTCTCTCAGCCCACGGCGGCCTTGAGGCCCTGTCCAGCGGCGAGGGGGCAGAGCGGCAGGCAGGCGAAAAGACATGCTCCCAGCAGATCGAGGCTGGCGGCAGGGGATGTGGCGAGCTGTCCGGCATAGGATGAGGCTGCGCCGAAGATCAGGACGGGCGTTGCCAACGGCAGAACGAGCAGCGGGAGCAGAACGCCACCACGCCGAGCGCCAAGCACGATCGAGGCTGCCATGCCGCCGAGAAGTGAGAGGGACATCGTGCCCATCGCAAGGCCGGCCAGCAGGAGCGGGAGTTCGGAGCCTTTGACGCCGAGCATGATGCCAAGCGGGATGCTGGCAATCAGAAGCGGCAGGCCCGTCGTCAGCCAGTGCGCAGCCATTTTGGCGAAGGCCACGGCGGCGGGAGCTGGGCCGGTCAGCATCAGCAGATCGAGGGAGCCGTCTTCGAGTTCGGCTCCGAACAGACGGTCCAGTGGCAGGAGGCAGGCCAGCAGCGCGCAGACCCAGATAATGCCCGGCCCCATATGTCGCAGAAGGTCGGGTGAAGGACCAAGGGCGAGCGGGAACAGGCTGCCGCATAATATAAAGAACAGTAGAGAGGCCAGCGTGTCGGCGCCGAAGCGGAAAGCCAGACGAAGGTCACGGTCGATCAGGGCGAGAAAAGCGGTCATGACAGCCAGAAGGAGTCCACATGCGCGAGCGAAGGCAGCTCGTGCGAGCGGGTATTGTCGAGAGGAAGGGGCACATGCGTCGTGACGATCATCGCACCGCCTCTGGCGCGATGGGCGGCCATGACGGCGCCGAGGCGTTCGATACTGGCGACGTCCAGTCCGACCGTTGGTTCGTCGAGCAGCCAGAGCGGGGCGCCGGACAGCACGACGCGGGCAAAGGCCGCGCGGCGCTTCTGCCCCGAGGACAGAAGCCGGGCCGGAAGATCGGTCAGATGGGTAAGATCAAGAGCGTCAAGCGCGTCGGGCAGGCTGGTTGTCCCGAGTTTTTCTGCCAGAGCAAGGTTCTGCGCCAGCGTCAGGCCCGGCTTGAGGGCATCCTGATGACCAAGCCAGGCAAGGGCGCCATACCGGATAACCTCGCCTGAATCGGGACGGCGCAGGCCGGAGATCGTGCGCAGGAGGGTTGATTTCCCGGCCCCGTTTGGACCCGTGAGGATCATGGCGTCCCCGGCGTCCAGCGTCAGGGACACCCCGTCAAGCACCAGCCGGTCTCCACGGAACACCGTGACGTCCTCGACATCGAGCAGGCGTCCGGGTGTGGGAGGTGGCGGAAAATCAGACGGGGTGGTCATTGAAAAGTCTCATGCGCGGGGTTCGGTTCTGTCCCGGTGTGTGTCTTTCTGTTTTAGAGACCCTGCGGGCGTGCTTCGCAAGGGCTGGTGTGGCGCCAGTGCGTGGGGAGGGCGGAATGTGATGATCGTATGAATTGTGCCGCGCGCTGCATTAAGGTCTCGATACCCGTGCTCAGGTCCGTTATGAGGGCTGCACGGTCGTGTGATCGTGCGTCTTTTTTCAAGGGTTTCCGGAACTGGCTGATCTGGTGCTGCAGGCGAGTGGTATCGCCAAATCTTTTGGTGGGAACGAGGTTCTGAAGGGCCTGTCGCTCGATGTGGAGCGCGGCGAACTGATCTCGATGATCGGGCCTTCGGGATGTGGTAAGTCCACGTTCCTGCGCTGCCTCAACTTTCTGGAACATCCGGATGCGGGTTCTGTCCGCATCGAGGATGTGACGGTTGCATGTACGGGCAAGCACTGGAGCCGCGCCAACGAGGCCGAGGCCCATAAGCTGCGCGCGCATGTCGGCATGGTGTTTCAGGCCTTCAACCTGTTTCCCCATCGCACGGTGCTTGATAACGTCATGATGGCGCCGATCCAGGTCAAGAAGATGTCCCGGGACGAGGCGCAGTCCATTGCGTGCGAACTGCTGGAAAAGGTCGGTCTTGCCGCGACCAAGGACCGCTATCCGGACAGTCTTTCGGGAGGCCAGAAACAGCGCGCGGCCATTGCGCGCGCGCTCGCGATGAAGCCCTCCGTCATGCTGTATGACGAGCCGACTTCCGCGCTGGACCCCGAGCTTTCCGAGGAAGTCCTGTCCGTAATGCGGGCGCTGGATGATGATGGCATGACGCAGCTTGTGGTGACGCATGACATGCGTTTTGCGCGTGCGGCTTCGGACCGTGTTCTGTTTGTCGAAGGCGGTGAAATCGTCGAGAGCGGTGATCCGGACCTGATGTTTGCCAACCCCAGAGAGGGACGCACACGCCAGTTCCTGCGGACGCTGCTGTGATGAAGAAAATTCTTGCGCTTGTGCTGGCTCTTGCGGTCAGCCCCGTTTCTGTCGCGCTGGCCGACGCGCCTGCTGCCGCGTCGCAGGATCTGCTCTGGGCGTCGGATGGTGAGGCGAATGTGCCTTACGTTTTCCATGATCCGGCCCATGAATCGCGAATGACCGGCTTTGAATATGAGCTGGCTGACGCGATTGCCGAGCGTCTGCACCGCAAGGCGAAGTTTGTTCAGAACGACTGGGACGGTCTGATCCCCGGTCTGTCGCGCGGGCTTTATGGAATGGTGCTGGACGGCATCGAAATGACGCCCGAGCACAAGGCGGCCGTCCTGTTTTCGCGTCCGTATTATGTGACGAGCGAGCGGATCATCGTCCGGCATGATCAGACCGGGCTGGACACGATGGAAGCCCTTAAGGGCCATACCGTCGGGACGATCAAGGACACGACGGCGGAACGGATGCTGCGTCGGCAGGGTGGTTCGAACGTCCGGTCCTATGAAGAAGAGACGAATGCATTCTCGGATCTGCGGAACGGGCGGCTGGATGCGATCCTGCTCGATGCGCCGATTGCGCTGTATTATGGCAGTATCTCGCCGGATATGAAGCTCGTGGGCGAGCCGATCGGCAGCATGGAATACGGGATTGCGTTCTCGCCCGAAAACCGGGAACTGCGTGATCAGGTGGATGCGGCGCTCGGCGAGATCATCAAGGACGGAACGCTGCATCGCATTCTGGCGCGCTGGAACCTGTGGACGCCGCTGATGGCGAACTACACGGGCGACAACAGCCAGCCTGATATCGCACCGACGGAGTGGAACCGTTATCAGGAGGCTATGGCGAACACGACCGGCAGCGGCTGGCGTGTTCTGATGCGGCGTTATGTCAGTTTCCTGCCGCTGATCGGGCAGGCGGCGCTGATGACGCTGGCGGTTTCGGCGCTGGCCATGGTTCTGGCTGTGGCGCTCGGCCTTCTGCTCGCGCTGGCGCGGCATTATGGCGCGGCTCCGTTACGGTTTGTGGCGGGCATTTATGTCGAGGTCGTGCGCGGGACGCCGCTTCTGATTCAGGTACTATTCATTTTCTATGGGCTGCCCGCCTTCGGAATCCGGCTGTCGCCTTTCGTGGCCGGTGTGATTTCGCTGGGTCTGAATTATGCGGCCTACGAAGCGGAAAACTATCGCGCCGGGCTTTTGTCCGTGCCGCGCGGGCAGATGGAAGCTGCGATTGCGCTGAACATGACCCACTGGCAGGCGCTGCGGCTTGTGATCGTGCCGCAGGCGTTCCGGACGGTTGTGCCGGTCATGACCAACGATTTCATTTCGCTGCTCAAGGACAGTTCACTCGTCTCCGTTATTACGCTGACGGAGCTGAGCCAGACCTATGTGCGGCTGTCCTCGACTTATTACGATTATTTTGGAACGGGGATCATGGTCGGCATGGCATATCTGCTGCTCGGACTGCCGTTCGTGCGGCTGGCGCGCATGGCGGAACGGCGGCTGGGTCGCGGCTTCTCGGGAGCCGGGCACCACTAAAATCGGGTGCCCGGGCTCGGTTCAGGACGGCTGGGGCGCGGATGGATCGTTGATGAGCGGGGGCACGAGCGTTGCGGTATTCAGCGTTCCGTCAAAGCCCTGACGCAGAACCCGTGACCAGCCGATCATCCACCGGTCCAGCGCGTCAATGAACTGGGAAGCCTCCGGGTTTTTGTGAACTGAGGCTTTGTTCCAGTATTGCGGCGGTGCCAGAAGCTGGCGCGATCCGCGTTCAATGGGCGCAACGAGCGTTTCGACTGTTTCGATGTGAGCGGTGCCCTTGCCTGCCGCTGCGGCATAATACCAGCCGACATTGATCATCAGGCTCGGGACCGGAAAGCCGAGTGTGTGCATTCGGTTAAACGCGGCTGTGATGAATGGGTCACTGCTGACGCTCTGGTTCTCGAGGACGGCATTGCTGGTGTAACTGCATTCCTGTGAGACGCCGGGTTTGTCTGAAATATGCGCGGCGTAGTCACGGTCGTCATGGCAGGGGGTTTCGAGCTGTTCGGCCAGATCGGCCGGGACGGGCTGCTGCGTGGCGCGCACGACGATGACGCCCGAGACGACACCACGATCAGTCCGGGCCAGAACCTGCTGGGAGAGTTCGCCATGCGCGCCGCTTCGGGCGGTCAGGATTGGGTGCCAGTCTCCGGCCGGAAGCGGGAGGATGCGTCCGGCAATGGTGAGGCTGCCGTGTTCGGTGATGCCCGGATCGGGAACGCCGATCTGGTCTCCGAGGCCGGGTGCGCCATTGGACTGTGCCCCCTGCGCGTCCGGCTGTGATGCGCCGGAAGCGGCGTTATCGGGTGCCGCGCCCGGCAGATGTCCCGGAAGCCACGGCATGGCTTTCTTGAGCGCCGGGGTGGGGTAGAAAGCCGCCATGCCAAGCGCGCCGACCGTTACGATCACGCTGGTGCGCCAGAGTGGCGCACGCCGCCAGAGCCGTCCGAATGCCGTCATGGATCAGTGACTCACCCGACCAAGCTGGACTTCGGAATCACTGGCGATTTCCGTGATGACGGTGCCGTCGTCCTGCGTAACGAGGCGGACGCGCTTTGCGCCCTGCTGACGCGCGACGATCAGGCTTTCACTGACCATGTCCTCGATAGAGCGAACAAGATCGCGTGCGCTGGCGCCGGTGCCGAGGTTCTTCTGCTTCATCATGACCTGGAACAGGACACCAGCGTCGATGCCGCCGGTTTCCACATGCAGGCCGTAACCTTCGATCATGGCCTCGATTTCGAGTGCGGCAACGCGGGCGAGATCCAGACCGCGCAGGGCACGGAAAATGAAAATCCGGTCCAGACGGTTGAGAACTTCGGGGGCGAAGCCGGATTTGCGCAGGGCCTCGACCGATTCGGCACGCATCTTCTCGGGCTCGTTTGCGAGGCGATCAGAGATTTCCGTCAGGGCTTCGGTGGCGATGTTGGAGGTCAGCATGAAGATCGCGCGCGTGGTCGAGACCTGCTCGCCGGTGGAGGCCTCCGTGACGTGGCCATCATTCCATGCGGTCAGGAACTTCTTGAAGACGTCCGGATGGGCCTTCTCGATTTCGTCGAGCAGGACCACGGCGTCCGGATGGTCCTTGAGGCCGCCTGTCAGTTTGCCGAACGTGTCGGAGCCGACATAGCCCTTGGGCGATCCGAAAAGCTGTGTTGCGGCATGGGCGCTGGACATCTGCGTCATGTCGAAATGCAGCAGGGGGCGTTCCATCTGCTTGGCCATCTGCTTGGCGAGATAGGTCTTGCCGGTACCAGGAGGGCCTGCGAGCAGGAAAATCCCCACGGGCTTGCCACGGACCTGAAGGGCCAGACGGCGGCGCATCTGCTGGGCGATATCCTCGCAGACCTGATCCTGTCCGATGACGCGGGCGCGGAGGGACGCGGCCAGTTCGTCGGCGTCGAGAACGGTTTCGCGCTGTTCGCGGGCCATGAGTTCTTCAAGGGCTCCGCGGTTCGTCAGACGGCTGAGAACATCCATGATGAGACCTTTCCTGCGGCGCAGTCCGCGACGCGCCAGTTTTTCGGCTGATGTTTCATACGCCAGCCCCGTGACTGCCAGAAGGGCGCTAATGCCTGCCAGTGGAAGATAGAACCGCCGTCCCCATTCGATGGCGGCCCACAGCCCGTTCAGCGACAGGTGTAGCATGACCGCGACCTGAATGACCGCCAGAATAAGAAAGGCGGCCATCATCAGCGGCATGGCCCGGTTGAGCATGGGCACGAGAGACTTGAACACCGGGCGGTTCCTTACTGGACGATCACATTGAGCAGGACGCGCTGGTCCAGCGTCGTCAGGGCAGGCAGGGCTTCGGGGCCAAGGGCTGTGAGGGCGCCAACGATCAGGGCAGGCGCATGCGGGATACTGACCGGGGCTATGAGGATCTGTCCGGCTTCGACGATCGGAATGATGAGATGCTGGAACCTGCCGTTCAGGATCACGCGCTGTGTCAGGCCTGAGACCGTGACGTCAATGGTCTGACCGACGGCACCTGAAGCATCCAGAACCGGCATTTCCACGAGGCGCATCTTGCCATCTTTTACGGCTGCCAGGATGCGGGCGCGGTCAGCCGGGCTAAAACCGCTCTTTGCAAGGGCGGCAGGGGCCTTTGTGGGCGGTAGCATTGAGAGCTGAACTGCGGCGGTCTGGGCTGCGGGGACGGCTGGGACGTTCTGGGACGGTGGGGCCACAGCGGGGGCAAGGGGTGTGGCTGTATTATGTGTGTAGAAAAAAGCGCCGGCCCCGACTGTCAGGGCCGCGATCAGGCCACCTCCACCCCACAGAGCCCGGCTCCGGGAAGCGGGATCGGCGGGCAGAGGCTGCGGGCGCGGTTCTGGACGGGGATCGGGCTGCACGGTCATTTCGAAACTATCTCACTCCCGACAGCGTCCGAAGACAAGGGCTTTCGAGGCATCGGAATGTAAACAAATCTTTCGACTCGCCGAATGGACAAGCTGTTCAGGAATAAAGGGATTTGCGTTCCTCTTGCGTCTTGAGGGGAGGTGACTTACATAAGGCACATTCCATTCATCTTCCGCTCATTTGGGGGGTGGCCCTGACGGGCCGCCTTTTTTGTCTTGTCTCAGCAGCACGCCTCTTCCGACATCGAACTGCCTCACCTTACGGGGCTGGAAGCCCGTATCGCGGAACGGATCGCGCCGACTCTGGCCGATCTGGGCTACGAACTCGTGCGTCTTTCGGTGCTGGGGCGCGATACCCCGACGATCCAGATCATGGCGGACCGTGCGAACGGCTCCCTGATTTCGGTGGAAGACTGCGAACAGATCAGTCATGCCGTCGGCGCCATTCTGGACGTTGACGATCCGATCCCCGGTGCATGGATGCTGGAAGTGTCGTCCTCCGGGATCGACCGTCCGCTGACGCGGGCCAAGGACTGGGAACGATTCGCAGGGCATCTGGCGAAGGCGGAACTGGACGTGCCGCTCAATGGCCGTCGCCGCTTCTCGGGGACTGTTATGGGCGCGCGGGATGGCAATGCCCTCATCCGTCTGGATGACGGAACCGAGGCGGTTCTGCCGCTGACGGATATCCGCAAGGCCCGTCTGGTCCTGACCGATGCGCTGATCGAGGCGAGCGCTGCTCTTGCAGGGCTCAATCCTGAAGGGGAAGATGGCGGCGAAGCGCGCCAGGCGCCCAAACTGAATCCGAAAAAGCCGGGAAAGAAGTGATGACCCGTCTCATGCTGGCTGGAGGTCCGATCTGATGGACACGTCTGTTACACGTCCCGAACTGCTGCTGGTTGCCGATGCAGTTTCCCGCGAGAAGAATATCGACCGCGAGGAAGTGCTCGAAGCGATGGAGCAGGCCATCCAGAAGGCTGGCCGCGCAAAGTACGGGCATGAAAAGGACATCCGCGCGACGATTGATCGCAAGAGCGGTGAGGTCCGTCTGAGCCGCTGGACCGAGGCGGTCGAGCAGGTCGAGAACGAAGACACGCAGATCCCGCTGCATATCGCCCGGAAGTTCCAGCCGGAAATCAAGGCTGGCGAGCATCTGGTCGATCCGCTGCCGCCGATTGATTTCGGGCGTATCGCCGCACAGACGGCCAAGCAGGTCATCGTACAGCGCGTGCGCGAATACGAGCGCAAGCGCCAGTATAATGAGTTCAAGGACCGCGTAGGTGAGATCGTCAACGGGACCGTCAAGCGGACCGAGTACGGCAATCTCATGGTGGAGATCGGTCATACCGAAGCCCTGCTTCGTCGTGACGAGCTGATCCCGCGCGAATCCTTCCGCAACTCTGATCGCATCCGCGCCTATATTTATGACGTGCGTGACGAGCCGCGTGGCCCGCAGATCTTCCTGTCCCGGACGCATCCGGCCTTCCTCGCCAAGCTGTTTGCGCAGGAAGTTCCGGAAATCTATGACGGGATCATTGAAATCAAGGCTGTGTCCCGTGATCCGGGGTCGCGCGCCAAGATGGCCGTGATTTCGCGCGATGCCGCCATTGATCCGGTCGGTGCGTGCGTGGGTATGCGTGGCTCCCGCGTTCAGGCTGTCGTGGCCGAATTGCAGGGCGAAAAGATCGACATCATTCCCTGGAGCCCGCAGGCTGCGACGTTTGTTGTCAATGCACTGGCGCCTGCTGAAGTCAGCAAGGTGGTGATGGATGAGGAAGCTGGCCGCGTTGAAGTCGTGGTGCCGGATGAGCAGCTTTCGCTGGCCATCGGTCGCCGTGGACAGAACGTGCGTCTGGCCAGCCAGTTGACCCGCTGGGACATCGACATTCTGACGGAGGCCGAGGAATCGGAGCGTCGTCAGGAAGAGTTCCGCAAGCGCTCCTCGCAGTTCGTCGAGGCGCTGGACGTCGATGACGTGATTGCGGGCCTGCTGGTGACGGAAGGCTTCCACTCCATCGAGGAACTGGCCTACACGGATCCGGGTGAGCTGAACGATATCGAAGGCTTTGACGAGAGCGTGGCTGAAGAGCTCATGCATCGCGCCAATGATTATCTGGCCAGCAAGGAGCAGGCTCTGGACGATCAGCGCAAGGCGCTGGGCGTTACGGACGACGTGGCCGAACTGGGCACCTTTACGAACCAGATGCTGGTGACGCTGGGTGAGAAGGGCGTGAAGACGCTCGACGATCTGGCGGATCTCGCAGGTGACGAACTGGTGGAGATCCTCGGTGACGAGGCTATCGACGAGGATGCCGCCAATGAGATCATCATGGCAGCCCGTGCGCATTGGTTCGATGGCGAAGAAGCCGACTCGGTAAAAACGGAAAACGATGACGGGGAGTCGACCGACGTCTGATCTTTCTGATACTGATAATGGTCCCGTTCGTGGTGCTCTAGGGCGTCGCGGCTCGGAGCGGCGATGCCTTGTAACGCGAGAGCAGAAGCCGCCCGAAAGCATGATCCGCTTCGTGGTCAGCCCCGATAACAGGGTTGTCCCCGACCTCGCCGGAAAACTTCCGGGCCGGGGAATGTGGTTGAGTGCCAGCCGGGATGTGTTAGATAGCGCCCGAACACGACAGGCTTTCGCCAGAGCGGCAAAGGCTCAGGTGTCCGTACCGGAAAACCTTGCCGATCTTGTTGGTGGGGCTCTGGTACAGCGGATGCTGGATGCAGTCAGTCTGGCCCGGAGAGCCGGTCAGACGGTCTGCGGGTTTCAGAAATGCCGGGAGTGGCTTACTTCCGGCAGGGTAGGGGTGGTGATCCGTTCGGAAAGTGCAAGTCCGGACGAATTTTCCAGACTGGTGTCGGGCCGGCGTTCTCTGCCGGTTGTGACAGTTCCCGATCGGGTCCTGGAATCGGCGTTCAGCCGGGACCGGGCGGTCTATGCGGTGATGGCGCCCGGTGCGCTGGCACAGCGCCTGATCGCCGAACATGAGAGATTTTCGGGAGTGGCAGGACGTCCGCTCCCAGACCCTGAAGGGGTCAGTAAGGAACAGGCGGAACTATGAGCGACGGCAACGAGCGCAACCAGGACGGAAACAACACCCCATCACAGGGCGGCGAACAGACCAGAAGCAGCCGCCTGTCGCTTCGCCCCGCTGGACGGCCGGAGGTCGGGCGTACTGTGGATGCTGGCTCCGTGCGTCAGAGCTTCAGTCATGGCCGCTCCAAGGTCGTGCAGGTTGAGGTGCGTAAACCCAAGCGCAATGCTACTGGCCCAGGTGCCGGTGCAGCGGCCCGTGGTGGTCGGCCGGGTGGTCGCGCCCTGACAGCAGCCGAACTGGCCGCCCGCCAACGCGCCCTGGAAGGGCAGCGTCAGGCTGCGGCTGAAGAAGCGGCACGGCGTGAAGAAGAAAAGATCCAGATCATGTCTGCCGCCGAGGCTGCGCGTCGCGCCGCTGAGGAAGAGCGTCTGATCGCCGAGCAGAAAGCGGCGGAAATCGCTGCTCTGAAGGAAAGCGAGCAGCAGGCTGCGCGGGAACAGGCTGCTGCCGAAGCTGCTGCACGTGCTGCGGAACAGGCTGCTGCTGAAGCTGCCGCGCGCGCAGCAGAGGAAGCCGAGCGTTCGGCTCCGCTGGACCCTCGTACGCATTCGACCGGCGGTGTGCAGCTTGCCGCTCCGGTTCAGCGTCTGCGTCCGCTGGCCGAGCGCGCCATCATGCCGCCGCGTCCGGTTCAGCCGTCGCGTCCTGCACCCTCTGCTGCGCCTGCTGCCCGCAATAACGAGACACTTCATCTGCGTTCCGGCGCAGCCGCCGCTGGTAGTGAGGACGAGCGTCGTCCTGCACCCCGTCGTACGGGTCCGGGGGCGCCTCCTGCAGCGGCACGTCGTCCGTCGGCACCGTCCCGCAAGGCCGGTGGCAGCGATCGTCGCTCGGGACGTATCGACGTCCGCGCTGCGATCGAAGGTGATGACGACAAGACGCGTTCGCTGGCTTCGGTCCGCCGTCAGCGCGACCGCGAGCGGCGTCAGGCCGAACTGGAGCGTCTGCGTTCCGATCAGGTCCGCGTCGTGCGTGATGTCATCGTGCCGGAAACCATCACGGTGGCAGAACTGGCCAACCGCATGGCGTCCCGTCAAGGTGAAGTCATTAAGGCACTCATGAAAATGGGCGTCATGGCGACGGCTGCGCAGAGCATCGATGGCGACACGGCGGAGCTGGTGGTTGAGGAATTCGGCCATCGCATCAAGCGTGTTTCCGAGAGCGACGTCGAAATCGGTATCGAAGGCGTGGAAGACAGCGCCGACGAACTGCTGCCGCGCGCTCCGGTCGTGACGGTCATGGGTCATGTCGATCACGGCAAGACCTCCCTGCTTGACGCGCTCCGCACCACGGACGTGGCGGCAAGCGAAGCCGGTGGCATCACGCAGCATATCGGCGCGTATCAGATTACGGCTCCGTCGGGGAAGAAAATCACCTTCATCGATACGCCGGGTCATGAGGCCTTTACCTCCATGCGTGCCCGTGGCGCGTCCGTCACCGATATCGTGGTGCTGGTCGTGGCAGCCGATGACGGTGTGATGCCGCAGACGATCGAGGCCATCAAGCATGCCAAGGCGGCTAATGCTCCGATCATCGTGGCGATCAACAAGATCGACAAGCCGGGTGCCAATCCGAACCGTGTCCGTCAGGAACTTCTGAGCCACGAGATCGTGGTCGAGGAAATGGGTGGCGACACCCAGGACGTCGAGGTTTCGGCCCTCAAGCGGACCGGGCTGGACAAGCTGGAAGAGTGCATTCTGCTTCAGTCCGAGATGCTGGATCTGCGCGCCAATCCGGACCGCGTTGCCGAAGGTGTGGTGATCGAAAGCCGTCTGGATCGTGGACGTGGCCCTGTGGCTTCCGTTCTCGTCCAGAAGGGCACGCTGCGTCGGGGCGACATTCTGGTGGCTGGCTCTGAATGGGGTCGTGTCCGTGCGGTGCTTGATGACCGTGGTCGTCAGCTCAAGGATGCTGGTCCGTCCATGCCGGTCGAGGTTCTTGGCTTGACGGGTGTGCCAGGTGCGGGTGAGCCGTTCGTCGTTGTCGAAAACGATGCCCGGGCCCGTGAGATCAGCGAGTTCCGTCAGCGGAAGATCAAGGACAAGGAAGCAGCTTCGCAGGTTGCAGCCCGTGGTACTCTCGATCAGATGCTGGCCCGAATTCAGGCTGGTGTGCAGAAGGAGGTTGCTCTCCTCGTCAAGGCAGACGTTCAGGGTTCTGCAGAAGCGATTTCCGCGACGGTGCAGAAGCTGGCTCATGAGGAAGTCGCGGTTCGCGTTCTGAACGCCAGTGTCGGTCAGATCACGGAAAGCGATATCCAGCTTGCCAAGGCTTCGGACGCCATCATCGTGGCGTTCAATGTCCGTGCCACCACGCAGGCCCGTGAACTGGCCCAGCGCGAGGGTGTGGATATCCGCTATTACTCGATCATCTATCAGGTGGCTGATGATGTGGAGCAGCTGGTCAAGGGCAAGGTCGCGCCGAAGCATCGCGAGAAGTTCCTGGGCTACGCCGAGATCCGTCAGGTCTTCAACATCACCAAGACCGGCAAGGTCGCGGGTTGCTACGTCACGGAAGGCCTCGTCAAGCGCGGCTGTGGCGTGCGTCTGCTGCGTGACAACGTGGTCATTCATGAAGGCGAGCTGAGCCAGCTCAAGCGCTTCAAGGATGATGTCAAGGAAGTGGCGCGCGGTTACGAATGTGGTCTGTCGTTTGCGGGTTACAATGACCTGCGCGAAGGCGACGTCGTCGAGTGCTACGAAATGGAAGTGATCCCGGCTTGAGTTCGCGTTCGAAGCATGACCTGAAGGGCCCGGCAGGTGTTGTTGCCCAAGGGCCTAGCACTCGCCAGCTCCGGGTCGCCGAAGAGGTCCGCCGTGTTCTGGCGGAACTGTTCGCCCGGACGGAGTTCCGCGATCCCGAACTTCTGGATGTGCGGATCACGGTCACGGAAGTCCGCATCTCCCCGGATTTCAGACACGCCACGGCTTTCGTGACGCGTCTGGGGCGGAGCGATGTCGAGGTTCTGCTGCCTGCCCTGAAGCGGGTGGCACCGTTCCTGAGAACGGGGCTGTCCAAGGCCCTCAATCTCCGGACGGTTCCGGAAATCCACTTCCAGCCTGACACGGCGCTGGATAACGCCATGGAACTCGACGAGATCATGCGGTCTCCGGAAGTCCGGCGGGATCTGGAAAAAGATCTGGAATAATTTTTTAAAAACGCTCCTCCCTTCCGGTGAGGGGCGTTTTTTGCATTCTGCCCCCTTGCTGGTTTATCAGCGGCCTTCACAAGCAAGGACGGGATGTATGGGCAGGAAACGTGGACGTGATATCGACGGGTGGCTGATTCTCGACAAGCCGCTGGGTCCGACCTCCACGGATATGGTCAACAAACTCCGTTGGGCGTTTGATGCGAAAAAAGCGGGACATGGCGGGACGCTCGATCCGCTGGCGTCCGGTGTGCTGCCGATTGCGTTCGGCAAGGCGACGCGGACCATTCCCTACATCATGGATGCGACAAAACGTTATCGTTTCACGCTGACTTTCGGGGAAAGCCGGACGACGGACGACCTTGAAGGCGAGGTTCTGGCGACGTCGCCGAACCGTCCGACCGATGAGCAGATTCTTGCCGTTCTGCCTGCGCTGACAGGTAATGTCATGCAGGTACCCCCCGTGTTTTCGGCACTTCGGGTCGGGGGAGAGCGGGCCTATGACATGGCGCGCGCAGGTCGTCCGCCCGAGCTTCCGCCCCGTCCGGCGCGGATCGATTCGATAACGCTGGTGGAACGTCCGGATGCGGATACGGCCGTTTTTGACGTGCAGTCGGGCAAGGGCGTCTATATGCGCTCGCTGGCGCGGGACATTGCGCTGGCTTGTGGAACGGTCGGGCATATTTCCGTGCTGCGGCGGACGAAGTGCGGGCCATTCGATCTGAGTCATGCCCTGACGATCGATCAGATATCACTGGACAAATCGACTCAAACTGTGGACAACGCCGATGCTCTTCCGGCTCCTCTGCTGGATGCGGCGACCGCGCTGGTCGACATCCCGGCGCTGGCCGTCACCGATGCGGAGGGAAGGGTGCTTGTCTGGGGGCAGTCGATAGACCCTTCGGACCTCGTGCATCCTCTGCCGGCATCGTCACAGGGGGAAGACCATCTGTGGCGCGCGATGATCGGAGAGCACGTGCTGGGTCTGTGTCATGTCCGTCATGGGCGGCTCAGGGCAGCGCGGATGCTGGAAAACCACGAGTTTTTTGGAGAACACGATGTCGATTACCGCAGAACGCCGCACGGCACTGATTTCTGAGTACAAGCAGAGCGAGACGGATACGGGTTCGCCGGAAGTACAGGTTGCCATCCTGTCCGAGCGTATCGTCAACCTGACCGAGCACCTCAAGACCCACAAGAAGGACTTCCACTCCCGTCGTGGTCTTCTGATGATGGTCGGCCAGCGTCGTAGCCTTCTGGACTATCTGAAGCGCAAGGACCAGGCCCGCTACCAGAGCCTGATCGAGCGTCTCGGCCTGCGTCGCTGAGTTGATCTGTCCGGGAGCATGCTCCCGGACACCCTCGCCATCGCCTGTCCGGCGGTGCGGGTGCGCGACCGGCGTTTCAGGCCACATGGTGTCGTGCCGGGGACTTCCCGCCATCACCGCCATGCCGTCCGAAACGCTGCTCCGCCACCTGCCGGACGCCCGGGGATGGTTTCACCCTTAATTTGGGAAAACATGCATGTTTGATTATTTCCGCAAGGAAATCGAATGGGCCGGACGCCCCCTGATCCTGGAGACCGGCAAGGTCGCACGCCAGGCAGACGGCGCCGTCATGATCACCTATGGCGATACGGTTGTGCTCTGCACCGCCGTTGGCGCCAAGAGCGTCAAGCCGGGACAGGACTTCTTCCCGCTGACGGTCAACTATCAGGAAAAGGCTTACGCCGCCGGCAAGATCCCGGGTGGGTTCTTCAAGCGTGAAGGCCGTCCGTCCGAAGCCGAAGTCCTGAACGCCCGTCTGATCGATCGTCCGATCCGTCCGCTGTTCCCGGAAAACTTCCGCAACGAAGTTCAGATCACCGCAACGGTTCTGAGCTACGACAACGAAAACGATCCGGCGCTCGTGTCGCTGATTGGCTGCTCGGCTGCGCTGACGCTTTCCGGTATTCCGTTCTTCGGCCCGGTTGCCTGCGCCCGTATCGGCCGCATTGATGGCAAGCTGGTCGTGAACCCGGTTCATGACGAACTCAAGGACAGCACGCTCGACCTGATGGTCGCTGGTACGGCCGAAGGCGTGCTGATGGTCGAATCCGAAGCCAGCGAGCTTTCGGAAGAGACGATGCTTGAAGCCGTCACGCTGGGACACACGTCCTTCCAGCCGGTCATCGACGCCATCATCGCGCTGGCCGAGCACGCTGCGAAAGCTCCGTGGGATCTGCCGTCGCTGACGAAGGAAGAAATTGCCCTTCGCAAGCGCGTCGAGAAGGTCGGCAACAAGCTGATGGCGGACGCTTACAAGGAGCGTCAGAAGCAGGCCCGTTACAAGAAGGTTGCCGAAGCCAAGGACCGGATCAACGAGATCCTGGCCGAGGAAGGTCTGGACGTCGAACTCGCCAAGCCGATGCTCAAGGAGCTTGAGGCGCAGGTCGTTCGTGGGTCCATCCTCAAGACCGGTATCCGCATCGATGGCCGTGACCTGAAGACGGTTCGTCCGATCCTTGCCGAAGTCGGCATCCTGCCGCGCGCTCATGGATCGTCCCTGTTCACGCGTGGCGAGACGCAGGCCCTTGTGGTCGCGACGCTCGGCACGGGTCAGGACGAGCAGATCATCGACGCGCTGGAAGGTGAATACCGTTCCAACTTCATGCTGCACTACAACTTCCCGCCGTATTCGGTTGGCGAGTGTGGTCGCATGGGCTCCCCGGGTCGTCGTGAGATCGGTCACGGCAAGCTGGCATGGCGCGCGATCCATCCGCTGCTGCCGACCAAGGAAGCCTTTCCGTACACGATGCGCGTTGTCTCCGAGATCACGGAAAGCAACGGTTCGTCCTCCATGGCGACCGTCTGCGGCTCGTCGCTTGCGCTGATGGATGCCGGCGTTCCCCTGCCGCGTCCGGTGGCTGGCATTGCCATGGGCCTGATCAAGGAAGACCGTGGCTACGCCGTGCTGTCCGACATCCTGGGTGACGAAGATCACCTCGGCGACATGGACTTCAAGGTGGCTGGTACGGCTGACGGCGTGACCGCGCTGCAGATGGACATCAAGATCACGTCCATCACGCCTGAAATCATGAAGATTGCGCTGGAGCAGGCCCGTGAAGGCCGGATCCATATCCTTGGCGAAATGTCCAAGGCGCTGACGGAAGGCCGTTCGGATGTTTCGGGCAATGCTCCGAAGATCACGACGATTTCCGTGCCGAAGGAAAAGATCCGCGACGTGATCGGCTCCGGTGGCAAGGTGATCCGCGAGATCGTCGAATATTCGGGTGCAAAGGTCGATATCGGCGACGATGGTACCGTGACGATCGCCGCTGCGAACGACGAGCAGGCCCAGAAGGCCATCTCCCGGATCGAAGGCATTGTCGCCGAGCCGGAAATCGGCCGCATCTATGACGGTAAGGTCGTCAAGACCGCCGATTTCGGTGCGTTCGTGAACTTCCTTGGCCCGCGTGACGGTCTGGTTCACATTTCCGAACTGGCTGAAGGCCGCGTTGCGAAGACGTCCGATGTCGTCAAGCAGGGCGATGCCGTGAAGGTCAAGGTCATCGGGTTCGATGATCGCGGCAAGGTCAAGCTCTCCATGAGGGTTGTCGATCAGGCCACGGGTGCCGATATCACGGAGAGCGTGGGGGCCCGACCGGCCCGTCCGCCCCGTCGCGACGCCGAGTGAGTGTTGGGGCGGGGCTCACAAGGCCCCGCCCTTTTTTTTCTGAGTTTCGGAGACAGCCAGTCCCCATGAAATCTATTGATACCCTCCGTTTTGGTGGTCAGGACGTGCTGCCTCTGATCGAAGGGGGCAAAGGTGTCTCCGTCTCTACGGGCGTCTCGGCCGGACACTGGGCCGCTGCGGGCGGGATTGGGACCATTTCGGCTGTCAATGCGGACAGCTACGATCAGGACGGTCATCCGGTTCCGCAGGTCTATCATGGTCGCACGCGGCGTGAGCGCCAGCAGGAACTGATCCGTTACGCAATTGATGGCGGTATCGCGCAGGCGAAGATCGCCCACGAGATTTCGGGTGGCAGAGGCCGGATCAACGTCAATATCCTTTGGGAAATGGGTGGAGCCGAAGAGGTCATCATCGGGATTCTCGAAGGCGCTCCCGGGCTCGTGCATGGCGTGACCTGTGGCGCGGGCATGCCGTACCGCCTGTCTGACATCGCGGTCCGTTTCGGAATTCCCTATTATCCGATCGTCTCTTCGGGACGGGCGTTCAACGCTCTGTGGCGGCGTGCGTACAGCAAGGCGCCTGAACTGCTGGGCGGCGTGGTTTACGAAGATCCATGGCGTGCGGGTGGCCATAACGGTCTGTCCAACACGGAAAATCCCTTTTCGCCAGAAGATCCGTATCCGCGCGTTCTCGAACTGCGCCGTGTCATGCGGAATTATGGTCTGGGCGAGACGCCAATCATCATGGCCGGTGGTGTCTGGCATCTTGAGGACTGGCAGGACTGGATCGGCAATCCGGAGCTGGGGCCGATCGTGTTCCAGTTCGGAACCCGCCCGCTTCTGACGCAGGAAAGCCCGATCCCCGATGCCTGGAAGCGCCGTCTGCTGACGCTGAAGGAAGGGGATGTGTATCTCAACCGCTTCTCCCCGACCGGTTTCTATTCCTCGGCCGTCCGCAACAGCTTCCTGCAGGATCTGTGTGAGCGCTCCGAGCGTCAGGTGCCGTACAGTCAGGAAGCTGGCGACGGCTACGAGGCGTCCTATGGCGTTGGTGCCCGCAAGCGCGAGGTTTTCGTTCCCGCCGCCGACCGTCCGCGGATTGCGGACTGGGAAGCCGCAGGCTTTACCGAGGCTCTGCGGACGCCGGACGATACGCTGGTCTTCGTGACGCCCGAAAGCGCGCGCGAAATCCTTGCCGACCAGACGGCCTGCATGGGATGCCTTTCGCAGTGCCGCTTTTCCAACTGGATGCAACGCGAGCCGTATACCAACGGCCAGAAGGCGGATCCGCGCTCTTTCTGCATTCAGAAGACGCTCCAGACCATTTCCCATATTCCGCCCGGTGCTGATGAGGATAATGTGGTCGACCATAACCTTATGTTCGGCGGCACGAATGCGTGGCGTTTCGGAACGGACCCGTTCTACGCGAACGGCTTTGTCCCGACGGTCAGCCAGCTCGTGGAGCGTATTCTGACCGGTCGCTGATGGCCTCTGACCCGCCGCTTCCTCGCCAGACGCCTCCCGCCCGCGCCTCACAGGGGCGGGAGAGACCGCTTGATTTTCTGAAGCAGTTTCTGGCGCGTCATTCGGTTCCCGTCAGCCCGGAGCAGATTGCTCCGGCAGAAGGAACCCGGGCGGCGGTGGCGACGGTCGTAGCGCTGCTTCCCGCGATTTATGAACATCAGGCCGTTCTGGCCTGGGCTGGCTTTGCCGCCTTCTGGAGCTGCCTGATCGAGCCGGGCGGGACGGCGCGTGAGCAGTTTCGTATTCTTGGACTTTTTACGGCGTGCGGCACGATCCTTGGAGGCGTGACGTCGCTGATTGCGGTGTACCCACTTTGGGGTGTGCTGCCCTGGCTTGCGCTGACGGGGCTGATGGCGGGTCTGGCTAGGGCGCTGTCGCCGTCCATCGCGCTGCTTTGTGCGCTGCTGGGCTGTGTCATGCTGGCGGGCACCGGGTTTCCGGCGCATAGATTTCAGGACGCTCTCGTCGTTGCTCTTGCGTTTGGTGGCGGGGGACTCTGGGCGGCATTTCTGTGCCTTGTGGTCTGGCCGCAGCATCCTTACGCCCCTGCGCGACGGGCTGTTGGAGCCTGTTACCGGCTGCTGTCGGTCATGGCGGGCGAGATCGCAGCGGGGCGGCTGCAGGAAACCGTACACCGGCAGAATGTGCGTACGGCCATCGAGCGGGCCCGGGGGCTGGCGCTTCAGATCGATGCCGGACATGCGAGTTACGGTATGCGCGGGCGGCTGATTGCCTCGCTGGCCGGGGCTGAGCGTCTGTTTACCGCCATGCTGGCCGTCGAGCATCTTGTCGAAACCCGTGGGCTGGATTTTGAGGCGCGGGGTACGCTGGCGGCTTTTTCCGCTCTCTGTCAGCACGCGAGCGACGCGGCGCTCGAACCTGCGCCTGATCTTGAACATCTGGCCGCTGAAGGGCTGGCGTTGGCGGGGAGTATTCCTGTCACGGCAGGGCCGGTTGGCGAACTTGTGGCGACCAGTGCGCGGACGCTGGGAACACTGGCCGAGGGGTTGGCGCAAAAGGCGCGGCTTCCGTTCGATGCTGAACTGCCACGTCATGCGGCGCGTCTGACGCCGACGATCTGGCAACATGCGCTGCGTCTCGTGGTGGGTCTGCTGGCGACCTATCTGACAAGTTGGTGGCTGGATCTGGATTATGGTTTCTGGGCGCTGGTGGCGGTGCTTCTGGTGATCCAGCCCTCCGGTCAGACAACGCTGGTGCGCGCGTTAGAACGCGTGCTGGGGACGCTGGGTGGTGGTGTGCTCGCGCTCTTGCTGACGCCGTTTCTGCCGGGTTCTGCGCAGATGCTGGCGGCGGTGGCGCTCTTTGTGATCGGGGCGATCGCGATGCGCGCTGTCAATTATACGATGTTGGTCGTGTTCATCAGCGCGCAGTTCATTGTCGTGACGGAAATGCTCATGCCGTCGCAAGGCATTGCGTGGATGCGGGTTCTGGATAACACGCTCGGCAGTGTCATCGGACTGTTGTGTGCGTTCATGGTCTGCCCGCAGCGCCGAGGACAGGACATGGATGGCCTGTTGCAGGCGGCAGTGATCGGCAATCTGCGGTACGTCTCGGCTGTGTTGAAGCGGGAAGATCCCGTGATGACAGATCGTGTCCAGCGTCAGGCTGGGATCGATACCACACGGGCCGAGTTTGCTCGTGGCTCGCTTCCCGTTCTGGGTGGGGTTTCTGCAGTGGGAGAACGCGCGACACAGGCTCATGCCCTGTTGCGGGCGCTGCGTCGTCTGAGCGGGGAGGCGACGTTGCTGCGGTTCGATATTTCGGCTGGGTTATGTGAAGGTGATGCTCAGGCCGGGGAGCACTGGAGTGCTACGGCTGCGGCTCTTGAGGCGGGGGCACCCTTCGCAGACATTGCCCAGAAGATCGAAAATGGAGACGTCATGGCCGAGATCGCCGCTCTGGAGCGTGCGGGACGCAAGACTGTCTGATCCCGGAGGCGGATAACCGCCTCCGGTTTTCATGAGCAGATATGATAGGGTTCAGCGGCGCCCACCGGGGCCATGACCGCCACCGGGTCCACGCCCCCCCTGGCCACCGCCATGGTTGCCACCGCCCATTCCTCCGCCGCCCGGCCTTCCCAGTCCCTGATCGCCTCCGGGTCTTCCGCCACCAGGTCCATGGCCAAACCCACCTCCCGGTCTGCCATCGGGCCTCCCTTGTCCACCCGGACCATGGCCGGGTCCTCCACCAGGGCGGGGACCGGGACGTACGCCGGGAGGCCGCCCCGGACCGCGTCCGGGATAGGGGCCGACGTAATAGCCCGGTCCCCAGCCCCAGCCGGGCCCCCATGTGCTGCCCCAGCCGCGATTATAGGTGCTGCTGTAATAGCCCCCGCCGCCATAATAGGTGCCATATTGGCCGGGACCGCCATATTCATAGTCACCGCAGCCCGACAGCATTCCCAGAAGGCAGAGCGTACCGCCAAGGCGCAGGAAGGTTTTTGTTGTCCAACGGGTCATTGCGCATCTCCTGCCGCGCTGGGATCATGCCATTCCATGACGCCGAAGGCGGCGCCGCTTGGGTCGGCGAGGACGGCGATCATGCTGTTCTGATGATCGGGGTGGGGTTGCACGAGAACACGTCCTCCAAGCTGCACGGCTTTTTCGGCGGCACTCCCGACGCTGTCCACCTGAACGAAGCCGATCCAGCGCGCACTCGCATCCGCAGGCAGGCGGGCCGGTAGGGGGTTGACGGTCGCACGGGCGATGGACTGCGAGTCCAGAATATAGCGCTGGTGCGTGTCGGGAGGGGGGGCGTCTTCAACCTGATAGCCGAAGAGTTTCTGATAGAACCCCGCGCTTGCGGCGGGAGCCGGGGTCAGGATTGCATGCCAGATCCAGTCGCCCTGAGCCGTGTCGTCCGTATCGTCACGGTCGCCGTGAGGGGCGTGCAGAGCGGCGAAAAGCGCGCCTTGCGGGTCGGCGATGATGGCCTGCTCGCCACGGCCCGGAACAACGGTCGGACGGTACAGGATTTCTCCGCCCCACTGGAGCGATTCTTTGGCCACTGTCGGGACGTCTAGTGCCGAAATGAACGGAAGCCAGAGTGGCTGGGGCGGATTAGCCGTATCGGGGAGAGGACGTTCGACCAATCCTGCTACGACATGGCCGTTGACCAGCGCCTCGGCATAATGGCCGCGCGAGACGGGGCGGTCCTGAAAAGTCCAGCCCAGAAGCGGGCCATAAAAGGCCTTGGCTTTGGCCAGATCGGGCGTTGTGAGCTGTGTGTAGACGATCTTGCCGGGGAGGGTTTTTGAGAGCGCGGCTGGCGTTTCAGCGGTGTTGGTCGTCTGCGCAGAGGCATCGGGAGCGCAGGCTGTCAGGCCGAAGCCAAAGGTGAGGGCTGCTGACAGCGTGACGGCGACCGTGCCTGTTCGGGAGAGGCGGGAAAAGGGCGGCAAAGGCGGCACTCCTTCTGTTCTGATCTGCACGGTGCGCCTTCGGGACGATCGGCAGGCCGGAGGGGAGCATCCTGTGGCTCCCCGCAATAAAGGCATGACGTTTCACGTCCCATTCCGTTCCCGGAATGCAGCAAAAATGTGGCGCCGCCCTGGGGGCAGATCTTGGGAGATCAGATCAGGGCGAGCTCGGCCAACTCCTTCCGAAGCTGTGGCGGGAGATCGGCAATGCCGTCATGACCAAGGCTGCTGCCCAGATCGGGGGGCGCGTCCTTGGGGTACAGATAGCGCCAGCCCTGAAACGGGCGCATCGGGCGTGGCTGGACCGGGATGATCTCGTCGGACACGACGATCAGTGTGCCTGTGCTGCCATCGGCGCGCTGGGCGCTTTCCAGACCGATGATGGGCTGTCGGCACAGGACCATGCCGTCCATCACGCGATACAGGGAACCGCCGTCCAGAACCTCCTCGGCTCGTTTGGGCATGGTGCGGGTCTGGACAGTGGCGCGGCCGTTGATGCGATAGTGGTTCAGCCGTTCGCGCAGGACTTCGATGCTCGGGCAGCCGACGGCCAGTTTGATGATGTTCAGCATAGATGTCGGGTGCCCTCTTTCAAACTCTTAATGTGTGCTTGGTCAGTGCGTGCCCACGGCGTTCTGGGACTGCGAGACGAACTCGTTGATGAAGCGCGTCTTGTCGATGGACTGCACGATCTTCACCTTCCGCAGACCCATGCCCTTCGGAGCGGTTGAATCCGGCCAGATATGGGCGTGACCGTAATCCATCCCGTGGTCGATATTGACGTTCATGATGGCCGTGACGGATTTTGTGATCAGTGATGGATCAACGGCGATGGCGGAAGTCAGTTCATCCCACAACGGTAGGGGCGCCTGATACTTTTGCAGATAATCCGTGACGGCGTTGTGCTTCGTATCGATGCGGTTCGCCAGTTCAGGCGTCATCATGATGTCGTTCGAGACGTTGCCGACGCAGGTGATGGCGGGCCATGGGGCCGTCAGAGCGATCTGGGCGGCTTCGGGGTCCATGATCAGGTTGAAGTCGGACGCAAAATCGGCATTGCCGGTGACGGACATCATGCTGGCATCGAGCAGGCCGCCCATGAAGACGAGTTGTTTGGCGGTTTCGGCGAAAGTCGGGTCGATCCGGATGGCGAGGGCGAGGTTCGTCAGCGGACCTGCGGCGATGATCGTGACCTGATGCGGATGGGCGTGGACCTCACGGATCAGGAACATGGCGGCCGGAAGCGCGTCGGCGGTGGTATGGGGGGCGCCTTCGGGCAGTTTGCCAACGGGCGGCTGTGTGGCCGGGACGTGTTCGATGGAGCCGAGGCCACCCCATGCGCCCTTCCACGGAATGATGCCGAACTGCTGTTCGCGCAGTTTCGTCTCCGCGACGGTGTTGACCAGCGGCGTGGTCGCGCCATCGGCGACAGGGATCTGGGTCTGGCGGGCGATTTCCAGAAAGCGCAGGGCATGCGCCGTGCCTGCATTCTCCCAGTCATCGCCGACGACGGAGGTCAGGCCGAGCAGTTTCACGCCGGGGCGGTTGAGCAGGGGAATGATGGACTGGATGTTGGAGCCGCCCGGACCGAGGAAGTCGTTGTCGAGCACGACGTAATTCGGAGCAGGAGCAGCATTCGCAGCGTAAAGCGGGGCGAGCACGGTGCAGGCAGCCAGAAGGGCAGAGAGAATGGATCGGCGCATGGTCTCTTCCAGATGGATTAAGACCGGATCATGCCCTCAAGTGACGAGGCGCGCCAGTATCGCTTCAAGACGAAGCCGTCCTTCGCCGGTCGCGCGCAGGATGCCGCTGTCCCGTTCAAGGTAATTTTCCTCGATGCAGGCGTCGAGCAGAGCCGGGTCTACGCAGTCCAGAAGCGCGCGGCCCGTGCGGGCGGCGAACTGTGCTTCGTTGATGCCTTCAGACAGGCGCAGGCCCATCAGCAGCGCTTCGCGGCCTTTTTCTTCCGGCGTGAGCAGGGTTTCCTCGGTATTGCCTGAGCCTGTCTTTTCAACCCGTTCGGCCCAGGGTTCGGGCGCGCGATGACGCCGGGTGGCGTACAATTCGCCGTCCAGCGTCAGACGCCCATGAGCACCGGGGCCGATGCCGATATAATCCGCATAACGCCAGTAGGTCAGGTTATGGCGGCTCTCGGCGCCGGGGCGGGCGTAGTTTGAGACTTCATAAGGCAGCAGGCCGTGACGGGCGGCGATGTCGCCGGTCAGGTCATAGAGGCGTGCGGCGGTGTCTTCGTCGGGCAGGGTGAGTTCGCCGCGCCGGTGCATGGCTTCGAACTTTGTGCCGGGCTCGATGGTGAGCTGATACAGCGACAGGTGATCGGCCACGAGATCGAGCGCTGTGGTCAGTTCGTCCGTCCAGTCGGCGTCGCTCTGGCCGGGGCGGGCGTAGATCAGATCAAAGGAAATGCGCGGGAACAGGGTTCGGGCGGTTTCGAGCGCACGGATGGCCTGCGTGGCGGAGTGTTCGCGGCCAAGCTTGTGCAGCGCATCGTCCCGCAGGCTCTGCACGCCGAGCGAGACGCGGTTGACCCCGGCCTGACGGAACGCCGCGAATTTTCCGGCCTCGACGCTGGTCGGGTTGGCTTCGAGCGTGATTTCCAGATCGTTTTCGGCATCGAACAGGCGATGCGCGTCCTCAATCAGGGCTGCAACGGTCTCGGGTTCCATCAGCGAGGGCGTGCCACCGCCGAAAAAGATTGAGCGCAGGGGGCGTTTGACGCCATCGCGGGTCAGGCGGGCGGCATCATGGGCGAGTTCGCGGCGCAGGGCTGTGGCGAAGCGCTGCTGCGGGATCACCTCCCGGACATGGGAGTTGAAATCGCAGTAGGGGCACTTCGCCAGACAGAACGGCCAGTGGATGTAGAGGGAAAGCGGCTCGGCCAAAGGACGGGACGTCAAATGGCGATCCGGACGCCGAATTCCACCACGCGATCGGGCGGAATGCGCAGGAACTCGGTCGTGGAGGCCGCATTGCGCTGGAGCAGGAGGAAGATCCACATGCGCCAGAGTTGCATCTTCGGCACGCGGGAGCGAACGACGAGTTCATGCGATGTGAAATAGGAGGCCTGAATGGCGTCGAACGCCACGCCGAGCGCGTTCAGTTCCAGCAGGGCGCGGGGCAGGTTGGGCATCTCCATGAAGCCGTAGCGGACGATGACGCGGTGAATGTTGGGCGCCAGTTCCTGAACGATGGCGCGGTGTCCGCGCTCGGCTTCCGGCTGGTCGAGGTTCTGGACCGTTACGAACAGGATGTGATCGTGCAGGACCTTGTTGTGCTTGAGGTTATGCAGCAGCGAATTCGGCACGATGTCGGGGTTGGCGGTCAGGAAGACGGCCAGACCGGGAACGCGGATCGTGCGGGACTGTGGCAGGCGCGCAAGGAAGGAGCCCATCGGCATGGAATCCGCCTGCTGGCGGGCGGCGATGAGGCTGCGGCCGCGCTTCCAGGTGGTCATGATGATGGTACTGATGATGCCGATCGCGAGCGGGACCCACCCGCCATCGGGGATCTTGAGCACGTTCGCGGAGAAGAAAATGCTGTCCACGATGAAGAAGAAGCCAAAGACGATCGCGACCGTGGCGGTCTTCCATTTGAAGACGCGGCGGAACACGACCATGGCCAGAACGCAGGTGCACAGGAATGTCCCTGTCACGGCGATGCCGTAGGCTGCGGCGAGGGCCGAGGACGTGCGGAACGACAGCACCAGAACCAGCGCACCGAAGGCCAGAATCCAGTTCAGCGACGGCAGATAGATCTGGGCTTCTTCCGACGCATTGGTGTGCATGATGCGGGTGCGGGGCAGGTAGCCGAGCTGGATGAGCTGACGGCACAGCGAGAAGCTGCCCGAGATCCCAGCCTGCGAGGCGATCACGGTTGCGAAGGTCGCAAGGATCAGCATCGGGATCTGCGCCCAGTGCGGCACCAGAAGATAGAACGGGTTGGACAGGGCATGCGGATTATGAATCAGCAGGGCGGCCTGTCCGAAATAGTTCAGCGTCAGGGATGGCAGAACGAAGAACAGCCAGGCCTTGCGGATCGGGGCGCGTCCGAAATGGCCCATATCGGCATAAAGCGCTTCCGCACCCGTGACGGACAGCACGACCGAACCGAGTGCGATGAACGACAGGTAGCCGTGCATGATGATGAATTCGAGCGCGAAGGTCGGCGACAGGGCAAGCAGGATATGGGGGTAGAGCAAGATTCCCTTGACGCCGAGAATGGCGAGAACCGCAAACCAGGCCACCATGATCGGGCCGAACGCCTTGCCGATTTTGCCGGTTCCCAGCACCTGAACCGAGAACAGCCCGACCAGCACGATCATTGCCAGCGGGATGATGATGTGGCTGGCCGACGGCACGGCGGTTTCGATGCCTTCTACGGCCGAGAGCACTGAAATGGCCGGGGTGATGATGCTGTCGCCGAAGAACAGGCAGGTGCCCGCAATGCCCACAAGGCCGAACAGCCACCGGAAATGCTGCGATTTGCAGACGCGCTGGGCGAGGGACATGAGGGCGATGATGCCGCCTTCGCCGTCATGGTCGGCCCGCATGATGAGAATGACGTATTTGATGGTGACGATGAGCATCAGCGCCCAGAACGTCAGGCTCGCAAGCCCCATGATTTCCCAGGGCTGGGCAGGCATCTTGGGCGTACTGACAATGCTGACGGAGGATTGCAGCGCATAGAGAGGGCTGGTGCCGATATCGCCGTAAACCACGCCCAGAACCGTAAGCAGCGCGCCCATGCCGGCGGGGCGCTTGTGGCTGGAACCGTCATCTTCGCCGCCGATCTCGTGGGTATGGCCTTCCGAACGGGCCTGCTCGATCGTCTGGACGACGTCGCCGGAGTCGTTGGGAATCCCTACGCCATGAGGAGAGTTTGAGGCGCGGTCACCGTCATGTTCAGGCATTGCTGGTTCCATTTACGGGCGTCAGTAGAGTGCCGTCATCTCCTGTCGCAGCACTGGTCAAGCGCGCTCCACATCACGGCAACTTCCCCTCATGACAAGATTTCTGCGACGGACGCAAGCCGTGCGTCAGGATTGTGGCACGGGACGGCTTCCGAAAATGGCGGTTCCCACCCGGACGAGCGTCGCGTTTTCCGCAATGGCGGTTTCAAAATCGGCGGACATGCCCATCGAGAGCACCGGCAGTCCGTGCCGTTCGGCGGTTCTGCGCAGGAAGTGGAAATGGGGCGCGGGGTCTTTATCCTCGGGGGGGATGCACATCAGACCCCGGATTTTGGGACCGAATTTTTCAAGGGAGGCTTCGATGAACGCATCGGCCTCGTCGCGGGGAATGCCGGATTTCTGCGGTTCGTCGCCGGTGTTGACCTGAATGAGAAGCTCGGGGAGGCGTCCGGCTTTCTGCGCGGCCTTTTCAATGGCGTCCGACAGGGACGGACGGTCGAGGCTCTCGATCACGTCCGCGATCTGGCAGGCTTCGAGGGCCTTGTTGGTCTGAAGGCCGCCGATGATGTGCAGGCGCAGGTCCGGGAAATATTCGCGAAGCTGCGGAAATTTGGAGGCGGCTTCCTGCACGCGGTTTTCGCCGAACAGGCGCTGACCGGCTTTCAGCGCGGCTTCGACGCTCTCGATCGGGTGGAACTTGCTGACGGCCACGAGAGACACGTCCGCCTCTGCGCGTCCGGCTTTTTCGCAGGCCTGAGCGATACGATGACGGATGGCGGCGAGGTTTTGGGCAATAAGATCGGACATGTCGGGAGAAGACGCCATTGCGTCCGTGGCCGCAAGATGCGATTTCGGCAGGATGCGAGAGATCGATAGCCTGTCATGACCCAGCCCCCATCCAACAAGCCTCCCCGCAATCCGGCCTCCGGAACCCGGAATGCTGGACCGCGTCGCCCGCAAGGGTCCTCACAGGGTGGTCGTACGCCGCAGCGTCGTCCTGCGCCGGACCCGACGCGCGACCTTGCCTTCGATATTGTCTGTGGGGTGGTCGAGCATCGTCGGATGCTGGAGACGACGCTGGATCGTGCCGGGCAGGGACTGGACCCGCGGGATCGGGCCTCGGCCCATCGTCTGGCGGCGACGACACTGCGTCATCTGGGCAGCATGACCGAACTGCTTCAGCCGTTATTGCGCCGGGAACCGCCCGAGCCGGTGCGTTGCGCGCTGCTGATGGGCGTTGCGCAGTTGTTACATCTTGAGACGCCGCCCCATGCGGCGGTCGGCACGATCGTGGATTTGTTGCGCCGTCGCGGTCTGGCGCCGTTCGCGGGGCTGGCGAATGCTGTGCTTCGTCGCGTGGCGCGGGAAGGGCAGGAGCTTCTGGATGGTCTGGACGTGGACCGGCTGGATGTTCCGCCGTGGTTGTGGAGCGCGTGGGGCAAGCGGGCGCGAGCGATTTCGCGTGGCTTGCATCGTGAGGCGCCGCTGGATCTGACGCTGCGTCCGGGAGCTGTCGCGCCGGAGGGTGGGGAGGTGCTGCCGACAGGGTCCGTCCGCTATCCGGCCGGGACGCGCATCACGACGCTGGAAGGCTTCGAGGACGGCGCGTTCTGGGCGCAGGACGTGGCGGCCACGATGCCGGTGAAGCTGATGGGCGATGTGTCGGGCAAGACCGTTGTGGATCTGTGTGCGGCACCGGGCGGCAAGACGGCCCAGCTTGCAACGGCGGGCGCGCAGGTTGTGGCGGTCGAGCGTGAGGAATTGCGGGCGCAGCGGCTTGAAGACAATATCGCGCGGCTGAAGCTGTCGGCGAAGACGGTTGTGGCGGATGCCGCAACATGGCGTCCGGACGCGCCGGTGGACATGGTTCTGCTGGATGCGCCGTGTTCAGCGACGGGTACGCTGCGCCGTCATCCGGATGTGTTGTGGATCAAGCGCCCGCGTGATGTGACGGCGCTGGCGGAAGGTCAGGATGCGTTGATTGATGCCGCGCATGAAATGCTCAAGCCGGGTGGCGTGCTGCTTTATGCAGTCTGCTCGCTTCAGGATGAGGAAGGTCCGGAGCGGATCAAGGCAGCGATTGCGCGCGGTGGATGGAAGTTCGATCCGTTTTCAGAAGCGGAACTGGCCGATATGGCCGTTGCCCGGACATGGGACGGGATGTTCCGTACCCATCCGGGCCTTTGGAGCGAACTCGGCGGCATGGACGGCTTCTTTGCCGCCCGTCTGACCAAGGTCTGAGGCCGGTCGGCATCGGGAGTGTGTCCCGATGCCGGATGTGCTGCCTTCAGGGGGCAGGGTTGGAATGGACCTGATGGATGGCGTTGATCTTCTCTTCCAGCTCTGGCGTGATGACGACATCTGCCGCGCCGAGAATGGTGCGGAGCTGATCGACGCTGGTGGCGCCGATGATGTTGGACGTCACGAACGGGCGTGAGGTGACGAACGCGATCGCGAGCTGGGTAGGATCGATCCCCTCCTCACGAGCGAGGGCGTGATAGGCCGTGATGGCATCGTCAACGCCGGGCTTTTGGTAGCGCTGACCACGGTTGAACAGCGTGGTGCGGGCTCCGGCGGGGCGGGCGCCGTTCAGATATTTTCCGGTCAGGTAGCCCTGCGCGAGCGGGGAATAGGCCAGCAGTCCGACCTTCTCGTGTAGTGCCATTTCGGCAAGACCGATCTCGAAAGTCCGGTTGATCAGGTTATAGGCGTTTTGGATGGAGGCGACGCGCGGCAGGCCTGTGCGGGAGGCTTCCAGAAATTTTGAGACGCCCCATGCGGTCTCGTTGGAGAGACCAACATGGCGGATCTTGCCTTCGTTCACGAGATCGCCGAGCACGCCGAGCGTGTCTTCGAACGGAACGGCGGAGTCTTCCGGCAGGTCGCGGAAAGTCGTACCACCTTCGCCGAACAGGCCCACTTTCCGGTCGGGCCAGTGGAGCTGATAAAGGTCGATGTAATCGGTGCCGAGGCGGCGCAGTGAGCCTTCGAGCGCATAGCGGATCTGGCGCGGGGTGAGGCGTGCTTCCTCGCCATCGGGGCGGAACCACGGCATGGCCGTTCGTCCGACGACCTTGCTGGCGATGACGAGACGGTCACGGCCGCCGCGCGCCTTCAGCCAGCTTCCGATGATGGTTTCGGTTGAGCCCTGCGTCTCGGCGCGGGGCGGGATGGAATAAAGTTCGGCGGTGTCGATGAAATTGATGCCGTGGTCCAGCGCCATGTCGAGCTGGGCGTGGCCCTCGGTTTCGGTGTTCTGCTGACCGAAGGTCATGGTGCCGAGGCAGATTTCGCTGACGGCAATGCCGGTGCGGCCAAGTTCACGCTGTTTCATGGAAAAGACCTGATCAGAAAGATGGGGAAGCCCTTAGCATGGACAGAGCCGGGCCATTGATCAAGGCGCGGCTCTGTTCATGCTCTGCTTATGGGGCCAGCGTGACGATGACGCGCAAGCCCCCACCGGTTCGGTTTTCAAGGCGGACATCCCCGCCTTGGCCATGCAGAATGGTACGGGCAATGGCGAGACCAAGGCCGGTTCCACCGGTTTCGCGATTGCGGCTGCTCTCGATGCGGACGAAAGGTTCGAACACGCGGTCCAACTCGTTTTCAGGCAGGCCCGGGCCATTGTCTTCGATCAGAATGCGGACCGCATTGCCTTTTTCGCCGGGGCGGGTGGCTGGAATGAGTGTGACATGGGCGTCCCCGCCATATTTCAGGGCATTAAGGATAAGGTTGTTCAGGGCGCGTTTCAGTGCGACCGAGCGCGCCTTGATGCGGACGGGCACGTTGGGCGGTTCATAAAACAGGTCGTCCGCCTTGTCCGGCAGGCTCTCGGCGGCTTCGTCCATGATGGTCTGGAGCAGGGCGCGCAGGTCCAGCGTGACGATGGGTTCGGCAGAGGCGCTGTCACGTCCGAAGGCCAGCGTGGCGGAGACCATGGCTTCCATCTCGTCCAGATCGGCCAGCACCTTGTTGCGGAGTGCGTCGTCGTCGATGAACTCGGCGCGCAGTTTCAGGCGCGTGATGGGCGTGCGGAGGTCATGGCCGATGGCGGTCAGCATGAGCGTACGGTCCGTCACGAAACGGCGGATGCGCGTGGCCATCGTATTGAAGGCAATCGCGGCACGTCGGATTTCGGAAGGGCCGTTTTCGGGCAGCGCTGCGGTGTTGACGTCCCGGCCCAGTGCCTCGGCGGCATTGGCAAGCGTCGTGACGGGCGCGATCAGGCGGCGTGTGGCCCAGACGATCATCGCACTGCCGGCAATAGACATGACGAGGAACGCGATCAGAAAGGTCGGCGATCCGAACGGGTTGGGCAGAGGGGTGACGAACCGGACCACGACCCAGCAGTCCCGGTCCGGCAGGAGGATCGAAGTGGAGTGGGTTCGCAGTTTCTGGCCGATCAGGACCTTGCGCGGATAAAGCGACGACGGCAGCAGCGCCCATCGCACGAAGGGCGGCATATCATGCCGGTGCAGGCTTCCCGGAAAGCGGGGGGTTCCTTCCATCGGGGGAGGCATATGGCCGTCCATCGGACCCGGCATGGGGCCACCCAAGGGCGTACCGGAAGGGCCGGGGGGCATGTGGAAATCCGGGCCGTTCATGCCGGGTTCGGGAAAACCCGGTGGTCCCATATGCGGGGGCATGTCCGCACCCGGATGGGGCCCGTTCTCGTCCATCATGCCGGGCTGGGGGAAGCCATCGCGCGGATGATGCAGGAAAGGGGACGACACTCTCGGGGGGAGGGGAATTTCATGCCCCTCGATCAACGGGTCCGGCTCTTTGAGAAGCAGGACCGTGACGTTGGAGGGGACGCGCAGGTCTTCGATCGCGTCGCGACGGTCAGCGGGACTGGCTTCCGCGACCGTGCGGTAGATCGAAAAGACCTGCACCTGCTCCTCATGGACCTGACTGCGCTCTTCCAGATCGAAGCGGTCCAGCGCGTGGATGGCCAGTCCTGCGGCTTCCACGATGGCAAGCCCCACAATCAGCAGGAGGCTGGTGCGGGTGACGAGAGATCGTGGAAGAATGTGCATTCCGGTCAGAGACGCTCGACTTCTGCCGCGAGGACATAGCCCCCGCCGCGCACCGTCTTGATGACCTGCGCGTTGCGGCCGTCGTCTTCGAGCTTGCGACGCAGGCGGCTGACCGCGACGTCGATGGCGCGGTCGAACGGTCCGGCCTGACGGCCCCGCAGCAGTTCCAGAAGCATGTCGCGCGTCAGCACGCGGTTTGCGCGTTCGAGCAGCGCCATCAGCAGGTCGTACTCGCCGCCCGTGAGGGAGACCTCCGCACCATCCGGGTTCAGCAGGCGACGGCGGACGGGATCGAGGCACCAGCCCGCGAAGTGGATCTTGCGGGTATCGGCAACCTGCCGCTTGTCTTCAACGTCGATCGTCCGGCGCAGCACCGCGCGGATGCGAGCGAGCAGTTCGCGCGGGTTGAAGGGCTTGGCGACGTAATCGTCCGCACCGAATTCGAGGCCGATGATCCGGTCGGTTTCATCGCTCATGGCGGTGAGCATGATGATGGGGACGTTGTCCTGCGAGCGCAGCCAGCGTGCGACTTCAAGGCCGCTCTCGCCGGGGAGCATCAGATCCAGCACCACGAGCTGGTAGTGGCCGTTCGCCCAGGCCTTGCGGGCTTCGCGGGCGTCACGGGCCGCTGTGACGCGGAAATGATTGCGTTCGAGGAACTGGCTCAGCAGTTCGCGGATTTCGCGGTCATCATCCACGACCAGAAGATGGGGCAGTGTTTCCGTGCTCATGACCAGAGGCCTTTCGGGAATGCTGTGACCGCGTTCGGACTGCGTGTGCCGCCCCCGAGAAGGGACGGCACTGCGGCGAGGTCAGGCCAGCCAGGGCGGGACAGGCAGGTTTTTCGCACGCAGGAACTCCGGGTTGAACAGCTTGGACTGATATCGGGCACCACCGTCGCACAGAATTGTAACAATCGTATGTCCGGGTCCAAGGCGGCGTGCGGTGCGGATTGCCGCAGCGACGTTGATGCCGGACGAGCCACCGACCGAGAGACCTTCGTTCGAGGTCAGGGAGAAAATCTGCTCCAGCGCCTCGGCATCGGGAATACGTTCGGCGTCATCAGGTGCCGAGCCTTCCAGATTGGCGGTCACGCGGCCCTGACCGATTCCTTCGGTAATTGAACCCCCGGCAATGGTGAGGTCGTTGGACTTCACCCAGCCGTAAAGAGCGGACCCTTCCGGATCGGCGAGGACGACGCGCGGCGCGGTCTTTCCGGCTGCTGCGGCCTGATCGCGCAGGCCCAATGCGATTCCGGCCAGCGTTCCGCCTGTGCCGCAGGCGCAGGTGAAGGCGTCGATTTTTCCGTCCGTCTGTTCCCAGATCTCGCGGGCCGTGGTGGCGCGGTGGCCTTCTCGGTTGGCGGTGTTGTCAAACTGGTTGGCCCAGAACCCGCCGATCTCTTCGGCGAGACGGCGCGAGACATGAACGTAATTACCCGGATCACGATAAGGCTTGGCGGGGACAAGACGCAGATCCGCGCCGATCATCCGCAGGAAGTCCAGCTTCTCACGGCTCTGTGTTTCCGGCACGACGATCACGGCCTTGCAGCCCACCGCGTGGGCAACCAGTGTGAGGCCGATTCCCGTATTGCCCGCCGTTCCCTCAACGACCGTGCCGCCGGGTTTCAGGGCGCCGCTTTTCAGGGCATCATTGATGATTGCAAGAGCCGCGCGGTCTTTCACGGAGCCGCCGGGGTTCATGAATTCGGCCTTGCCATAGATATTGCAGCCGGTTTCCTCGGACGCGCGTTCAAGGCGAATCAGAGGTGTGCCTCCGATCGCGGCGGTCATACCCGGGGAGACGGTCTGCCATCCGATCGTGGCAGCCTGGCGGTTCGGAGAGAGGTCGGTCATACGGTAACTCCTGTGCTGGCCCGTGCTGGGTGAATTATAGAACGCGTTTTGGAAGGATGAGAAAGAGCATGAAGGTTCTGACAGCAAGGCAGGCGTGGGACATGCTTGAAAAAAAGCATGGAACTGCCTCTGAAAATGACGCGCAGCCTGTTCTGGTGGATGTGCGCACCCCGCCGGAATGGATGCATGTGGGACTGCCCGACGCGGATGCGATGACTGCGCCGCTTCTGTGTGTGACCTGGCAGCCGGACCTTCAGCGCGAGTTCCTTGAAGTTCTGCTTGAAGCAGTTCCTGACCAGCAGACGCCGCTGCTGTTCCTGTGCCGGTCGGGCGTCCGGTCCCATCATGCCGCACTGCTGGCGGAAAACGCCGGTTATGCAGATGTCAGCAATATCGTGGACGGATTCGAAGACCAGCACGGCCCCGGCAAGGGCTGGCGTTCCAGCGGCCTGCCGTCGGCTTACATGCCGCTGTCGGGTTCCTGATCCGCGTCGTAATGCACTTCCAGCACGGCGCACCAGGGATAGCGGCTGTCGTAGCTGTGCCCTGAACTGTCGGCGATCATGCCGTTGGCATCCGTGGGAACATGGGTGAGGGCCACGGCATCATCCACGTTGCCGCCGACAATGCTCAGCTCGTGTCCGAAAGGCTGGGCATTCTGGTTGGTGGCGGAGACAATGCCGCAATGCGCCGGAAAGCCGTAGCTGGTCGGCAGCATGGAGAAAGTGACGGTCTTGCTCTTGCCGCGCCCGACACAGATCAGATCGCCGAGCTTGGGGGCGTAGGTTCCAGGATCATGGGCTGTGACGCCGCTGGACTGTCCGCTGGCAGCAGCGTTGATATAGGTCGAATGATTGGGGGAATACGGGAAACGTCCATTGGCGCCCGCAATACGCATCACATACGAGATGAATGCGGCAGACCAGGCATAGTGGCCGTCATGCGCGATCTCGAAGCGGGTGCCCTGAGAGTCCGTTTTGCCCGTCCAGCCGACTTCCGTCTCATACGGGTCCTGTCCGATCCACCAGTATTCGCCGATCCGCTGCCAAAGGCCGGGGAGCCGTTCGGGCTTCAGCGCCGCATCGGTGGGTTCGGGACGGTCTTCGGGGTTATCGTCCGAGACGGGGGAGCCGAACATCCGCCATTCGCGCAGGGCGATGGCCGCGACATCCTGCCGGTTGAACGGCTCGAAATTGCGGGTGGCGAAGTCCGGAACATGGACGTCGTAACCTACCGGACCAGTAGTTCCGTTCGCATACTGGGCGTTCGGCGTGCGGGCCGGATACGGGCTGACACTCTGCTGGCTGGAACATGCAGCCAGTGCGAGCAGGGCGGCCGTAGCGGCTGCTCGCCTGAAAAGATGCGAATCTGGCACTATTATCCTCATGTACCCGTCATGACCTCAACTTGAACGGCATGTGACACAGAGCGTCAAGGATGGGGGCTGACTGAGGGAGGGGCCACGGCCTGCCATGCCTTTATTTTTATGCAGGTTTTCTGAATGGCAGGCAGTCCTACGGGAGGAAACCAGAAGCCCAGCAGAGCCGTGGATATTCCAACACAGAATATTGTCTGCATCCGTGACATGGGTCTTGTTCTGAACAGGAATGTGAGTGTGACGATACAGACAATCGGCAGGAGGCCGAGATAGATCAACAGACAGCGGGTGAAGAGGGGCTCGCTTGCCGGGTTGTCCATGGCCATACCGAACCCGATGCAGAGTGCGGGCAGAAAGACGCTCGCGGCCAGCCCCAGAACAGCGTTTCCCGCAAGGAACGCCCGAATGATCCGAAACCACAGCGGAGCGTAGCCCTTGCAGGGTGACGCAGAGGTCACGGAGTATCGGGAAACAGTGACCGCAGCCCGGCTTCACTGGCGTCGCAACGGCCGCGCTCTGTGATGAGGCCCGTCACGAGGCGGGCTGGCGTGACGTCGAAGGCCGGATTTGCGGCCGGGCTGCCGAGAGGCGCGATGCGGACGCGGCTGGCGTCTCCCTGGCTGTCGAGGCCCGTCATGAACAGCACCTCGTCGGCGCTGCGCTCTTCAATCGGGATTTCCTTCACGCCATCACGCACGCGCCAGTCGATCGTCGAGGACGGCAGTGCCACCCAGAACGGGACGTTGTTGTCATGCGCGGCAAGGGCCTTGAGATAGGTGCCGATCTTGTTGGCCACGTCGCCCTGCGCTGTAACGCGGTCCGTGCCCACGATGACCATATCCACGCGTCCGGCCTGCATGTAATGGCCACCCGCGTTGTCTGCGATGACAGTGTGCGGCACGCCGTGACTGCCGAGTTCCCATGCCGTCAGGAGGCTGCCTTGATTGCGGGGGCGCGTCTCATCCACCCAGACATGAACCGGAATGCCTTCGTCATGCGCCATATAGATCGGGGCGAGGGCCGTACCCCAGTCGACGGTGGCGATCCATCCAGCATTGCAGTGCGTCAGAAGATTGACTTGCCCCTGACGGCCCTTGCGCTCCCAGATCTCGCGGATCAGTTCCAGACCGTGACGGCCGATGGATTCATTGACCTGTACGTCTTCGTCGCAGATGGCGTCGGCTTCGGCATAGCCTGCCGTGACACGTTCGGCCTCAGGAATGGCCTTGAGGTGTTTGACCATACGCTCGATGGCCCAGCGCAGGTTGATGGCGGTCGGGCGCGTGGCGACGAGGAAGGCTGCGGCCTTGTCCAGAGCATCGTCAGACGCGTCGTCCTGAAGGGCGAACACCAGCCCATAGGCGGCGACGGCCCCGATCAGCGGGGCCCCGCGCACCTGCATGGACGTAATGGCCTCGGCCACGCCGCCGACGTCCCGGAGTTCCAGAAGCTCTACAGCCCAAGGGAAGCGGGTCTGGTCGAAAATCCGGATGCTGTTGGCATCGTCGGACGGGCGCCAGAGGCTGCGATAGGAAATGCCGTTGATTTTCAAGGGAACGCTCCTCGGAAGGCCGGAAAGACGGAGCCGCAACGGGAGCGCGAACGACCCCATGCTGACTGAACTGCTGGGTTCTGCATGTGCGTGATCTGCGGGCCTGACTCAAGCCCCTGTGCATGAAACTTTCATGCACAGGGGTCGAGACGTTTGCGAGCGCAGGATTTTCAACGCTGGACGGCGTCAAGGATAACCTTGGCCCCGGTGGTCCACGGAACGGGTTTGAACTCGCTCCGCACCTTTTGGGTCCACGCGGCCAGATCTTCTGGATCGTCGATGACCTGACGGATCAGGGCATAGGCTTCACGGAGGTTGCGCGGGTTAAAGTAGCGCCCGAGGGGGCCGCCTGCTTCGGGGATGGAGGTCGTGTTGGAGGCGATACAGGGACGTCCCATGGCCAGACCTTCCGTCACCGGAAGGCCCCAGCCCTCGAAGAAGGACGGGAAGACCGAGAAGCTGCAATCGGAATAAAGACGTCGCAGTTCGGCATCGGACGGATTCTGGATGAAGCGGATTTTGCCATCCAGCCATTTCGTATTCTCAAGCTGCTGCATGAGATCGGAAACGAGCCAGCCCGGACGCCCCGCGAACACCAGTGTCGGAACCTGATCGACCGGCATGTCTTCCAGCATTTGCCGCCAGATCCGGAAGAGGAGCATGTGGTTCTTGCGTGCCTCGATCGTGGAGACGAACAGGACGTAGGGCTCGCTTACCAGACGTTCGGTTGGCATGACGGTTTCCGCCAGTCCGAACTCCGTTCCCATCGGAACATGCTGGACCGTGATTCCCGTTCCGATGCCTTCTTCCGCAAGATAGGACTGGACGTCCTGTGCTGTGGCACGGCTGTTGGCGAAGATGATGTCCGCCAGCGGTAACACGGCATGATGCCAGGCCCGGAACGTCGTAATCACGCCGATATGGCACCATTCGGGGCAGCGGATGGGAGCCAGATCATGCATCAGGAATCCGAAAGAGACCCGCAGTTCATCACGCAGCCACCGGACCGTGTGGACATAATTCTCATGATGCCACGGAGAACCCAGCGTCAGGAAGACGTCCCCAGCCTCGACAGCTTCCGCCAAGGGCGTTCCTTCGGCGTGCTGCGCGGCGTCGGTGCTCGACTGCTGACGTCGGCGGCGCAGAGCCGCCTTGCCTTCGTTGACTGCCAGTCGTCCCAGCCCGACCCACAGGCTCGCCAGTCCGCCCAGAACCTGTCCTTCCGTTTGCAGGATGCCGGTCAATGCCTGACGGTGTGTTTCGTTCTCAGCGAACTGCATGGCGGAAAACAGCGGCGCCGAGGCTTTTGCGGCTTTGGCGCCGCTGTCCTTCATGACCTGCCGCAGCAGCGTGTCGACTACCGACCAGTCAATGGTGCGGAAATCGCGCGGATCGTGTTTGTTCGCCCCGCGGCGTACGAACTGGACGTTGTGGCCGTGTAGGGTCCGCAGGCCCGCGCAGAGCTCGAACACCACACGTTGGATGCCGCTCGGACGGCCATGATGGACGAGGTGGAACAGCAGGTCGTCGACGTCGATCCAAAGGGTCATGACGCTCTCCCGTCCACATACGCGGCGTGACAGGCGTCCAGAATGGCGTCAGCAGTATGTTCCCACGGGGTGGGTTTAAACTGCGTCCGGACCTGTTCCTGCCATTTCGTCAGGCCTTCGCGGTCTTCGATTGTTTCACGGACGACGCGGTAAGCATCGTCGGTGTTTTCCGGATCGAAATAGCGCGACAGCGGGCCGCCGGCTTCGGGGATAGAGGTCGCGTTCGAGGCCACGCAGGGACGGCCATGGATCAGGCTTTCCGTCACCGGCAGGCCCCAGCCTTCAAACAGGGATGGGAAAAGCGTAAACATGCAGCCGTCATACAGGTGTGCCAGTTCGTCATCCGACGGGTCGCGCAGAAGACGGATCTTGCCACGCAGCCAATCGGTATTTTCAAGCTGCTGCATGAGGTCGGAGACGAGCCAGCCGACCCGTCCTGCGAAAACAAGCGTCGGCACCTGTTCAGGAGGCAGATCAGCGACCAGACGACGCCAGACGCGGAACGCCAGAATATGGTTCTTGCGCGCTTCGATGGTGGAGACGAACAGAACATAGCTTTCTGGCGCAGGCAGTCCTTTGGGACGTTCGCCGGTCACTTTGCGGGGTGGGCCGAAGCCGCTGCCAATCGGCACGGTCTGCACGGGGGCCAGCAGCTTCAGGCGATGTTTCCGGGTATAGTCATCAATGGTTTTCGCCGTAGCGTGGCTGATGGCTAGAAGGCGTCCGCACTGCGGGAGGGTCGTATCCAGCCAGTGCCGGAAATCCCGGATCAGGGACAGCGCACACCATTCCGGCCGGATGGCGGGAATGAGATCGGACAGTAGGAGGACAGGCTGGATGCCATACGCTTTGCGCATTCTGGCCAAACGGTCGCCGAAGCCGGGCTCCGACCATGCCGCGCCGAGGATCAGGAAGATATCGCCGGGCTTTGGCTGATTGGCTGTGTCGGCCGTAGTTGACGACTGCATCACAGCCGGTGTTCGGGCGTTTCCCGTTTCCGAACGGCGCGTCATCTGTTTTTGCACGAAACGGCGTAAAAGGCGCAGGGCACGCAACTGGTTTACGGCCATCGTCAGCAGAGGGCGCGCCAGTTCCGGCGGCAGGCTCTCGATGCGTCTGATGGCGGTGTGGCGCAGATTTCTTACGAAAGCACGGGGCGTTTTGCGCGACTGGGGCGCCGGGCGACTGTCATGTGCGACTTTTTCATCGGCACGCACGACGAAAAGATTTTCCAGATCGTCAAAAGACACCGTGGAAACAAGCTGTGTTTCGTTCTGTCCGCGTCGGATCAGGGCAATATTGCCCATACCGGGTTTGGTTGCGGCCTGTTTGCGGATGACATGCAGGATTTCATAGACAAGTCGCTGAATTCCACTGGGGCGCGAATTGTTTTCGAAATACTGGAAAATGTCTTCGACGTCGATCCAGATGGTATAATCTGCTTGCATATGTCCGGACTAGCTTTGTGGCGGCCGACAGGGATGCCGGTCTGTCAAACGATATTAGTGTTAAAGTTTAGGTAAGCCCCGCCGGATGGGCAAGGGGAGCGGGGAAAAGGCAGAGCCTTCGCCTCGCAGGATTGATTGAGTCAGGGGAGTTCTGTTGTGAACAGCGTTACGGTTCGTCAATGCGTCATTCTGCTGGAAGATCCTGTATCACACGCCTTGCCTCTGTCGCTTTTGCCCCGTGGAGATAGGCCGTTTCTCGCTTGGCTTATGCGGGAAATGCAGCGTTTTGGTGTCAACGAGTTCATAATTCTGACTGCACAAGGCTCGCAGGACGTTTTGACTGCTATTGAAAGTCTTGCTTCTTTCCTCCCCAGACCCGCCAAAATCGTCATAAGCGTTGCACCGCCCGGGCTGGGCAGCGGGGGGGCGCTTCGTCATGCCCGACCGCATCTGCGGGAAAAATTCCTCATATGTCCCGCAAACACATTGTTTTCCTGCAATCTGGCGCGTTTGCTGACACACGCACGGAATGGACACTGGATGCTGTTGCGCCCGGTCACTTTGCCGGAGCAGCAGACAGAAGTCTTTTTGCGTGCAAACGGGCTTGTGTCGTTTCACCAGAACCGTGACGACTTGGAAAAGTCAGTTTTAGTGAGGACCGGCCTCTGTCTTTTTGATGTCTCGATCTGTGAAATGCTGTCGGAGACCTGCTCTTTGGAGCAAGACGTGCTTCCAAAGTTGGCGGAAAATGGAACGCTCCGGGGTCTCTCGCTGACAGGGGATTTTTACGATTGTGCGAATGACAGCAGGTTGGAAAAGACGCTGCAGGAGATGTCGCTGAATTTGCGCCGTCCGGCCGTTTTTCTGGATCGTGACGGCGTCATTAACCGGGACTTTGGATGGGTCGGAACGCGCGAACGGTTCGAATGGGAGCCGGGTGTCCATGAGGCCATCGCCCGAATGACCGAAAGTGGCCATCACGTTTTTATCGTGACCAACCAGTCCGGGATTGCACGGGGGTTCTATTCCGAAGCCGACCTTATGGCTCTTATGGACTGGGTTATCGACAGCATCCGCGAGCATGGCGGGACTGTGGATGACTGGCGGTACTGCCCCATGCACCCAGAGGCCGAAGTCGAATGTTATCGCGGGCATAGCGTGGACCGTAAACCGGCGCCCGGTATGATCCTTGATCTGTTGCAACGATGGGAACTGGATCCTGCGCGTTGCGTCCTGTTTGGAGACCAGCCGACCGACATGCAGGCTGCATGTGCGGCAGGCCTTCGAGGGATCATGGTGGGGCCTGACAAACTGTCCGATCTGTTTCCAGAAATGGGCAGGTCATTGTGTGAGAATGAGTTTCCGGAAAGTCCTCGACAGTCTGTTAGGTGACAGTTACAATTCGTATCAAATAGTCTGAATGGAAAGATGATGGCATCTTACAGGAACACGCAGGCCTCCCCGTCTCGTATTTCCTCGAAGGCGCAGCAGTCCGGATGCCGTGACCCTGAGGAGAGGGTTTGCCTGAGCGCGGTGGAAAAATATCGGCTGTTGCGTGAGACCCGTCGTGTTGTCAGGAGAGAGCGTCTGGCTGACGAACGTAAATCCGAGACGTGTCAGGATAGGTGATCTCTGGAGATTCTGGCATTTTTCTGAGGTATGACGGTCGTATCAGTCATCCCCGGACAGGCTGACAGATCTGCGAGAGGAGCAGGTCGGCCCATTAGGAAGCCCTGTGCCGTCGTGCAGGATGTATGACGCAGCATGTCGAGTTGTGCGGCGGTTTCTACACCCTCGGCGATAACTTCCATCGACATGGCATGTCCCAGCGTCATGATGGCGCTGACGATGCTCTGGGCCTGTGGATCGTTCAACATGTCTCGGATGAAGGAACGATCGATCTTGATCCGGTCAAAGGGAAAGCTGCGTAGATAATTGAGACTTGAAAATCCGATACCAAAATCGTCCATGACAATCTTGACGCCCAGAGCGCGGATTTTGCCCATGGTTTCCAGATTGCGCTGTACAGCGTCCAGAAATATGCTTTCCGTCAGTTCGAGTTCGAGCCTTCCCGCAGCGAGACCCGTCTGAAAAAGCGTCTGGATGACGGCTGCATACATGTCGTCATGCGCGAACTGGACTGCGGAAATATTGACGGCGATCCTGATATGCTCCGGCAGTCTGCTTGCCTGTGCACAGGCTTCGAGCAGTACCCAGCGGCCAATTGGGACAATGAGGTTGCAGTCTTCCGCAACCGGGATGAATTCGTTCGGGGCAATCACACCCCTGACCGGGTGTTGCCAGCGAAGCAGGGCTTCGACGCATTCGACTCTGTTTGTTTTAAGGCAGATCAAAGGCTGGAATTCGAGAAAAAACTCGTTTGATTCGAGAGCCCGTTGCAGGTCATGTTCCATTTCGCAGCGATGCTGGACATCTGCCTGCATGACAGGATTGAAGCTGATCCAGTCTGGCGACTGAAGACGACGGGCTTCGCTCAGGGCAAGTTCAGCATAATGGCAGGCCGTCTCGAAGCGGTATGTATCAAATGGAATCAGGCAGCAGCCGATACTGGCTGTGATGTGGATTCTGTGTCCATCTACGGGCAGCGTGGTGTGAAAGATATCCCGTGTAATCTGTGCCCAGTGTGTGGCCTCAGTGGGCTGTTCGTATGGGAAAGGGCAGAAAATCCCGAACTCGTCGCTACCGAAGCGTGCAACGATGCAGTCATCGCTCAGGAATGTCTGAAGGCGTTGTCCGATTGCTTCGAGAAGGTCGTTGGCGATTCTTGCGCCGTAACGCTCGTTGATGGTGCGGAAACGGTTGATGTTGACGTGCAGGAGAATACCTGCGGCTTGCGGCACTGCGTGCTTGAGGAAGAAGTCTTCGAGATGTCTCTCGAACTCTGTCCTGCTGCACAGGCCCGGGGCAGAGTCCGGAGGCAGAATGTCTGTGGCGGGAGAAAGAGACCTGAGGAATGTGACGGCCAGCGCCAGACAGTCTTTGTCGTTTCGGCGAAGGGGAGTCAGTCTGAACTGGACGGGAATAGTTTCTTTCTGCAGCGTCATGAGAAGGCCGGAGTGGTACTGATTGTCCGGCAGGGCTTTTAGAGCGGCGGGAAGGATCTCTTCGAGCGGGGGGAAATTCTGGAGGTCGGTCCCGAGGCAGGAGAGGAGAGATCTGTTGGCCTCAATGATCCGGCCCTGATACAGAATGGCCAATCCCTCGCTGGAGGCGTCGGCGAGATGGTGAATCGGAAAGAGTGTTTTGATATTTTCCCGGGACGCAGTCTTCGGAAGGCGTGTGTCCGCGCAGGGGCGTTCTCCTTCCTGACCTGTTCTCTGGGAAATACGCACAATCATTTCCATCCTTTAATCTCGATGTAAGATGCCTTGGCTTCTGTTAAGAAACTGGAAATGTCGGACAGTCAGGAATCGCTCAAACTGCAACAAAATGTTGCTGAGACCGAATTTGACACGATTCAGGCCCCAGTCCTGACCATTCTTCCGCCGCGCGAGCGTTACGAAGCAGGTCATGCGGGGGCGATTTCCCTGCTGGTCAGCCGTCTTGCCGGCGCTGGAGATGTCGTCGCGGGAAGGGGGGCGGTGGGTGTGCCTTTACCCGGCGGTCGTTATCAACCGTTAATCGTGCCAAGGGTTCCTCTTTCGCATGGGTGGCGTTTGCGTTTTGCCTGTGTGGCGATAATGCGGTCTTGTCGGCCAGCGCTCACGGAAATTCACAACCGGCCGGATCTGGCACGGTTTCTGGCGCGGTTTGGGCCGGTGCGTCTGGTTCTGCACAATGATCCCTGCGATATGAGGGGCGCGCGGTCGGTCCGACAGCGTGAGGATCTGGCGCGGCATGTTCTGGTCTGTGGGGTTTCGGACTGGGTCATCCAGCGTTTCCGGGAAGGCTGCGGCCCGATCCGGACTGAAGTGCAGCCCAACTGTCTGGATCTTTCCGCACTGCCAGTCTCACACGACAGACAGAAGACGGTCCTGTTTGCGGGGCGGGTCGTGGCGGACAAGGGCGTAGATGCGTTTGTGCGCGCCTGGGGTCAGATCAGAGCGCGTTATCCGGGATGGCGGGCTGTTATCATGGGAGCAGATCGGTTCGGGCCGGACTCTCCGGAGACGCCTTATCTGAAGCAGCTTCGGCCTCTTGCGGCAGCTGCCGGGATCGTGATGACAGGGTATCGGCCTCATGAGGCTGTTCTGGAGGCGATGGCGGAAGCAGCAATCGTTGTGGTGCCGAGTCGCTGGCAGGAGCCTTTCGGCATGACCGCGCTGGAAGCCATGGGATGTGGCGCGGCAGTTGTGGCGTCTCCTGTGGGCGCGTTGTCGGATCTGGTCGGGGACGCGGCGCTGCTGGCGGCAGCGGACGCCCCCGGAGCTCTAGAGCAGGCCCTGAGCCGTCTGATGGACGATAACGGTCTGAGGGTCAGGATGGGTGTAAAAGGGCGGGAACGGGCGACCCTGTTTGATGTTGGGGCGGCCCGCAGTCGCGTGGAAGAACTGCGGCATGCGGCGATTGCGTTTGCCCGGCGGAAGCCGCAGTCCTGAGAGAATTAGTCCCGCTGGGGCGGGGCCATGAAGGTCGGGTCGATGGCGTTCGGCACATGGCGCGCCAGAATGTCGTCCACGGCTTTCTTTTCTTCGTCCGTCAGGGTCCAGCCGAAGACGTCCTTCACACCTGCGACCTGTTCGGGCTTGCGGGCACCCCACAGGGCGATGACCGGCCCCTGATCGAGAACCCAGCGGACAGCAAAGGCCATGGTCGATTTGCCGCGTTTTTCGGCGAGTTTTTTGAAGTCTTCGACGGCTGCGAGATAGTTCTCGAAGTTCGGCTTCTGAAATTTCGGATCGTTCGAGCGCAGATCATCCTTGGGGAAGGTCGTGTCGCGGCTCATCTTACCGGTCAGCAGGCCGCGGCACAGGGCGCCGTAAGCCAGAATGACGGCATTGTGCTTTTCGGCATACGGCAGGATGTCCTTTTCGATCGTCCGTTCGAAAAGGTTCAGCGGCGGCTGGATCGTAGCAATCGGGGCGACTTCGCGGAAAATATCCATCTGTTCGGGTGAGAAATTGCTAACGCCGAGGGCGCGGATCTTGCCTTCCTGATGAAGTTTCTGGAGTTCGCGGGCGCTTTCGTCGATCGGGGTTTTGTCGTCGGGCCAGTGGATCTGTTCGAGATCGATCGTTTCCACGCGCAGGCGACGCAGTGAGTCTTCAACTTCCTTGCGGATGCGCGCCGGACGGGAGTCCCGGAAGACCTTCATGTTCTTTTCGTCTTCGCCAGCCCAGTGCAGACCGAGTTTGGTGGCGATATGGGCCTTGTTCGGCTTTTCGGCGAGGGCGCGACCAACGACTTCTTCCGAATGGCCGAAGCCATAGACCGGGGCGGTGTCGATCAGGTTGATCCCTTCGTCGAGGGCCGCATGAATGGTGCGGACGCCATTGTCATCGTCGGGGCCGCCCCACATCCAGCCGCCGATGGCCCATGTGCCAAGAGCGACGCGGGAGAGGGGCGTGTCGATGCCGGGGATGAGGATGGTGTCGGATGCCATGATTGTCTCCACTCGAAATAGACAGTAACGAAAAAGCGCTTCGGACTGTAAGTGGTTGCATGCGAAGCCGAAACCTTCCATCCACTTAAGATGCGCTTCTCTCCTTCCACTGTGACCCGGATCGGCCGATGGGCCGTCCTGCTCCTGCCTCTGGCCCTGACGCATGTGCGCGTGGCAGGTGAGGCCGATCTTGATCTTCTGGCTGTTCTGCTGCTGCTCCATTCTTCGCTGATCGGGCGGCGTGAGGGCGGGTGGGACTGGCTCCGGGAGCCTTGGGTCGTCGCCACGTTCTGCTGGTGGGGCTGGCAGGTTCTGTGCACGCTGTGGGTATCGCCGGGACATGGCGCGCTGGGTCAGGCGCTTCTGGCGATCCGATTTCCGCTTGCGGCTGCTGCGTTGGGCTGCTGGCTGCTCCGGGACGTGGTCTGGCGCAGGCGTGTGCTGTGGCTGACCTGTGCGTGCGGTGTTTACATTGCCGTTCAAATGCTGATTCAGGCTGTGTTCGGGCGCAATCTGTTCGGAATCCCGCGCTTTCATGACGGAACGCTGACGGGACCGTATGAGCACCCCCGTGCTGCTGCACCATTGTCCCGACTGATCCTGCCGCTGTTGATGGTGGGCTGTGCGGTGGCGGAAAAGGCGCGAAGTCGTCTGATGCGAACGCTTGGGCTGTGTGTTGCCACAATTCTTGCTGTCGGGATTATGGTTCTGGCGGGGCAGCGGATGCCGCTTGTGCTCTCGCTTATGGGGATCGGGGTGTGCGCGCTGTTATATCGGCCGATGCGTCCGGCCGCGCTGGCGGCGGCGGCGATGCTGCCGGTTCTCGTGCTGGCGGCGCGGGTGTTTTCGCCCGGCAGCTTTTTTCATCTCGTGACACTGGCGCGGCAGCAGCTCACGCATTTCGGCCAGTCGCCTTATGGGGAAATCTATACCCATGCGGTCGTGATGGCGCAGGCGCATCCCTGGATCGGGCAAGGCTATGACGCCTATCGGCATTTCTGCTCGGACCCGGCCACCTTTCATGGCCTGCCAGGACTGTCGGAGGCCGTGCCCGAGAGGGGGTGGCTGGACCTGTGTGTGCAGCATCCGCACAACCATTATCTTCAGGCTCTGGTCAATGCCGGGGTGCCGGGGCTGATCCTGTTCGTCTTGATGATTGCGACATGGCTGAAGGCGATCTGGCCGGGACGGGACGGCCATGCGATTGCGATCGGTCTGTTTGCGGCGGTGCTGATTCAGGAATGGCCCATCGCCTCCACGTCGGACTTCCTGAACCTGCCGCTGAGTGGGTGGGGGTTCCTGTTGCTGGGGCTGGCGCTGGCCTATAGGGTCTTGCCGATACGGAACGGGTTTCAAGCGGGCGGGGTCCGGCCTATATCGTAAGGCAGATTACGGAGGCCTTATGTCCAGCACCCCTGATACTACTCGCGAGACTGCTGCGTCTGACCGGAGCGGCACCGTTCCTGTGACGGTCCTGACCGGCTTTCTTGGCGCCGGCAAGACCACGCTTCTCAATCATATCCTGACGGCCGAGCATGGCCGTAAATATGCGGTTGTCGTGAACGAGTTCGGTGAGCTTGGGATCGACAATGACCTCGTGGTGGATGCTGACGAGGAAGTGTTCGAAATGAACAACGGCTGCATCTGCTGCACGGTGCGCGGGGATTTGATCCGCATTCTGGGTAGTCTGCTGCGGCGTCGGAACCGGTTTGACGGCATCATCGTCGAAACGACCGGACTGGCTGATCCGGCCCCGGTCGCGCAGACCTTCTTCGTGGACGAGAACCTCCGCGAGAAGGCGCGTCTGGACGCGGTTGTGACGGTTGTGGATGCATTCAACGTCATGGAAACGCTGGACGAAAGCCCCGAAGCCATCAACCAGATCGCGTTCGCGGATGTGATCGTGCTGAACAAGGTCGATCTGGCGGATGAAGAACGCCGCAAGGACATCGTGGCGCGTCTGAAGAAGATCAATGCCGTGGCGCAGATCCATGAGGCGCAGCATGGCGGCGTGAAGCTGACGGACATTCTGGATCGGGGTGGCTTCGATCTGGCGCGCGCGCTTAAGACGATGCCGGACTTTCTGGAAAACGATCATCATTCCCACGAGGAAGGCATCACCAGCATTTCCCTGAGCATCAAGGAGCCGATCGACCAGCCCCGCTTTCAGGCGTGGATCGGCGCGATCCTTCAGGAGCAGGGCGCGGACATTCTGCGGGCCAAGGGCATCCTTCACTTCAAGGGCGAGCAGAACCGTTTTGCATTTCAGGCGGTGCATATGATGGCGGATGGGGATTTCATCGGCCCGTTTCGTGAAGGGGAAAGTCGGGATTCCCGTCTGGTGTTTATCGGGCGCAATCTAAACCGTCCGCAGCTTCGGCGCGGCTTTGAAAGCTGCATTGCGGTATGATGCAGGATCTTCTGGCGGACCGGGGTGCTGAGCGCCGGTTTGAGAGCCCGATCGTTCATGTGGTCTCCTCCCGCGACGGGCGCAGCTTTGCGGCGCTGACGGTGGATGGGGAGCTGGTTCTCATTCCGCGGGATCGTCTGCGGGATGCAGAAAGCTGGACGGTCGTGGCCGCGCATGATGGCGGGTTGTGTCTGGCTCAGGGCTGCGAGCCGGATTCGTTCCTGACGGGCGGGGAGGATGGGAAGCTCGTCCGGACCTTTGCCGATGGACGGATGGAAACTCTGCATGAAGGCCGTCGCTGGATCGACTGCGTGGCCAGCACGACAGACCATTTGGCGTTTTCATGCGGCAAGCAGATCGAAGTCCGTGCGGCAGAAGGGCACCAGACGCTCAAGGTGCTGGAGCATCCCTCCACCGTGACTGGCATCGTGTTCGATGCGAAGGGCAAGCGCATTGCGGCGTCACATTATAATGGTGTGTCGATGTGGTTCGTGCAGGCCAAGGTCGACAGCGTGCGGCCGTTCGAATGGAAGGGCAGCCATATCGCGATTGCCATCCATCCGGGCGGAGAGGCGCTGGTGACGTCCATGCAGGAAAACGATCTGCATGGCTGGCGCCTCTCGGACGGGCACAATATGCGTATGAGCGGCTATCCCAAGCAGGTGAAGTCCATGGGCTTCACGCGTAACGGGCGCTGGCTTGCGACGGCCGGTGCAGATGCGATCGTCCTGTGGCCGTTTACGGGTGGCGGCCCGATGGGCAAGGCTCCGGCGGAACTGGCCCGGCTGCCCGGTCTGTTCGTCAGTGCGGTCTGCCCCAATCCCAAAGAAGACATCATCGCTGCCGGCTATGAGGACGGGACGGTCGTTCTGGCGGAAATCGGCGGCGGGGACCAGCGCGTGCTGCCGCTGTGCTCGGGACAGGATACGAAGCGCGGCAAGGTGACATCGCTGGGCTTTACGCCGCAGGGTGGCGCGCTGGTCTTCGGGACGGAAGATGGGGTTCTGGCAGCAATCGATCTATCCAGCGGCGGTTGAGCCATGCTTGTGCCCGATGCGTACTGACGCAGCGGGTCAATTGTTGCTGGAGCGGAAACGCGGTATGTCTGTCTGATGCAGGACAGGGTTCCTGTTCAGGAGGCGGATCTGGAGACTCTATCATCGTCCGCCGTGCAACCGGGCAACTCTGCCGGGCTGGGCGCCTACGGAGACCTGGAAGCATTTTCTGATCTCGATCTGGACGATCTTGCCATCGCTGCGGCATCATTATGCCGCACGCCAATCGCACTGGTCAGTATTCTGGATGGAGATCAGCTCTGGTTTTCCGCGCGTGTCGGAACCGATCAGACCTATGGCGCGCTGGAAAATTCCGGATGTGCGGCTGTCATAGCCCGTCGGGCGCCGGTGGTGATCACCGATATGATGGCCGATCCGGAGACGCGCAGGAACAGTCTTGTCTGCGGTGCGCCGGGCCTGCGGTTCTATGCGGGATATCCGTTGTTTACAGCCGAAAACGAGATTTTCGGGACATTATGCGTCGTAGATCTGCAAAAACGTCCGCAGGGGCTTTCACAGCGCGAACATGACGGCCTGGCTGCTCTGGCCCGGCAGACCATGCGGCTGATGGAACTGCGTCGGGAGACGATCGCACAGGAACGGCGACTGGCTGCGCAGCAGCTCCGTCGCAAGCGTGTGGCCCGAGAGGCCCGTCAGGCGGAAGCGGAACGGCGGCAGGCGCGCGAAAAATATGCCCTCCATCAGGCTGCGGGCGCGGCAGGAGGCGTGGGTATTTATGAATACGATCTGGTCAGTGGGGACATCACCGTTTCTCCTGAAGTCTGTCGTATTATCGGCATGCCCGTCACCGAAGTCGTGACCGCACCACAATGGGCCCAGCGGGTGCATGAGGATGACAAGGCGCGGATTCCGCTTCTGTCAGAACTTCTGGACGGTTCTGCTCCCCTGAAACTGGAATACCGGATTGTCCGGGATGATGACCGCAAAGAGCGCTGGGTTCTGCGTCAGGGCGTGCTGGACAGGGACGCGACCGGACGTCCGGTCCGACTGATCGGAACGCTTCAGGACATTACCCCGGAGAAAAACGCCACCAGTCGTCTGACCACGTTGCTCGCGGTTGAGGATGCCCTGCGTGCCGCCACGACCCGCAGGCAGGCGCTGACAGAGGCCTGCGAACTTCTCGGGCGCAGGCTTGAGGTCCAGCGTGTCGGGTTTGCGGCCATTACAATGCGTGATGAGGTTTTCACCATCGATCATGGCTGGTGCAGCCCTGATGTGCCGCCGATTTCCGGGGTTTTTACATTTCAGACGTTTCGCCGCACGTCCAATTTTCTTCGCAGTGGCGCTGTTCTCATTCTGGACGATCTTTCCAATCCGTCCTGGATGGAGGAAGAACAGGAGGCCTGTCGCGCGCTGGGTGTGGAGGCGCAGATCATTGTTCCAAAAATGGATCATGGTGAACTGACGGGCTGTCTGTTTGTTCATAGCGCCACGCCACGAGACTGGACGCTGGATGAGACGTCTTTCATCCGCACAGGCTCTGACCGGATTTTTACGGCGCTGGACGAATGGGAGGCCGAGGCGCGGCAGGAAATCGTCAATCATGAAATCCTGCATCGTCTCAAGAATACGCTCAGCATCGTCCAAAGTCTTGCGCATCAGGGATTCCGGAACGTGGATGATCAGGGGCCGCTTGCAACGTTCACATCCCGTCTGGTGGCGCTCAGTGCGGCGCACGATCTGCTGATGCGCCGGAACTGGCAGTCCACCGATCTGGCCAGTCTGGTTCGCGGAGTGCTGACGCCGCTGGGCGTTGAAGAGCGGGTCGAGGTGTCCGGACCGTTTCTCAAGCTCGGACCCGATACGGCGACCTCCTTTTCGATGGCGCTGCACGAACTGGCAACCAACGCCGTGAAATATGGCGCCCTCAGTGTTCCGGACGGAAAGGTGTCCCTGAGCTGGACGATTACGGGCGCAGAGGCCGTGATGACGCTGAAGTGGCGGGAGACAGGCGGACCGCCCGTTACAGCGCCGAAGCGGACCGGATTTGGCGTCCGTCTTCTCAGGTCCGGACTGGGCCGACACGGAAAAACGGAACTTCATTACGCGTCAACGGGTTTATGTGCGGATCTGACTGCGCCGACCCTGTCGCTCGCAACACTCTGAGACTGACCGGAGACCTGTGAATTTTATGCCCCAGGACCCTGAGACACGGCCCACCATCCTGATTGTCGAAGACATCGTGTTCATTCGCATGATGGCGGAAGACTATTTCGAGGGTGCCGGTTTCAGAACCCTGAGCGCGCGTTCGACGGCGGATGCCATTGCGTTGCTTGAGACGGACCCGACGATCCGTTACCTGTTCGCCGATATTCATCTGCCTGATGGAGAGGACGGTCAGAAGCTGGCGGAAATCGCACGCAAGCGCTGGCCTCCCGTGAAAATCATCCTGACATCCGCGGACATGCCCGCAGATCAGGTCCGACTGCCGATACGCGGTCTGTTCGTTCCCAAACCCTATAGTCTCGATCAGGTCAGAAAGACTTTCGAGACAATGACCTGATCAGGACTGCTGGCTGGAGGGGCGGTCGGTATGCCCAAGGTCCCGGTCGGGGGCGATGATGTCCCGCACGCGTTGCTTCAGGTCTTTCGGGCCGGGAAACCCTCCGTCGCGTTTGCGCTCCCAGATCAGCGTCTCGTCCACATGAATTTCGAAACGGCCTCCGGTATCGGGGATCAGCGCGACTTCGCCTAGAGCCTGACCGAATGTCGATAGCAGTTCCTGGGCCATCCAGCCAGAACGGAGCAGCCAGTTGCACTGGGTGCAGTAGCGGATGGAGACGCGGGGCGCAGTGGATGTCATGGGGCGATCCTGTCGGGCTCTGGAGTTTGGATATTGTCATGAGGGCTTCATGCGGAAAAGCCTTCGCATCAGAGGCGGCCGTCGTTAAGGGTATGGGTTATTACTTTCTGACGGGATGTTCCGGTCCATGCGTTCTGCCATTCGTTTGCCTGTTGCCTTGCTTTTATGTGCGACTGTTCTCTCGGCCTGTGCTCCGTCAGCGCGGCATAACGAGGCATTGCCTGAAAGTGCGGCACCGGACGAGCGGCTTGTTCTGGCGTCCCCTCCCGTGGCAGGTAGTGCGGCACAGCTTGACGATGACCGGGTGTTCCGTGCCACGCGCGCCCTGAAGGACACGCCGCGCTGGAAACTGGCGCAGAGCGACGCCGATCTGGACCCGGCGCATCTGGTTCGGGATTTCTCGTGTGCGGCAGGGTTCGATCTCGACCTCGCGCAGGCGCCCCATCTGGCGATAGTGCTGGAACGGATCCGTCATGCTGTTGGCCGTCGGACATCCGAAGCCAAGACATACTGGCACCGCACGCGCCCCTTTGTGGGCACGAATCTGCCGATCTGCACGTCTCCCGATGGGCTCGGGCTGCACGCGTCTTATCCTTCAGGCCATACAACGGCGGGATATGGCATGGCGCTGCTTTTGGCACATCTGATGCCCGAACATGCCACGGCGCTGCTTCAGCGTGGCCGAGTCTTCGGGGAAAGCCGGATCGTCTGTGGCGCGCATTGGAAATCTGACGTTCAGGCCGGTTATCTGAATGCGTCGTCTCTGATGGATGCGCTTTTGGCCAATCCGGACCTTCAGGACGATCTGACAGCGGCACGGCGCGAACTGCTCGCGATGCAGGCGCATCCGGTCGCGCCCGATGCGGCACGTTGCGCGGTAGAACAGGAGGCTGCGACGCACTCTTTGCTCAGCGAACCCTGAGGCGGGACGGACGGCACTCCTGAAAAAATCAGGGTGCCGGTTTTTGCTTGTCCGTCGGGGGCGGGGTGTGATGGGCGCCGCGATCGTTCGCTTCCATGAAGCGGTCGGCAAGGCAGCTATAGAGCGAATGCGGGCAGATCATTTTTGACACGCCGAACGCCAGAAAGGACGTGGCCAGCAGCGCAAGCGTAACCTGCTGGTTGTCGCACATTTCCATGACGATGATGGTTGCGGTCAGGGGGGACTGCGACATGCCGCAGAAATACGCCACCGTGCCGAGCAGCACGACCGCGCCGGGCGTGGTGTGCGGCAGGAACTGCTCCACCCAGCCGCCAATTCCTGCGCCGATGGCGAGTGACGGGGCGAACATGCCGCCGGGGATGCCGGAGCAGTACGAGACGATCATCGCCAGATATTTGAGGACGAAGAACGAGGCCGGATAATGCTCGGTCCCGTTGAAAATGGCGCTGGCCTGATCGTAGCCCGTGCCGTAGGTCGCGCCTTTGGAAAGGAGGCCGATCAGAGCGAGTATGAAGCCGCAGGATGCCGCAAAGGCGATCGGACGTGTGGCGGCGAAGTGTCCGACCCAACCCGGAATGCCGCGTGAGGCTTTGATGAGAATGGCCGAGAAGCTGCCTCCCGCAAGGCCGCCGAGAATCCCGCAGGTCAGAACCGCGATCCATGCCGTGCCGACAGGAACGTCCACGTCCGCATGGCCGAAATAGGTGTAGTTGCCGATCAGGGCGATAGCCGTGACGCCAGACAGGACAACAACCGTGAGGGTACGGCCAGAGGTCTTCTGTTCGAAGGAATGAGAGAGTTCCTCAATGGCGAACATGATTCCAGCGAGGGGCGTATTGAACGCCGCGGCCATGCCTGCTGCGCCGCCTGCAAGGATCATGCTGCGCCGTGCGGCGATGTTCGACTGTCCCAGCAGACGCGAGAAGGCGTGCATGATGGACGCCCCAACCTGCACGCTCGGGCCTTCACGCCCGATGGACGCGCCGCAGATCAGGCCGAACGAGGTCAGCAGGATTTTACCAAGCGAGGTCTTGAGGGACAGCACACGGTCCACGACTGCAACGTTTTCGATGTGCAGGGTCGCGATTGTTTGAGGGATGCCGGAGCCCTGTGCGCCCTTGAAGATGGTCCGCGTGGCCCATGTGATGAGCGCCAGTCCGACCGGGGCTACGACCAGCATGGCCGCAGGGTGCCAGGCAATGATCTGATGGCGCACACCTGCCGCCCAGTCGCCCACTCTCGCAAACAGCACAGCCACGATACCGACCAGAACCGCGCCGAGCCAGTAGACCGCCGTGCGGCGCCACTGGTTTGTCGTTACTTGTGCCGAACGCTTCAGATGCAAAATGCGGTCTTTGCGGCGCATGGCATGGGCAGAGGAACGTACGTCCGTGGCCGGAGGCTCTGCGGGAACAGCGGCAACGGGAGAAGGAGGCGGTGTATCGGCCAATATTCGGACGTCCGGGAAGGAGGGTCGGGCTGTGGAGGATACGCCCGGTTCAGGCCCGTGCGCTGATGATGTGCACCTGCCACCAACGCAGGAGGGGGGTCAAGGGTTCTCCGCCGATGAAGCGCGGTGGACCGAATCCGTTCGGGGATGTGTCATAAACCGCACAGTCAGCGCCGCTTTGGCCATCTTCAGCTCAGGACAAGAACGCCGGAATGTTTGGCTTTGTCTTCAGGCTCGACATGAATGTGGATGGAGGCACGGCCCAGTTCGGAGCGAATGGCGGCTTCGATCTGGTCGCAGATTTCGTGGGCGTCATGCACGGTCAGGGCGCTCGGCACCACGAGATGGAACTCCACGAAGGACAGGGCGCCGACCTTGCGGATGCGGAGGTCATGGGCTTCCAGCGCGCCGGTAGCGCTTGAGGAAATCACGGCCTTGACTGCTTCCATCTGTTCGGGCGACGGCGCTTCGTCCATCAGACCGGACAGGGAATGCTTCATCATGGAGAAGCCGGCGCGCATGACGTTCAGAGCGACCAGTCCGGACAGCACGGCGTCGAGGCGGTCCCATTTGAGCAGCGGGATCAGCGAGACGCCGATCACGAGTGCCACGGTCGCCCAGACATCCGAAACAACATGTTCGCCTGCGGCCTGAAGCGCCTGTGAGGCCTGTTTGCGCCCGACCGTGATCAGAATGCGGCCCCAGATGAGATTGACCAGCCCGGCCAGCGCGTTCAGCGCCACGCCCGAGAAGGGCGCGCGAATGGGTTCGGGATGGCGCCAGTCATGAACGGCGATGACCAGAATGCCGATCGCCGTCAGAACGACCAGAACGCCTTCGAGGACAGCGGACAGATATTCCGCCTTGCCGTGGCCGTAGGGGTGGTTGTCATCGGCAGGAAGGGCCGCGACGGACATGGCCCAGAGCGTTCCGACAGCCGCCACCACGTTCAGGATGGTCTCGATCGCGTCCGAAAGCAGGGCGCTGGAGCCCGAGACCGCATAGGCCGCGTATTTGATGGCGAGCACCACCACGCTCAGCGCGATGGAGGCTCGGGCGACCTTGATGCGGGTTGATGTCATGACGCGTCCTCAGCAGCAGGGCTGGTGCGTGTCGCAGACAGAGGGCTGTGTTTCAAGCTGGAAAGTGGGATGAGCGATGTCAAACTGCGTCCGTAGCAGCGCGGCGGCGCTCGCGATGATCCGGTCCGGAGGGACGGGATGTGCAGGATCGCAGAGAAGATGGACGGTCAGGGCAGTTTCGGTCGTGCTCATGGCCCAGATATGCAGGTGATGCAGACCGGACACGCCTTCGACGGACAGGAGGGCTGTCTGAACCGCCTCGGGATCGATCCCCGCCGGCACCGCGTCCAGCGCCAGATCCAGTGAATGGCGCAATAGGGACCATGTGCCGATCACGATGGAGGCCGAGACGATCAGGCTCATGATCGGGTCGATGATCGTATAGCCCGTAAAGGAAATAAGCAGACCGGCGATGACGACCGAGAACGCCATGACGGCATCCGCCGCCATGTGCAGGAAAGCGCCGCGGATGTTGAGGTCGCTCGAGGCGCCTTTCATGAACAGCAGGGCCGTGACGGCGTTGACGGCGATCCCGACCAGCGCGACCCAGCTGATGACCTCGCCCTGCACCGTCTCGTGGGAAAACAGGCGCAGCACGGATTCCCAAACGATGCCGCCAGTCACGAGCAGCAGGATCGTGGCATTCGCAAGAGCAGAAAGGATCGTGGAGCGGCGCAGGCCATAAGTGAAGCGTGCGCTCGAAGGGCGGGTCGCCAGAACCTGCGCCAGCCATGCGCCCGCGAGACCCAGCACATCGGACAGGTTGTGCCCCGCATCGGCCAGCAGGGACATCGAATGCGCCCAGACGCCCCACAGCGCTTCTCCGGCGACATAGGCCGTATTCAGGGCGATCCCGATGGCGAAGGCTGCGCCGAAACTTGCCGGCGCATGGACGTGCTGGTGTCCGAATCCGAAGCCATGACTGTGCCCGTCACAATCCGCGTGGTCATGATCGTGGTGGTCATGGTCCGCGTGGTCGTGTCCTGCATGATCATGCGGCGACGCGGTGTCATGATGGTCGTGATCGCAGGCGTGGTGGGGATCTGAAGTCATGGAGGCCAGTGCTGCAAGAATGAAGGCCTAACCTTACCGCATGTGACGCGACCGTCCCATCTCTATATCCCCATACGTGATGATATTGCCGAACAGCGCGGAGCGTGGTGTCGTTAGAGGGTGAAGAATGGCCGCAGTCTTTAGGGCTGTGATTGTGAAGAAGGACAGGAAACGATGGCTGAAAAACGTATTCTCATCATCGCCGGTGATTTCGTTGAGGATTACGAAATCATGGTGCCGTTCCAGATGCTGCTTCTGGTCGGGCATAAGGTCGATGTGGTGTCGCCGGGCAAGAAGGCCGGGGAGCAGGTTGTGACAGCGATCCACGATTTCGAAGGCCATCAGACCTACACCGAAAAGCGCGGCCATAATTTCACGCTGAACGCGACCTATGCAGGCGTGACGGCAGATTCTTACGACGCACTGATCATTCCGGGCGGACGTGCGCCAGAACAGCTCAGCACCGACGAAAGCGTGCTGGATCTGGTGCGGGCATTCGTTGAGAGCGGCAAGCCGGTTGCGGCTGTGTGTCATGGTCCGCAGCTATTGGCGGCGGCGGGCGTTATCAAGGGTAAGAAGATTTCGGCCTATCCGGCCTGCCGTGCGGAAGTGCTGCTCGCCGGGGCCGAGTACAAGTCCCTTCCGATGGATGGCGCCGTGACGGACGGCCAGTTCGTCACCGGTCCGGCATGGCCCGCGCATCCGGCCTGGATCGGGCAGTTCCTCAAGGTTCTGGGCACGCAGATCACACCGTAAGGGATTTACGCCCAGCGTTCACAACACTGTGGCGAAACATCCCCTGAAATCGTAGAGAGGAAGCATGACGACTTCCTCTCCTTCTCCCGATCCGCAGTCCACCCGACGCACCGGCAGTTTCGGCCGTGCCGAAGGCTTCATGGAGCGTGCGTTTTTTGCAACGCGCTGGATTGCCGCACCGCTCTATTTCGGCCTGACCATCGGGCTGCTGCTGGTGGCGTTCAAGTTCTTCCAGCAGCTGATCGGACTGGTGCTGAAGGCGACGGGGCTGGATTTCGACGATGTGTTCGTTGGCGTTCTGGACCTGATCGATCTGGTCCTGCTGGCCAATCTTCTGCTGATCGTCATGTTCTCGGGCTACGAGAACTTTGTTTCGCGCCTCGATATCCGCAGTCATGAGGATTATCCGAGCTGGATCGGGCATGTCACGTTCGGGGACATCAAGATCAAGCTCATGGCCTCGATCGTGGCCATGTCCGCGATCCATGTGCTGGCGGATTTTATCCGTGTGGATGAGACCTCGACGCGCGCTCTGGAATGGAGCGTGGGCATCCATCTCGCTTTCGTGGTCTCGGGCGTGCTGATGGCCATCATGGACCGGATCATGGAAGGCTCCCCCGACACGCATCATGCCGATCCTGCGCCGCCGGTTGCAGGAAAGGCCGGGAATGATTCGGGGAACGGGCACCACTGATGATCCGCATTACCGAACTGCGCCTCCCGCTCGATCATGCGGCGGAGGCGCTGCGCGACGCCGTGCTTGCGCGTCTGAACATCCCATCTGAAGACCTGAAAAGCCTGACCGTGGCACGTCGCGGATATGATGCCCGCAAACGCGGCCATATCGTGCTGGTCTATAACGTGGACTGTGATGTCGCGGACGAGGCTGCGGTTCTGGCCGTCCATGCGAGCGATCAGCATATCCGCCCGACGCCGGACACGACCTATCATCTGCCCGAGGCGACCTTGCCCGAGGGGGCACCGCGTCCTGTCGTGATCGGCGCGGGCCCCTGCGGGATCATGGCGGCGCTGACGCTGGCGCAGGCCGGTCTAAAACCCATCATTATCGAACGCGGTAAGGACGTGAAGGCGCGGACGGTCGATACGTTCGCCCTGTGGCGTAAATCCGTTCTGACGCCTGAGAGCAACGTCCAGTTCGGCGAAGGCGGGGCAGGGACGTTCTCTGACGGCAAGCTCTATTCCGGGGTTTCGGACTCGCGACATCTGGGGCGGCATGTTCTGGAAGAATTCGTCCGTGCGGGTGCGCCGGAAGAAATTCTGACGATCTCCAAACCCCATATCGGCACGTTCCGTCTGGTCACGATGGTCATGTTCATCCGCGCCGAAATCGAGCGTCTGGGCGGCGAATACCGGTTCGAGACCCGTGTTGAGGGATTTGAGATGGACGGCGAAGGCGCGGAGCGTCGTCTGCGCGGCCTGCATCTGTCGAACGGTGAAACCCTTCCGGCGGAGCGGGTCATTCTGGCAGTCGGACACTCGGCGCGCGATACGTTTGAAATGCTGCGTGAAGCCCATGTGGAAATGGACCCCAAGCCGTTCTCTATCGGCGTACGGATCGAACACCCGCAATCTGTGATCGACGTGGCCCGTTTCGGCGCCAGTGCCGGGCATGAGATGCTGGGGGCTGCGGATTACAAGCTCGTCCATCATGCCTCGAATGGCCGTGCGGTGTATTCGTTCTGCATGTGCCCCGGCGGCCAGGTCGTGGCGGCAACGTCCGAGGAGGGGCAGGTCGTCACCAACGGGATGAGCCAGTATTCGCGGGCCGAGCGCAATGCGAACAGCGGGATCGTCGTTGAAGTGAAGCCCGAGCTTGATTTCCCGGACGACGTTCTGGGCGGCATGGCCTTTCAGCGTCAGTGGGAAAAGGCAGCGTTCGTCACGGGTGGCAGCAATTACAACGCCCCAGCCCAGCGGGTCGGAGATTTTCTGGCGGGGCGTTCGTCCACGTCGTTGGGGGACGTCGTGCCGTCCTATCAGCCGGGCGTGACGCCGACGGATCTGACACTGTGTCTGCCGGCTTTCGTAACGGACGCCATCCGTGAGGCGCTGCCGCAGTTTGAACGCAAGCTGCGTGGCTTTTCCATGGATGATGCCGTCATGACAGGCGTGGAAACGCGCACATCCTCACCGATCCGTTTGCGTCGTGACCGTGACGGGCAAAGCCCGACCCTGCGCGGATTGTTTCCGGCGGGCGAGGGAGCAGGCTATGCTGGCGGTATCCTTTCCGCCGGAATTGATGGCATCCGGGCGGCGGAGTGGCTGGCGGCCTCTCTTTAAGAGACCGCCGCACAGCCCTCACATATGTTCGCCGGGAAGTTCTTTGGGGCGGATCAGGGCGATGGCACCCGTCACGAGACTGGTGCCCAGCACGAAAAGTTCGGCTGAGAGCGGCAGTGTAAGAATGGTCGGGCCAAACATGGGTACGAGTTTCTGCGCCATGCCCTGCCCGATGGAGCCGAGCGCATAGCCCAGCCCCATACCGAAGCTGCGGGTGTCGGACGGGAAACGCTGTGCCAGATAATGCGGAACAAGCGCGAAAATCCCCGAAGCCGCAGCACCCATGACGAAGGCTGCAACCAGCAGCATGGTCCAGGTGGGTGCGCTCAGGAACGGCCAGATCGTCAGCATCACGACGACAAGCGCGCTGAGCATGACCCGGACTTCCCCGAAACGCTCTGCCAGCCAGCCGCACAGGACTTTTCCGCCAAACGATCCGAGACAATAAAGCGTCACCGGCCAGAAAACGGCCTGCTGCGTCAGATGGTGGCTGCCCCGCAGAATGGTCGGGTAGTAGGTGTAGATCGCGGCTTTCTGGAATTCGAGAAAGCTCATGAAAGCGATCGCCTGAAGTGCTGCACCCGTCAGACGGAATTTGGGACGCGGTGGCGGGGCTGTGTGGTGCTGCTTTCTGGTCAGACGGTCTTCGTGGGTCCGCAGCCAGACCGGGCTTTCCGGTACGCCAATCCGGATGAACAGCGCCAGCGCAGCAGGGACGAGACCGATGAAGAACAGCACGCGCCATCCATAATGCGGCAGGATCAGGGCCTGCACGCCAGCGGCGGCGAAATAGCCGACTTCATAGCCGGACATCATGAGTGCGGAAGCCATGGGGCGTGTCCAGGCTGGGACGCTTTCCATCAGCAGAGCGGCCGAAGCGGTCCATTCGCCGCCAAAGCCGATTCCGAACAGGAATTGCACGGCCATCAGCACATAAAAGTGATGGGAGAGCCCGGTCATGGCGGAAAATACTGCAAACCAGACCACGCCGAGCATAAAAGCAGGCTTGCGACCGTAGCGGTCGGCCAGCCATCCCCAGCCTGTATTGCCGACGGCGCGCCCGATGGACTGCCCCATCAGCACAGCCCCCAGATCGGCAATCGTGCATCCGAAATCATGGGCGATGTCGGGGAGGGTAAACATGAGCGTCGTCTGGTCGAAAGCATCCAGAAACCAGCCCAGAAAGGAGGCAAAAGTGACCTGCCAGTAGGGTAGGAGCGCAACAAGAGAGCCTTGGGAAGATGTAGATACGGCGGAGCGGGTTGTGGCATCCGTCATGCAGAATGGTCCTGTCTCGGAGGGGAAAAAACCCCACGCCCAAGGGTGTCACAGGCCCGGAAGAAGGTCCGGGCATGAAACCGTAGCAGCTTTGTCCGGATTGATCGAACGAAGAGTTTGGATGGATCCAAAGCAGATAGGCCGGGCGGGTATTAGCCAGCAATCACGGTTCAAACGACAGCAGAAACGCCTGCGCCATTAAGGAAAAATTAGGAGGTTCAGCGGCATTGTTCTGACATGAAGAACGGAGGTGTCCGCATTGGATGATCTAGGACGGGGAGCGACTTCGGTGGCGACAACCCCTCAGGGCCTGCATGTCGGCCAGACAGTCAGGGTGGATGGGCTGTCCGAACTACCCGAAGGTAAACCGGACTATGCTGCCTCTATGGCAGAGTCCAGTGCGGGAATGTTTGCCACGACACTTCGGAGTCGCAGGGCGCGTCAAAAAAGCGCACTGCCTCCCCTGCGATGGCTCCCACGTTTCGTTCTGGGGCGCAACGGAACAGACAAGGTCATCGGCGCGCAGGTGGATATGAGTCAGCTCTGGCTCTCGGTTCCCCGTCGAACCCTGCGCAAGAGCAGACGCAAGAGTCTGGGACAGCAACAGCGGGAATTTGATTCCGATCTCCTGGGAAACGCGTGTTCACAGGCCGCGACATGGCCGGAGGCGATGCGGCTGATGGTTTCTCTGGAGGATGATCAGGCGCCTGACGGAGACTTTAACGGTCGACTGAATACAGTTCTTCAGAACAGTGGTTTCCCTGTCAGTCGTCTGGATCTGGTTTTTCAGGAAAGTGGCCTGGCCCAGGACGACAAGGAGACGTGTTACACGCTCTCAGCCCTGCGCGATCAGGGATGCCAGATTTTCCTTGGCGGCTTTGGAAGCGCCCCCTCCAGCCTGAGTCTTCTGCGTGAGCGGGCCGTCGGAGGATTACTGGACGGCGTGCAGTTTGATACGTCTTTGCTGGCGCCTTCGGACATGACTTGGCGGCAGTCGGGAGAGGCTCCCCTTCTGGACGAGGGTGCAGTGCTTTTTTATCGGGCTGCTCTGGAAGCCGTCAAAGCACTGGGGCTCAAGGTTCGGGGTATTGGTTTGGATTTTCCGGATCTTCTTGCGTTTGCACAGAAGGTTGGATGTGTCGAAGCATCCGGGACGGTTTTGGCCGCCCCGGAAACGACGGCCCAGATCAGTGAGCGGTTTGAAGAAAACGCAGGACGACCGCGTCGTCGTCGTATGGCACGAACGGCTGAGGGTCTCTGACGAGACCTCCGCCGTTCGGAAACCTGGAAGTCGTGTTCAGTTGATCTTACATTGATAACTGAAGAGACGTTCCGGATTTTCCCGAAGCATGGAAGCCAGCATCGGAAGCACTTCGGTTAAAGCTGTTTCCACAGCTTCCGGCGACTGACCGGTCTGATCGCAAATATGGTTTATCCTCTTTTCCCCCATGATATCCTCGACCTGCTCTGGTGAAAGCGGGGTTGAGGGGGGGACGCGGATTTCACTAACCGTTGTCGCGAACTGACAGTCATCTTTCATCATCTTGATGGTGACTTCAGTCAGTCCCGAGCGATCGGTGCTGGCTCCACTCAGCCAGTCCCCAAAACGGGTGAAAACCGACGTTGAGGCCTGGGCTTCGGTTTGGCCCTTGCCGGACTTCTGTGTGTATGTGCTCTGGATGGTCATTGTCAGGCTCCTTCTGTCAGAAGAAAACGGGCCTTTTCCGGGCTGGTGGCCCTGTCTTCCTAACGTCTGGCTCCTGATCAGGATGCGAGGAGGAAGAAACACCTTTCTGTGTTGTTTGTCACAGACTTTCCTCCTCTTGTCACAAAACCTTACCCTCCGTCGTGTCAGCGCAAGGCTGCGCTTTCCACGAGGACGATTTCCGCATCTTCCCGCGCGGTGATCGTGATGCTTTCTACATCATGAAGGGCCGCACCGTCCCGGTGCCCAACGATCCGCCCTTCGATTTCCACGCTGCCTGTAGCGGGAACAAGATAGGTAAACATGGCGCGGTCCGTCTGGACGGTCAGGGTTTCTCCAGCCTTGAGTGTCGCACCGGAGACCCGGCCACGGGTGCGGATGGGAAGGGCGTTGTCTTCCGGAAAGCCCGAAGCGAGTGGGACGAGGCGCCCGTTGCGCTCATGACGTGGGAACGGGCGAGTGCCCCAGGACGGTTTTCCGCCCGTCTCATCGGGGATCAGCCAGATCTGAAAGAGCGTCGTGGCGTCGTCTTCACGGTTGAATTCGGAGTGCGTAATTCCGCTACCGGCTGACATGACCTGCACATCGCCAGCTTCGGTTCGTCCACGATTGCCGAGGCTGTCTTCATGCGTGATGGCACCCGTGCGGACATAGGTGATGATTTCCATGTCGCGATGTGGATGGGCGCCGAAGCCGTTATGGGGCGCAATACGATCGTCGTTCCACACACGCAGCCGTCCCCAGTGCATCCGGTTGCGGTCCTGATAGTCCGAAAAGGAAAAATGATAATGCGCGTCGAGCCAGCCGTGATCGGCGTGACCGAGAGTGGCAAAAGGTCTGATGTCCAGCATGGCTGCATGCTCCTGAGTGATGTCTTGTGAAAGATAATGGGATGGAGCGCGCGTGAAGAAAATGGAAAGTATGGAAATACAAGGTTTCCAGAAAAGACCTGGAAAATCAGTCTCACCATGCAGGTCGGATGGTTTGCAGTATTGAGAAATAAACCGCTGCTGTGTGGTCTTATCTGGCGGGAGAGCTTGGCGAGACCGTGTCACAGGATTACAGTGTCGGGCAGGAGAAAAACGCGATGAACTATGATGCGATGTTTCAGTCCGCTCTCGACGGTCTGCATGCGGATGGCAGCTACCGGTACTTTGCGGATCTGGAGCGCCGGGCGGGTCATTTTCCCAAAGCTTTCCATCATGGCCTGGGCCGTGATGTGACGGTCTGGTGTTCGAACGACTATCTCGGCATGGGGCAGCACCCAGAGGTCCTGAGCGCCATGCACACGGCGCTGGACGAAACGGGCGCTGGCGCTGGTGGAACCCGCAATATTTCGGGTACCAACCACTATCACGTGGAGCTGGAAAAAGAACTCGCTTCTCTGCACGGCAAAGAGAGCGCGCTGCTTTTCAACTCAGGCTACCTGTCGAACTGGGTGACGCTCGGGACCATTGCAGGACGTCTTCGCAACTGCGTTGTGCTGTCTGACGAACTCAATCATGCGTCCATGATCGAGGGTATCCGTCATTCGCGGGCCGAGAAGCAGATCTTCCGTCACAACGATGTCGCGGATCTGGAGCGTCGTCTGAAAGAACTGCCCGCGGACGTTCCCAAGATCATCGCGTTCGAGTCCGTCTATTCGATGGATGGTGATATTGCCCCTATCGAGGCGTTCTGCGATCTGGCCGATAAATATGGCGCCATGACCTATCTCGATGAGGTCCATGCGGTTGGCATGTATGGCGATCATGGCGCGGGCGTGGCCGAGAAGCTTGGTCTGTCCCATCGTCTGACGGTGATCGAGGGAACGCTGGGCAAGGGATATGGTGTTGTGGGTGGCTATATTGCTGCCTCTGCCGCGCTTTGTGACTTTGTTCGCTCGTTCGGGTCAGGCTTCATTTTCTCCACGGCTCTTCCGCCGATGATCGCGGCTGGTGCGCTGGCCAGTGTGCGGTATCTGCGTAACAGCAGTGCCGAGCGTGACGGTCAGCAGCGGGCCGTGGCCTATCTGCGTCAGGCATTGGACAAGGCTGGTCTCCCGCATGTCATGAATCCGAGCCATATCGTGCCGGTCATGGTGGGGGAGGCCGAACTGTGCCGCAGCCTCTCGGATGAACTGCTGAACCGTTTCGGGAATTATATCCAGCCCATCAACTTCCCGACCGTTCCGCGCGGAACGGAGCGTCTGCGGATCACGCCGACGCCACTTCATACGAACGAGATGATTGACGAACTGGTCGAGGCGCTTGCCACGTTGTGGGAAGAACGCCAGCTCAAGACGTCAAAGTCCGCGGCAGCCTGAAGGGTGTGAGGGCGGATTTTTCCGCCCTTTCTCTCAGGCCACAAAAAAAGGCAGCCTTTGAAAAAGGGCTGCCTTTTTTTGTTTTCGTTGAGGCGTCGGGGGATCAGGCGGCGACGGCTGCCTGATCCCCCTGTGACAGAATATGGAGGCTCAGAATCCCCCCGGATGTTCTGAGCGCCCCGCCGAGGTCCAGTCGCGCATTGCCTGTCGTCCAGCGGGCGTGACTGGCCTCCACACCCCACCAGCCGTCAGCGTATGGGTCTGACAGATGGCTGGACAGATGCCGGGTCTGTTCATCGCTCCACACTGTCACGTCGCCAATCAGAAGGCCCAGCATCCGGCGGTCATCCACGAACGGTCCGATCCGGTCAGACGGCCGGGCGGTCGGGCTCAGAATGCGGACGCTCTGGCAGCCTTCGGGTAGCATGAAAACAAACTGTTCGCCGTTGGTGCGGATGGGATACAGGACTGTTCCGTCTTCCAGCACGAGACGGGTTCTATCCGCGCTGTCTGTCGATGAGAGTGTCTGGGGAGCCGTGTAACCAAGAGCCTGCGCGCGGAGTGCGATTGATGCGAAGATCGGTTCGACATGGGCGCGATCCGTGACCAATGGTGCGGCAGTATCCTTTTCCCAGCTTAGAGCATGCAGGCGCTCGATCTGAGATCCGTGCATGAGGGCATCCGGGCGATGGCCGACATCCATGAAGCTTTCTGACAACGCGCCGTTTGCGGTCAGAATGGCATGTTGCTCGGTTTCGATATGATAATAGTCGTATTCGGTAATGGAATGGTCGTAGGCGATGGTCATTCCGTTGACGAGCATTCGCACGGGAATGAAGGTGCTTTCAAGCATCATGCAGTGCTCTGGCGTGACCAGAAGATCCCGGTTGGGAATGCCGTCTGCCAGAGCCCCGGCACGGATGCGAACAGGCACGGCGTCCATATCTGCCAATCCGCTGGTGCCGACTGTCGTATGGGCGTGGCCGACGCGCAGGATTGTCCGGCTGTGGCGTTCACCGTTTTCGCAGACCGTCACCTGATCTCCGGCCTTCAGGGTCTCAATGGCGCGCTCGCCGTCGGGGGTGAGGATCATGGATCCAGCCAGATAGCAGATCTGCCCGTTATATCCGGTTGCGCCGCCGACAACACTCCAGCTTCCATTGGCATTCTGTACGATCGTCGGGGTACCGGGGGTGGAGTTGGGTCCGAAGGAGACGTTCGAGAGCGTGATGCCGTTATTATAGTTGTCGAAGGCAATTTTCAGCGTGTAGGTGCCGTTGCTGTTGGCAACGAAGGTCGCGCTGATAGGGGGCGATCCACCGTGACCGATGGTGATGACGGACGTGGCATCATACCCCGTGATCGGGGTGGAGACCGTCTGGTTGTAGTCGGCCAGAATGAGCTGGTTTGGAGCATCATCCACGGCATCACGGCCAAACACGATTCTTCCACCGGCGGTGGCGTTGTTGACATACAGAGACGCGCCATTCTGAAGAACCGTCGTCAGGGACGAACCCATCTGAAACTGGGCATTCGTGCTGCCCAGCGTCGTGTGATCCAGAATCAGGGTGCCTGAGCCGCCGACGCTGTTGCTGTTGATCGAAATGGACGGGTTGCCCGAGATCTGAAGGGTGCCGTTGATGGTCGGGTTGCTGCCGAGATTGACGGTACTGGGCGTGTTGACAAGCATCGTCCCGCCCTGCGCGACGGTCAGGCTGTTGGCATAGAATGCCGTAGCACTGGGCGTGGCAGACGTCGCGGTGATGTTCAGGGTGGCGTTGGTGCCAACCTTCAGAGTGGTGATCTGTGTGGCGTTGGCCTGCGCAACGTTGATCGTTACCGCGCTTCCGTCCTGCTTTCCGGCCAGAACATCCACCCATCCCTTGTTCGGGGGGGCCGTGCCTTCGCTCCAGTTTGTGGCTGCGAACCAGTCGCCGGTTGCGCCGCCAATCCAGTAATTTGTCATCTCATTGCATCCTGATGGCGTCAGGAGCGAGAGGAAAGAGTTCCACACCTGACCTGTTGAGCATTTTTCAGAAAAAGAGTTAATTATTGGATGACACAGGTTCAAGATCACGCATATTTCAAAAATAAAAACATTGATGACAAAACATCGCGGAAATATTTCCCCTGAAATACGTTCCAATATCGAAATTAGTGGTTTTTTTGTAAAAGCGCCCTGAACGGCCTTGGGAAAAGAGCGGTAACGGCTTGCCTGACAGTGGGCTTCCGCTCATCATGTCGTGATGACGCCACAGGAAAAATCAGTTCCGTTCCGTAAGAATCGAAAAGTAACAAAGCTCTCGCGGCGTCTGGGTGTTGCGGGTGCAAGCTGTGTGCTTGATGTCATGATCAATGACCGTCCGGCGCTGGTTCGGGACAGCGCGGCGTTTATTGTGCTGCTGGAGAAAATCTGGAAAGCGCGGGACGTCGAGGCCGGGCTGGTGTGGGCGGAAATCGAGGAGCGCATCCGTTTGGCGGACGAGTTGCGCGTTGGTGGCATACGTCCCTACAAGGGGGGCCGTTTTCGTTCGACGAAGCTGCCGTGACATGCCGCCTCTGCCAGACCTTTCCCATATCACGCCTGCGGATCTGACCCGTCTCGACATTGTCGCTTTGTGTATCATGGGGCTTTCGGCTCTGTGGGGGCTGACGCGCGGCTTTGCTACAGAACTGGCCGGACTGCTGGCATGGGTCGGAGCAATCGTCCTGACCTATCGGTTTCATGGGCTGCTTGAACCTTATCTGACGCCCTATCTGCATCAGGCCGCGCTGGCGGGCAGTGCGAGTACGGCGATTCTGTTTGTTGTGGTGCTCCTGTTTTTTACCATGATCGGTGCAAGGGTCGGGGCCGCGGCACGGGGTGTTCTGTTTGGGGGTGTGGATCGCATTCTGGGTGCGGTGTTCGGTGTGGCGCGGGGTTATGTGGCTCTGATTGTCCTTTATCTGCTGGCAGGCTCTTTTTTTGGCTCGTGGATGTCCTATGTGATGCAGGGAAGCCTCATCGGCCCTTACATTGCCGCCGGGGCAACCCATCTGACAGGTTATCTGCCTCATTTCCTGCAACCGCATCTTGCGTCTGAGGTCACAAGCGGCCATGAGGCGTCCTTGTGAAACCAGTCCGGAAAGGCCGCGCCGCATGACCCAGTCCGACAGTCTCAACCGCCCGTATGAAGAATGCGGGGTTTTTGGCGTCTGGGGTGTGCCTGATGCATCGGCCCTGACAGCCTTGGGCCTGCACGCCCTCCAGCATCGTGGACAGGAAGCGGCGGGCATCGTCAGTTTCGATGGCGAACGCTTCCACCAGCATAAAGGTCTGGGTCTGGTCGGCGATGTGTTCGGAGACAGCCGCGTCATGGCGACGCTGCCCGGCACGGTCGCCATAGGCCACAACCGTTACGCCACGACGGGCGGCACACATGTCCGCAATGTTCAGCCGCTTTATGCCGATTATGAGTTCGGCGGTCTGGCCGTTGCGCATAACGGCAACCTGACGAATTCGGCGACGCTCAAGCAGGCGCTGGTCAAGCGGGGATGCATTTTCCATTCCTCGACGGATACGGAAGTCTTCATCCATTTGATCGCCATTTCGCTCTATACGACCGTGCTCGACCGCTTCATTGATGCCGTCAAACAGGTCAAGGGCGCGTATTCGCTGATTACGCTGACCCCGGATGATGGTCTAATCGGAATGCGCGATCCGCTTGGCGTGCGTCCGCTCGTTCTCGGCCGGATGCCGGGTCATGAGCAGGGGAATGGCGGCTGGGTTCTGGCCAGCGAGACCTGTGCGCTGGACATCATCGGGGCGGATTATGTCCGCGATATCGAACCGGGCGAGATCGTTGTCATCAACAATGACGGTCTGCGCTCGCTGCGTCCTTTCGGGGATCAGGGCGGCCGGTTCTGTGTGTTCGAATATATTTACTTCGCGCGGCCTGATTCCGTGCTTGAAGGCCAGCCGGTCTATGAAGCGCGTCGCCAGATCGGTTGCGAACTGGCCCGTGAAAGCGCGGTTGAGGCGGATGTTGTGGTGCCGGTGCCAGATTCAGGCGTGCCGTCCGCGATCGGCTATGCGGCGGAAAGTGGTATTCCGTTCGAACTAGGGATCATCCGCAACCATTATGTGGGCCGGACCTTCATTGAGCCGACGGATCAGATCCGTAACCTTGGTGTGAAGATGAAGCACTCAGCCAATCGGCCGGTACTTGCGGGCAAGCGCGTCATTCTTGTGGATGACTCGATCGTCCGTGGCACGACGTCGCGCAAGATTGTGGACATGGTTCGGGCTGCCGGTGCGACGGAAGTGCATATGCGCATCACGTCTCCGCCGACCAAACATGCCTGCTTCTACGGCATTGATACGCCTGAAGAGAGCAAGCTGATGGCCGCGACCCATACGCTTGAGGAGATGGCGCGGGCGATCGGTGTGGACAGTCTGGCGTTTGTCAGTTTCGACGGGCTCTACCGGGCACTGGGCCATGCGAACCGCGCCGAGGGTGCGCGCCGTTATTGCGATGCCTGTTTTACCGGGGATTATCCGATCCAGTTGGTGGACAAGGAAGGTAATCTCGTCGCGTAACTCTCCTCCTGCGGCAGTAATAAAAAAGGCGCCGGACCAGTGGTCAGGCGCCTTTTTGTTTGTTGGGTGTTCAGGGATATGGATAGGGCGTCTGCGAGGCGGCTTTTGGAGGGGCGGGCACTTCCGTGGGAAGCAGGGAGTCCAGAGGCAGTGTCATGACGGCTTCCAGGCCCGGGTTCAGTGTTGTGTAGGTCAGTGTGCCGGAAAGGCTGCTGACGACGGCGTTCATCATGCGCGTCCCGAAGCCCGTTCCCTTGAGTTGGGGGGTACATTCACCCTGATCTGAAACCGTCAGGACCAGTCGGGAGCCGGTCTGGGTCAGTCCGACATAGAGCGGTCCGGCATGGCCGTCATAGGCGTATTTGCTGGTATTGATGATCAGTTCGGTCAGGACCAGGCCGATATTGATGGCACGGTCTGCGGCAATCAGAATTGGAAAGAGCGAGAGATGCATCTGGTCGTGCCAGCCCTCACCCAGTGACGTGCACAATTCTTCCATCAGCTCTTCGATATAGCGGCCCAGATCCACGACGCCGACATGCTCGTCACGATACAGGCGACGATGTACGAGGCCGATGGCGGCAATCCGGTGCTGCGCTTCCTTCAGAGCTGTTGTGGTGTCTTCATTTGACGCGCTTCGGGCCTGAAGCTTGAGGAAGGATGCGACCATCTGAAGCGAGTTCTGGACGCGGTGATTGACCTCGCGGATCAGGAAGTCCTTCTGGCGTAGCAGGTCTTCGCGTTCTTCCAGAGTGGCGGCAAGGGTTGCGTTGAGTTCGCGGAGCTGCTGCGTTTGGTCGTCCGCGATCAGGAGGCGGCGGATGCGACGGGCTGCTTGTTTCTGTTCGCTGGTCCAGCGGGTGCTGTGCCCGCGGATGGTCTGCTCCCATGTTCGAAAGGACGTGCGGGGGCGCAGAATGCCGTCGCTGCCCGTATCGTCCTTGTGCGGATGACCGGCCCATTCGATGGTCTGAATGATTTCGACCCGACTCCACACGATACAGATGGGGGTGCGAAGAGGGAGTGTGATGGCCAGAAGACCGGCGCAGCGTTCAGGCCACTCGGTAGCAGGGGGGTAGTCCCTCCCTAGCATGGCAGTGCTGAAAATTCCGCCAATGCTGCCCGCTCTCAACCAGTCATGCAGTTTATGCAGGCTATCCGTGTCGGGGAGCACACCGGTTGCACTGATGGTCTCGGCACTGATGACGGCAAACCCGTTGCAGGGAAAAAGGGCCTGTAATTCGTTGATGCAGTTGCGAAGATTGTTTTCCAGCGGACGGCGCACGTCAAAATGGGACGTGACGGCTTCCATCGCGTTGCGCAGGCGCAGACGCTCCTGATAGGTCACCAGCTCTTCTTTGTTTCGCAACTGGCGGGACATGACGCCTGCCAGTGTGCGACACGCCGCGCGAATATCTTCGGGCAGGCGCCTTGGAGAAGAGTTGTGGCAGGCGATCAGTCCCCAAAGCATACCATCGACGACCAGCGAGACGGAGGCCGAGGCCCGCACACCCATATTGGCCATGTATTGAAGGTGGATCGGTGAGACGCTGCGGAGCTGCACGTCGCTGAGATTGATCCCTGCAAGCCCAGCTTCGGGCGGGCGAATGGGGGCAGCTTCGTAAGTGATGTCCGGGATGACGCGGATGCGGTTGCGGACATAGAGAGTCCGGGCCTGCGCAGGAATGTCGCTGGCCGGGAAGTGGTGGTTCATCAGGGAGGGGAAGGCGTTGTTGCGGCTTTCGCCTACGACGCGGCCCGTGCCGTCTTCCATGAAACGATAGATCAGGACGCGGTCAAAGCCGGTCAGTCGCTGAAAGATTGTCGCACCGTGACGACAGACGGACGCGATATCGGGGCAGCGTTCGAAACGGTCTGCCGTTCTGTCGATCTCGCCGAAAATATCCCAGGTGAGCAGATTGTGGGATTCGATAGGTTCGAGTTCGATGAGAAGATGTGTGTTCTGGGTATGGCGTACGACGCTGAAGGTCTCGCCTGCGAGCCCCGGGATACGAAGATCGGACAGGGATGCGCGTTTTTCGTCCTGAAAACGTTCGGGCGGGACGTTCAGGACGCTCGCAAGATCACGCCCCAGCCAATCTGGGGTCAGACGGCCTTCGATGTCTCCTGCTCCACCGAGAATGGTCCGGGTTGCGCTATCGGCGATCAGCAGGAGGCCGTGCGGCTGAATGGCGTCCGGGCGATGGATGGGTTCGCGGTCACAGGATGTCGTGACCGCATGTTCCAGCGAATAACCCGGTTCCGAGCCCGCAGGACGCTGGATCGTCAAACGGTGGTCCGCCTGAAGGACAGAGAGAGCATTTTGCAGGCAGTCTGACATGCAGCGGACATAAAGGTCTCTCTATTGGCGGCCACCGTGTTCCGTGCGAAAGGTCCGGTCAGATGAGGCCCGGAACTCATCATATCCATTATCCGTTCCTCACCGCCTGCTGTCAATTTATGACGTTTTATTTCAGGGCTGGCGGCTGTCTGCCTGAATCCAGGACGCGACGTCTGCCGAAAGGGCATGACGGCTGGCCGGGCGGGTATAGAGCATATGACCACCCTGATAGAGATGCAGCGACACGCGGTCTGCGCCGACGGTCAGATGGTCCTTCATCCAGCGCGCGGTCGCGAATGGACAGGCCACATCATAATAGCCATTTGCTACAAAAACGCGCAGGCCGGGATCAAGCGCCAGAAGGCGGTTCAGAACCGGGATCTGATGGATGGGCGACGGGCCGCCTGCGCTCCACTTCCAGCTTCCGTTCACCTTGAAGGAGAGCAGGTCGTAGGTCAGGGGTGTCTTGAAGCCGAGGTCGTTTGCGGCATAGCCCGAGAAGGCATTGCCATAGGCGCGACCAAAGCCGAACAGCGTCGGATCGGGGCTTTCGTCCAGACCATCAGCCGAGGGGTCGGCGATGGACTGCGTGAAATCGTACAGCCCGTACAGGCGGCCATCGCGGGACATGATGTCGTGCGAGCCGATGGCGGGAATGCCGTGCTGACGGGCAATCACGTCCTGCGGCAGGCCGGTGCGCTGGGCAATCTCGGCATAAAGCGCCTGACCGTCGCTCCCTGAGGGCAGCTTTCCGGCGATTTTGGGCAGATAGGTGTTCAGGGACCACTGATAGGCTTCGTCAGCCGTCTTTTCCGTCACGTTCGGGCTCTGATGCGCGGCGATCAGGCTTGGCATCATGAGAGCGGCGGAGAGCGGATTGTCGTCCGAATCGAGCAGAGGCATCTCGATGGCCGGGGAGATCATGACGATGCCGTTGAGCAGGATGCCCTGTTCCATCTGGAGCGCATTGGCGACCTGAATGGAGCGGATGCCACCATAGCTTTCGCCCACGAGATAATGCGGCGAGGCTTCACGGCCATTCGCTGCCGTCCACAGGCCAATGGCCTTGGCGAAAGTGCTGGCATCCTGTTTGACGCCGTAGAACTGGTCTCCGGCCTTGGCCGTATCGGTGGGGCGGGAATAGCCCGTGCCCACGGCGTCGATGAAGACCATGTCGGTAACAGGGAGCCAACTGTCGGGATTGTCCGCAAGCTGGGCATGAGTGCCGTCCGTCGGGTCCTTGGCAGGCATGGTCAGAGCCTTGGGGCCAGCCGCGCCGAGGTTCAGATAGGCCGTGGCCGCACCCGGGCCGCCATTGAAGAAATACGAGACCGGACGGGTGCCAGCCGGGACGCCATCTTTCGTGTAGGACACGTAGAACATGCGGGCCGTCGGTTTGCCGTCAGGGCCGCGCAGGATGAGCGTTCCGGCATGGGCGGTGTAGGCGATGCCGTTCAGATGATGCTGGGTGACGGAATCCGCAGGGAGCAGGGCGGGCTCACCCATGAAGGCGTCGGTTGTCTTGCCAGTTTCGGTCTTGGTGTCGGTCTTGGGGGCATCGGCCGCCGCAGCCGTACAGACGGGAGTGAGGAGCGTTAAAGCGAGCAGGGCTGCGCGGCGGGTCATCATCTGACGGGCATCTCCGGAAAAAAAGCAGAAGAGTCCGCCCTATCAGTCCTGAGCTGTAACGACCATCGCTTCCGCATGAAGTTTTCGTCATACGGAAGCGGTCTGACGCGGGTGTTCGGTCAGGCTTTGGGGGCTGTGATGTTCGGACGCAGCATGAGGCGCGGGTCGGCGACGCGGTCATACTCTTCCGATGTCATGAAGCCCAGTTCCAGCGCGGCTTCACGCGGGCTCAGATCCTTTTCCATTGCGTGATGCGCGACCTGTGCGGCGCGGTCGTAGCCGATGGCCGGGGAGAGGGCGGTGACGAGAACCAGCGAACGCTCCAGATCCTGCTTCAGCTTCTCCGTATTGGCTTTCGTGCCTTCGACGAGGAAGCGGCGGAAGTTTTCCGAGCCGTCATGCAGAAGGGTGATGCCCTGCATGATGTTATGGATCATGAGCGGCTTGTAGACATTCATGTCCAGCATGCCCGCAGCCCCGCCGAGGCCGACCGCAACATCGTTGCTCATGACCTGAAGGGCGAGCATGGCCAGCGCTTCAGCCTGTGTCGGGTTGATTTTGCCCGGCATGATCGACGATCCCGGCTCGTTCTCCGGCAGGTGCAGTTCGCCCAGACCGGCGCGTGGGCCGCAGGCGAGCAGGCGGATGTCGTTGGCGATCTTGAACAGGCTGCCCGCCGTTGTGCGCAGCGCGCCTGATAGATGCACCAGCGCATCATGTGCGCCCTGAAGCGCGAACTTGTTCTCGCCAGCCGTGAAGCCAAGTCCGGTTAGGCGGGCAATTTCTGCACAGGCGCGGCGGTCGAAGCCCTCATCCGTGCTGACGCCGGTGCCGAGGGCGGTGCCGCCGAGGGCGAGGGGAAACAGACCGTCGCGGGCCTGTTCGAGGCGGGCGATGTTGTCCGTCAGCATTCCCGCATAGCCGTGCCATTCCTGACCCAACGTGATGGGGACGGCATCCTGAAGATGCGTGCGGCCGACCTTGACCAGATCGCGCCATTCTTCGGCCTTGGCGGCCATGGCGTCACGCAGGCGCGTCAGGGCCGGGATCAGGCGACGATGCGTGCCGAGAACGGCTGCGATGTGCATGGCAGTCGGGAAGTTGCAGTTGGTGGACTGCGACATGTTGACGTGATCGTTCGGATGCAGAGGCGTTTTGCTGCCGAGCGGGTTGCCTGTGATCTGGCAGCCGCGGTTCGCGATCACTTCATTGACGTTCATGTTGAACTGCGTGCCCGAGCCCGTCATCCAGACATGGAGCGGGAACATCCGGTCATGCTCACCCTTGATGATCTCGTCACAAACGGTCTGGATCAGATCCGCCCGCTCCTGAGACAGACGGCCGGTGGCGGCATTGGCCGTCGCGCAGGCCCGCTTCATGATCGCATAGGCTTCGATCATTTCATGCGGCATCAGTTCGCGACCGATGCTGAAATATTTCAGGGAGCGTTGGGTCTGAGCGCCCCACAGCACATCGTCAGCGACGTCGATCGGGCCCATGCCATCGGTTTCGGTACGGCTCATTGTCTGTTTTCGGCTTTCCTGCGGGTGATCGGGCTCATTTCACGGGGGGAAATTATCGCACAATCGCCGCAGGACAAAGGAACCGAGCCATAGAAAATCCGGATGTCGTCACAGCAAGAAAACGGCTTCAGGATTCCACGATCTGGGCCACCGGGTGACGGCCATATGTATTGGTCAGGATCACACCCGCCATGACGACCGCACCGCCGATCAGGGTTCGCAGGGATGGGACTTCGCCGGTGAGGAAATAGGCCAGAACCATCGTCACGGGCGGCAGCAGGTAAAGCAGGGCCGCACCGCGCGAGGCGCCGAGATGGCCGATGACGAACCCCCAGGCGGCATAACCGAACGCCGCCGGGAAAATCCCGAGTTCCAGCACAGCCGCCTGTCCCTGCCATGAGGCATTGGAGAAGCTCGTGAGGCCTTGAGGCAGCCAGGGGGTCAGGAAAATCGCACCCGAAATCAGGACATAGGCAATCGTCGGCAGGGCACCGTAGCGGCGGATCAGGCCTTTCTGGAGGATCGTGTAGAACGCCGCGCAGACGGCCGCGCCAAACACCAGCGTGGCACCGGAGCCAAAGGAAAGACCACCGCTCTGCCCTTTGGCGATCATGGCGACGCCGCTGAAACTCAGAATCGATCCGGCCCAGCCCCAGCGGGACATGCGCTCACCGAGAAACACCATGGCCAGAAGCCCCGCCATCAGCGGGGCCGCACTGATGAGAAGGCTGGCCGCTCCGGACGAGACGGTCATTTCTCCGCAGTTGAACAGGATATTGTAGAGCATGATCCCGATCATGCCGCAGGCGAGGATCTGCGGAATATCGGCGGTCAGCGGGCGTGTGGGGCGTTTCCACCAAAGCCAGAGAGCCGCCATGACGGCCGCGACGGCATAACGCAATGCCGCCAGCGGCACGGGTGCAAAATCATGCAGGGCAATTCGGACGACGGGATAGGCGCTCGCCCAGGAGAGGATGGCCACGGCGACGAAAAAGGGCAGGGAACGTCCGGAAGATTGGGTCATTCCTGTTTATTAGCAGGAATGTTTCGAGAGCGGGAAGAGTTGCAAAAGTGGGATAAGCGCGTCGCCCATCCCAACACGTTATTGCAGCCAGCGATCCCCACTGAAACGGTTGTGGGAAAAGAGAAAACCGGCCACCAGACCGATGGCGGCGAACATGATGGTCCACAGCGAGATCGGCAGAATCAGGGTGGAAACCGCCGAGAGCAGGACCATTCCGGCAAAGGCGCAGACGGCGGATTCAAGAAGTCGCGGGCCGTAATGACGTTCAGCACCGCAATGTGGGCATTTCTCCGAGGTCGGGCGCATGGGTTTGCGACAGACGGGGCACAGCGCGATGGCGTTGGCTTCGGGTTTTCTCACTGACCGTTATTCTCCTGATGTTCGCCAACCGCAATACGGGCTTCCACGGCCATACGCCAGGGCGCATCAGCCGGTGCCGCTGCCAGGGCGCGGCGATAGAGGTCAAGGCTTTCGCCAGAGATGTGGCTGCCGTTACGACTTTCAAGCTCAGCGAGGCGAATGGCCAGTTCGGGCTCGAAATGGGCGTCGAGAGCGGCTTTCCAGTCCCGGATCGCATCTTCCGTCAGACCGGATTTGGCTTCGACCTGCCCCAACATGAAGTGTCCGGTCGCATAAGTCGAGGATGTCGCAGGGATCGTAGCGACTTCAGCCTGAAGTTTATGGATCATTTCCAGACCCTTCGCATCCGGCCCTGTCTGACGCTCGCTCAGCGGCTGTGGCGGGAGGGAGGGGTGGCCGTTAACGATATAGAGGGCAAATGCCAGGACCGGGATGCCGAGTCCGACCGCCAGAACGGGAAGAACCCGGCGGCGCTTTGCCGGTTCAGCCGACAGATCTTCGACGGCGGCTTCACCATCCGTGGCCAGCAGGCGGCGCTGAACTTCAAGGCGCGCGGCCTGATATTCTTCAGCATTGATGAGGGCGAGGGCGTGATCGCGCTCCAGATCCCCAAGCTGTCCGCGATAGAGCGTGAGAGCGGAGTCGCGGGCATTCACGCGGCGACGCAGGGTTCGCAGACCCAGAAAAGCGGGACACAGGGCCACCGCAGCGATAATCAGGATTCCCAACCAGAACAAACAGTTTACTCCCGGCCCGAAAGGGCATCCAGACGCGCGCGCTCGTCATCCGTGAGCGGCGCAGGCGTCGCGACGACGCGGCGTCTGGCCGTCCGCCATGCAATGACAAGTCCGGCCACCAGCGCGAGCGCCGGCATCAGCCAGAGCAGGGCGGTAGACCATGAAAACTGTGGGGCCAGACGGATGAATTCGCCGTAGCGTTCGGTCATCCAGTCCATGATCTGCTGATCGCTTTTGCCTGCCGCAACCTGTTCGCGGACAACCTTGCGGAGATCACGGGCGAGGGGCGCGCTGCTGTCCTCGATGCTCTCGTTCTGACAGACGAGGCAGCGCAGATGCGCGCCGATGGCTTCGGCCCGTTTTTCCTGCGCCGGGTTGGGCAGCATTTCGGCGGGATCGTCCACGGCAAGGGCTACGCCGCCGCCGATCAGGCCAACCGCGAGCAGCAGGGCCGGAAAGCGTCTGGAAGCCTTCATAATCCGGCCAGCCTCGGGCGGATTTCCGCCTCGTAGATCTGCGGGTCGAGGGCGGCGCTGCCATGCCAGATGATGCGCCCTCCCGGTGCGACCAGAAAGCTCTCGGGCACGCCGGTTACGCCCCAGTCGATGGCCACGCGGCCATGACGGTCGGAGGCGACGCGGGCGTAAGGCGAGCCGTCGCGTTGGATGAAGGCGCTGGCGTTTTCGGGCTTGTCCTCATAGGCGATGCCCCAGATGGGCATGTTGCGCGAAATGGCGCGCAGGCCGGGCATTTCCGCCACGCAGGGAATGCACCATGAGGCGAAGAAATTGACCAGAACCGGACGGTGCTGGGCTTTGAGTTCCGCATCGGTGAAACCGTCACCAAGGCCGGGGAGGCCCGGCATGGCGAAGGTCGGGATGGGTTTGCCGACATTGGGGTTCTTGATGGCGCGTGGGTCGAAAGCGCCGCTGCGCATGTCGCTCAGCATCCGCCAGAACCCGATGCCGAGGACGCCCGCGCCAATGATGGGCACGGCGGTGAGGATGCCGCGTCGTGTTACGCTCATGTCCGTTTCTCCTCAGGCCCGGGCCATGTTGCGGGCGGCGGCACGCTTGGGCGCGCCGATCCGCATCCGGCGGTCGGACAGCGAGAACGCGCCGCCAATCGCCATGACCAGTCCGCCCAGCCACATCCAGGGCGCGAGCGGATTGCGGTGCAGGCGCAGGACGTAGGTCGTGTCCTTACCCGTACCGTGACGGTCACCGACTACACCGTACAGATCGGTGATGAAATTGGTGTGGATGGCGACTTCGGTCGTGGTCTGGCTCTGCGTCGTGAAGTCGCGTTTTTCAGGGTGCAGGATGGTCACGAGCTTGCCGTTGTGACGGATGGCGATGTCGGCCTGCATGGCCTTGTAGTTCGGGCCGATATAGTCATGCACGTCCAGCAGCGTCCAGTCGTCCCCGGCCAGAGAGCGCGTTTCGCCGATATGGACTTCAACGATGGCGTGCTCGGCCTGAGACATGCCGCACAGGCCGAGAATGGTGATGCCTGCGCCGATATGGGCGAGTGCCGCCCCCCAGCTTGAACGCGGCAGGTTCTTCATGCGCTCCCACACGCCTTGCGCGGACGTATGGCCAATGCCGATCCGGCGCAGCACGTCGGAAACGGACGCCGCGATGACCCAGACCGCCAGCGTACCGCAGGCGATGGGCAGGATGCCGGAAAGCTTCCAGAAGCACAGGACCAGCCCGATCGCAGCAATGCCAGCCGCGGCATAGAGATGCGAGAACGTCCGGGCGAGCTGCGCGCGCTTCCACGGCAGGGCCGTGCCGACGCCCATCGCCAGAAGAAGCGGCAGGGTCAGCGGGATTGTGGCGGCGTCGAAAAACGGTTTGCCGACGGAAATGGTGCGTCCGGCCAGAAGCTGCATGAAGGGTGGGTACATCGTGCCCGTCACGACGACGGCGCAGATCGAGCACAACAGGATGTTGTTCAGGACCAGAGAGCCTTCACGCGAGACCGGCGAAAACAGGCCGGTCGAGGTGAGGGAAGGCGCGCGCCATGCGAACAAGGCCAGCGAGCCGCCGATGACGATGGCGAGCAGGGCCAGAATGAACACGCCGCGGGCGGGATCGTTGGCGAAGGCGTGGACCGAGTTCAGGATGCCCGAGCGGACGAGGAACGTGCCCGACAGAGAAAACGAGAAGGTCGCGATGGCGAGCAGGACCGTCCAGATTTTCAGACCTTCACGCTTTTCCACAACGATGGCGGAATGCACGAGGGCCGTGCCCGTCAGCCATGGAATGAGGGAGGCGTTTTCCACCGGGTCCCAGAACCAGTAGCCGCCCCAGCCCAGCACATAATAGGACCACCACGACCCGAGCGCGATGCCGCAGGTCAGAAAGCACCAGGCCGCCACGGCCCAGGGACGGACCCAGCGGCCCCATGCGGCATCGACGCGGCCTTCGATCAGGGCGGCGACCGCGAAGGCGAAGGGGACGGCGAAACCGACATAGCCGGTGTAGAGAATGGGCGGATGGAAGGCGAGGCCCGGGTCCTGAAGGAGCGGGTTCATGCCCTGACCGTCCATCGGCGCGGGGAAAACGCGTTCAAACGGATCGGACGTCAGGAGGCAGAACATCTGGAACCCGGCGGAAACGCCGCCAAGAATGGCCAGAACGCGCCCGCGCAGGATGTCCGGCAGGTTACGGCCGAACAAGGACACCGCACCACCGCAGACGGCGAGGATCAGCGTCCAGAGCAGGACCGATCCTTCATGGTTTCCCCAGACGCCCGTGATTTTATAGAGCAGAGGCTTCGAGACAGCGGAGTTTGCCGCGACGTTCTGGACCGAGAAATCGTCGCTGACGGCGCACATCACGAGGCACAGGAACGAGTAGCCCAGTGCAAGCAACTGTGAGACCGCGAGATAGGGCGCAAGCCCTACGAGGCGCGCGTCACGGCGGTTGGCGCCCCAGAGTGGGACGGCGAACTGCACGAGGGCGAGCACGCAGGCGAGGGCCAGGGCGAAATGGCCCTGTTCTGGTCCGAACATCAGGCGATCAGCCCCCTGCTTTCTTTGCGGTCATGGTGTCCCAGCTTGAGGCGTCCGGCGCTTTGCCGAAGCGCGGGTCCCATTTGCCGGTGCGTTTGAGTTCGTCCGCGACTTCCTTGGGCATGTAGGTCTCGTCATGCTTGGCGAGGACTTCGCTGGCGGTGAAGCCGCCGTCCTTCTGCACGGTGCCGAGGGCGACGACGCTCTGTCCTTCGCGGAACAGGTCGGGGAGGATACCGGTGTAATGGACCTCGACCGCGGCTTGTCCGTCCGTCACCTGAAAGGCGTTCACGGGGGTGCCGTTTTCATTGATACGGTGCAGGCTGCCCGCCATGACCATGCCGCCGAGGCGGATGGTGCGATCCGGTGAGGGCGGATTGGCCTTCACCTGCGACGGCGCCATGAAGAACACGATGTTGGACGAGAACGCCCGCAGCGTCAGGGCAGCGGCGGAACCGACACAGGCCAGACAGGCGATGACGATCCAGAGACGACGGGTCTTGCGGGTCATGAGGCTGACCTTTCACGACGGCGGGCATGGCCTTCGACGGCGGCCAGACGGGCCTTGGACTTCCGAAGGCGCAGGGCGGCACCAACACCCAGGACAAGGGAGCAGCCCAGCGTCAGGGCATAGGAGGCCGCGATATAGGGCCAGTGATTCGGGAGATGCATCATGCTGCTTGACTGTCCCTGCGATCGAGACGCGAACGAGCCATCATCTGGCGCGCACGGCTTTCATGGATGGCGGCGCTGAGCCGGGTGAAAATGACGGCCGCGACACCGAGCGTAAAGCCGATCGTGCAGATCAGCAGCGGCCAGAGCATCATCATGGACATGGTGGGTGCGCCGGTCAGGGTGATGCTGTCGGGCTGGTGCAGGGTGTTCCACCACTGGACGCTGAACTTGATGATCGGAAGGTCGATGACACCGGCCAGAGCGAGGATCGCGGCGGCGCGCTGGCCGCGGGCGGGTTCGTCGAAGGCGCGGATCAGGGCGATATGGCCGAGATACAGGAAGAACAGCACCAGCATGGACGTCAGGCGCGCGTCCCAGACCCACCATGTGCCCCACATTGGCTCACCCCAGAGCGAGCCGGTAATCAGGCACAAAGCGGCGGCGCAGGCGCCGACGGGTCCGATTTCTATGGCGGCCAGATCGGCCAGCGGATGGCGCCAGACCAGCGAAAGCACGCCGCAGGTTGCAAGCCCGAGGTAGCAGGACGATGCCAGCCACGCCATTGGGACATGCACATACATAATGCGGACGGTGTCGCCCTGCTGCCAGTCGGCCGGGGCGATGAAGAGACCCCAGATCACACCGACCACGAGAAACACGATTGCGCCACCGGTCAGCCAAGGCAGCAGGGTGCGCGCCAGACGCAGGAACTGCCCCGGATTGGCATAGCGATGGAGCAGGTTGGGGGTAGGGCGCACTGGGACACGGACCTCGGCAGAGTGGCAACGCGGCGATGGGTTCCCCGCGACAGGTTCCCCATTGAAATAGTCCGAAGCAATCATATTCGGAAGAGGCGCGTTGTCCCATTGTTCCGATCACTGTTATCACGTTTCACGGAATTGAGCGCAAAATACCCCAAGGGCAGCTCTTGGGGCAGCTTTTGTGGCGGGAGTGAGAAATGGCTTTCTGGCTGGTGAAATCGGAACCCGAGGCGTTCTCATGGGCGCAGCAGGTGCATAATAATGTCGAGCCGTGGACCGGCGTACGCAACTATCAGGCGCGCAACAATCTTGCGGCGATGAAAAACGGCGATCTGGCGTTTTTCTACCATTCCGTTAGCGAAAAACGGATTGTGGGCGTGGTGGAAGTCGTACGGGAAGCCTATCCGGACCCGACTGCGGATGATCCGCGCTGGGTCTGTGTGGATGTGAAGGCGATGGGGGCTTTTGGCCGTCCCGTGAGCCTTGCCGAGATCAAGGCCGATCCGGCTCTGGCGGACATGGCGCTGCTGAAACAGTCCAGACTGTCCGTGGCGCCGGTGACGGAGGAGGAGTTCCGTCACCTGACGCAGATCGGGGACTGGGTGCGCCCCTGAAGACCGTATTTCTTAGTGAATGGGAGAGGCGTCACCGTTGACGAGGATGTTCGTCTGGCCATTGACCGGATGACCGGCATAGCTCGTTGGTGAGTCTTCATCTTCATAAGGCGACTGCACCGGCGCATTGAACTTCACCGGCATACCAAACAGCGTGAAATGGGACGGCAGGTTGTTGGGGCCGTTGGTTTTCTGCTGCGCATTCGGGCCGGGCATGCCGACCGGAAGATGCGTCCGGACCCGGTCGCTATAGCTGGCGAGGGCGGTTTCCGAGTCTTCCACTTCCGTATAGCCGTGCGGCGGGGGCGGGGCGCCTTCGTCGGGGAGCGCGGCCTGCTGGGCCGGGGTCAGCGGCTTTGCCGGTGCGCCGACGATCTGTCCGGCAGTCGGCCCCATCTGCGGCAGGTTGGCCGTGCCATGAGAGGCGTGGTGGCGGCTGTGACTCGGGACGGCCAGCGCCGGAGAAACGGCCGGAACGAGGAGGCTGGCTGCGAGTGGCGCAGACAGGATCAAGCGCGATAATGCGGTCATTGGTGTCATTCTCCTCACCCCGACGGTGCTCGTCCGGATAGTTGGCCCGGGTAGTCTTCTGGCGCCGATATCCCCATGATGGTGCCATGTTAGGATATGAAACCTGCTATCCGGTAAACGGTTTCGGGTCTTACGAACAGGAGTTTTGATCGTCATGACCTCAGTGAATGACACGCAGCTTCCGACCAGCAATTTCGCCTCGACGGCGCTGGACGGGGATTCCCTTGCACAGCTTCAGTCCGTTCTTGAAAAGGTGGAGCAGGGCCGTGGGGTTCTCGTGCGTCTGGCCGACCTGATGGGCGGCGCGGTCGGACAGGCCACGCGACTCGGCATGCAGGGACTCGGACTGGCCCCGGCGGTGCAGGAAAAATTCCACAAGACGGCGGAAGCTGCCATCGAACGGGCGTTTCGTGTGGCTGTTCTGGGTATCGACAACGATGCGCCGGCCCCGCGTGATCCGATGCGTGAGAATCTGGGACAGGCCGCCGTGGCCGTCTCTGGTGCGCTGGGCGGTTTCGGGGGAATTTTCGGTCTTGCGCCGGATGTCGGCTTCACAACGCTGACCATCATGCGCGAAATCGCCCGCATTGCGCGCGAGGAAGGCGAGGATCTGCGCAACGAAGACACGCGCCGGGCCTGTCTGGAAGTTTTTGCGCTCCGCAGTTTTCCGGCGCGTCAGAGCGACGAGGAAGGCGAACTGGGTTTCTTCTCGGCGCGTGCGCTGCTGCGCGGACGGCCTATCGTGATGCTGATGGCGGAAGTGGCGTCGCATTACGGAATCGGTCTGTCGCGCAAGTTCGCGTTGCAGATGGTGCCGGTTGCGGGCGCGCTGTGTGGGGCGTCTCTCAACACGGCGTTTCTGGCGCATTACCGCGCGCTGGCACGGGCCCATTTCACGATCCGTCGTCTGGAACGCACGCATGGGCTGGCCGTTAAGGAGGCTGCTGCCGATCTGCGGGCCGGTGGGATGGGTACGTCTGAGACATTTTCCTGAGCTCAGGAGTCTCAGGCTTCCGTTGCTCCTTCTGTGGTCAAAGATGCTTCGGTCATCGTCGCAGGTTCGACGTTTTTGCGCATCGTCCACAGATCCACGAGCGCGGAGATAACCAGACAGGCCGCGCTGATTTTGGCCAGAACCATCAACAGGCCGTGTATTTCGGGCATCAGCAGGCGCAGGGCGCCAAGTATGACGAGGATGATGGCGTAAATGAAAGCAAGCGGCACTGGCGGTCTCCCTGATGGCAGGCCACCTTTACCATGGTCGTTGTCTTCACGGTCATGATTTCGCACGACAGGATCCATACATGTGCTCTGCGGCGCCTCAGTTTAGGAAACGGGTAGAAACTGTGTCGTCATGGATGAGATAACGCCGGACCTTCTGCTTCAGGCTTATGCCTCGGGGATTTTTCCCATGGCTCCGGATGCGGAAAGCGCGGAACTGACATGGTATCTGCCGGAAGAGCGCGGGATCATGCCGCTGGACGGGATGCATGTTCCCAAAAAGCTCATGCGCCTCGTGATGTCGGGCAGGATGATGGTGACGGCGGATCGGGCATTCGATGACGTCATGCTGGCCTGTGCTGAAGCGGCTCCCGGGCGGGAGACGACATGGATCAGCGGGCGTATCCGCAGTCTTTATGGTGACCTGCACCGTCAGGGAAACGCCCATTCCATTGAAGTCTGGGACGGCGAGGCTCTGGTGGGTGGCCTGTATGGCGTGTCCCTGCGGGGGGCTTTTTTCGGCGAGAGCATGTTTTCGCGGGAACGTGATGCTTCTAAGGTGGCGCTGGTCCATCTTGTCGCAGGGCTGCGACAGGGGCGATACACGCTGCTGGATACGCAATACACCACGCCGCATCTGACGGGGCTGGGTGGGGTCGGCATTCCAGCGGAGGATTATCAGTCCCTGCTTCATCAGGCGCTGACCGTGCGTGCGGTCTGGCCTGACGATTTCAGCCTTCAGGCCCTGCGTGAATCCATTGCGTCCCTGCGCGCGCTTCCCGGGCGCGTGCCTGTCGGAGATCCGCCATGACTGTTTTTACACGTCCTGTTTTTCTGAGCGCCGCGCCGATCGGGCTGCTGGTGGCCGGTTTGTCTGTGATGACACCGGCTCATGCGGACGATCATCCCCGCCTGACGCCGACGCGGGATGTGACGGTCGTGTATGAGCTTTCCACGCTGTCGAGTGCGACGAAAGGTCATCCCGAGAGTGTCAAAGTCGCGTTCTCGGGCGCGGGCGATCTGCTGCGGATCGATTCGCAGGATGGCAACGGGGTGACGATCCTTGATCGCCCGGCGCAGCAGGTCACGCTCGTGATGATGAAGCAGCAGCTTTATACGCGCTTTCATCCAAGCCACGGTCTGCACAATCCGTTCATGCTTGATCTGGACATGCAGTATAAGGCCGCTGGTCATGACACCGTGGCGGGAGTGGCGTGCGACCGCTGGACTATCCAGAGCAGCCACGGCACGGCCAGCGCCTGTGTGACGCCGGATGGCGTCATTCTGGCGGAAAACGGCGTGGATGCGGACGGTGTGGAAGGCTCCATCAAGGCGCTTTCGGTATCCTATCAGGACATCCCGTCCTCCACGTTCGAGCCACCGGCAGGATTTCATATGCTGGAGCCGAAAATGCGTCCCGCGCATCAGAGCCAGGCAGGGAGTGCGACGCCATCGCCGGTGCCGGAAGCCTCGGGCACAGATATGAAGACGACGACGCATGAGGCCGCGACGCCTGACGTGTCGGATTCCGACACGCCCGTGATCGGGGACAGGGATGCACCTGCACCAGCCACCACAACGCCGGGTGGGCATACGGCACTGCTGCCGGGCCAGAGCGCTCAGCCTGATACGACACAGCCCTCCGTTTCGAATGATTCTTCAGGAGATGGTTCCGTATCCGCGCCGGATCAGCCGCCGAGTGGCCCGGCCGATGGAAATCACAAATGAGCCTGACGGGATTGCGCACAGCCGGAATGACGGTCTGTTTGGTGATGGGGGCTGTGGCCGGATTTTCCGCAAAGGCGGATGTTCCAGCAACTCCCGCGCCGCTTCAGGCACAGGCTCCGCTCGTGACGCCGCTGCATGATGCCGATATCGATTATGTTCTGACGGGTCCGGCCGGACAGCATCTGCATCAGAGGATGCGCTGGACGTCCACGTCGTGGCGGCAGCGGATCGAGCCCGAAGGGTCTGCGACGGTCATGCTGACGGATTACCGCACCCATATCCTGATGGTGCTGGATGGGACCAAGCGCACGGCGACGGTCATGCCTGCGCCGGGCGGTAATTTCGCGGCGCCCGGAACGCCCGCAGCCGGATCATGGCGCAGAATGGGGCAGGGCCGGATTGCCGGGGAAGTCTGCACGATCTGGGAAAGTGCCGACACCGACCGCCATCCGACCACGTTCTGTTACACGGAAGACGGGTTGATGCTGGGGGCGGTGCATGACGGAAAGCCGGTCGTGGAAGCGGTCTCGGTCAGCCGTTCTCCGCAGCCGCTCGACGTTTTTGACCCGCCGCCAGGTTATCACCGGGTCGAGTCGCCGCACTGAGGGGCCCTTTCTGAGGCTGGACGGATGGCTGTTACAATTTGTCCGGCTCCTGCCATGATTGGCGCCTCTTGCTGCCATTTTCAGCGGGCATGATCTTTCTCATGGACGGAAGAGCCTGTTTTAACCGGCTTTTCCGCTCCACGTGTTTCGAGGAGAAAGATGCCATGCGTCGCATCACACGTGCAGTTCTTATGGCCGCTCCGCTGCTGATCGGTTCCGCAATCGTCCCGAATGCCATCGTGCCGCAGGCGCAGGCTCACTGGCATGGCGGCGGGCCGGGATATGGTCCGGGTTACGGTCGCGGGTATGGATATGGCGGGCCTCCGGGCGGTGGGCGCGGCGGCTGGCATCATGACCATTCCGGCGCGATTGTCGGGGGCATTCTGGGTGGTCTGGCTTTGGGTGCTGTAGGCGGCGCGCTGCTGGCCCAACCTTATGGTCCGCCGCCCCCTCCGCCGCCGCAGGTCGTGTATGCTCCCCCGCCGGTCGTCTATGCGCCGCCGCCACGGGTTGTTTACGGACCGCCCCCCGTTGTGATGTATCCGGGATACTGATCCCGGAATACTGAACGGTTTTCGTCCGGTTTGCCTTGATCGGATCGGACGGGTCGGGCAATCATGCCGTTTATGACCGTTTCTGCACAGAATACAGACCTGCAACCGGGTGACCGGGCGCCAGATTTTACGCTTCCCGCTTCTGCCGGGCGGACTGTCAGCAGTGCCGCGCTGAGCGGGAAGCCTTATTTGCTGTATTTCTATCCGAAAGCCGACACCCCAGGCTGTACGACGCAGGCCTGTGGTCTTCAGGAGGTTCTGCCCGAGTTCGATGCCGAGGGTCTGACGATCATCGGCGTCAGCCCCGATCCGGTGGCGAAAATTGAAAAATTCGCCACGAAATATGGTCTGAAGTTTCCGCTCGCCTCGGATGAAGACCATGCCGTCGCCGAGGCTTACGGAACATGGGTTGAGAAATCCATGTATGGCCGGACCTATATGGGGATGGAGCGCAGTTCCTTTCTGGTGGATGGGCAGGGCGTCATCCGGAATGTGTGGCGCAAGGTAAAACCCGCGACACATGCCGCTCTGGTGGCGGAGGCTTTCCGGAACCTTCCGAAAGCCTGAGGGCTTATACCTCCAACTCTCACGAGGGAGACAGGCCGGAAACGCGCCGATGACCGTCTATGGCCGTCCACGACTTCCCGCGCCCTCCCCGCAGGCGTTTGCATCCTTTTTGCCCGGGCCCACACATGCCGCGACACTGGCATGTGGCGCGCTGGGTTGCTCTGATCTGTGTTGCGCCGGTTGCGCTCGTAGCGGCTGCGGGCAGTGTGTTCCTGTGGAAACTGGCCCACGGCCCCGTGGAGATCACGCGCGTCTCCCATCTTGTGGAGCCGGTCTCGATTGCGGCGGGCAAACGCCCCGGACATCCGGCTGGTCGGCTAAGCTGGGACAGGCTCTGGATCCAGTGGCAGCCGAGTGCGGGCGGCGTTCCGGCCGGTCTGGTGCTGATGGCGCGCGGGCTGAAAGTGACCCGGTTTGACAATCTGGTGGCGGAACGCGCGACTGAGGCGGATGCTGTTCTTTCGCTAAGTGCGTTGTTTGAAGGAGTGATTGCGCCGCGCACCCTGCGTCTCGAAGGCGCCACTCTGGCCCTGCGCCGTTTGCCTGACGGCGATGTGGACATGGATTTGCCGGAGCAGAAACGGGGCGGCCGGGGTGTGCCGACGCGGCTTGACCGCTTGCGCGCCGTGGATATCCATAATGTTTCCATCACATTCGCCGGGCTTCCACAGAATCGGACCGCCGTTATCGGTGACGTGGATATGAAGGCGCGCCGGATCCGGGTGGCGCCACATTCACGGGATTTCGTGTGGATCGGGTCCGGGCGGGCCGCGGTTGCGCTCGATGGATTCCATACCAGCCTGACGGCACAGGCCCGTCAGGCCGGGCATAATGGACTGTTGCATCTGGAGGCGACGCCATTTGAGCCGGCCCAGCTTGGGGTTTTCAATCCACAAGCTGCATATTGGCATGTTCCGGTATCCATCGGGGCGGATGCGGTTTTTGTGCCGCAGGGGATGGATGCACTTCCGTCGGAACTGACGCTGAACCTGTCTCTCGGGGACGGGAAGGTTTTTCAGAAAACCGCCGATCCGATCCATCTTCATGCAGGGCAGGCGAGCGTGCATCTGCGGATGGACCATCCGGGCCTGAAGGGCGGCGCACGGCTCGACGTGCCTTCAGCAGCGCTGGATGTGGCGGATACCGACGGTACGCTGACCCATCTGAAGGCTTCAGCCAGTGCCAGCTTGGACAATCTGCTCAAGCCGACGGTGCTGGACGCAGACGCGGAGGCCGGGCTGGATGCGATTCGCTTTGCAACGGTGGGATCCATCTGGCCTGCAACGATCGTCAAAGGCGGCCGACGCTGGGTTTCGAAGAACATCACGGACGGGACCGGGCGGGATCTGCACGTCAAAGCCCATCTGCACAGCGATCATGGCCCGGACAAAATTCTGCCGACTTCGGTTGAGGGACAGCTGACAGGCCATGGCCTGACGGTCCATTGGCTACGCCCTGTTCCTCCGGCCACGGGGCTTGATGCGTCCCTGCATTTCGACGGCCCCGAAACGCTCGTCATCGATCTGAGCCGGGGTGTCCAGCCCACGGATGTGAAGCAGAACGTGCTGCTGCCGGATGGAGAAATCCGGATCGGCAAGCTCTATGATAAAGACCAGACGGGCGATATTTCCGCGCATCTGACGGGACCTCTGGCGGGGTTCATGTCTGCTCTGGCGCATCCGCGGCTGCATCTGCTGTCACGGCATCCGCTGCCGTTCACGCAGCCAGCAGGCACGGTGGACGCGCATGTCCGCATGACTCTGCCGCTGGTGGCGCATATCCCGGACGGGGCACTGCATGTCTGGACGCAGGCGGCGTTTTCGGGCGTGCATCTGGGGAATGTTCTGATGGGGCATGCGATGGATGGCGCTTCGGGCAAGATGTCCGCCACCGAAGATGCGCTGGACCTGACAGGAGACGGCCAGCTTGCAGGCATTCCCACGCATGTTGTCCTGCATGAAAATTTCCGGGGTGGTGCGCCGTCGCGCGTATTGCAGACGATTGACGCGCGCTCGGTTCTGGACCCGCAGTCTGTGGCAAAGGCCCGGATTGCGCCGGTTGGTCTGTTTGATGGCCATGCGGTTCTGAATGCGCATTTCGTGCAGCAGGCGAACGAAACGTCCGATCTGAAACTGTCGCTGGACATGGCGCAGGCGGCTCTGAGTGTGCCGATCTGGGCCAAGCCGCTGGGTGAGCCTGCGACGGCCATGGTGCATATTGGGTTCCAGGACGGGAAAATGTCTGTTCTGGACGGATTGCAGGCGCACGGGACCGATCTTTCCGTGGCGGGCAGGGGCGTCACGCGGGCAGGCAAGCTGACCGGGATTGTGCTGGAAGGCTTTCGTATCGGGCGGACGCAGGGGGATGCGCGGATTGCCCTGCCGCAGAGTGCGGAACAGCCTGTTGGTGTGACAGTCGATGCCGATCCGCTGGATCTGGCGCCGATGTTCGCGCCGCATCCAGCGGTGGCGGATACGGGAACGCAGAGCGCATCAGGCGGGAAAAGCGCGTCGATGGGGGACAGCTGGTCCATCTCCCTGAACGCGCCGCATGTCTATTATGGCCCTAAAGCGCAGGTTGGCGGTGTCGTCTCGCAGATCGAACTGCGCAACGGACATCTGACATCGGGGCGGTTTGCGCTGGATGCGCCGACACGGGTGCGGGCGGTTCTGGGCGATACGGGGCGGGAGCATCCGTTCGTATTGGATATCGATAATCTGGGTCTGCTGCTGGAAAATCTGGGGCTGTATGATCGCATCCGGGGTGGAAAGACGCATCTGGACGGGGTGTTCACACCGGACGAAACCAGCGTGCGGAAGGTTCCGGAAGGACGGAGCGCGAAATCGGCAGGTCTGTGGGGCGGTTTGCCGCCATTCCGGGGGCATGTGGACATGGGACCGTCCGAGTTTCTGCGGCCCCCGCTGACGCTGACGGCAGTCTCCGACCTCTCGCCGCTGCATTGGCTGACCAATCATCTGGACCGGTTTGAAATCACCCATCTCTCCACGCGGCTCAGTCTGGCGGGGAACATGCTGGTGCTGCGTGACGGGGTGATCGGCAATCAGGCGCTTGGAGCCACGATGGAAGGGCCGATTGATCTGAAAACATCCGGGCTGAACCTCAACGGGACGATCGTGCCGGTTTTCGGGCTGAATGCGCTTCCGGGGAAGCTGCCGGTTCTGGGGCATCTGATGTCTCCCGAGAAGGGAGGCGGACTGTTGGCCGCGACGTTTGAATTGCATGGAACGGTTGAAAAACCCGATCTGTCAGTCAATCCGCTGTCGATGCTGTTGCCGGGCGTTCTTCGGCGTATTCTGCATTAAGGTTGGGCTTGGGGATTATCCTGACGGGTCGGAAGTCCCATCTCTGATCGGGAAGTTGAAGAACATTTCGGGGAGCGCGGGACGCCAGTGACGGACATGACAGATCTTTTCGGGGGCGCCCCCGGTGCGAAGCGTCCGTCCGGACATGCGCCGCACTCTGCACGGCAGGAGCGTTCGGTCGAAGCGCCGCAGGTCCAGCGTCGGCCGCCCTCACGGACGCAGCCTCTGGCGGACCGTCTGCGCCCGAAGCGGCTGGAAAACGTGCGGGGGCAGGATCATCTGCTTGGCCCTGAGGGCACACTGACCCGGATGCTGGCGCGTGGGACGCTGTCCAGCCTGATTCTGTGGGGCGGTCCGGGATGTGGCAAGACGACAATTGCGCGGCTGCTAGCAGGACGGGCCGGGCTGTTTTATTCCCAGATTTCAGCCGTATTTTCTGGCGTGGCGGATCTGCGCCGGGCGTTTGATGAAGCGGATCAGAAACAGGCAGCGACGGGCAAGGGCACGTTGCTGTTCGTGGACGAAATCCATCGCTTCAACCGCGCGCAGCAGGACGGATTTCTGCCGTATGTGGAGCGCGGAACGGTGGTTCTGGTCGGGGCGACCACGGAGAACCCGTCCTTTGCGCTGAATGCAGCGTTGCTCTCGCGGTGTCAGGTTCTGGTGCTGAACCGGCTGGATGATGCGAGCCTTGAGAGCCTGCTTGTGCATGCGGAAGAGGAAGTCGGGCGTCCTCTGCCGCTTGATCTGGAGGCGCGGGCCAGTTTGCGCGCCATGGCAGATGGGGATGGGCGGTATCTGCTGAATATGGTCGAGCAGCTTGTGGCGCTTGATCCGTCGCAGGTGCTGACACCGAGCGATCTGGCGGCAATCCTGTCCCGCCGGGCGATCCTCTATGACCGGGATCGGGAAGAGCACTACAATCTCATTTCCGCGCTGCACAAATCACTGCGCGGCAGCGATCCGGATGCGGCATTGTACTGGTTCGCGCGGATGCTGGAGGGCGGGGAGGACCCGCGCTACATCGCCCGTCGCCTGACGCGCTTTGCGGCCGAGGATGTGGGACAGGCCGATCCGTCCGCGCTGCCGATGGCTGTGGCAGGGTGGCAGACCTATGAACGGCTGGGCTCGCCGGAAGGGGAACTGGCGCTGGCGCAGGTCGTGGTGCATCTGGCGACCGCGCCGAAATCCAATGCGGTCTACACGGCCTATAAGGCAGCCCGTGCTCTGGCGCGCGATACCGGCAGCCTGATGCCGCCGTCCCATATCCTGAATGCGCCGACGTCCCTGATGAAGGATATCGGGTACGGCAAGGGCTATGAATACGACCATGACAGCGAGGGTGGATTTTCGGGCCAGAACTACTTTCCGGATGGGATGCCCAGAGCGTCTCTTTACCATCCCACGGACCGCGGACATGAGGGGCGTATCAGAAAACTTCTGGACATGCGGGCCGCCAAGAGGGCATCCCGCGAACCATGACAGTTACCAACCGCATCGTGACCGAGGATGAGGCCGATATTCGCCTCGACCGCTGGTTCAGACGTCACTATCCCAATCTGACGCAGGGCGCGCTCCAGAAACTGTGCCGCAAGGGACAGATCCGCGTAGAGGGAGGGCGTGTTCAGACCAATACGCGCCTGATTCCCGGACAGACCGTCCGCATCCCGCCGCTGCCGGACGTGGACAAGCCCGCGCCCCTCCCGCCGCCGGATCCGATGCTGGAGCGCGAGATCCGCAAGATGGTGATTTACGAGGACGAGCACCTGCTTGTTCTCGACAAACCATCGGGCCTTGCGACGCAGGGCGGTCCGGGGATTACGAAGCATGTGGACATGATGCTTGACGGCCTGCGGCCTGAGGGCGGCGATCGGCCGCGTCTGGTGCATCGTATCGACCGTGACACGTCCGGCATCCTTCTGATTGCGCGGACGCCGGGTGTGGCGGCGAAGCTTGCGGCTGCGTTCCGTGGGCGCGATGTGGAGAAGACGTACTGGGCTGTGGTTGTCGGACGGCCATCGCCGGAATCCGGCATCATCGACCAGCCTCTGGCCAAGATCGGTGCAGGTGGCGCGGCGCTGGTGATCGCTGCGTCACGCGATGAGGAAGACGCGGCTTCGGCCAAGACGGATTATGCGACGCTCGATGCCGCCGGAAAGAAGCTGAGCTGGCTGAAGCTGTCTCCGCTGACGGGCCGGACGCATCAGCTTCGCGTGCATACCGAATCCATTGGCACGCCGATCCTTGGTGATCCGCGCTATGGCGGAAAGGCCGCACATCCGGAAGGCTTTATCGACCGGTTGCACCTGCATGCGCGTCAGCTTGATATTCCCCACCCCGCCGGTGGGCGTTTGATCGTGACGGCCCCTCTGCCGCCGCATATGCGCGAGACGTTCCGCACGCTGGGTTTTGTGCCGGGTGAAACACCTGCGCCCAAACGTGTTCGTGGAGGCAGCAGCAAGGGCAGGGGGCCTGCGAAATGAAGAAGCTCACCGGCGGTCTGATTGCCGTCATCGTTGCTTTTGTTGGTGTGAGTGTGGCCACGCATGTTCTGATTGATCAGGACGCGCTGCGCGAGCGCGTGGCCGTGGCGCTTCGGCACCAGACAGGGCTTTCGATGCAGGTCCGTCATTCGTCGGTGCAGCTTCTGCCCTGGCCAGCCTTCGAGGCATCTGACGTCGTGCTGACGCGTGATGGGCAGACGCCAGTTCTCAAGGCTCATACGATCCATGCCGGAATTGCCGTCTTTGCCCTGCTGCATCGCGAGGTCCGGTTTCAGGATGTCGTCATCGAAAAAGCGACCGTCAATCTCGTGCGCGGTTCGGATGGACAGGCCAACTGGTCTCTGACGCCGGATCGTGAGGATGAGGATGCCGCCTTTCCGGTAAGGGCTCAGAGCGGCCAGCGGATTCAGGCGCATTGGACTCTGGCGCTTGATGGGCTGCATGTCGCGCAGACGGCAGTGCTCTGGAACGATCGCCTGAGCCATACGAGCGGATCGTTCGGTTTGGATTCGCTTGATCTGGCGGGGCTCCGCAGTCCCAGTCCGTGGATCAGCCTTCAGGGACACCATGCCGGGACGCCCTTCACGCTTAAGGGGCATGTCGGCACTCTGTCGCAACGTCAGGGCACTCAACCCTGGGCGTTCAGCATCGGTACAACGCTGGGTGAGGGCGACAGGCGGGACTGGTTGAATCTGGACGGGCGGATCGGCAATCCGTCCCGGATGGAAAACGTGCTGCTGACGGTCCAGGGCGAGTGGCCCAATCTTCAGGACGCGCACCGTCTGTTCCCTCATGCCAATTTGCCGGATGTTCCGTCATTGGGCGGAGATGTTGCGCTTCAGGGCAGTCCGGGTCCACTGACTGGTCTGGACGGAAATGCGCTGCTGCACCGTCTTGCGGAGACGATGACGCCCACGCGCGTTCATCTGCATGCCGGTTCTGTTGTGCTGAAACAGGGCGCGGTACAGAATCTTCATCTTGATTCCGCTGGCCCGGATGCAGCGCTGACGGTTACGGCGGATACGCAGTGGCGCGATACGGCGTGGCATGTGGAAGCCGGAGCCGGGACGATGCAGCAGGCGGTTGCTGCATGGCGGAACGGCCTGCAGACCGCAGTGCCGCTGACGGCGGAACTGCGTAGCCAGACCACGCTCCTCTCCGGTGGGCCATCTCTCAATGCACAGGACAAGGCCCGTGTCGCCGTTTCGGGAACGGTTGGTGCGGAAAACGGGCATCTGGTGGCGGAAGGGAGTGGCAAGACACTCCATCTGCCCGGCGCGCTCCTGCATGATGTGAGCCTGCATGGCACGCTGGAGACGCATGACCGCGAGAGCCTTTCACTTGAAGGCCTGACATTCGGCAGTCAGGAACTGGCTCTGGATGGGGCGCTGAAAGTGATTCTGGCGCAGGATGCTCCGCCGGTTGTGAGCGGAAATATTCATGCCGCAAAAATGGATCTGGACGTGCTCAAGGGGCTTTGGCTTGCACCAGCGCCTCCGGCAGTGGCTGTTCCAACCGCAACGCCAGCGACGTCGCAGGGTAACAAGACTGTTCCGGCGCAAGACGAGCATCCTGTCGCAATTCCGAGTGCGCCGGACCTGACGCCCTCTTGGGTCAAACGGCTGCGGGCGCAGGATCTGAACCTGCATCTGGCCGCGGATCACGTCGTGTTTGCGGGACGGGACTATACCGATCTGGCAACGCGACTGACGCTGTCAGGCGGTCATCTGCGTCTGGACCCGATTTCCGGACAGGCGCAGGGGCTGGCGCTTTCGGGGATGGTGGAACTGGATGCCAGCACGCTGCCTGTCTCGGGGAACGTGACCTTCCAGCCGCTTATTCTGCCAGCCGGTCTGCTGGAGACGCGTCTTGGGATGCCGCTGCTACTTCAGGGGCCTGTGCAGGTCGTGGGGTATCTCTCAGCCAAGGGCAACAACGCTGACGAACTGAGGCAGTCGCTGGACGGGCATCTGGGCCTGTCGATGGTGGACGGTCAGGTGCAGAGTACGCTGCTCGGGCAGATGGCGGGATCTGCGGCCAGTGTGGTCCTCGGGAAAGGCGACCGCTCGCTGCGGTGTCTAGGGCTGCATATGACCATTGCAAACGACATGGCGCATATTGACACGTTGGGGCTCCAGTCCGGGCGCTTCTCCGTTTCAGGCAATGGTACGGTCGGTCTTGGGACGCAGGTTCTGGATCTGCGCCTTCTGCCTGTGGTGGATTTTGAAGGGGCAGGGGCCTCTACACCGGTTGTGCTGACGGGAACGCTCGCGGCCCCGCATGTCGCGCAGGACCGGGATGCGGGCGGCAATTTCCACGTCACAATCGGTGGGGACGGCAATGCTGCCGATCCATGCACGGCCCCTCTTGCGGCCGCACGTGAAGGACAGCCTGGTCCAACGCCGGAGGCGATCAAGCCCCATCATTCGAAGGCCGGGGACCTCCTGCGGGCTCTGGGAGTTCTGCATTGAGCGGGCACCAGCGTTTCTGGAAAGCGGTCTCGGTCGTATCTGAGGGCGGCCTGTTCGAGCCGCGTCTGGATGGACGACCGATCCGTCTGCCGCAGGGACGGGTTCTGGCCGTCCGTTCGTCCGCTCTGGCCGAGGCTATTGCCGGGGAGTGGGGAGGGATTGCGGAACATGCGTCCTTCACGCCGGACGCTCTGCCCCTGACCCGGATTGCCGGGACGATGATCGAGCGGATCGCGCCCGATCCGCAGGCCTCGCGGGATATGCTGCTCGGATTCGGGGTGGATGACGGGCTCTGTTATTGCGAAGACGGGATCGGGCCGGTTGCGGCGCAGGTTTTCGCCTGGCTTTCGGGTTACGGGATCCACCCGAGTGTAACTGATGGTCTCATGCCGGTCGTGCAGCCGGAGGGATATCTGGACGCTCTGGCCCAGTTGCTGGCAGCGCGGGACGATCTGGAGCTTGCGGTTCTGGGCGTTCTGGCGCAGGCGACGGGGAGTCTGCTTCTGGCGCTCGCCGTCGTGGGAGGCGCTGTCAGCCTCGTGGATGCTGTGTTGTGGGCCAATAACGACGAAAAATCCCAGCTTGCGACATGGGGGCAGGATGGTGAACTCGTCCGCACGATGGAAAATCGCGAGAAGGATATTCTCGATGCAGCACTGTTTCTGACATTGGGGCGCAAGGTTTCGATCTGAGAGGAAAATGCCCTGAATGGGGCATGATCTTGCCATATTCGGGGATCATTGAAGGCCCTGCCATGTGACAGAACGAGATGATTGGTGACTCGCCCCGACCGGGAGCCGGGCGCTATCCCCGGTTCTGTCGAACACTGTCAGAGTCGAGGAAGTTATGTCCGTATCCGTTCGTAGGCCCCTGCTGCGTCACATGGGTACCCGTATCGTGAAGACCTGCTCTATCGGGGCATGGCTTTTTCTGGCTGCGACACCACTGATCGTGGTGGTCTGCGCCATTCACGGCTGATTTTTCCCGCAATTCAGGCAATAAAAAAGCCCGGTCCCCCTAGAGGAACCGGGCTTTTCCGTATCGGAACTGCGGATCAGGCTTCCCCGTTATCCGGGACCATGATGCTGACGGTTGCGGTGGCGGCGATACCTTCTTCACGGCCCGTAAAGCCCAGACGCTCCGAGGTCGTGGCCTTGACCGAGATGCGGCTGATGCTGACCTTCAGCAGATCGGCGAGACGCTGGCGCATGGTTTCGGCATGTGGGCCAATCTTGGGGCGTTCGCAGATCAGCGTGATGTCTGCGTTCACGAGAAAGCCGCCGCGCTCGCGGATGCGTTCGCCGGCGTGGATCAGGAAGCGGGCCGAATCCATGTCCTTCCACTCATTGTCGGAAGGCGGGAAGTGGCGGCCGATATCGCCTTCGGCCAGAGCGCCGTAAATGGCATCGCATAGCGTGTGGATTCCGACATCTGCGTCGGAATGTCCGGCGAGGCCCTTCGTATGGGGCACCTCAATGCCGCACAGGATCAGCTTACGGCCTTCCTCGAAGGCATGGACGTCATAGCCCAGTCCGACGCGGGGCAGCAGGTTCCGGTCAATCACACCTTCAAGACGCATCAGGTCCTCCGCAACAGTCAGTTTGATATTGTCTTCCGATCCTTGAACGATTGCCACCGGATGGCCAGCCTGTTCGAGCAGGGCGGCATCGTCGGTGCGGGCATCGCGCAGGGTGCGGTGAAGTTCGAGCAGGGTGCCGAAGCGGAAGCCCTGCGGGGTCTGGGCACGCCACAGCCCGTCACGCGGGACGGTATCGATAATGATGCCGTCGGCGGCTTTCTTGATCGTGTCGATGACGGCGACGGCCGGAATCACGCCCTCATGGGTTTTCAGCGCGTTGATGACGTTCTGTACCACCTCTTCGGGGACGCAGGGGCGGGCGCCGTCATGGACCAGCACCAGATCGGGCGGCTCGGGCAGGGCCGCGAGAGCTTCAAGGCCGTTGCGCACGCTGTCATGGCGTTCCGCGCCGCCGCTGACGGGCGGTAGAACGTCCAGCCCTTTCAGGCTGTCGGCCAGCAGAGGATCGTCCCCGACCGGCAGGAGCACGTCCACATGCGGCAAAAGGGCTTCGGCGGCTCTACGGATGACGGGTTTGCCCCGCAGCATCCGGAATTGCTTGGAAGAAGTGTCCCCGTTTTGTGAGGACGCATCGAAGCGCCGGCCACGACCGGCAGCGAGAAGAAGGGCAGCGATACGCATGGGGGAGGAATGGGCCGGGACGGCAGGGACGTCAAGGTCGGGCGGCGGTCCGCACCGTTCTCCGCTAGTGCCCGGCACGGCCTGTCAGTGGATCAGCGTGCTGTCATGGGGGCTGTCGAGGCTGAACACGGGAATGCTGACGTCGAAGCGATGGCCCGAACGTGGCTCCAGCATGTGGTAGGTGCCGTGCATGAAGCCCGAGGGCGTGGTCAGCATGGCGCCGGACGTATAGTCGAACTGCTCCTGCGGGGCGATTACGGGCTGTTCGCCGACGACGCCATCGCCGTGAACATGTTCCTTGCGGCCAAGACCATCCACGATTTCCCAGCTCCGGGACAGGAGTTGGAAAGTGTCCTTCCGCTCGTTCTCGATGCTGATGTGATAGGCCCACGCATATTGGTGGTCTTCAGGATGAGACTGATCGTCCAGCCAGAAGGTCCGGACCGTGACTGTCACGTCGTCCGTGGTTTTGCTGAAGCAGGGCGCAGTTTCCATGGCTTCGGCGAGGGCTGTCTCGGGATCGGCATGGAGAAGGGGGTGGGATGACTTGTCAGGCATAATGCCATTGTAAAGCCATCCCGGTCTTTTGTCAGAAAAACTTATGCAAGGGCCGCAACTGCTGCGGCACCGCGCTTGAGATCGTCGATCAGGTCTGCGGGATCTTCCAGACCGACGGAGAGGCGAATGGCTCCGTCCGTGATGCCCAGACGCGTGCGTTCGTCTTCGCTGACGCGCATATGAGTCGTCGTGGCCGGGTGGGTCGCAAGGCTGCGAGCGTCACCGAGATTGTTGGAAATCGCGATGATTTTGAAGGCATTCATGAAGGCGAATGCGCCCTCACGGCCCTTGTCCACCACGAACGCGACCATGGAGCCGCCATTGCTCATCTGTGCGTTGGCAAGTTCATGCTGCGGATGGTCGGCGCGCCCCGGATAGCGGACCTGAACAACACCCGGAAGTTCGGCCAGCGCATCGGCGACGGCAGCGGCATTGCGGGCCATGGCATCCGTACGGAGCTGGAGCGTTTCCAGACCCTTGAGCAGAACCCAGGCGTTGAACGGCGACAGGGCATTGCCGGTATTGCGGGTGTAGGGCTGAAGTGTCTCGTTGATCCATGCACTGGAACCGAGCACCGCGCCTCCAAGAACGCGGCCCTGACCGTCGATATGTTTCGTACAGGAATAGACGATCACATCCGCGCCCAGCTTGAGCGGGGACTGACCGAGCGGTGTGGCGAACACGTTGTCCACGATCAGCAGGCCGCCAGCCTTATGCGTCAGTTCGGCCACACGCGCGATGTCGAGGACGTCGAGCATCGGGTTGGACGGGCTTTCAATCAGCACGGCGGCTGTCGGCTTGGACAGGGCGCGCTCCCAAGCGTCGTAGTCCGTGCCGTCCACCAGTTCGGTCTCGATGCCGTAGCGGGGCAGGAGGTTGGTCACGATCCAGTAGCAGGAGCCGAAAATGGCGCGGGAGGCCACGACGCGGTCGCCCGCCTTCACATGCGACAGGATGGCGGAGGAGACGGCGCCCATGCCGGTTGCGGTGGCAACGCAGGCTTCGGCGCCCTCGAGGAGTGCGAGGCGCTCCTGAAGCGTATCGACGGTCGGGTTGCCGAAGCGGGAATACTGGAAGTGCTGGACGTCGCCTGTAAAGGTCGCAGCGGCCTGCTCGGCGCTGTCATAGACGAAGCCGGAGGTCAGGAAGAGGGCTTCCGACGTCTCGCCGAATTCCGTACGGTTCGGAGCTTCGTGCAGAAGGCGGGTGGCTGTGCGCCAGTTTTCTGAAGACATGATGTGTCCCTCCATAAGACGCCCCGTATGAGAAAGGGCGCATGTGGCGGGCCGTGGAAGTCCTGGGAATCGTTCGATAACGACGCAGGGCCTCTTTAGCGCAATTCTTTAACCTCGCCGCAAGCCGGCCGCTCAAATCACGAGGGTCAGTCACGCCGAGGCGTTTGTGACACTGGGACTATGGGCCGTATTTCGGTTTTGCGTCAACACCCTGAAGTTCGGGTGAGGTGGATTGCGAAAGACGGGTGGAGCGGTTATGGTCCGTGCTGAGTGCGGGCGTAGTTCAATGGTAGAACGGCAGCTTCCCAAGCTGCATACGGGGGTTCGATTCCCCTCGCCCGCTCCAGATCTTCCAGAAAAATCAGTGGTTATTTTGGCATCGGCGGGGCGCTGAGCGTGTCCTGATATTCCTTGCCGTTCCAGATCCAGCGGTCGTTCGGGCTGACCAGAAGGTCGTGCATGCCTTTATGACGCGTGGGGAGGACGGAAATATCGCCGTTCACTGAGTCCAGAACCGTGTTCCAAGTATCGTTGTGCTTCAGATAAACGGACGTCGTGCAGCCTGCGGAGCCGCAGAGACGGGCGGACTGAAGCTGGACGAACAGGGCTTCGTCATTCTTGCCGGACGAGAGCGATGCGGAACCGACGAGCACAACCGGTTGATCGTGATGTTTGGCCGCGTCCTGAAGATCGTCTTCGTTCAGTTTACGGGCGTCTTCATCCAGCTTCGTGCCCGGATGCGCTGTCAGGATGACTGGCGCTGCACCCGCATTGGCGGGCTGCGCGGCGTGGCGCGCGTGGTGATGGCTTTTGCCTGTCGCAGCATCCGCACAGGACAACGCTGCGGGGAGCATGAAGGACAGGGCCAGAACTGCCGCGCGGCGGGAAAGAATCTGCTGGATCGACATGGCACCAATCATAACACGAAATTGAAGACGGGCATCTGTGAAGGTTTTGATGTCATTCATGGCGCAGCGTGACCACAAGCACGTCCCGATAGGCCGGCTGGGCTGGATCGACAGGCTGCACCGCCGTAACGCCGTGATAGACGCGATGGTCGTCCACAATGGCGGCATCGAGCGGGTTGATGAGCGTGAAGGACCCCAGCGGTTCCTTCCGCATGTCGTGGATCGTGGTGACGCCCTGTTCCACGTTGTGACGGGCGACCATGAGGACCAGAACCCAGTCCACACCATCGCGGTGCAGGCCTTCTGGTGTGGGGCGTCCTTCGTTGCCGGGACGCGCCTCGATGCGGAACTGATGCACTTCCACATGCCATGACGGAGGCTTTTCCGTGGGTGGCGTCAGGGCATCCGCGATTGTGCTGATGGTGCGGATGGCGGCGGTCATGGCCGGGTGGGAGGCGATCGAATCCGCCACAGCCGGAAACCAGCGTTCAACCCCGCCATTGAGGAGGTTGTAGTCCCGGCTCTGGTAATGGGGCTGATGTTTTTTGCGTGTGATGGTCTCGCCCGAGACGGCGAAAGTCGCATAACGGCGCCGCCGATAGCGGCCACCATCCGCCATGTAGCGGTCAAGACCCAGATGATTCCAGCTTTCCGCGAATCCCTGCCAGTCAGTCAGGCCTTCATGGTCGAGCAGTGGACGTGTGGTCTGGGCCTGAAGGAAGGCGAACCCTTTTTCCAGCAGGGTATCTTCGATGTCGGTCAGAACCCTGTCAAAGGGCGGGGAGAGATCGGTAGGGCTCATGAATCCTCGGAACAGGGGACGCAGGGTCTGGGGACACTACGTTCCACATTCCCCCTTTGACGGAATTCTGAAAAGGGTTTTCAGCCCCCCAGATCAGGTTTGACCGGAGAAAGATGCTCGCGGAGCGTGCTGCAGGCCGTCGGCGTGATGCCCAAAATGCCTGCGAGATGCTGCCGGTACAGTCCTTCATGAATCAGCCGTGCCGCCAGACCCGAGAGCAGGCCGCCGCCGAAGCTGCGCTTGGCATCCAGCATGCCCCAGCCGTTATAGTCCCCGAGGGCCACGACGGCTCCGCGATCGTTATAGGCGAACGGGGCAGGCGTTTTGCCTGCGATGATCTCCGGCAGAGCACGACCGATATACTGGCCCTGCTGGCGTGCGGCCTGTGCCGTGGGGGCAATCGGCGCGGCGTCGATGCGGGAGCAGTCACCGATCGCGAAGACGGTCGGGTCCTGCGTGGTCTGAAGCGTCGTGGTGACGCCAAGCTGGCCCGAGCGTCCGCGTTCGAGGCCTTCCAGAAGGCTCGTGGCATCCGAAGCGCGAACGCCAGCGGCCCAGACGCGGAGGCTGGCAGGGATATGTTCGCCGGATTTGAGGCTGAAACCTGTTTCGTCCGCACCAACCACCATGGCTTCGGTTCGGACGGCAATACCGAGATTTTCGAGCTGGCGTGCAGCGGCCGAGGAGACGGCTTCCGGGAAGGCCGGAAGGATACGCGGGCCGGTTTCGATCAGCACGGCGTTCAGCAGGGATTTGCGAACGGAAGGGCCCAGACCGCGGGCTTCATCGATGGACTTGCACAGTTCGGCAATGAGCTGAACCCCGGTTGCGCCACCGCCCACGATGCCGATGGAGAGTTTTTCGCCAGCGGTCCGGGCTTTCTGGACGGCCTCGCGGAAGGTCGCGAACAGGGTGTCGGCATCGTTCAGATTGTCGATGAACATGCAGTGATCGACAATGCCGGGAATGCCGAAATCATTCGCGCGCGAACCAAGGGCCACCACCAGATAGTCGTAGGGCAGTGTGGCACCGGTATCGAGCGAGACCGTCTTGTTGTCGCGGTTGACCGTCGCGGGGCTGCCCTGAACGAAGGTGAAACCGAATTTGGCTGCCGTTTCGGTGAAGGGGATGCAGTTGCCCTGATGCTGCATGGTGCCCGCAGCGAATTCGTGAAGGGCCGGCTTCCAGTAATGGACGGGGCTGCGATCAACGAGTGTCAGGGAAATATTCTTGTGACGGCCCAGAGCCGCAGCGGCTTCAAGCCCACCGACGCCACCGCCAAGAACAAGCACGCGAGCTGCAGCAGACATGGACATTTTCCTTATATCAGGTGCGAAACGGCACCCGGTTTTGCGAGCGCCTGAAGGAGATCAACGACAGATTTTGCTATCGACAGAGGCGGGGTCGCACAAGCCCCGCTCTCGCTGACGTGTTGGGAGCGTCTAGCTGCGGTAGGAGCCGTTGATGTCGATGTAGCCATGCGTCAGATCGCAGGTCCAGACGCGGGCCTCGCCGTCACCGAGGCCGAGATCGACGACGATTTCGATTTCCTGACCCTTCATGTGGGCCACAACCGGGGCTTCGTCGTAATTTTCGACAACGCCACCCTCTTTGGCGATCCACGTCCCGCCAATGGCGACGGAAAGCCGGTCGCGGTCCGCAGGTTCGCCGCTTTTTCCAACGGCCATGACCACACGGCCCCAGTTGGCGTCCTCGCCCGCGATGGCGGTTTTTACGAGGGGGGAATTGGCGATGCAGAGCGCAATGCGATGGGCGGAGAGATTGCTTTCAGCGCCGGTAACGCCGATGCGGACGAGCTTCGTTGCGCCTTCGCCATCGCGGACCACCATGAGCGCGAGCTCCAGCAGGAGGTCGTTCAGTGCAAGGGTAAACTCGGCGAGAGCGGGGTCGTTGATGTCGTCGATCTCGGGATTGTCAGCCAGTCCGGTGGCGAACAGCATCAGCATGTCCGACGTGGAGGTGTCCGAATCGACGGTGATGGCGTTGAAACTCTGGGAACAGCCCGAGGACAGCAGAGACTGAAGAATGTTCTGCGGCAGCTTCGCGTCGGTTGCGACATAGGCCAGCATCGTAGCCATGTCAGGGGCGACCATGCCCGATCCCTTCGCGATGCCCTGAATGCGGACGGGCGTTCCGGCAATCTTGACGTCCCGACGTGCGGCCTTGGGGAAGGTGTCCGTCGTCATGATGGCGCGGGCGGCATCGGCCCAGCCGTTTTCATCCAGCCCAGCCTTGGCGGCGGGGAGCGCACCGATAATGCGATCCTGAGGCAGTTTTTCGCCAATCACGCCTGTGGACGCGAGAAAGACATCCTGCGGGGGGCAGTCCATAAGCTGTGCGGTGGCGTCAGCGCAGTCGGAGCAGGCCTGTATTCCGGCGCGACCGGTAAAGACGTTCGCGTTGCCTGCATTGACGAGCAGCGCGCGGGCATAAGGTGTTGTCAGAGCGGTCCGGCACCAGAGGACCGGAGCGCCGGGACAGGCGTTTTTAGTGTAGACGCCTGCCGCGACCGTACCGGGGACGAATTCCGCCAGCATCAGGTCCGTACGGCCTTGATAGCGGATGCCCGCGGCGACGGCGGAAAGCCGCACGCCCGCAATCGTTGCAAGGTCCGGCAGCGGACGAGCGAGCGGAGAGACGGGGAGCGGCTTTGCCATGGTAGTCTTACTTCTTTGCAGGTGCGGCAGCCGGAGCTGCGTCCGGGATAACCTTGCCCTGTGAGTCGTAGTGAACGACCTTCACCTGGGATTCGGCGTTCTGTACGATGTCACGGACCTTGTCGCGGATCAGCTCCTGACGAACCTGGTCGTGGACCTGATCGAAGGTCGGAATCGGGGCCGTGCGGGTCGCGAGAACCTGAATCACATGCCAGCCGTACTGGGTGTGAACCGGCGTCTGGGAGATTGTGTTCGGCTTCATGGCGAAGGCGGCAGCAGAGAAGGCCGGGAGCATGTCAGCCTTCTTGAACCAGCCGAGATCGCCGCCATTTGCGCCAGCCGAACCCTTGTCCTTGGAGAGCTGTGCGGCGAGCTTGCCGAAATCAGCACCCTTGTTGAGCTGGGCGATGATGTCCTTGGCCTGCGCTTCGCTGTCCACGAGGATGTGGCGGGCGTGGATCTCTTCTTCCGGCTTCTTGTTCGCATAATGCGTCTGATAGAAGTCGTGCAGCGTGGAATCAGTGACCAGCGGGCCGACCTTTTCTTCCAGATAGGCGTTCTGCAGAGCGTTCGCGGAGGCAGCGTCCATGGCAGCCTTCACGTCCGGCTTGCGGCTCAGGCCTTCCTTGTCGGCGGCGATCTGAACGGCCTTCTGGTCAACGAGCTGGTTGACGATCAGCGGGATCAGAACGGACGGCTGGATCTGGCGAGCCTGCGGCGGGAGGTTGCCAGCAGCGCGCTGCACGTCACCGAGCGTGATCTTTGAACCGTTGACGGTGGCGATCAGCATGTCCGGGTTGGCGGCGGGGGCTGCTGCAGGAGCCGTTGCGGCCGGGGCCGCTGCGGGAGCGGCAGCAGGAGCGGCGAAAGCCGTCGATGCCGTAACCGATGCGCTGGCCATGAGGACTGCGAGAGCGAAAGTGGAGCGGGAAAGCCGCATGTGGGACTACCTCGGATGTAACCTGAGAATAAGGATGGTCTGCACCATGACAAAGGCTGGTCCGCCCTGCAAGGGTGCGGTCCGTTACCATTCCTTCACGAGGGTGTCGGATGGGTGCGGTCTACGGGTTTGATGTGACACTGCGATGACAATGCGGACATTTCCTCAAGGTTCTCTGCGGCCTCTCCATTGACCCTACGCGGCCCCGGTCCTATTTCCAGCAGACGTGAAAATCCTGACGGCACGGTGTGCGGGTCTTTCCGGTTCTGGAAAGATCTGGCGTTCCGGGTCTTCGGCATCTCAAGGTTCAGCATGTTCGCACGCCTCGCCCGCGCCCTTTTCGGTTCTGCCAACGATCGCACGCTCAAGGCGTATCAGCGCCGTGTGCCCGAGATCAATGCATTGGAGCCTGCGGTCCAGGCACTCTCTGACGAACAGCTGCGGCACAAGACAGTCGAGTTCAGGGAGCGGCTTGAGAAGGGCGAAACCCTCGATGGCCTGCTGGCGGAAGCCTTTGCGGTCTGCCGCGAAGCATCGCGCCGGGTTCTGGGCAAGCGTCATTTCGATGTGCAGCTCATTGGCGGCATGGTTCTTCATGGCGGCCGGATCGCGGAGATGCGGACCGGCGAGGGCAAGACTCTTGTAGCAACGCTTGCAGTCTATCTGAACGCGCTGAGTGGCAAGGGTGTGCATGTCGTCACGGTGAACGACTATCTTGCGCGACGCGATGCCGAGGAAATGTCCGTTCTGTACAGCTTCCTCGGGCTGACGACGGGTGTGATCATCCCAAACCTGTCGGATGGCGAGCGTCGTGACGCCTACGCGGCGGATATCACCTACGGCACGAACAATGAGTTCGGTTTCGACTACTTACGCGACAATATGAAATATTCGCTCGCCGACATGGTGCAGCGTCCGTTCAACCACGCGATCGTGGATGAGGTGGACAGCATCCTGATTGACGAGGCGCGGACGCCGCTTATTATTTCCGGCCCTGCGGATGACAGCTCCGACCTGTATCGCTCTGTCGATGATGTGGTCGTGAAGCTCGTTCAAGAGCCGGATGTTTACGACAAGGACGAGAAGCTGCGTTCGGTCACGCTGACCGAAGAAGGCTCGCACCGCGTCGAGGAACTTCTGGCGCAGGCCGGGGTGCTTCAGGAAGGTGGCCTTTACGACATTCACAACGTGGCGGTGGTGCATCACGTCCAGCAGTCCCTGCGGGCGCATACGCTGTTCACGCGGGATGTGGATTACATCGTGCGTGAGGGCAAGGTCGTTATTATCGACGAGTTCACCGGTCGTATGATGGACGGGCGCCGCTATTCGGACGGTCTGCATCAGGCGCTGGAAGCCAAGGAGCATGTGGAGATCCAGCAGGAGAACCAGACGCTCGCTTCCATCACGTTCCAGAACTATTTCCGTCTCTACCCGAAGCTGTCCGGCATGACCGGAACGGCCATGACCGAGGCCGACGAGTTCGCGGAAATCTATCATCTCGATGTGGTGGAAATCCCGACGAACCTGCCGGTTCAGCGGATCGATACGGATGACGAGGTCTATCTGACGGCGGCGGAAAAGTTCAATGCCGTGGCCGATTTGATCCGCGATATCCACAAGACGGGTCAGCCTATTCTCGTGGGCACAACGTCCATCGAGAAGAGCGAATATCTCTCCCATATCCTGACGCAGCGCGGCATTCCGCATAACGTGCTCAATGCCCGCCAGCATGAAAAGGAAGCCATTATCGTCGCGCAGGCGGGTGCGCCGGGTGCGATCACGATTGCGACCAACATGGCGGGCCGCGGAACCGACATCAAACTGGGCGGCAATATCGAGATGCTGGTGAAGGCTAGCATCGAGAACGTCGAAGACGAGGCGCAGCGCGAGGCTGTCGAGCAGGACATCCGGGCAAGCGTCGAGGAGCATCACGAGGAAGTTCATAACGCAGGCGGTCTGTATGTGATTGGCACGGAACGCCATGAAAGCCGTCGTGTGGACAACCAGCTTCGTGGCCGCTCGGGACGTCAGGGCGATCCGGGCAATTCGCGCTTCTTCCTGTCGCTTGAAGACGATCTGATCCGCATTTTCGCCAGCGACCGCATGGGCGCGATGATGCAGAAAATGGGCCTCAAGGAAGGCGAGGCGATCGTTCATCCGTGGCTGAACAAGGCTCTGGAAAAGGCGCAGAAGCGGGTCGAAGCGCGCAATTTCGATATGCGCAAGAACACGCTTAAATATGACGACGTCATGAATGACCAGCGCAAGGAGGTTTACGCCCAGCGCCGCGAATACATGGCGACGGAAGACCTTTCGGGTGTGATCGCCGAACTGCGTGAACACACGATCGAAGATCTGGTCCATGCCCATATTCCGGAAAAATCCTTCGCTGAAGCCTGGGATACGGAAGGGCTGACCCGTGAGGTCTCCCGTATTCTGAACCTGGATCTGCCGATCGCGGACTGGGCGAAGGAAGACGACATGGATTCTGAAAGCGTGATTGAGCGCATTCAGGCCGAAGCTGCGAAGGCACAGGCAGCCCGGACGGCCAATATGGGCCCCGAGCTGATGCGTCTGATCGAAAAGCAGGTCGTACTGACGACGTTTGATGCAGTCTGGAAAGAGCATCTGCATGGGCTGGACCAGCTTCGTCAGGGTATTGGTCTGCGGGCGTATGGTCAGCGCGATCCGCTGAACGAGTACAAACAAGAAGCCTTCCAGATGTTCACGGCGATGCTGGATGACATGCGGGTTCGCGTAACGGAGACGATGTGCCGCATTCAGGCTGTCTCCGAGCCGCCGCCGTTCCCTGTCATCAATACCGAGACGTCCGGCCCATCCGAGGAGCCTGCGGGACTGTTCGCGCAGGGTACGACGGGTTCTGAAATTCCGGCGCCCGGTCCGGTGGCGTCTTTCTCGCCTGCGATGCCGTTCACGCCGCGTCCGCAGCCTGTTTCGGCAGGGGGGGAGCCTGATGCCGAGACGCTTCAACGCTGGAATGCCGAGACGCCGCGCAATGCCCTGTGTCCGTGTGGATCAGGTCTGAAGTTCAAACACTGTCATGGCAGGCTCGCCTGAGCCTCTGACGCGACGATAGAGGAAGGAGCGACCGATGGCCGGTCATTCACAGTTCAAGAACATCATGCACCGCAAAGGTGCGCAGGACGCCAAGCGGGCCAAGCAGTTCGCCAAGGTTCTGCGTGAAATCACGGTTGCCGTGCGTTCGGGTCTGCCCGAAGCTGCGTCCAATCCGCGTCTGCGTGCGGCGCTGTCCATGGCGCGCGAAGTCAACATGCCCAAGGACAATGTCGAGCGCGCTATCAAGAAGGCATCCGGCACGGCGGGTGGCGACGATTACGTCGAAGTCCGTTACGAGGGCTATGGTCCGGCTGGCGTTGCGATCATCGTTGAAGGCCTGACGGATAACCGCAACCGCACGGCGGGCGAAGTGCGCGCAGCCTTCTCCAAGCATGGCGGGTCGATGGGTGAGACGAACTCGGTTTCGTTCATGTTCCAGCGCCTAGGCGTCATCAACTATCCGCTGGATGTGGCGTCCGAAGACGACATGCTGGAAGCCGCGATCGAAGCCGGTGCGGACAATGCCGTGACCACCGAAGATGGCCATGAAGTCACCTGCGAGATGGAAAATTTCTTTGCTGTCCGCGATGCGCTCGAAAGCCGTTTTGGCGAGCCGCAGTCGTCCAAGCTCGACTGGCGTCCGGAAAACAGCGTGACGCTGGACGAGGACAAGGCACGTTCGGTCATGAAGCTGATCGACGTTCTGGAAGATAATGACGACGTTCAGGCCGTCTACGCGAATTTCGATATTCCTGACGACGTTGCCGAGGCGCTGGCTGCTTGATCCGTCTGATGGGCATTGATCCTGGCCTGCGTTTCATGGGCTGGGGCATCATCGACGTGGACGGCAATCACCTGAAGCATGTGGCGTCGGGTGTCATCGGGACCGATGGGTCTGAATCCGTGCCGTTGCGCCTGTGCGAGCTGCACGGGGCGCTGAAGAAGCTGATCCGCGAATATGCGCCAGCCGAAGCCGCCGTTGAGGAAACCTACGTCAACCGTAATGGCTCCTCGACGCTCAAGCTCGGTTATGCGCGCGGGGTGGCGCTTTTGACGCCTGCCTATGAAGGGCTGCCGGTTGCGGAATATGGTGCGATGACGGTCAAGAAATCCGTGGTCGGGACCGGGTCTGCCACCAAAGAACAGGTGACGATGATGGTGAAGCGGCTGTTGCCGGGCGCGGAAATTCGCAAGGCCGATGCGTCCGATGCGCTGGCAGTTGCGATCTGTCATGCCCATCACCGGGCCAGTGCGGCGCATGTCGTGGCCGGAAAGCGCATGGCATGATCGGGCAACTGACTGGACTTGTCGGGCAGATCGAGGGCGAGCGTTGCATCGTGGATGTTAATGGCGTGGGCTATGTGGTGTCGGCATCGACCCGCACGCTGGCGGCACTGCCCCAGCCGCCATCCGTGGCGCGCGTGCTGATCGAAACGATCGTGCGCGAGGATGCGATCCAGTTGTTCGGTTTTGCGACGACGGATGAGCGGGACTGGTTCCGCCTGCTGACGACCGTTCAGGGCGTGGGCGCGAAAGTGGCGCTGGCGATCCTGTCGGCCAACAGTCCGGGCGAGCTTCTTCTGGCGATCAATGCCGGGGACAAAGGCTCGCTGACGCGGGCTGCGGGTGTGGGGCCGCGTCTGGCGGATCGGATTTTGAGCGAGCTTCGCAACAAGGTCGCGAAAATGCCGGGCGGCGGCGGGACTGTGTCCGCGCCGGGAATCGTCTCCGGGCCGAGTGTCGAGAATGATGCACTGCTGGCGCTTGCGGGGCTTGGCTTCCGACGGGCCGAAGCGTGGCCGGTTCTGAGCAAAGTTCTGGCCGAGAACGAGAATGCGACGCTTGATCTGGCGATCCGTCTGAGCCTGAAGGATCTTGCGCGATGAGTGACATCTATCGCGAAACTGATCCGGCCCGTCAGCCCGAGGATACGGGCGAGGGCGGTTTGCGTCCTGAGACGCTTGCGGACTTTACGGGCCAGAAAGCCAGCCGCGAAAATCTTGCCATCTTCATTGAGGCCGCACGGGCGCGGGGTGAGGCGCTGGATCATGTTCTGCTGCACGGACCACCGGGTCTGGGCAAGACGACACTGGCGCAGATTGTCGCGCGGGAACTGGGCGTAGGGTTCCGGGCAACGTCCGGTCCGGTCATCCAGCGTGCGGGCGATCTTGCGGCGATTTTGACGAATCTCCAGCCGCGCGATGTGCTGTTCATTGACGAAATCCATCGTCTTCAGCCCGCGATCGAGGAAGTCCTCTATCCGGCGATGGAGGATTTTCAGCTCGATCTGATTATTGGCGAGGGGCCTGCCGCGCGCTCCGTGCGGATTGATCTGGCGCCGTTTACGCTTGTGGCCGCGACCACGCGGGCTGGTCTGCTGGCGACACCTCTGCGGGACCGGTTTGGGATTCCGCTGCGGCTGGTATTTTATACGCCGGAAGAACTACGGGCGATTGTCTCGCGCGGGGCTGTGAAGCTCGGGATGCGTTTGACGGATGATGGTGCCGAAGAAATCGCCCGTCGTTCGCGTGGGACGCCCCGGATTGCCGGGCGCCTGCTGCGCCGCGTGCGGGATTTTGCGCTCGTCTCGAAACAGGCCGTTGTGGACCGGGCGCTGGCGGATGCGGCGCTGGGGCGGCTTGAGGTTGACGGACGCGGGCTGGATGCGATGGACCGGCGCTATCTGAAGCGGATTGCCGAGCATCATCACGGTGGCCCGGTCGGTGTGGAAACACTGGCGGCAGGGCTTGCCGAAGCACGCGATACGCTGGAAGACGTGATCGAGCCTTATCTCATTCAGGAAGGGCTCGTTCTGAGAACGGCGCGCGGGCGGATGCTGGGTGAGGCAGGATGGCGTCATCTCGGTCTTACGCCGCCAGCGAGCCAGGTGGACCTGCTTTCCACGCTGGAGCAGGACGATTCCGCGCCCTGAAAGTTCCTGAACACGGTTCGGGGGATGGGCGCACCATGACTGGAGAGACAGTATGGCCACGCACAAGATCAGGTTCCGGGTTTATTACGAAGACACCGATGCAGGCGGCATTGTCTATCACGCGCGCTATCTCGGTTTTGCCGAGCGGGCGCGGAGCGAGGCAATGCGTGAGGCGGATGCGTCCGTAACGGAGCTTCTGAACGATTTTGGACTGGTCTTCGTCGTGCGTCAGGCGGCGATTCGCTATCGCTCGCCACTTCGACTCGATGATGAGATGGAAATCGAGACGGCGCTGGACGCCATGACCCCGACGCGGCTGAAACTTTGTCAGACCGTCCGGAATTATTCGGGAGGCGGCGAAACCGCTACGGTTATCGACGTGGAACTGGCCTGTCTGAGTGCCGTTGACATGAAACCTGCCAAAATTCCGCCTCGCTGGCGTGATGCAGTGAGAAAACTGGAGGCAGGAGAGGTCTGACCCACTTTCCTGTTTCCGCGTGAAGTGCAATGGAGAGTCCTGACCCGCAAGGGACAGGATCTGTACAGGAGAGAACAGTGGATCATGAGGTAAGTTCGAGTGCGCTTGGGGCGGTCGGTGCGACCGGTCTTTCGCCTCTGGACCTGTTCCTGCACGCCTCCATCGTTGTAAAGCTGGTGATGCTGGGTCTGCTGCTGTGCAGCGCCGGCGTATGGGCGATCATTGCGGAAAAAATCATCCTCATCCGTCGCGTCAACCGCGAGGCGACGGAGTTCGAGGACCGTTTCTGGTCGGGCGGATCGCTCGACGATCTTTACGAATCCGACGGTGCGCGCCCGACGCATCCAATGGCGGCCGTCTTCGGCGCAGCCATGGGCGAGTGGCGCCGTTCCGCCCGCATCGGTGGCATCGATCTGTCGCGAGGTGGCGTACGCGAGCGCGTGGACCGCGCCATCGACATCACCATCATGCGTGAGAACGATCGCCTGACGCGCCGCCTGATTTTCCTCGCGACGATCGGCCCGGTGGCGCCGTTTGTCGGTCTTTTCGGAACGGTCTGGGGCATCATGCATTCGTTCGCGTCCATCGCGCAGATGCACAACACGAATCTTTCCGTTGTGGCGCCGGGTATTTCCGAAGCCCTGTTCGCAACAGCCATTGGTCTCGTGACGGCTATTCCGGCCTATATTGCCTATAACGGTCTGAGCAACTCGTTCGAGAAGTTCACGGATCGCATGGAAGCCTTCGGCACCGAGTTCGCGGCTATTCTGTCGCGTCAGTCCGAGGAACGTGCGGACGATACGACCGGCGGGAAGGCCTGAACCATGGGGATGTCTGCGGGAGGACGGGCTGGAGGAGGCGGACGCCGCAAGCGTCGGCCCGCCTCGGAAATCAACGTCACGCCACTGGTGGACGTCATGCTGGTGCTGCTCATCATTTTCATGGTGACGGCGCCGATGCTGACCAGTGGCGTCAATGTCGATCTGCCGAAGACGGATGCCAGCCCGGTCAATTCGGATTCCAAGCCGATCACCGTGTCTCTGCGCACGGATGGCTCGCTGTATCTGGGAGACCAGCAGGTCACGTCCGACCAGTTGATCGAGCAGCTCAAGGCGCAGTCGCAGAACGATCCGACCCACCGCATCTTTGTTCGTGCCGATGCTCATATCGACTACGGACAGGTGATGCAGGTCATGGGCCAGATCACGTCGGGCGGTTTCACGCATGTTGCGCTTCTCGCGCAGCAGCCCCAGAGCGGCCAGTAAGAGGCGCCTGCCGTGGTCCGTCCACGCCGCTCTGACAACAGGCGTTTTCGTCATGCGCTTTACGGATCAGTCGCCATTCATCTGGGACTGATCGCGTATCTGATTGTTCAAATCCCGCCGGAAAAACCGCCCGAACCGCCTGAACCACCCACGGTGCAGATGGAGTTCGAGCAGGCTGGCCCGCCGACCCATCCGGTCAAGGCCGATCATCCGGCCCCTGCGCCCGCTCCGGCTCCCGCGCCTGTGAAGAACGAGGCCCCTCCGTCTCCGACGCCTCCTCTGAAAGCGCCGACGGAAGAACCGCCTCCGCCTCCTCCGCCGCCCCAGCCTGTGCCGCCTCCGCCGGAGACGCCGCCGCAGAAGCTGCCGGATATCAAGCTTCCGCCGAAAATGACGGATGAGTCCCCGCAGCCTGTGCCAGCGTCACCGCCCACGCCGTCACCGCCGTCGAAATCGACGATGGTCGCGCCGCCGAGCCCGCAGACACAGAAAGCCGACAAGCTGCCGGATATGCCGAAATTTTCGCATATGACGCAGCCGAACGCGGCCAAGAAAACGGAAGCGGACAGTCATTCGCTGCTGGCAACGCTGGATAATTTCCGCGCCGATCAGAAGCAGACCCATGCGCCGACCGCGAAAGCCAATCCGCCGCAGGGTGGTGCGCCGAACGGTGGTGGTGTGCCGAACGGCGACATTACCAAGTCGCTGTCCATGGCGGATCAGAAGGCTATCGGCGGTTCTGTGCGCCGTTGCTATACTGAAGATACCGAGGCACGGAACTATGCGAGCTTTGTCGCGCATATGGTCGTGACCGTCGATGCGACCGGTGAGGCGCGGATTGTCAAATTTGCGCCTGATACGGCTGCGAAAATGGCCTCCGATCCGTCTTACCGCGTTCTGGCGGAGCGGGCGCGGGATGCGGTGCTGAGCCCCACCTGTGCCCATCTTCCCATTCCCTCCAAGATGCTTGGTCAGACGCATGAGCTGCGTTTTGTCTTCAGGCCGTAATCCACGAGGAAGTCTCATGTCCTTCATTCCCGATACCGACGCCGAGGCCCTGAGCGCGCTGTTTTCGCGCCGCTCCGTTCTGGGAGCCACCGCTGCTGGTGGCCTTCTGGCAACGCCTCTGGCCGCTTTTGCCCAGTCCGCAGCCGCCTCTGGCCCCGGTGAGGCTGAAATCACCGTCGACCAGGCCCGGCAGGAGCCGATCCCCATTGTCATCCCGAATTTCGGGGCGGGTCTGGGTGAACAGATTTCCGGTGTGATCACGTCCGACCTGAACGGCACCGGCCTGTTCAAGGTCATGAGCGGCGACGTGCCGCCCGGCTCCACGCCTGATTTCAGCGCGCTCAAGGCGCAGGGGGCCCGTGCGGCCGTGTCCGGACAGGCGATCGGTTCGGGCAGTGTGCGTGTTGAGATGCGTCTGTGGAACGTGCTGTCCGGCCAGCAGCTTCAGGGCACGGCCTATACGGCCTCGACATCCAACTGGCGTCGCATCGCGCATATTATTGCAGACGTGATCTATGAGCGGATGCTGGGCGAGAAGGGTTATTTCGACACCCGCATCGCTTACATCGCCCGTACTGGTCCGCGCCATCATCAGATCACACGTCTGGCCCTGATGGATCAGGATGGTGCCAACGAACGGATGCTGACGAACGGCGAATGGCTGACGCTGACGCCGCGCTTCAACCCGGTGCGCGACCAGATTGCGTTCATGTCCTACGCCAACAACCGTCCGCGCGTGTATCTGTTCGATCTGGCATCCGGTCGTCAGCAGATTCTGGGTGAGTTCGCGGGCATTTCCTTTGCCCCGCGCTTTTCGCCGACCGGCGGTTCCGTCGTGCTGTCCGCTACGCGTGGCAGCGGGTCGGATATTTTCATTGTAGATCTGGCCTCGCGTGCGAAGCGGCAGATCACCAATTCCAATGGCGCAATCGACACCAGCCCGTGCTTCAGCCCGGATGGCAGCCAGATCGTGTTCAACTCGGATCGCGGTGGCAGCCCGCAGCTTTATATCATGAGTGCGTCGGGTGGTCCGGCCAAGCGGATTTCCTATGGCACCGGCCAGTATGGTTCACCGGTCTGGTCCCCGCGTGGAGACCTGATCGCCTTTACGCGCATCGGCGGCGGCGGCTTCTCGCTCGGTGTGATGAACCCGGATGGCAGCGGTGAACGCATCCTGACGCAGGGCTTTACCGTTGATAGCGCGACCTTCTGCCCCAATGGCCGTGTGCTGGCGTTCTGCCGCCAGAGCGCAGCCGGTGCGGGCGGTGCGGGCTTTGCATCGGGGATCGGGACGATCGACATTACGGGCTTTAACGAGCGTCCGATCCGGACCTCGACGGGTGCGTCCGACCCGGCCTGGTCACCGCGCAACGGCTGAGGCTGTGTTCCGCGCTTCCGGTTCGGAGGCGCGGATTTGCAAAAGGGTGGGGAACCCTTTTTCCTGTAAGGCGTCGCAAAGACTGCTTGAACAGGAGAATTCCCCATGTCCCTTCAGGAGACACGGCAGTGGCGTCCGCTGCTGCATTATGCCCCGGCCCGGAACTGGATGAATGATCCGAACGGGCCGATCCTGATTGATGGTGTGTATCACCTCTTTTACCAGCACAATCCGGTCGAGCCCGTCATGGGCTATATTTCCTGGGGGCATGCGACCAGTCGGGATCTGCTGCATTGGGAAGAGCAACCGATTGCGCTGCCGTCCACACCGCAGGAGCAGATCTATTCCGGCACGGTGATTTATGACCGAGACAATCGCAGCAGTCTGGGAACAGACGAAAATTCTCCGCTTCTGGCGCTCTACACCAGCGTATTCCGCGACATGCCGGGCGAGCAGGAAGACGGCACACAGGCGGTTTTGGTTGCGGTCAGTCTGGATCGTGGCGCGACCTGGACGCGCTACGTTCACAATCCGGTTCTGACGCTTGATCCGGTATCCCGGAATTTTCGGGACCCGGCATTGTGCTGGTATGAAGAGGGTGGATACTGGGTGCTGACGGCGGTCGAGGCCGAACAGCAGGTGGTTAAACTCTTCCGTTCCACAGATTTTCTGCACTGGGAATTCCTCAGTGACTTTCGCCCGTCCGGCTATCATACGCCGGACATGCTGTGGGAAGTGCCGGTTTTGGCGCGGCTCCCGATTGAGGGGGAGGCCGGGGCTTCCGGCTGGGTGATGATCGTCAGCGTCAATCCCGGTGGTCTGACCGGTGGATCTGGGACGTTCTATTACGTCGGAGATTTCGACGGCACGATCTTCACGCCCGCAGAGCAGTCAACGGCCACAGATGATCCCTGGCAGTATCGTTGGATGGATTAAGGGCCGGACAATTATGCGATTGTCTGTTTTGCCGGAACGCCCACGCCCGTCAGTATCGGCTGGATGGGCAACTGGAACTACGCCAACCAGACCCCGACGGCTCCGTGGCGCGGCCTGATGACGCTTCCCGCGCATCTGTGCCTTGTCCGTCAGGATGATGGCACGCTTCTGCTGAAGCAAAAGCCCGTCAGTCTTGGCGCTCCGGTCGAGGTTTTTGTCGCCAGCGACATCCGTCCGGAAGCGGAAGTGGCTTGGAAGCTGCCCGATAGCGTTGCGGACTGTACGGATTTCGCGGATGCGGTGCTTGAACTCCAACTGATTATTGGGCCTGACGGAGACGTGGCGGTGCTGACTGTGGCGGCGACGGAGGATGGCATGTTTGGCACCGAGATCCTCTACGACCCCACACGTCGGGAACTGGTTGTAGACCGCAGTCGGTCAGGGGTTTTGGTACCGGACACGACCTTTACGACGCGCCATGTGGCACCCCTTTCTCCACAGGATGGGGTTGTTCGTCTGAGAGTTATTGTGGACCGGAGTTCGGTCGAGATTTTCGCTGCTGACGGACTCGTCAGGATGACAGAGGTGGTATTCCCCCCTCCTCATGCTACGACTGTAACGCTGGGCAGCTACGCAGGCAGCGCATGTTTCAGGAGCGTGAAAGCACGCTGGTTTCGATGATGTGGCAGAATTCTGCCACATTCTTCAGAATAGCTGTGACATTTATGCCGAAATTTCTGGTTCCGATTATGAATCGAACTTTTCACATTTAACCGGCGTTAACACGGCACTTGACCGGTGATTCGAGTCATGAGTATGGGCGCTTATGGCCACTGATTTTCAAGGTTGGCATGCAGGGATCGGAACCGATTCCTGTCTGTTCCGAACAGGAAAGAGGTGGTCCGGAATAACGCGGCATTTTCCGCATTCGGTTCCCGCTGTGGGGCCGTTCTCAGGATTGAGACACATGAAGTTCAAGGTATTTGGCGCGCTTGGTCTGGCGCTTGTTCTCGCAGCCTGTTCCAACGGCAACACCAACAAGGGTGACAGCAACGGCGCAGGCGCCGTCGCTCAGGAAGCTGGCCCGACGCCCGGCAGCGAAGCCGATCTGGTTGCCAATGTCGGCGACCGCGTCTTCTACGAGCTGAACCAGTCCCAGCTCTCTGAAGAAGCTCGCGCTACGCTGGACAAGCAGGCTGCATGGCTCGCCAAGTACCCGCAGGTCAGCATCCAGGTTGCTGGTAACTGCGATGACCGTGGCACGGAAGAGTACAACATTGCTCTCGGCCAGCGTCGTGCAAACGCAGCCCGCGACTATCTGGTCGCCAAGGGCGTGAGCGCTTCGCGCATCACCACGATCTCCTACGGCAAGGACCGTCCGACCGCCGATGGCGACGACGAGCAGGCTTGGGCACAGAACCGTAACGCCATCACGTCTGTTCGCTGAATCGACGTTTCAGGCCTGACGGACTGGGATGATGAACGGCCGGGGGATTATCCCCCGGCCGTTTCTGTTTTATGACTGGGCGCATGTTGCGCGCATGACCCGCCTGCGTGCCCGTGAGTGCGAGTTTTTTGTCTCAGGAGATCCGTTATGGTGCTGTCCCGTTCCCTGCGTGCCGTCTTTCTGGGCACAGCTTTTTCCGTCCTTTTGCCCGCGCTTCCGGCCGTGGCACAGGATGCGCCGGATAGCGGGGAAATTTCCTCACGGGAAGCGATTGCTTTGCAGGATCAAATTGCCTCCCTGCGCCAGCAGCTCTCACAGGTTCAGAATGGCAGCGGCCTGAGTGCCCCCAGTGCGACGGCAGCGGCTCCGGTTTCGGCGGGTGACGGCAACCTGACGGCCCAGCTTCTGGAACGCGTTTCGGCTCTGGAAGAACAGAACCGCCAGATGCGTGGCGAACTGGATCAGCTCAGCAACTCCGTCCGCGACAATCAGGCCAATGTGTCCAAGCAGATTTCGGACATGCAGTTTGCTTCCCAGAATGGCGGAGGTGGGGCTTCGACACCTGTTCCAGCTAAAACTCCGGCGGCAGTCGAAGACAAAGCCTCCGCTGCTACTCCGGACGCCGCCGAGCCGCCGAAAACCGCTCTGGATGCGTTGAAGGTTGGGAATGCGTCTCTTAGATCCGGGAACTATACGGATGCGGAGAGCAATGCGCGTTTTGCCGTGAAAACAGCCCATAGTCTGTCTGGTAAAGTGGATGCACAGTTCCTTCTGGCCCAGTCTCTGGCAGGGCAGAAGCAGTATCGCCAGTCTGCGGTCGCTTATTATGACGCCTATACGAAGGCTCCGAAGTCCCAGAAGGCGCAGGATTCCCTGTTGGGTGTGGCCGCTTCGATGCTGGCGCTGGGTGACAAGAACTCCGCGTGTCAGGCTCTTGATAAGCTGAAATCGGAATTTCCAACCCCTGCGCCGCGGGTGAAGAGCGCCGAGACGACATTCCGGAGCCGTGCGGCCTGTCACTGAAACCCGCGTTGTTGGAAGCAGGACCCGATCATCCGGTCGGGGAATGCGAATTTCAGGGCCTGATGTCAGGTCTCGGCCCTTGGCCACCTGATATCCCGGACGCGCCAGTCGCCCTTGCTGTTTCGGGAGGTGCCGACTCCATGGCGCTCGCGTTTCTGGCGCGGCGCTGGCGCCGCAATGTCGTGGCCTTCGTAGTGGATCATGCCCTGCGGCCTGAATCGGCTGCCGAAGCGCGACTGACGGTTGAACGGCTTGCCGTCATGGGTGTACCCGCCCGCCTCCTGACACTTGCGCCGTTTCCGAAAGGGCGGTTGCAGGAACGGGCGCGCGAGGCACGGTTCGAGGCGCTGGAGGCGGCCTGTGTTGCAGCAGGATGTCTGGATCTTCTTGTGGCGCATCATGCTGGCGATCAGGACGAGACTGTGTGGATGCGCAGCCTGCGCGCGAGCGGACCTCTGGGGTTGGTCGGTATTCAACCGAGTGCCGTACGGGGGCGTATCCGGGTGTGCCGCCCGCTTTTAACGCTTGACCCATCGCGCCTGAGACTGACTTTGAAAGCCGCGGGTCTGCCATGGATCGAGGACCCGTCGAATGCCAACCGACGGTTCGAGCGGGTGCGGTGGCGACAGGATCTGACGCCTGAGCAAAGACACGATATCCAGACCCTTCATCTGACGACGGCACGCCAGGAAAACCGGAGTCGTGAGGCGGTACTGGCCAAAAATCTTGCATCCCATGCCTTCTGGCATCCCGAGGGATGGGTTTTTCTGGAACAGGCCGGGATGAACAAAGAGACTCTGTCCGCTCTGACCCGGCTTGTTTCAGGACATGCGTACCGCCCCGCGCGAGAGGCCGTACGTCTGTTGCTGGAAAAAGGATGCGGCACGCTGTCTGGAGTTCAGCTTCAATCGGCCGGGCGCTTTGGCAACGGCGTGATCCTCGTTCGAGAGGAACGCGCTCTTGCCGCCCCGGTTGTGGCACGGGAAGGTTGTGTGTGGGACGGACGCTGGCGTCTTCTGACGCGTGATATTCCGGCAGACAGTGTGATCGGACCTTTGGGTGACGCCGTGCACGGACTGGATCTGCGCAGGCTGGGTATTCCCTATGCCGCTGCCCGCTGCCTTCCGGGTGTGTGGCATCAGGGTCGACTGATCCTGTGGCCACGGATAGGGCAAATGCCCGGTGAGGCCGATTTTGTCTGGGCTGTCGCGGTTCCCGTGACGGGAGAAAATCATCTCACAGCATAAAAAGATCCTCAAAATCGCAAGAAATGCGTTTTCCTGCCCTTGATGGGGTAGGATCGTGGACGCGGAGGCTTATGTTATGGAGTCAACGCAGAATGTGACCGGTCGGCCAGTTGTGAGGGGTGATCCCGTACTGCATCTGACGGAACAGTCTGAAGGACGACAGAGAGCGAGATGAACAATTTAGGCCGTAACGTCGCGATCTGGGCGGTCATCATCGTGGTCGGAATGGCAGTGCTGACAGCCTTCCAGCCCGGTGGCGGACAGCATGCAGCCCAGCAGATCGCCTATTCCGATTTCATTCACGATGTGGACCAGCATCAGGTCCGTTCGGTTGTGATTCAGGAGCAGAATGTCTCCGGAACCCTGACGAACGGCACGTCTTTCGAGACCTATGCCCCACTTGACCCGAGCCTTCCGGGCCGTCTGACTTCTGCTGGCGTCGAAGTGACCGCCAAGCCGATGGACAGCGGAGAAAGCCCGATTCTGCGTTATGCCAGCGCTTACCTGCCGGTTCTGCTGCTGGTGGGTCTGTGCTTCATGGTTTTCCGCCAGATGCAGGGCGGTGGTGGCCGGGCCATGGGCTTTGGCAAATCCCGCGCCAAGCTGCTGACGGAAAAGACCGGTCGTGTGACGTTTGAAGACGTGGCCGGCATCGATGAAGCGAAATCCGAGCTTCAGGAAATTGTCGAGTTCCTGCGCGACCCGCAGAAATTCACCCGTCTGGGCGGCAAGATTCCCAAGGGTGCGCTGCTGGTCGGACCTCCGGGCACGGGTAAGACGCTGCTGGCGCGCGCCATTGCGGGCGAGGCCAATGTTCCGTTCTTCACGATTTCCGGCTCGGATTTTGTGGAAATGTTCGTCGGTGTCGGCGCATCGCGTGTGCGTGACATGTTCGAACAGGGCAAGAAGTCCGCGCCCTGTATCATCTTCATCGACGAAATCGACGCCGTAGGCCGCCATCGTGGTGCGGGCCTTGGGGGCGGTAACGACGAACGCGAGCAGACTCTCAACCAGATGCTGGTCGAGATGGACGGTTTCGAGAGCAACGAAGGCGTGATCCTGATTGCTGCGACCAATCGTCCGGACGTTCTGGACCCGGCTCTGCTGCGTCCGGGTCGTTTCGACCGTCAGGTCGTGGTGCCGAACCCCGATGTGGCCGGTCGTGAAAAGATCCTGCGCGTTCACATGAAGAAAGTGCCCCTGTCTTCGGACGTGGACCCGAAGGTGATTGCTCGGGGAACGCCGGGCTTCTCGGGTGCGGATCTGTCCAATCTCGTGAACGAAGGGGCCCTGATGGCCGCCCGTCAGGGGCGCCGGACCGTGGGTATGGCACAGTTCGAGGAAGCCAAGGACAAGGTTATGATGGGGGCCGAGCGCCGTTCCATGGTCATGACCGAAGACGAAAAGCGCTCGACGGCATATCACGAAGCTGGCCACGCCATCTGCGCGATCTTCACTCCGGGCAGTGATCCGATCCACAAGGCGACGATCGTGCCGCGTGGTCGTGCGCTGGGTCTGGTCATGACCCTGCCGGAGAAAGATAACATTTCCTACAGCCGTAAATGGTGCTTGGCCCGTCTGGTCATCGCCATGGGTGGCCGCGTTGCCGAAGAAATCATCTTCGGACGTGAGGAAGTCAGCGCCGGTGCATCGGGCGACATCAAGAGTGCGACGGATCTTGCGCGGCGGATGGTGACCGAATGGGGCATGAGCGACACGCTGGGCATGATTGCTTATGGCGATAACGGTCAGGAAGTGTTCCTTGGTCATTCTGTGACGCAGAACAAGAATATTTCCGAAGAAACCGCGCGCGAGATCGACAAGGAAGTTAAAGCTCTGATCGATACGGCCTATAAGCAGGCCCATGATCTGCTGACGACGCGCCTTGATGATCTGCACCGCCTGACCGCAGCGCTTCTGGAATATGAAACGCTGACGGGTGACGATGTCGGTCGTATCATGCGCGGTGAGGCTATCGAGCGGACTGCGGATGACGAGCAGGTGCCTGACAACCGTCGTGCATCCGTTCCGACCACACGTCCCGGCGCGTTTGATCCGGCGCCTCAGGCGGGTTAATCAAGCAACCAATCGCACCAACGGGCGCGTCATCGAGGAAATTATCCCCGGTGCCGCGCCTTTTTTATTTCTGGCAGACAGGCAGGATTTTTCATTATGGCCACCAAGAGGTCTCTGTTCGGTACTGATGGCATCCGGGGAACGGCCAATACTGCGCCCATGACGGTTGAAATCGCGCAGAGACTGGGGCAGGCGGCCGGTCTGTACTTCATGCGGAGCCAGAACCGCCGACACAGCGTCGTTCTGGGCAAGGATACCCGCCTTTCGGGTTATATGCTGGAATGTGCTCTGGTTGCGGGTTTCCTGTCGGCCGGGATGGACGTCATTCTGGTTGGTCCGCTGCCCACGCCTGCGATCGCTATGCTGACCCGTTCTCTCCGGGCTGATCTTGGGGTCATGGTCTCAGCGTCCCACAATCCTTTTACAGATAATGGGATCAAGCTGTTCGGGCCGGATGGTTTCAAACTTTCGGACGAAGTTGAAGGCGAAATCGAAGACCTGATGGCTCAGGATCTTTCTGCCCGACTGGCCTCTCCGGAACGGATTGGACGGGCTTCCCGCCTGACGGATGCGGCTGGTCGTTACATCGAGAACGCAAAGGCGTCGTTCCCACGAGGGTTGCGTCTGGATGGCCTGAAGATCGTCATTGATTGCGCCAATGGCTCTGCTTACCGCGTGGCACCCAAAGCATTGTGGGAGTTGGGGGCAGAGGTCATCAAGATCGGTTGTGAGCCGGATGGCCTGAACATCAATGACGGCGTGGGCTCGACCCATCCGGAAACCCTGTGTGCGGCGGTGCGGGAACATGGTGCGGATTTCGGCATTGCCCTGGATGGCGATGCGGACCGGGTTCTGATTGCGGATGAAAATGGCGATCTCGTTGATGGAGACCAGATCATCGGTCTGATCGCTTCCTTCTGGAAGCAGCATGAACGGTTGCGCGGCAATACTGTGGTTACGACCGTCATGTCCAATATGGGGCTGGAAAAAGCTCTCGCGGAAAAGGGACTTGAGCTTCAGCGGACATCGGTTGGCGATCGTTATGTGGTGGAGCGGATGCGCGAGATTGGGGCCAATCTCGGGGGTGAGCAGTCCGGACATATGGTTTTGTCGGATTATGCTACGACAGGAGACGGTCTGATCGCCGCCTTACAGGTTCTGGCCGTGTCTGTGGAAACCAAACGGCCAGCCAGTGAAATCTGCCGTTTCTTCACGCCGTATCCGCAACTCCTGAAAAACGTCCGTTATTCAGGAGCCAGCCCGATGGGCAGTCCGGACCTTGCTGCTGCAAAGGCCTGGGCGGATGAACGCCTGGCCGGGAGTGGCCGTCTTGTTCTGCGCGCCAGCGGAACGGAACCGCTGATTCGCGTTATGGTAGAAGCAGAAGACGAGGCGCTCGTGCATGAAGTGGTTGATCATGTTTGCGATATCATTCGCGCCATTGCTCATGTCTGAAAGCGCCTGACATCACGCGTTATGCGTGTCAGGCCAGTCGTCTGATCTCAAAGGATCAGACGACTGCCTCGACGATGGGTGCGGTGACTGCTGGAGGCAGGCTGGCGAGCGCAACCGTTTCTGCGACATCGTCTTCCCGGAGGATGTAGCCACGTCCCCAGACGGTGGCGATCAGGTTGCCCGCACCGACATTCTGTAGTTTCCGGCGTAGCTTACAGATGAAGACGTCAATGATCTTCATTTCCGGTTCATCAATGCCGCCATAAAGGTGATTGAGGAACGCGTCCTTGGTCAGGACGGACCCTTTGCGGATCACCAGAAGCTCCAGAATGGCGTATTCCTTGCCTGTCAGATGCAAGGCTGCGCCATCGACGGTAACATTCTTGCCGTTCAGATCCAGCTCCAGATTGCCGACGCGCAGTTTCGGCTCGGCAAAGCCCCGGGAACGCCGCATGACGGCCTGAAGACGTGCGACCAGTTCGCCTGCGTCATAAGGCTTCGTCATGTAATCATCAGCGCCCATGGAAAAAGCCCGGATCTTGGCCTGGGAGCGAAGCAGCGCCGAAAGGACGAGGATCGGCGTCGTGATACGTGCTGCCCGAACGCGCCGGATGACTTCATAACCTTCCAGATCGTTCAGCATCAGTTCGAGCACAACCACGTCATAATCGTAGTGGCGCAGCATCTCGATGGCCTCTTCGCCAGAGGGCGTATGATCGACGGTAAAGGTCGCGTTACGCAGTGTCTGGGACAATGTGGCGGCGGCGGACTGATCGCTATCGACAAGAAGGATACGCATGTTTCAACTCCCGGCTTGGTGAACCAATGGTTACTACCCAAGGTTGTGTCTGTCGATAGACATGGATCAAAAATCGTAAAATTGTCATTATTATTCTCGTTAAAGGGGAACATTAAGCTCCTCTTAACGATAGGGTTGTAGGGTCGGGAAGTCGGAATAATCCGCAGGAAACGGTCGAAAACTGCCTTTATGAGCGATTACGCCAAGCTGCTTGAAATGCTCACGAACTTCACCTGCGACTGGGTTGAAGGAAGCGTGAAAGACGTTGTGGGTCTTTGCATGACCGTGATCGGACTCGATGGATTCATCACGATTGGGGATCGAGTCGCGGTTGAGGCGCGTGACGGGCGGATTGTACAATCTGAGGTTGTGGGATTTCAGGGGGATGTTGCGCGCCTGATGTCGTTTGGTGCGCTGGATGGGATTGGCCCAGGTTGTGAGGCCAGAATTCCCCTCAGCCGTCGTGACGGTGGCCTGAGAGTTAATTCAAGCTGGCTGGGGCGGGTGGTGGACCCGCTGGGGCAGCCGATTGATGGAAAAGGACCTTTGTTCCCTGCGATCAAGAGTCAGGCGATCCAGTGTCCGCCCCCTAACGCGGCCAGTCGGGCACGCCTGGGAGAACGGATTGATCTCGGAGTGCGCGCTCTTGATGCGTTCACGACCTGTCGTCGCGGTCAGAGGCTTGGGCTTTTCGCAGGATCGGGCGTTGGGAAATCGACCCTGCTCTCCATGCTCGCGCGGGGGGCGGAATGTGATGTCGCCGTGATTTCGCTTGTGGGTGAGCGCGGGCGAGAAGTTCGAGAATTTATTGAGGACGATCTTGGCCCTGAAGGGTTGGCCCGGAGTGTTCTGGTGATTGCAACATCTGATTCACCTCCGCTGATGCGTCGTGAAGCAGCTCTGTCTGCCATGGCGATTGCGGAATATTTCCGGGATCAGGGTAAGTCGGTTCTGCTTCTGATGGATAGCGTGACGCGGTTTTGCATGGCGCTGCGTGAAATTGGTCTGTCTGCGGGCGAACCTCCTGCAACGCGTGGTTATCCGCCTTCCGTGTTTGCCGAACTGCCCCGCCTTCTGGAACGCGCAGGTCCGGGATATCCCGATCAGGGGATGATTACGGCTCTCTTTACTGTGCTGGTGGAGGGAGATGACCAGAACGAGCCGGTTGCGGACGCCGTGCGCGGTATTCTGGATGGCCATATCATTCTGGATCGCAAGATCGGTGAACAGGGACGCTATCCCGCCATTGATGTCCTGCGCTCCCTGTCCCGTGCGGTTCCGGGATGCAATTCCCCTGAGGAAAACGCCCTTACTCAACGTGCGCGCGCAGCGATGGCGACCTATCAGCGTATGGCGGATATGATCCGTCTTGGTGCTTACAAATTAGGCACTGATCGTGAGGTTGACGAGGCCATCACGTTGATGCCCAAGCTGAACCAGTTCCTGTCTCAAGGGCGGAACGAGCGATCGACGCGTGCGGAGGCTTTTGAACAACTGGCCCAGATTATGCAGACGATTCCGCAAACCACTCCTTTAAATGCGGCGTAAAGGATCCTTCAGGATGGAACACTCTCCTCTCGACACCCTCATCACCCTGCGTGAGCAGGAGCTTGATCTGGTTGAAAGAAGTTTTGCGGAGGCCGTTGCGCGTGAGACGGCTGCGGAAGAAAAGCTGTCGGCGGCTCAGGAAGAAATCCTGAGCGAGCAGCGGATTGCCTCCAGTCCAACAGCGGGGGATGGTGCTGTGGAAGCCTTCAGCCGCTGGCTTCCTGCGGGGCGGCAGGCTGTTGCCGAAGCACATGCACGTTGCCGCGAAGCCGCACTGGATCGTGAAACCGTGCGGTCGGCACTGATTATCGCGAGAGCTGCCATGGAAGCCGTCAAAACTCTGAAGGAGGAGCGACAAGAGGAAGAACGGCAGGCGGAGCGCAAAAAAGAACAGAGTGCGCTGGATGAACTGGCCATTCGCCAGTTCAGTCAGTCCTGAGCAGCGTCCCGACTGCGGAGTGCTGCCTCAATCTGCGTGATTGTGCCAATCAGGGCGCAGGCTACGGGATGGGTGCTGTCGCGAACAAAGGCCAAGACGAGATCGGGATCGCTGGGAAACAGATCGCTTTGCAGCGTGGTGACAGGTGTCATTTCGCCCATCTGCGACGCGTTCTGGGCTGCGTGAGTCAGAATACGGGCGACGGCTTTTTCGAGTGCCGGAAGAAGCACACTGTGGGGAGCATTGTGGTTTGCGGCATGTGTCGCAGCGAGTTCGTCCCAGCCCGCACGGGTGACGAAGGCGGGAATACCATCTGATGGCGTCTCCCGCTCGGCACGAAGAAGGGCGCCGGACTGGGCCATGCCGAGGATATCCAGGGCAGGGAGGAGTGCGGGGTCGAGTTTAATGGGCATTCGGATCTTTTTCGGAGACTGAAGCGGCCATGTCATCCTGCTGGAAACACGGCCGCGGTTTCGTATTCAGTGGGGTGGGTTGCCCATGGCCTGCATCAGGGCCGTAACCTGCTGGGGTTGCGCTTTGAAAAGCGCGACATTGGCGGGATTGGGGCTTGGCATTCCGGCTGGAAGCTGGCCGTTGCTGGCGGCAAGGGTCATGCCGAAGGTCGTCATGCCCATCACGAAGCTTTCGGGCGTGAAGCCGTGGCTTTGCAGGACGGGCGCAAGTCCGGGGATCTGGCTGATGCGGCTGATTGTCTCGGCCAGGCCCGCGCCGTGCGAGTTGGGAGGCTGGATGTTGCGGGCCTGAAGCTCGGCGATCGTTGCCGCCGCACGGGTCATGAAGTCCGGCGGCAGGGGATATTGCATGGCGTGCTCCATATCGGCACGGACCTGCGGCGGAATCTGAGGAGTCTGCTGTGGGGTTCCCTGAAGCGGCACGCTACCGTCGATCTGGGTCTGGCTTGTGGTTCCCCCCTGAGCGGGGTAGCCGGTTTGCGGATAAGACTGTGCCTGTGCGGCCAGAGGCAGCATCGCGACAGAGACGAAAAGGCCTGTAAGGCCTGTCATGCGGAAAAACGTCATATCTGCACCCATTCTCCAGCGCGCATCAGCGGCACGCGGTTGCCGTTCTTGAGGCCATCAAGATCGATTTTGTCCGAACCGATCATCCAGTCGATATGAATAAGGGAGTCGTTGACGCCTCGTTCCAGAAGTTCGTCCGGCGTCAGACCTTCGATATCGACCATGCACTTCGTGTAGGCTTGGCCGAGTGCGATATGGCTGGACGCATTCTCATCGAACAGCGTGTTCCTATACAGGATCTTGCTGGCCGATATGGGCGAGGAATGCGGTACAAGGGCGACTTCGCCAATCCGTGCCGCGCCTTCATCGGTATCGAGGATCCGCTTGAGCACGTCCTCGCCCTGACTGGCGGTTGCTTCGACAATACGGCCGTTTTCAAAGCGCACCGAGATTTCGTCGATCAGCGTTCCCTGATGGAACAGCGGCTTGGTGCTGCTGACGCGCCCGTTGACCTTGCTACGATGCGGGGTCGTGAAGATTTCCTCGGTTGGGATATTCGGGTTGCAGACGATGCCATTTCCAGATTTTTCTGAACCGCCTGCCCAGAGATGTCCGTCCGCAAGGCCGACCGTCAGATCTGTTCCGGGGCCGCTGAAATGCAGGGCGTCGAACCGGCTGTCGTTCATGAATTTCGCCCGGGCATGCAGGGCGGCGTTATGGGCTTTCCACTCGGCGACAGGATCGGCGACATCGACGCGAGATGCTTTGAAGATACCGTCCCACAGGGCCGCGAGCGCCTCTTCAGGGGGCAAATCCGGAAAGACCTGTTCGGCCCAGGCCGGTGTGGCGCAGGCGATGATGTTCCAGTTCACGGCAAACTGGGTGATGATTTCCATCGCCGGACGGTTTGCCTTGGAACTGGCGCGGTTGGCGCGTGCGATGCGTTCGGGGTCCTGCCCTTTGAGCAGCGTCGGGTTGGCGCCGGTGATGGCCATGCGGGCCGCACCTTCGCGGAACGCGCGCGCCATACCCTCAGCCAGCCATGTGGGAGCGACGTCGAAGGCGTCGTCCGGGGCGTGGATGAAACGTGCGAGCGTGGTTTCATCATCCGCATACAAGGTCGTGACGAGTGAAGCTCCGGCTTTGTATGCGTGTTCCGTGACGCGTCGGACCAGTGAGACGGCCGTGAGTGGTGCGGTAATGAGGAGCTGCTGGCCCGGCGAGATGTTCAGGCCAACGCGGACGGCGACCTCGCCCAGACGGTCGAGCAGCTGTTCGTGCGAAAAGGTAGAGGGAGCGGACACGTTGGACTCTTTCGCAGTGATCATTCTGACCCTCATGGTGTGCCCTGTCGCGTTGAAGTGCAAGAGAGCAGCGCGTGAGGTGACAGGGCTTTGAGGGCGCAGTATCGTGCCGGACATGAAACCCGGACTTCATATTTTCGCTGATCCAGGCACGCCCGACCAGCGCCCTTTCGATGTGGCGGTTGTCATGCCAAGCCTTCTGAGGCCTACCATTATCCGGGCGGTCCAGTCTGTTTTTCAGCAGACGGGAAATCTGCGGGTTCAGATCATGATTGGTTTGGACCGCCCTCCGGAAGACGGTGCCGACGATCTGATTCAACGCGCGATCGAAGGGCGGCCACCGAGTTGGGCCGTCGAAGTGCTCTGGCCCGGCTATTCCACATCACAGCGTCATGGAGGGTTCGGGCGGGCAAGGGACGGCGGCGTATTGCGCAGCGTGCTCAGCCAGCTTTCGAATGCTCCACGCATTGCTTATCTCGACGATGATAACTGGTGGGCGCCAGACCATCTGTCCTCTCTGTTGGCGGCGATTGAAGGACAGGACTGGGCGTGGGCAGGGCGCTGGTTCGTGCATCCGCGGACACTGAAACCAATCTGTGAGGATCAGTGGGAGTCGGTCGGGATCGGAGGGGGGATTTTCCGCGAAAGCTACGGCGGGTTCGTGGATCCGAACTGCCTGATGATTGACCGGGCACGGGCGCCTGAAGCGCTGGAAATGTGGAATCAGCCCTTAGTCGGGGATAGAACGCAGATGACGGCGGACCGCAATGTTTTCAAAGCATTGATGGATCGTCCGGGAAAACCGACCGGGGAATATACCGCGTATTACGTTCTGACCGAGACGGACGGCCTGCACTCTACGAGGCTACGTTTGATGGGGCCGGCATGGGACCGGGCGTCAGAGACACACGGGGACGCTGTTCAGGCGTCTTGATGCAGAGAGGCTGGTACGGAGGAATTGTCGTACCAGCCTCTCTGCGACCATCCTTTACATGGAACGGATCGTATTACGGCGCGGCGGACGGCGCTGGCGGTCGGACTGGGCGTCCGGGTTTGCGGCCTTCGCGGCTTTTTCGCGCGCGATGGTGCGCAGTTCGGTTTCCAGCTCACGAATGCGGCGCTGAATGCTTTCCTTCAGCGTCGGAGACGTGTGGGACTTCATGGAAGCGATCGTTTCCTTGAGGTCCCGAAGCTGCTTTTCCTTTTCGGCCTGATTGCGGCGAATAGGCTGGTTGTCGGACATCTGTCCCTGAAATGCACGCATGTATTCGGTCTTTCCGCATGAAACATTCATGGGCCTCCCGTTCATCCGGAAGATGACGGAATGGAGGGCGCAGAAACGCGCCCGTCTGGCCCTGTCTGGCTCATGATTATGGGGGACGGGGTATTACCGTCCGGTTAATTCAGGATCGGGAGGAGAGGATGTCCCGCAAAACGTCAGTCAGGCGGGTGCAGGATTCGTCCGTTCCGATCGAGATACGCAGCCAGTCCTGGATGCGCGGGGTGGAGAGGTGCCGGACAAGGATCGCACGCTCGCGCAGGGCTGCGGCGATGGCTCCGGCCTTGTGCTCCGGGTGGTGCACAAGAATGAAATTGGCACAGGATGGCAGGACTTGGAAGCCAAGATTTTGCAGTTGCGGAACCAGCCGGTCGCGGCTCGCAACGAGGCGGGCCGTGATGTCTGCGAGCCATTCGGTATCCTGGATCGCGGCGATGGCCCCGGCCTGTGCTGGGCGGGAGAGGGGATAAGAATTGAAACTGTCCTTGACGCGGATGAGACCCTCGATCAGTTCCGGAGAACCGATCGCAAAGCCCACACGCAGTCCTGCCAAAGCGTAGGACTTTGAGAGCGTCTGGACGACCAGAAGATTGTCATGACGATGTGTCAGTTCAATGGCGGATTGGGCACCGAAATCGACATAGGCCTCGTCGATGATGACGGTCCGGTCAGGATGGCGCTTGAGGAGGGTTTCGATCTGCTCGAGCGACAGGGCGATTCCCGTATTGGCATTCGGGTTGGCGACGGCGATTCCGCCGCAGTCGCCAGTGTAGGAGTCGATGTCGATCTTAAAATCGTCATTGAGCGGGATGTGGCGGAACGGCTGGTCGAACAGGCCGCAATAAACCGGATAAAAGCCGTAGGTCACGTCCGAGAACAGGACCGGCGCGTCGTCGTGGAACAGCGCGCGGAAGGCATGGGCCAGAACTTCGTCGGAGCCATTGCCGACGAAAACGCGATCGGCGGTGGTGCCGAACCGGGTCGCAATCGTCTCCCGCAGGTCTGCCGCTGTCGGGTCCGGATAAAGGCGCAGGTCGTCAGACGCCACGTCCCGGATGGCTTGAAGCACTTTCGGGCTCGGACCGTAGGGAGACTCGTTCGTATTGAGCTTCAGCAGGTCCGCGAGTCTGGGCTGTTCGCCCGGTACATAGGGGTGCAGATCCTGAACGCGGCGGTTCCAGAAACGACTCATGCGGACGCTCCGGCGAACAGGCCGGTCATGAGCTGGCGTTCGGCCAGATCACGGGCCGAAACGCCGTCCGCATCCTTCAGGTCCGGGTTTGCTCCGGCGGCAAGAAGCTTTTTCGCCATGTCTTCGCGGTTGAACATGATGGAAAACATCAGTGGTGTGCGACCGGCATGATTGGCGTGATCTACCTCGGCGCCATGATCGAGCAGAAGTGACGCGATCTCGGTCAGGCCCTTGAACGCGACGCCCGAAAGTGCGGTGGCGCCCTTGAGATCGGTGGCTTCCGTGTCGGCTCCGCGGTCCAGCAGCAGGCGCGTGGCATCCGTGTGGCCGTTGTAGGTAGCGACGATCAGGGCGGTATAGCCACGGCTGTCCGGCGTATCGATGGCCATGCCGGCATCCAGAAACTGGGTCAGGAGGTCGGTATCGCCTTCACGGGCCGCGTCGATGAACAGGGCGGTGATCTGGTCTGACGTGAAAGTGACGTTCTGGGCGTTCATGACGGTTTCCACATGGCGGTGTCCCCGATGACAGAAAATCCGGGGAAGGGATGTCGGAGGGCAGTTTAGCTTTTTGTGTCAACTGACGGAAGAGTGAGGCTGTCACCGTTTTCCAGCGCCCGGAAAGGACGGCCCGCGGGTCGGCAGGCGAACTCCAGACGGGTGGGCGGCTCCAGAATGGCCTCGTCGGTGAGTTGGAACGTGCCGAAATGGATCGGCAGTCCCTGTTTTGCTCCGAGCGTATCGAAAGCCATGAGCGCTTCTTCGGGAGACATGTGAACGCGGCGCATCAGGTTGCGCGGCTCGTAGGCCCCGATGGGCAGGATGGCGAGGTCGATATCCGGCCAGCGACGGTGGATCGCGTCGAAATGTTTGCCCCAGGCCGTGTCGCCCGCGAAAAAGACCGTGTGGCCGTCTGCTTCGATTGTGAAGCCGCCCCAGAGCGCGCGGTTGGAATCGAACGGCGTGCGTGCGCTTCCATGCAGCGCGGGCGTGGCTGTGATGCGGGCACCGTCATCAGTCGTGCCGTCCCACCAGTCCAGTTCGACGATGCGCGGAAGAGCGGCCTTTTTCAGATGGCGACGGTTGCCCGGAAGGGAAATGCAGAGCGGATCGTCACGTTCGGCCAGTGCCCGCAGGCTCGGCAGGTCCATGTGGTCATAATGGCAGTGCGAGACGAGGATGATGTCGATGCGGGGAAGGGCATCCAGCGCGATGCCGGGCGGGCAGACGCGGCGGGGACCGAAACTGCGGAAGGGGGAGCAGCGTTCGGAAAAGACCGGATCTGTGATGATCCGCAGAGGCGCGCGTCCTGCACGGCCAAACTGGAGCAGAACGGTCGCATGACCGACAAACGTGACACAGCATTCCCCCGGAGCAGGCGCGACCTGATCGTAGGGTTTCTGCGGGGGAAGGGCATCCGGCCAGCGTGGCCTGAGGCCCATCTGCCAGCGGAAGATGTTCCCGATCCGCTGCGAGGGACTGCGGGACGTTCGCGTCTCGTCCGGGCGCCATTCTTCGGGGTTTCGGTAATGACGACCGTCGAAGTGTGGCAGGTTGTCTTCAAGCACAAGAGCGTGTTTCACAATATGGTTTACCGATCAGCCATTGCGTCTGTCGCGACTTCGCGTCATGCCGTGGCAGCAGAAGGTATGGAAGATATCGTTGCGTTTCTTCCTGTCAGTCACAAGCCGGAGATTCCATTCCGATGAGTACGCTTCCTCAGCTCACCATCAATACGATCCGCACTCTTTCGATGGAAGGTGTCGAGCGCGCCAATTCCGGCCATCCCGGCACGGCCATGGCTCTCGCCCCCGCGATGTATGCGGTCTGGCAGCATGATCTGAAATACGATCCGGCCGATCCGTGCTGGCCTGCCCGTGACCGTTTCGTGCTTTCGGTCGGTCACGCGTCGATGCTGCTGTACTCCACCCTGTTCCTCACAGGCGTGAAGGATATTCAGGATGGCAAGGTCGTTGATGCGCCGTCCCTCACTGTCGAGGATCTCTCGCAGTTCCGTCAGCTGAACTCCAAGACGCCGGGTCATCCGGAATACCGCTTTACCGCTGGTGTAGAAACCACGACCGGTCCGCTCGGACAGGGTTGCGGCAATTCCGTCGGCATGGCGATCGCGCAGAAATGGATGTCCGCGCGCTATGATCGCCCGGGCTTCAAGCTGTTCGACTATCACGTCACGGTGTTCTGTGGCGATGGCGACATGATGGAAGGTGTGGCTTCGGAAGCCGCGTCCACCGCTGGCCATCTCGCACTTGGGAACCTGACCTGGATCTATGATTCCAATCAGATTTCCATCGAAGGGTCGACGGATCTGGCCTTCACGGAAAATGTGGGCAAGCGTTTTGAAGCTTATGGCTGGCATGTCCAGACGCTGCCGGACGGCAACGATGTCGAGGCCATTCTCGCAGCCCTCAAAGCTGCGCGTGCAGTGACGGATCGTCCGAGCATGATCGTGCTCAAGACGGTCATCGGCTACGGCGCGCCCAAGAAGGCCGGTACGGCTTCGGCACATGGCGAGCCGCTGGGTGCGGAAGAAATCAAGGGTGCGAAGGCCGCCTATGGCTGGCCGGAAGATGCTCCGGACTTCTATGTCCCGGACGGTGTGAAGGAGCATTTCGCCGAAGGTCTCGGCAAGCGTGGCGCGGAAGCTAATGCGGAATGGCGAGAGCTGTTCTCGGCCTATCGTGAAGCCCATCCGGACCTTGCGGCTGAAATCGACTGCATCATCGAGCATCGTCTGCCGGAAGGCTGGGACAAGGACATCCCGACTTTCGAAGCCGATGCCAAGGGCGTTGCCTCGCGTGCAAGCTCGGGTCAGGTTCTGAACGCGGTTGCGAAGAACCTGCCCTGGATGATCGGCGGCTCTGCTGACCTCACGCCGTCCACCAAGACGGACATCAAGGGCGGCGGCTCCTTCCAGCCGGAAAAATGGAACGGCACCTATGGCGGCCGGAACCTGCATTTCGGTGTGCGCGAACATGCGATGGGTTCCATCTGCAACGGTATCGCGCTGTCGGGCATCCGCTCCTACGGTTCGGGCTTCCTGATCTTCTCCGATTACATGAAGGCGCCGATCCGTCTGTCGGCCATCATGGAACTGCCGGTTCTGTATATCTTCACGCATGACTCCATCGGCGTGGGTGAAGACGGGCCGACTCATCAGCCGATCGAGCAGCTCGCACAGCTTCGCGCCACGCCGGGCATCATGACGATCCGTCCGTCCGACGCGAACGAAGTGTCCGAAGCCTGGCGGACGCTGATCCCGATGACGCACAAGCCTGCCGTGCTCGCTCTGAGCCGTCAGAACCTGCCGACGATTGACCGCACGAAATATGCGTCCGCCGCCGGTCTTGCGAAGGGTGCTTATGTTCTGGCGAGCTGTGACGGCAAGCCCGACGTGATCCTGATCGCTTCGGGTTCGGAAGTCAGTCTCGTGGTGACGGCTTACGAAAAGCTGACAGAAGAGGGCATCAAGGCCCGCGTCGTCTCCATGCCGAGCTTCGATCTCTTCGAAGAGCAGAGCCAGGAATACCGCGATTCCGTCCTGCCGCCGGATATCATCGGCCGCGTTGCGGTCGAACAGGCCGCGGCGTTCGGCTGGGATCGGTATGTCGGCATCGGCGGTGCGATCATCGCGATGAATACGTTCGGTGCGTCGGCTCCGGCCTCCGCACTTCTCACGAAATTCGGTTTCACGCCTGAAGCGGTTCTTGACGCAGCAAAGCGTCAGGCCCTGCGCGGCAAGTAAGGGAGAGATCCTGTGGCAGACACAATCTCCAATACCGGTCTGAACGAAGTCGGCAGCGTGCTGCGCGAGCTTGAGAAATACGGCCAGTCCCCCTGGCTGGATTTCATTCAGCGCAGCTTTACGGAGGATGGAAGCCTCCGCAAGCTGGTGGATGAAGACGGCCTGCGGGGCGTCACGTCCAACCCGGCCATCTTCGAGAAGGCCATCGGACACGGCACCGAATACGATCCGCAGATCCGCAAGCTGCTGGAAGGCGAAGGCCTGCCCCCCGGCGATCTGTACGAACATCTCGCCATCGACGACATCCGGTCCGCCTGCGCGGTTCTGTATCCGGTGTTCGAAAAGACCAAGGGGCTGGACGGCTACGTCAGCCTCGAAGTCTCGCCCTATCTGGCGTTCGACACACACGGGACGATCACGGAAGCGCGGCGTCTGTGGAAGGCTGTCGGGCGTGAAAACCTGATGATCAAGATCCCCGGGACGTCTGAAGGCACGGGCGCCATTCGTGACGCCATCGCGGACGGCATCAATGTCAATGTGACGCTGCTGTTCTCGCTTGATGCTTACAAGGCGGTGCTGGAAGCCTATATTGCCGGTCTTGAAGATCGCGCGGCCCGTGGCGAAGACATCTCGCGTCTTGCCAGTGTGGCATCGTTCTTCGTCAGTCGTATCGATGCCAAGATCGACGGGGAAATCGACCGTCGCATCGCGGCTGGCGATGCGGAGGCCGAGGCTCTGAAGGCCATTCGCGGCAAGGTTGCAATCGCCAACGCCAAGCTGGCCTATCAGTATTATCTCGAAGTCCGTAACAGCCCGCGCTGGAAGGCGTTGGCCGAAAAGGGCGCCAACCCGCAGCGTCTGCTCTGGGCCAGCACCGGCACCAAGGACAAGGCTTATTCCGACGTTCTGTATGTCGAAGAGCTGATCGGACCGGAGACGGTCAACACCATTCCGCCTGCAACGTTCGATGCGTTCCGCGATCACGGCAAAGCGCGTGCCAGCCTGACCGAGAATGTCGAACAGGCGCGGCATGTTCTGTCTGAGGCCAAACGTCTTGGTCTGGATCTGGATGGCGTGACCACGAAGCTCGTCAAGGAAGGCTGTGCGGCATTCAGCGTGTCGTTCGACACTCTGCTGACGGCTGTGGCAACCAAGCGCGAGGCCGTTATCGGCAAGCGTCTGTTGCGTGTCAGCGCCGACCTGCCGCCCGAACTGCGCGACGATGTCGCCGGTGCGGAAAAGGACTGGAGCCAGAGCGGCGGTCTGCGCCGGATCTGGCAGAAAGATCCGTCGGTCTGGACGAACGGCCCGGAAGCCGACTGGCTGAACTGGCTGACGATCGTGCAGGACCGTCTGTGGAACGTCGAAGAACTGGAGGTTCTGGCCCGCGATGTCCGCAGTCGCGGCTTCAAGGATATCCTGCTCCTGGGCATGGGTGGTTCGAGCCTCGGTCCTGAGGTTCTGGCCGAGACGTTCGGACAGCGCGAAGGCTGGCCGAAGCTGCATGTTCTCGACAGTACGGACCCGCAGCAGGTCACGGCGTTCGAGAAAGCCATCGACCCGAAGAACACGCTGTTCATCGTGGCCAGCAAGTCTGGCGGTACGCTGGAGCCGAACATCCTGTTCGCGCATTTCTGGCAGGTGGCCGGTCAGGCTCTGGGCAAGAAGCCGGGTGACAGCTTCATCGCCATCACCGATCCGGGTTCGCACATGCAGAAAGTGGCCGAGGAAAACGGCTTCTGGCGCGTGTTCTACGGCGATCCGAAAATCGGCGGCCGGTACTCCGTCCTGTCCAATTTCGGCCTCGTTCCGGCGGCGGCAAGCGGCATTGACGTTCGCAAGCTGCTGACGGTCACGCGCCTGATGGTGGAATCCTGTGACGGAAGCGCGCCTCCGGCTGCCAATCCGGGTGCGGTTCTGGGCTTGATCCTCGGTCATGCCGCGCACTGCTTTGGCCGCGACAAGGTGACGATCCTCGCCTCTGACGGCATTGCTTCGCTGGGCGCATGGCTGGAACAGCTCATCGCCGAAAGCACCGGCAAGAAGGGCCTCGGCCTGATCCCCATCGACGAGGAAGAACTCGGCGTGCCGGATGTCTATGGAACGGACCGCATTTTCGTGGACCTTCTGCTGGGCGACGACGTTCCCGACAGTCGCCTCGGCGCTCTGCGGGCCGCTGGTGCGCCGGTCGTCACCATCCGTCTGGCCGATGCGTCCCAGATCGGACAGGCATTCTTCCTGTTCGAATTCGCAACGGCTGTGGCTGGTGCGGTTCTCGGGATTGATCCGTTCGATCAGCCCGACGTTGAGTTCAGCAAGCTCGAAACGCGCAAGCTGACCTCAGCCTATGCCGAAACGGGCTCGCTGCCGCCGGAAACGCCGTTCGCGAAGGATGGTCCGCTGTCCTTCTACGCGGATGCGAAGAACACGGAAGCTGCTGGCAGCAAAAGCGATGCGGTCTCCATTCTCAAGACGCTTTTTGATCGTGTGAAGCCGGGCGACTATGTCGGTCTGCTCGCCTATATCCGCCGCGATCAGCAGACGCGGGACTGGGCACAGTCCGTTCGTATGGAACTGCGGGATACGTTGAAAGTGGCGACAGCCGCCGAATTCGGACCCCGCTTCCTGCATTCGACGGGTCAGGCCTACAAAGGCGGACCCGACAGCGGCGTGTTCCTTCAGGTCACGGCGACGGATGCGGCGGATGTGCCGGTTCCGGGTCATGGTTTCAGCTTCAGCGTTGTCAAGGCGGCGCAGGCACGAGGCGATTTCGAAGTGCTCGCGGCCCGTGGCCGTCGCGCCCTTCGCGTTCATATCGATGGACCGCTGGAAGACGGGCTGAAAGCTCTGGAAACGGCAATCCACGAAGCACTGGCAGGAGCATAAGTCATGCGGATCGGAATCATCGGACTGGGACGGATGGGCGGCAATATTGCCGTCCGTCTGACACGCCACGGACATGATGTCGTCGTGCACGACCGCACGCCGGAAGTGACGGCTTCGGTCGCCGGACGCTGTGAAGCGGGGCGTGCGACCCCCGCCGGTTCTGTCGCCGAGATGGCGAAGCTGCTCGAAGGTGATGAACACCGCGTGGTGTGGGTCATGCTTCCGGCAGGTGCCATCACCGAGGCCTGCGTGCAGGAACTCGGCGGCCTTCTGGGGCGTGGGGATGTCATCATCGACGGTGGCAACACTTACTATAAGGACGACGTCCGTCGCTCGGCCGAACTGGCCGAAAAGGGCATCTCCTATGTGGATGTCGGCACCTCAGGCGGTGTCTGGGGTCTGGAACGCGGCTACTGCATGATGTTCGGCGGCACGAAAGAAACCGCCGAATATATTGATCCGATCCTCAGCGCGCTCGCGCCGGGCATCGGGGACGTGCCGCGCACGCCGGGCCGTGGCGAAAAGGGTCATGACCCGCGGGCTGAACAGGGCTATCTGCACTGTGGGCCTGCCGGTTCGGGACACTTTGTAAAGATGGTCCATAACGGTATCGAATACGGCATGATGCAGGCCTTCGCTGAGGGCTTCGATATCATGAAAAGCAAGAACTCCCCCGTTCTTGCGGAAAAAGACCGGTTCGAGCTCAACATGGGCGATATTGCCGAAGTATGGCGTCGCGGCAGTGTCGTGTCGTCCTGGCTGCTCGATCTGACGGCTGAGGCCCTGACCCGTTCGGAAACTCTCAACGAGTTCTCTGGCGAAGTCGCGGACTCTGGTGAAGGTCGCTGGACGATCGAGGCCGCCATTGAGGAAGACGTCCCGGCTCCGGTCATGACGGCCGCGCTGTTCACGCGCTTCCGTTCGCGGTCCGGCAACAACTTTGCCGAGAAAGTGCTCTCGGCACAGCGTTTCGGTTTCGGCGGACACGTCGAGAAGAAATAAGACTACCGCCCCTCATGGGCAATGACTGGCTGGCAGGGTATGGTTTTTGCCATTGCTGACCAGCCAGCCCCCGCAAAGACTCTGACGGGGGTTTTTACAGGGGCTTTTATGTCCGTTGACCTCGACGCCATCCACGCGGATCTGCCACCGTTGCCAAAAACCATCCGGATGGTTGTGTCCGACATGGATGGCACGCTCCTGACGCCAGACAAGACCATTGCGCCGTCCACGCTGACGATGGCGAAAATACTTCAGGAGCGGGGGATTCCGCTGTGCCTCGCCAGTGCGCGGCCACCCGCCGCCATGGTGCCCTATATCGAGCAGCTTGGTCTGACCGGGCAGAATGCCGGTTTCAATGGCGGTATCATTTTCAAGCCCGACGGGACTACGAGCGTCAGCCGCGTTCTCGCTCCGAATGTGTTGTCGATCGTGTATGACATGCTACATCTGCATGGGATCGAAACATGGTTCCTGCGGCAGTCCTACTGGATGGTGCAGGACGCGCATACGCCGTTCGTCCAGCATGAGCATGGCATCACCGGCCTGACGCCGCATCAGGTTCCCGATCTGCGCAAGGAATTCGAGGGCATCGGCAAGGTGATGGGCGTGAGCAGCAATACCAGCCTGTTACAGGACGTCGAGACCGAACTCGGCGTGATGCTTCAGGGAGAAGCGAGTGTGCGCCGCTCTTCCGATATTCTTCTCGACGTGACGCCGGCCCTTGCCAACAAGGGCGAGGCGATCCGCGAACTGGCGCTTGCCCACGGCATTGCGCCGCATGAGGTGGCCTGCCTTGGCGATGCCCATAACGACCTGCCGATGTTTTCGGTCGCAGGACTGGGGATTGCCATGGGGCAGGCCGAAGAGGACGTGAAAGCCGCCGCTCAGGTTTTCACGGACACCAACGAGCGCGATGGCTGGGCCAAGGCTGTCGAGCGCTACATTCTGCCGAGGGTTCCCCATTCATGACGACCGATATTCGCACAGCCACTTTGGAAACCCTCCCTGATTCGGAAGCCGTCGCCCTGCGGATGGCCGATCTCTTCATCGAAGGCGTTCTTGCCAAGGCGGACGGCCTGTTCCGGGTGGCACTTTCCGGAGGCTCCACGCCCAAGCGCCTGTTCGAGATCCTCGCAACGCCATCACGGGCAAAGCTGATCCCGTGGGAGCGGGTCGAGATTTTCTACGGTGACGAGCGCCATGTGCCGGAAGGCCATGCGGATAGCAACCACACGGTTGGTCAGTCCGTTCTGCTGTCGCACGTCCCGGTGCCCACGCAGAACGTTCATGCCATTCCGACCGGCGGCACGGTCGAGGCGGATGCACAGGCTTACGAAAAAACCCTCCAGACCTCTTATGGCGCCACGGAACTTGATCCGAAGCGTCCGCTGTTCGATCTGGTCATGCTGGGCCTCGGCACGGATGGTCATACGGCCTCGCTGTTTCCGGGACAGCCTGTCCTGAAGGAGCGCAAGGCCTGGGTCGGGACGGCCGCACCGTCCACCGCGCCTTATGAACGCATCACGCTGACCTATCCCGCCATTCAGTCCAGCGCACTGGTCGTGTTTCTCGTGACAGGAGCGTCCAAGGTCGAAATGCTGGAGCGTCTGGTCGAAGGCGACAGTTCCATTCCATCCGCCCGCGTGACGAGCGAAGGCCGGATCGTCATTCTTGCAGATCGCGCTGCGGTCGGAGAAGACGCATGAGCGGCACGGACATGAACTTTCACAAGCGCACCGCGGCGCGTGAAGCCGCTGATATGGTCAAGAGCGGCATGGTCGTGGGGCTCGGAACGGGCAGCACGGCCGCCTATATGATCGAACGTCTGGGCGAGCGTGTTGCGGAAGGGCTGGAAATTTTCGGCATTCCGACCTCCGATGACAGTGAGGACAAGGCGATCAAGGCTGGAATTCCCCTGACGGATTTCAGCGCGCATCGTCGAATTGACATTGCGATTGATGGTGCGGACGAGGTCCAGCGCGGTTCGCTGAACCTCATCAAAGGTCTGGGCGGCGCGCTCCTTCGCGAGAAAATCGTGGCACAGGCCGCGAAGCGTTTCGTGGTGATCGTGGACGGCACCAAGCCTGTCGATCTGCTGGGCGAACGCGCACCTGTGCCTGTTGAAGTCATTTCCTTCGGCTGGGAATGCACGGCGGAGCGCCTTGCGGCCTGTGGCGCGCGTGGTGTGAAGCCGAGGGCCGATCGCGCCGGATCGCTGTTCGTGACGGATACCGGCAACATGATTCTGGACTGCCATTTCGGACCGATCGAAAACCCCGAAGATCTGGCAGGGAAAATCGACCGGATCGTCGGTGTGGTGGAGCATGGCATGTTCCTCAACATGGCATCGGATGTTCTGGTCGCCACGACAGAAGGCGTGGAGCGGTGGGAGCCATGACGGTTGCCGCAGCACGGGTGAAGATGGGTCTGGAGCCGCGTTTTCTCGTGATCATGGGCGTCTCTGGGACAGGCAAGACGACGATTGCAACGGGCCTCGCGACGCGGCTGGGCTGGCATTTTCAGGAGGGCGATGCCCTGCATCCGCCTGCGAATGTCGAGAAAATGAGCACTGGGCAGCCGCTGACCGATGCAGATCGCGCGCCCTGGCTTGCACTGTGTCATGACTGGCTGCGGGCACAGGTCGAAGCTGGCCATGGTGCGGTGCTGACATGTTCCGCGCTCAAACGCGCCTATCGTGAGCAGCTTCGCGCCAACGGATTGCCGATTGAGTTCGTTCATATCGACACGTCCGCCACTGAACTCGCGGCGCGGCTGGAGCGGCGGGAAGGGCATTTCATGCCTGCCAGCCTGCTGCCAAGCCAGCTCGCGACGCTTGAAGTGCCGGGGGACGACGAGCCTGTAATCCGCGTTTCAGGCGAAAAGCACCCGGACGTGGTGCTGGAGGAACTGATCCGTCATTTCCAGACGGAGGGCTGATCCGTGGCAAACACGACCCGACTTCTGGTGGATGCCGATGCCTGTCCGGTGAAGGACGAGATCTATCGCGTCGGGGCGCGCTATGGCCTGAAAACGGTCATCGTTGCCAATAGCTGGATGAATGTCCCACAGTCTCCGCTCATCGAACGCGTCGTGGTTCCTGAGGGGCCGGACGTGGCGGATGACTGGATTGCGGAGCAGGTGACGGCTTCCGACATCGTCATTACCAGCGATATTCCGCTGGCCGTGCGCTGCCTTGCCAAGAAAGGTTCGGTTCTGCGTCCGAACGGCGAGGAAATCGATGAGCGCTCCGTCGGCATGGTGTCGGCGATGCGGGATCTGATGCAGGGTCTGCGCGAGACAGGGGCGGTGACGACCTATAATCCGTCTTTCGGCAAAAACGACCGGAGCCGGTTTTTATCCGCGCTCGATACACTCATCGTGCGACTCCGCAGGAAAGCGGCTCTGGCGCAATCGCTCCCCAGTTCTTCAGAAACAATCCACAGGGCCTTCCCCGGAGATGTTCCCTGATTCTGGGGATATCTTTTGCCCCAACAGACGCTCCGTGTTGAAAAGATTTGGCCCTGTATGGGGTACAGTATCGCCACAGCGCTGGACAGTCTGCGTGAGAAAGGGTGCGTATTTTCACATCTTGATTCCCTGAGTGGACGTTACTCTACTTCATCTGGCATGATGCGGGACTGAACGATCGTTCCCGGAAATTGGCGCTTTATCGTTCTTGATTGCAAAAGAATGTCACTCTCGTGCCCTCATTGAGTGAACTGCTGGCGTCCTGATGCGTCTGTTTGAAGACAGGGCGCAAGTCGTCACACAGGAATGCAGGAAACTCCATGACTGAGAAAAGCACTCTTTTCATCAATGGCAGCTGGGTCTCACCGAAAGGCGGTGAATGGATTACGGTTGAAAATCCGGCCACGAAAGCAGTCATTGGTGAAGCCGCCAAAGGCGGTCAGGCAGATGTGGATGCTGCTGTCTCGGCTGCGAAATCAGCCTTTGTCGGCTGGAGCCAGCGTACGGCGACCGAACGGGCTGATTACATTCATGTGTTGAAGGATCTGGTGAAGCGGGATCGCGAAAAGCTGGCCGCTCTCATTACAGCAGAAATGGGCAAACCGCTGAAGGAGGCCCGCATTGAGGTCGATTTTGCGATTGGCCTGCTGCGGTTCGCGGCGGAGAATGTGCTGCGCCTTCAGGGCGAAATCATTCCGGGAAGTTCGCCGAACGAGAAAATCCTGATCGACCGCGTGCCGCTGGGCGTGATCGGGGCCATTACGGCCTGGAATTTTCCGCTGGCACTCTGTGCAAGGAAGATCGGCCCCGCTGTGGCGGCGGGAAACACTATCGTGCTCAAACCGCATGAACTGACGCCGCTGACCTGCCTGCATCTGGCTAAGCTGGTCAGGGAAGCCAAGATTCCTCATGGCGTCATCAATATCGTGACGGGAGATGGCAAGGATGTCGGTGTACCGCTGGTGGCGCATAAAGACGTCCGGCTCATTACGATGACGGGCTCGACCCCGGCAGGCAAGAAGATCATGGCGGCCGCCTCTGAAACACTGAAGGAAGTCCGCCTCGAACTTGGCGGCAAAGCACCGTTCATGGTGATGGAAGACGCCGATCTGGATAAGGCTGCGGATGCTGCCGTGGCCGCACGGTTCGGCAATGGCGGTCAGGTTTGCACGTCCAACGAGCGTACCTATATCCATGAAGCCATCTACGATCGGTTTGTTCAGAAAATTCGCGAGAAAATCGAGGCGCTGAAGGTCGGACTGCCAACGGACCCGGACACGGATATGGGCCCGAAAGTCAGCGAGGACGAACTCAACAAGGTCCATGCCATGGTCGAAAATGCCATCAGGCAGGGTGCGCGTCTGGCCATGGGCGGCAAACGCCTGAGAGGGGGCGTCTATGATCAGGGATATTTCTATGCCCCGACGCTGCTGACCGATGTCACACAGGACATGGACGTCGTTCATAACGAGGTGTTCGGACCGGTCATGTCGCTGATCCGGGTGAAGGACTTCGATCAGGCCATCGCCTGGGCCAATGACTGCCGTTATGGTCTGTCAGCCTATCTCTTCACCAACGATCTGAGCCGGGTCCTTCGCATGACCCGCGAGCTTGAATTTGGCGAGGTCTATGTGAACCGTCCGGGCGGTGAGGCACCGCAGGGCTTCCATCATGGCTACAAGGAGAGTGGTCTGGGAGGCGAAGACGGGCAGCACGGTATGGAAGCCTATGTCCAGACCAAGACCATTTACCTCAACGCATGAACGCATTGGCGGGGTACCACACGACGGTAGCCCGCTTTTTTCCTGAAGGAGGGGATCGGCATCATGGTAAAAGTCGCTGTACTGGCCACGGATGGCCTTGAGGAAATCGAACTGACCGCATCCCGCGCCGCTCTGGAAAATGCCGGGGCGACTGTCATGATCATTTCTCTCAAGGGCGGGGAATTTCAGGCCGTTAATAACGGTATTTATCCCTCGCATGGCATCCGGGCCGATCTGGCGATCGCTGATGCCAAGGCAGGAGATTACGATGCCCTGTTTCTTCCGGGTGGTCCGGTTTCGTCAGATGCGCTGCGTCTGAACAGAGACGTGGTGGCGTTTGCCAAGGCGTTCGTAAAAGCGAACAAGCCGATTGCAGCCATCTGCCATGGTGTGCAGACGCTGATTGAGGTGAATGAGCTTAAAGGACGAACCGTCACATCCTGGCCAGCCATTCGCCGCGATCTGGAGAATTCAGGGGCGATCTGGGTGGACAATGCGGTTGTCGTTGACGGGCCTTATGTCTTTTCCCGCTGTCCCGCCGATATTCCGGCTTTTAACAAGGCCATGCTCCGGCACTTCAGGCTCAGCTGACATCTCATGAAAACCCCAAAAAAGGAGGCTCCCGGAAAGAGAGCCTCCTTTTTTGTGGTGGTGATCTGACTGGTGTCAGATCGTGCCATCGACGGCTTTGCGCCCCAAAGCGGGATCGTCGGTGAAGAAGCCGTCGATGCCCATGTCCAGATAGCGGCGCAGTTCCGCGATCATGCCCTCGGGGTTGCGGGCGGCGTCGCCTGCAGTGTTGCGAAGCTGCGCGGGGAGGAAATGGTTTTCCGGCCGTGCCGTGTAGGAATGGACCAGAAGTCCGGCCTGATGGGCATCCGTAACGAGGCTGGATGGCTCCATCCAGGCGCCCTTGCTATCACGCGGGATCAGGTCCGTGTTGGACGGCCCGATCACGTCGGCATAGCGCCGGACCTCCTTAAGGCCCTCAGGCGTCATGAGATCGCCGAAAGTCGTGGTCTTGCCTGCTGCCAGCAGGTCTGGCGGTACGTCCTTGCGTTCACCCATCAGCAGCATCAGCCGTGCCTGCGGGTTGATGGACAGAACATCAGCGCGGATGCGCCCGAGGTTGCTGGTTTCGAAGGACTGGAGTTCCAGCGGGGCCTGCCGGGTATAGTCGTGGGCAGCGATGGTCTGGAGAAACGCGGCTTCGGGATTGAGCCCGAGGCTGTTGAAATAGGTGGAATGCTTGATTTCCGGCACCAGACCGAAAACTTTTCCCGTTGCCGCCGATTGTGCTGCGACCTGTTCGATGACTTCTTCAAAAGTTGGGATTTCGAAGTGATCGTCATAGCGCGTATTGTGGACGCGGATTGTGGAGAGGCGTTCACGGGCGCGGAGGGTCTTGAGTTCGGCGAGCGTAAAGTCCGTAGTGAACCAGCCGGTCTCGACCCGTCCGTCGATCTTGAGGGATCGGTGACGGGAGGCGAATTCCGGGCGTTCCGAAACATCCGTCGTCCCGACAATATTGCTTTCATGTCGGACGACCAGATGGCCGTCGCGCGTCATGACAAGATCCGGCTCGATGAAATCCGCGCCATCCATCATGGCGCGGGCATAGGAGGCCAGTGTGTGTTCGGGGCGCAGGGCCGAAGCCCCGCGATGGGCGAACACGAGCGGCTTCGGCGCCAGTGAGGGCGCGGCTTTCGCCCGCAGGTGCAGGGCGGGAAGCCCTGCCGCGAGCAGGCCGAGGCTCTGGCGACGTGTCAGCATAAGGCAGTGTTCCTTACAGGGCGGCGCTCAGGCTCAGGAAGAACATGCGCGGCGCGATGGGATAGGCCGAGAACTGACCCGCGGTCTGGGTCGCGTTGATCGTGGACCATCCCTTTGTGTTTGTCAGGTTGGTAATGTTGCCCTGAACCTTCAGCGATGCCAGATGCGGGATGTTGTGGAACGTATAACCCGCATTCAGGTTGAACTGCGCGTAGGGTGCGGCCCACATATCGTTGGTATAGGTCGCATAACGCTTGCCGATCACGTCGCCAGTGAATTGGCCGTAGGCATTGCCCCAGTTGGTGGTGAAGACGAACTTTTCCGACCAGTCCGGCATGCCCACAACGTTCTTCCCAGCCGTGTGGATGATGCTCGAACCCGTGCTGTAGTTATCGTTATAGGTGGACTTGTTGTAGGACAGCGCGTTGTACAGCGAGAAATGCGGACCGAAATGGGTGGTGAAGGAGAAATCCATACCATCCGTTGTGACCGAACCCACGTTGGCAAGCGTGGTTGCCGAACCAATGATGGACGACAGGGTCTGCGTCGTTGCCACGGCCAGAAGGCGGTTCGAGAAGTGAACGTGATAGTATTCGACCTGACCTTCGATCGCTGTCAGCGGACCAAGGTGGATCTGGCGGTGCTCACGCAGACCGGTTTCGTAGGTCCATGAGGTTTCCGGCTTGCCGTTCTTCTTGAATTCTTCGAAAGCGGCCTGGCTGGTCGCGCCCCACGGGGTGGCATTGCCATAGCCCGCATCCTGGAAGGAGCGCATGTTCTCCTGGATGTTGGCGAACCACTGTTCATGCTTCGTGATGTCCCAGACCGCGCCGAAAGCGGGGAGGAACGGCTTGGCGGCGTCGATTTCGCCACCCGGTGCCGTCACGGCATAGGACGGGGAAAGCGAACCCGGCTTCGCGGCTACGGGGAGGGTGCCGTTGGTATAGACCAGCTCGGACTTGAAGCCCGCCATCAGCGAGAAATTCTTTGAGATCTGCCAGTTGTCCTGCAGATGCGTCACGAACGTGTTGGTATAGAAATTGTTGGTGTACTGGTCGATCAGGGCGTTCTGCTGGCGCTCGTAAGGCGTGGTCGGGTTGTTGGCGTTCAGCGGATACCAGCGACGGGCCTGCGTGTTGTTGTTGCGCTCATACCAGCCGCCGAGTTCGATCGAATGCTTGCCGAGATGGTAGCGCAGCGTGGACATCAGGCCACCGCGGTTGTCCCAGTATTCGGTCGTACGGGTTGCGTAGCCCGAGCCACCGAACACGGTGTTCAGATCCTGCCCCGGATAATAGGCGGCGAACAGCGTCGGCAGACCGGCGGCCGAGATCGGACCGGCAACGACACCTTCACCCAGATCATGGTGATAATAGATGCTGTTGTCCCAGTGCAGGTTTTCGCTGAAGTCATGCGTCCACTTGGAGTAGGCAAGGAAGTCTTCGCGCTGGGCCGCAGAGTAGTAATTGCGATAGTTCAGACCGACCGCATTGGCGTTGGCCTTGGCGTAATTGAAATTGGGATAAGTGAACGGACGGACATAGAGACCGTAACCCTGCGGAAGCGTGATGCTGTCTTCATTGGGTTCGACCTTCTGGGACCAGTCGAAGAATGTCGAGAAATGATCATGTTCGCTGTTGTGAACAAACTTCGCGTTGACCTGATAGCCGCCCTGATGACCGGCAAAATCCCAGGCGCGCGCATCCTGACGGACGAAAGAGACATAAGCCGAGTTGCCGTTGCCGAACTCACCCGTATCGAGGCGGGCGAAGGTACGGAACGTCGACCAGCTGCCGAAAACCTGCTCGATCTGCGCGCCGCGCTTGTGAAGCGGGTCCTGCGTCGTGAACTGGAGCGTACCGCCGAGATTGGACGTCGACGCCGTACCAAGCGCACCCGCACCGGACGACACCGAGGCCGATCCGACGTTCTCGCTGATGACCGCGCGCTGCGGGGAGAGGCCGTTATAGTTGCCGTAAGCCTGATCGCCGAGGGGGATGCCGTCGAGCGTGTAGCCAAGCTGGTTCTGGTTGAAGCCGTGAACGTAGAGCGAAGAGTTCTGCTCGTTGTTGCCCCAGGGGTCGGCATTGTTGAACACGACGCCCGGCAGCATTTCTAGCGCCTTGACCGGGTTGATGCCCGGAAGAATGCGCTGGATCTGCACATGACTCAGCCCCTGTTCGGAACGGGTGCGGCGTGCCGTGATGACGAGCTGTTCCGTACCACCAGCGACGGCATCCACTTTGGCCTTGTGCTTGGCGCTGCTTTTCGCAGCATGTTTGGCTGGCGTGGCTTTTCTGGTTTCGGTCGCGGCGGCACTGGCAGAGTGCGGAAGAGCGGCAGCCAGCGCAAATGGCGAGCAGAAAACGGTCAGGAGCAGGCGGGAACGCAGCAGGTTGCGCGGCATCGAAGATCTTTCCGGAGCAAGAAGGGTTCGGACGCGGCGGACCCTAATCTTTCCGTAAAGAACTGCGTGTGAAGCTCCTGTGAACGTCCGATGACAGAATTATGACAGTCAGGCTGTCTGCCAGCCCAGCCCGACGATCGCCACCCGCCGCCCCAGCGGCGTATCCTGAAGAACGATGACTTCCCGCTCTTCCAGATAGTTGAGCTGACGGCGCGCGCGGCCCAAAGAATGTGTCCCATAGGCGCGGGCCAGTGCATCATCGTCCGGGCAGGTTTCCGCATCCAGCGCCGTGCGGGCCAGCAGCAGGAAAACGCCCTGCACGTCTTCCGGAAGGGTCGCGGCGACTGTCTGGGCCTGCTTCCACTCCTCGCTGTCGGAGCGCTCCCGGTCCATCCCGGCGCGGATCGTGGCCAGCATGCGGTTAAAAGACCCCAGTTCCAGCACATTGCGCGACAGGCCCTGAATGCGCGCCCGAAGCTGGAAGTCCTGATACAACGTCGCCAGCGGTTTGTAGTCCGAACCTTCTCCGGCCACGACTTCAGCGACCAGCGACCACAACTGATCGGGATCAGCCTCGACGCTCACGGCTGCGGGGGCGGGCTCCTCGGCCTCGCGCTCGGCACCATAGGCATCGAGTTGAGCGAGCAGATCCGGCGGAGGAGGGCGGGTTTCCCGACGCGCGCGGGGCGTGAACTCATGAACGGGTTCGAGAATGATGTCCCGCAGGTCTTCGGCGGAAACAGGCTCAAGCGGCACGAGAACCGGACCAGTGGCATGGCTTGCGGTCGTCACGGGGCCGATGGCCACGAGTTTCGGACGTCGGCTCAGGGCCGGCCCGAGCGCCATGAACTGACCGCGCGCCAGATCGCGGAAGGATTCCGCCGCACGACGCTCCATACCCAGAAGATCGGCTGCGCGCGCCATGTCGATATCGAGGAAGGTCCGGCCCATCAGGAAGTTGGACGCTTCTGCCGCGACGTTCTTCGCCAGCTTCGCCAGACGCTGGGTGGCGATCACGCCTGCCAGACCGCGCTTTCGGCCACGGCACATGAGGTTCGTCATGGCGCCAAGCGATAGACGGCGCGCTTCGTCCGATGTGTCGCCGCTGGCCACGGGTGCGAAAAGCTGGGCTTCGTCCACCACGACGAGGGCCGGATACCAGTGCGCGCGCGGGGCTTCGAACATGCCGTTAAGGAACGCGCCGGCCGCCCGAAGCTGCATTTCGGCTTCGACCTGTTCGAGGTTCAGCACCACGGAGGCCCGATGCGCCCGCACGCGCTCCCCAGCGGCGCGGAGGCTGGCTTCGGACTGGTCTTCGACGTCGATCACCAGATGACCGTAATGGTCGGCGAGAGTGACGAAATCGCCTTCCGGATCAATCATCACCTGTTGGACGAGGGTTGCCGTCTGCTCCAGCAGGCGCCGCAGGAGATGCGATTTCCCCGAGCCGGAATTGCCCTGGACCAGCAGGCGCGTGGCCAGGAGTTCCGGCAGATCAATGCAGGTGTCGGAGCCGTCGCGGCCCTGTCCGAGAACGATGGATGTCATGGCGTCAGGCGATAGCCGAACTGGACGATTCTAGCCACCCAAGGACGCCATTTGCCGCTGCATAAGCAGTGGAAAAACACCCCTGAAGCAGATAGCCGCCCGTTGGCGCTTCCCAGTCCAGCATTTCCCCGGCCACAAACACGCCGGGGCGGGACGTCAGCATGAACCGTGCATCCACGGCGTCCTGCCGCACGCCGCCTGCGGTCGAAATGGCGCGATCCAGCGCGTCCATGCCGATCAGCGGCAGGGGGAGAGCCTTGAGGGTCTGGGCAAGCTGAAGCGGGGTGGCGTTTTTCGGTGTCGCGAGCCTGAGAAGCTCCCGGGAGGGCGCATCAAGGGCCAGCGCCTTGCGTAGACGATTGGTCTGGCTTTCGCGTTCGCGCTGGGCCAGCAGGCGTTTCAGAACGTCTTCGGCCGAAAGTGTCGGACGAAGATCGAGCGTGAGAACTGCTCGCCCGTCGCGCTGGATCGTGTCCCGCAACGCAGCCGAGAGGGCATAAAGCGCCGATCCTTCAAGACCGCGGGCCGTGATGGTCAGGTCGCCCCGGCTGTGTTGTTCGTTAAAAGACAGCCCGACCGAATGCAGGATGCTGCCGTCGTACCGTGCTGCGAAATCCGCTGGCCATTCGGGTGCGAAGCCGCAGTTTGCGGGTGCGAAAGGCGCGGTGTCCTCCGGCAGAAGGTCTGCCCAGAGACCGTCCGATCCCAGACGGGACCAGCTTGCGCCCCCCAGTGTCAGGAGGGTCGCGTCCGCCTGAACGGAAATCCGGCCGTCAGGAGTATCGAAAACAGGGTCCGACCCCGCCCAGCCGACGAAACGATGTCGGGTCCGGATCGCTACGCCCTGCTGCGCCAGACGCTCAAGCCATGCCCGCAGGAGTGGAGAAGCTTTCATGGCTTTGGGAAACACCCGCCCTGAAGAGCCGGAAAAACAGGGCTGCCCGAGGCCTTCCGCCCATTGCCGCAGCGCTTCTGGAGGAAAGGCGCGAATAGTGGGTTCGAGCCAGTCGTGCGCGTTACCATAACGCTTCAGAAATCTGTCCAGTGGCTCCGAATGCGTCAGGTTCAGCCCGCTGCGCCCGGCCATGAGCAGCTTGCGCCCCACGCTCGGCATCCGGTCGAAGACCTGCACCCTGCATCCTCGCGCAGACAGAATTTCGGCTGCGAACAGCCCTGCGGGACCGGCTCCGATAATGGCGATGGAGGGGCCGAGGAACGGGGAAGGGGACGCAGCAGTCATAGGCGCCTGATTGCCATGTGCGGCAGGGTTTGTCAGGTTCCGCACGACTGGTTCTGGCCGGAAAGGACACACAGATGCAGGTTTTTGAGACAATCGCGGCGTTTCGGACCGCCCGGAAAGCCTATGCAACGCTCGGCTTCGTTCCGACGATGGGCTTCCTGCACGAAGGCCATCTGGGCCTCGTCCGCAGAGCCAAGGCCGAAAACGGTGCGGTGGCCGTCAGTATTTTCGTCAACCCGACGCAGTTCGGCCCGAACGAAGACTACGCTTCCTATCCGCGCGATCCGGACCGTGATCTGGCGCTTCTGAAAGATGCCGGAGCCGATCTTGTGTTTCTGCCAACGCCGGACGTGCTTTATCCGAAGGGTTTTGCAACCCGCATTGAAGTCGGCGGCGTTACGGACGAACTCGAAGGCCAGTCCCGTCCCGGACATTTCTCCGGCGTGGCGACGGTCGTGACGAAGCTGTTCAATATCGTCCAGCCGCAGCGGGCCTATTTCGGACAGAAAGATGCCCAGCAATGCGCGGTCGTCCGGCGTTTTGTGGCGGATCTGGATATCCCGGTCGAAATCGTGGTCTGTGACATCGCGCGCGAAAACGATGGTCTCGCGCGGTCCAGCCGCAATGTGCGTCTGACGCCCGAAAATCGTCAGAAAGCTCCGGCGCTATATCAGGCCTTGCAGGAAGCCGCGCGGCTGTTTCGCAGTGGTGAACGCAACGTGGATGTTCTGGAAGGTGCTTTGCGTGTCAGCCTGATAAAGGCCGGCCTGCCGGACATCGACTATGCCACGGTCGTAAATGCAGACACATTCCGCCGCGAAGACGCCTGTTCTGAAAACGCGCTGGCGCTTCTGGCTGTGCAGGCAGGGGCGGTCCGGCTGATCGACAACATGCCGCTTTGAGATCCACCTCCTTCGTGCGGTATAAGCATGAATTGCTGACGGACGGAGGATTTCAGACATGCAGAAAACCATCATGCGCCGGGTGGCCCAGGGGCAGGGACGCGAACCCGCCGATCTGGTCATCCGCAATGTCCGGCTGTTCGATCTGGTTACGGGTGATCTTGTTCCCACCGATATCGCCATCTGTGGCGACCGGATCGTCGGGACTTATGGTGACTATGACGGTGTGCAGACGATTGACGGTGTAGGCCGGATTGCCGTGCCGGGCTTCATCGACACGCATCTGCATGTTGAATCCTCGCTGGTCACGCCGTTCGAGTTCGACCGCTGTGTTCTGCCGCATGGCGTAACGACCGCTATCTGCGATCCGCACGAAATGGCCAATGTGCTGGGCCGCGTTGCATTCGATTATTTTCTGGCGGCCGCCGAGCGGACCATCATGGATTTGCGGGTCAATCTCTCAAGCTGCGTACCGGCAACGGCTATGGAGACGTCGGGAGCGGTTCTGAATGTCGATGATCTGCTGCCCTATCGGGACCATCCGAAAGTGATCGGTCTGGCCGAATTCATGAATATCCCAGGCGTTCTGAACGGCGATCCGGGCTGCATGGACAAGCTCGCGGCCTTTGCAGACAGCCATATTGACGGTCATGCGCCCCTCATGCGCGGCAAGGCCCTCAATGGCTATCTGTCCGCCGGGATTTCGACCGATCATGAGGCGACGGCAGCCGAAGAAGCGCTGGAAAAAGTCCGGAAAGGGATGACAGTCCTGATCCGCGAAGGCTCTGTCTGCAAGGATCTGGAAGCACTGGTTCCGCTACTAAACGTCGCCACATCGCCGTTTTTTGCGTTCTGCACGGATGACCGGAATCCGCTTGAAATTGCCCATGAAGGCCATCTGGATTTTCTCATTCGTCGGGCGATTGAACTGGGCGTGGAGCCTCTGGCTGCATACCGCGCGGCTTCGCTCTCGGCCGCCACCGCCTTTGGTCTGAAAGATCGCGGGCAGATCGCGCCCGGCAAGCGCGCGGATATCGTCCTGCTCGACGATCTAGAACGTTGTCAGGTGTCGGATGTCATTTCCGCCGGTCGTCTGGTGAATGACGCGTTGTTTGCAGGGCGCGAAATCGTAGCGCCCGTTGGGTTGGACAGTGTGCAACTGCCAAGCCCGGTGAGCGCGCGGGATATGCGGATTGAAGGCAGCAGAACAGATCGTCCGGTCATGGGGATCATTCCGGGACAGATCATCACCGAATTCCTGCGTCTTGATCTCTTGGAAGACGATGGCGTCGTCCTGCCGGATCCTGAGCAGGATATCGCAAAGGTCTGCGTCGTGGCGCGACATGGACATAACGACAATATCGGACGGGGCTTTGTCCGCGGTTTTGGTCTCAGAAGCGGCGCACTGGCCTCATCCGTCGGTCACGACAGCCATAATATCTGTGTTGTCGGAACCAGTGACGCCGATATGGCCTGCGCGGTGAACCATCTGGAGAAGACCGGCGGCGGTTTCGTGGCCGTCCGTGATGGACAGGTGCTTGCGGAGCTGCGTCTCCCCGTCGCGGGGTTGATGAGCGATGCACCTTATGAACAGGTGCGTGATGATCTGATCGTGTTGCGACAGGCCGCGAAAGAGATGGGCGTGGTTCTGGAAGAGCCGTTTCTACAACTGGCGTTTCTGCCGCTTCCCGTCATTCCCCACCTCAAGATCACGGATTTCGGAATGATCGACGTCCGGACCATGATTCTGGTTTGATCTCAATGGCTGTCCGAGGGGCAGCCGCGAATACTATGCCTGTAATTCATTGTTCTGAAGATTATTTCTATAAAGCCTAGCGAAGCGTCGCAGAGGTCAATGTTGGGGAAAATATTAACTAAACAGTTATAAAATAATATGGCATCCTCAATAGAAATTCTGACGCTGTTGTGACGAGAGAGGATCCTGTTTTGGGCCAAAAAACTGCAATTATCTTTGTTGCGGATAGAAATTTTCTGATGCCCAGCATCCTCGCGATGCTTCAGATCAGTCGCCAGAAAGATACGATGAGTGTCGCGGATCTATTCCTGTTCACGACAGATCTTGATGATACGGATTTTCGGACGATCACCGATCTCGTCACAACTCACGGCATTACGACAATTAGGCTTGATCTTGATAAAGTATTGAGTGAACAGGAAACGCTTTCGTTCAGAAAAACACATATTTCCATTTCAGCTCTGGGCCGTTTCTTTACTGGATCTTACATAGATTCCAAATATGAAAACATCCTCTATATTGATGGAGATGTTCAGGTTGTTGGATCGATTTTCGATTTGGCAAATGCTGATATTCCGAACGGTAAGATACTCGGTGTTATTGACCGACAGTTCCTTAAAGCAAAGGAGCATGACAAATCTGGAGAGAAAACACGCGAATACCTCAAAAAACTGGAGATTTCGCATGAGGAAGGTTATTTTAACTCAGGTGTCTTGGCTGCAACGCGTGAGACATGGATCAATATTTGCAAAGAAGCATTCGATTATTTTGTAAAACATTCCGAAGACTGTATGTTTCACGATCAGAGTGCTTTGAACGCTGTCTGCATCGGCAGAAGATTGCCCATGTCACCCAAATATAATTTTACGACAATGTTCGTCGAAAACAACCTCCTGAACATTGTTAAGCCGTCGATAATTCATTTTACAGGTGCTGAAAAGCCATGGTTTTCAAAAGCACGTCCTTGGCGGGGACGTTTTATGGCATCCTATGCTGAACTTTTAAGACAGTTCCCGCAGTTGGAGGCTTTCTATTCGCTCAGAGAATACTTTCATTCGTCAGGACAATCCGGTCTGAACAAAATAGACCGTCACGCGAACAGAATGTGGCTTCTAACCCGTATCCTGACACCCTGGCGTGTTATCCTGCGACGTCGCAAACTCCTGAGCTATCTAAAAACAACGCGATTTTTTATCTGAAGGTCGCTTTGAGGGTCGGGGCGCGCAATAACGTCCTGGCTCCCCTTTCAGCAGGAACTGAGGTTAACCAAAAAACCTTGAGCATCTCAAAATCTGGGGAGCATGGTGGACCTGACGCGATTCGAACGCGTGACCTTTGCCTTCGGAGGGCAACGCTCTATCCAGCTGAGCTACAGGTCCATGTGGGTTCAGATAACTGCTTCGGCGGAAGATTGCCAGCCCTCTTTTTTAAAGTTCTGTTGTTCAGACCTGTGATCGGGTGGTGATCATGGAAAACTCTGTGTCTGGGCCGTGGCCTGCCATGCGGCAGCGGCGATATCACCGCCGGAGGGCAGAAAATGCTCCGGTTCGGTCAGCCATGACACGGCATCCTGTGCAGCCCCTCTGCGATCACGGCTGAGAAGATGATGCGCGCCCGGCAGTTCGTCCAGTCGAGTACCAGCAGGCAATCTGCGAAGAAGTCGTGCCGTAAAGGGCGGCAGGACGAACTGGTCCCGGCCTCCAAAAATGATGAGCAGCGGGGTCCGTGTTTTTGGAGCCGCTTCGTAGGCGCTGTGCATTAACAATGTCAGGCCATAAAGCGGATGAATCGTCGAACTATGCAGGGTGAGGGGATCGAAATACATCCGGCGCAGCGCCTGAATATTGTCACTGGCGACGCGATGACCCGGCACTGCCGAGCCGTCCAGTTTCCAGTGTGGGGCAAGAAAATCCATCCCGCCAAGAACTGCTTCCCAAGGTTGGCCGATATTCAGGGCCGCTGGGGCAAGCAGAATTGTACTGCTGATCTGCGGCGTGTCGGTGGTCGCCAGCAGGAGGGCGATGGCACCCCCCATGCTTTCTCCCATGACGTGAATCGGGACGTGCGGATAACGGGCGTGCAGCCAGAGCACCTGCTCGCGGGCGTCCTGCACCAGTCTCGCCGTACTGCTCCATCCGCCCCGGTTCGGGGTCTGTCCGAAGCCGCGGATGTCCGGGGCGGCGAGTGTAAAGCCTGCGGAGGTGAAGGTTGGCGCCGCGAATTCCCAGGCGTCCCGGCTGTCGCCATATCCGTGCAGTGCGAGGATGATGCCATGTGGCTCTGATGTGGTGGCGGGATAAAGACGCAGCGGAACACGGGCGCCGTCCGACATGTCGAGCATCAGTGTTGGGGGGATCAGGGCCGTTTCCCGCGTCGTCGGATGCAGGTCGGGCATATGCGGCGTTGTGCACGCCTGTAACGCCAGAAGGCTAATCAGCCCGTAGGAAAGACGTGTGAGGCGGTTTGAAACGGAAAGGAATGGGCCTATCATCGCGCGGATTTTAGAACGTCCGCTCCTTCGGGGCGAGAAGGGAGACATTCGTGCCGTTAGAAAAACCTGATCTGGAAAAGCCTGATTCGGGAAAGCCCCATCTGGTCCTGATCGACGGATCTGGTTTCATCTTCCGCGCCTTCCACGCCCTGCCGCCGATGAGCAGCCCGCAGGGCGTGCCGGTCAATGCGGTTTATGGCTTTACGAACATGCTGACGCGCCTGTTGCGGGATCATGTGGGCACGCATCTGGCCGTGATTTTCGACGCTGGCCGCGTGACGTTCCGTAACGAGATTTATCCGCAATACAAGGCGCATCGGCCGGAAGCACCGGAAGATCTGCGCCCGCAGTTCGGTCTGATCCGCGATGCCACGGCCGCCTTCAACGTGCCGTCGATCGAGCTTGAGGGCTGGGAGGCGGATGATCTGCTTGCCGCCTATGCGAAAGCGGTCGTGGAGGAGGGCGGGTGCTGCACCATTATTTCGTCCGACAAAGACCTGATGCAGCTTGTGCGTCCCGGCGTTGAGCTGATGGACCCGATGAAGCAGAAGCCGATCCGCGATGCTGAGGTCGAAGCCAAATTCGGCGTGCGTCCCGATCAGGTTGTAGACGTTCAGGCGCTGATGGGAGATTCGACGGACAACGTGCCCGGCGTTCCCGGAATTGGCCCGAAGGGTGCGGCGCAACTCGTCAACGAATACGGCACGCTGGAGCAGATCCTTGCTGCCGCGCCGGGCATGAAGGCGTCCAAGCGGCGCGACAACCTGATCGAACATGCCGAGGCCGCGCGCATGTCCCGCAAGCTGGTGCTGCTGGACGACAATGCGCCGATGCCGCAGCCAATCAGCGAACTGGGATGCCGAGAGCCAGTGCGCGAGACCCTGCGGGACTGGCTGGAGGAAATGGGTTTCCATTCCACCATCCAGCGTATGGGGCTTGGTCTGGCCGCAAAGCCGCGCCCTTTCACGCGCCAGATCGTCCGGCCCGAGGACAAGGCCGCGGAACGGGAAGACGCTGCGGCTGTCGCGATCCCCGACGCGCCTTATGGCCCTTACGAAACCGTGACGGATCTGGAGACGCTGGATCGCTGGATCGCAGAGGCCCGAACCGCAGGTGTGGTGGCTGTCGATACCGAAACGGACAGTCTCAATGCGCGTCAGGCCAATATGGTCGGGCTGTCATTGTCAGTTGCGCCGGGGAAGGCCTGTTATGTGCCGTTCCTGCACGAAACCGTCCGCGACCTTCTGGAAGAAGATTCGACCGGGGAAGCGGCCTTCCGCCAGCTGGACCGTACCGAGGCACTCGAGCGTCTGAAGCCTCTTTTGCAGGATGCGTCTGTCCTCAAGGTATTTCAGAACGCGAAATACGATCTGACCGTCTTTCGTGGTGCGGGCATTCCTGGGATCACGCCGATCGACGACACGATGTTGGTTTCCTACGCCCAGTCCGCAGGTGAGCACGGGCAGGGGATGGACGAGCTTTCCGAACTGCATCTGGGGCATACGCCCGTCACTTATGATTCCGTGACGGGAACGGGCCGCAAGCGTATTCCGTTTGCACATGTCGCGATCGAGGCAGCGACGGCCTATGCTGCCGAGGATGCGGACGTGACGCTGCGTCTGTGGCAGGTGCTGCGCCCGCAGTTGCGGACCCGTCAGGCACTGGCGCTGTATGAAGAAATCGAACGTCCGCTGATCCAGATCCTGACGGATATGGAAGATGTCGGCATCAAGGTCGACGCCACCGAACTGCGCCGCATGTCCGTAGATTTCGCCGAGCGCATGGGCACCATCGAGCAGGACATCCATGAACAAGTGGGGCGGAGCTTCAATGTCGGCTCTCCCAAACAGCTTGGCGAAATCCTGTTCGACGAAATGGGGCTGCCCGGCGGCAAGCGGACGAAAAGTGGAAGCTGGGGCACGGATTCCGGCGTTCTGGAGGCGCTGGCTGAGCAGGGGCATGACCTGCCGCGGAAAATTCTAGACTGGCGCCAGTTGGCCAAGCTGAAATCGACCTATGCCGATGCGCTGGTCCAGCAGATGGATCAGGACACGCAGCGGGTTCACACGTCCTTCCAGATGGCCATCACCACGACGGGCCGTCTGTCGTCCAACGAGCCGAACCTTCAGAATATCCCCATCCGTACCGAAGAAGGCGCACGCATCCGCAAGGCATTCGTCGCCGCTCCCGGCTGTGTTCTGCTCTCGGCGGATTACAGCCAGATCGAACTGCGCCTTCTGGCTCATGTCGCACAGATTGAGCCGCTGCTCGAAGCGTTCCGTCTGGGGCAGGATATTCATGCCCGCACAGCGTCTGAAGTGTTCGGTATTCCGATTGAGGGCATGGACCCGCTGACCCGTCGCCGGGCCAAGGCCATCAATTTCGGCATTATTTACGGTATCTCGGCCTTCGGTCTTGCGCAGCAGCTCCAGATTTCGCCGGGCGAAGCGCGGTCCTATATCGACGCCTATTTTGCCCGCTATCCCGGCATCCGCGCCTATATGGAACGGACCAAGGAAGAGGCGAAGAAGGACGGCTATGTCACCACGCCGTTCGGGCGCCGCTGCTATGTGCCGGGCATCGCCGAAAAGAATGGTGCCCGTCGCGCCTATGCGGAACGTCAGGCCATCAACGCTCCGCTTCAGGGCGGTGCTGCGGATATCATCAAGCGCGCCATGGTCCATCTGGCGCGACGCCTGCCCGAAACGGGCCTGAAGGCGAAAATGGTGCTTCAGGTGCACGATGAACTGCTCTTCGAAGTCGAGGAGCGGGACGCGAAGGCACTGGCGGCGTTCGTCCGCACGGAAATGGAAGGGGCCGCCACACTCGACGTGGCCCTTGAAGTCGAAACCGGTATCGGCCCAAGCTGGGCTGACGCACATTAAAGACAGGAAGGTCATGCAGACCAATCACGAACGCCGCAAGCGGGTCGGCAATCGCATCATCTGGGGCGTTCTCGCCGTGGCGGCCGTTCTGGGATATGTCGGCTTCCACTTTGCGTCCAATGGTGGGCCGGGCCTTCTGGTCCAATCCAACGGCAATGAGGTCGGCGGCAGTTTCCGTCTGGACTCGCTGGGTGAAAGTACCGTCACCGAAGGCGATTTCCACAATACCTGGATGCTGGTCTGGTTCTTCGATGCCAACTGCCCCGAAGATAAGTGTCAGCCGGTCCTAAAGAGCATGGAGCAGGCTCTGGTAGCGCTCCGCAAAGACGGCATCCGTGTCTCGCCGCTTGCGGTCTCCCTCAATCCGTTCGACGAGGCCGACCCGCTTCGGGAATACGTTCTGCCCGTCGCCCCCCATGTCATGCCTTTCACCGGCACTCCGAACATGATCAAGGCCATGACGGAAGAATATCATGCGCCGCTCCAGAAGGAGGGAGACCATTTCGTTCCTGCGCCACAGATCGTCATCATGGACCCGAACGCCCGCTATGCCGGAACAATCCCGGCAGATGGCAACGCGGATGCGCTGATCGCGCGTCTGCGTGAACTTGTGAAGCGCTGAATGATACGGCGGGGGGCTACGCTTCTTGCGGCTGGTCTGTTTCTGGGGCTGGGGGCTTTTCAGGCCCGTGCACAGGACGAGACCCCGCCGGACTGGAACGGCATCACGCTCGGCAGCCCCCATCGTGGCGGCACACTACATCTGACGGCTGATGGTCCGGGCGGTACGCTGGACCCGCAGATCAATTACGGCACGCAGTACATGCAGGTGTTCCTCAACATGTACGATCCGCTCCTGACGTTTCGTCTGGCGCGCGGAACGGCGGGCCTGGAGGTGGTGCCGGACCTTGCCGATGCCATGCCGGTCATCAGCCCCGATGGCCTGACATGGCGGTTGCATCTCCGCTCCGGCCTGCATTTTTCCGACGGATCTCCCGTGCGTGTGGAAGACGTGGTGGCGTCTTTCCGCCGGATCTATCGTGCCGGAGGCCCGACGGCGGGATCTTTCTATGGCGGTATCGAGGGGGCCACGGACTGTCTGGCAAAGCCTGACCGCTGCACGCTTCCCGGCGTCGAAGGACATCCGAAGACTGGCGAAATCGTCTTTCACCTGACGAAACCGGACGGCGAATTTCTCTACAAACTGGCCTTCCCTCATGCCGTGATTCTGCCCGCCACAACTCCAGCTCATGATATGGGCGGCACAACCATTCCCGGAACCGGACCATATCGCATCACGCAGTACGATCCCGGACATGGCATGGTTCTGGAGCGCAATCCGTATTTCCACGTCTGGAATCCGCAGGCCCAGACGGACGGATTTGTGGATCGTATCGAATATGATTTCGGCCTGTCGGATGAAGCACAGGTCACGGCGGTCGAGCAGGGCCGGTATGACTGGATGCTGGACGCCAAGCCCGGAGACCGACTGGGCGAACTCGGCGCGAAATACACGGCTCAGGTTCATATCGAGCCATTGCTGGGCCTGTATTATCTGGCGATGAACACGCACGAAAAACCGTTCACCGATATGCGGGTGCGTCAGGCCGTCAGCATGGCTGTCAATCGCCACGCGATGACGATCCTGTTCGGGGGCAGCGCGATTTCCGTTCCCCTGTGTCAGATGGTGCCGCACGGTATTCCCGGCGCGGATCTGGGACTGGACTGTCCGCAGGATGTGGAGCGCGCGCGCAGTCTGATCCGTGAAGCGGGGGCGGAGGGGGCTTCGGTCACATTGGTGGTGCCTAACCGTGCCATGGAACTGGGTATGGGCACCTATCTGCGCAATGCCTTGCAGGCAGTAGGCCTGAACGCGCAGCTTCGCCCCATCACGGCGGGCCTTGCGGAATCCTACGAACAGAATACCGCCAACCACGTCCAGATCGCGCTGGCCTACTGGTTCGCGGACTATCCTTCCGCCTCAACCTTCCTCGACGACCTGTTCGGCTGTGACAATTACCATCCCAATTCAGCCGTCTCCCCGAATGTCACGGGCTTCTGCGACCCGCACATCCAGTCTTTGTTCGATCAGGCAAAAGCCCAGATAGACCCGTCAGAAGCTGCGCCGATCTGGCAGGACGCAGGCCATGCCATCATGCAGCAGATGCCCGGTGCTCCGATGATCCAGATGAAGACAGTCGATTTTGTTTCAAAACGGCTGGGGAATTATTATTCGACCCTTCTGAACCACATGCTGTTTTCCCATGTCTGGGTTAAATAAAATCAAGAGGGAAGCATGAAAGAAAATGACATAAATGATATTTTGAAAATAGCAAGAGAAATATCTTATAGAATAAAATTAAAAAATATTGAGGTGATTTTATTCTATTTATTTGAACATATATTAATAATTTCAATGATTTTAATGTCAATTTCATACTATTTCTATGTATCGAAAACAAATTTTATCCTTTTTTGTGTTGTTTATCCTCTTAGTTTAATTTCATTAATGATGATTATTTATGAAATTTTTTGGTTTATTAATGTTCAGAGAAAAAGAATTAAGAATTATATTCCTAATTTTTGTTCTGATATCAGTGTTTATGGTATTGAGGATGTTGCTTATGTAAATAGGCTTCTAAGGTACGATTCTGATGCTCTTCGTCTGGCACTGAACGTATGCAATCGTGAAATGACTTTCCGTCAAAATACAAATAATCTGTTTATTGGGGATAGCCGAAAAATTGGGTTATTGCCAATTTCCGCAGCTATTATTGTTGGCATATTGGTATTAAATAATTATCCGAAATACTTAATTGTGATATTGACTCTATTCTTTGTATTTAGAGCTATTTTTTCTATTTTGGATATTTTTGTTTTTCGGAGAGAAAAAGGGATTAACAGAGCGATAGATCTTCTGAATTTAGCAATAGAAATAAAGAAAAATACTATTAGCTCTGTTTCGTCCTGAGTTGTAAAAATTACAACCCGATATCGTTACGGAAAATCTTGTCTTCCCACTGGATTGCGGACGCCCCTTCATAGGCCAGCTTGCGGGCCTCTTCCGGCGTTGCCGCCTTGGCGCAGACCGTCAGGACACGGCCGCCATCCGCGACCAGAACGCCATCTGCCAGCTTCGTCCCAGCATGGAAAACCGAAACGCCCGGAACGGCATCGGCACGTTCGATGCCGCTGATGCGGCCACCCTTTTTCGGGGCGTCCGGATAGCCGTTGGCGGCCAGAACCAGCGAGATCGAATGCTCGTCCGAGAACTCGGCGGCGGCATGTTCCAGATTGCCCTGTGCCAGTGCGGCAAGGATTGGCAGCAGGTCTGATTGCAGGCGGATCAGCAGGGCCTGTGCTTCGGGGTCTCCAAAACGGACGTTATATTCGATCAGCTTTGGCCCTTCGGTCGTCAGCATCAACCCGGCAAAGATCACGCCCCGGAATGGCGTACCACGACGGACCATCTCGGCCAGCATCGGGCGCACCATGATGTCGAGCGCCTTTTCCTGCATCTCGCGTCCGAAAGCCGGAGGAGGCGAAATCGCCCCCATGCCGCCGGTGTTCGGGCCGGTATCGCCATCTCCGAGGCGTTTGTGATCGCGGGCCGCACCGATCAGAACGGCCTTGTCGTCCGAGCAGAAAGCAAAAAGCGAGACTTCCTCGCCCACCAGGCACTCCTCGATCACGAGCGGCATACCGAGCCTGCGGATGGCGTCTTCAGCCTCATCCACGCTCTGTGCCACCACGACGCCCTTGCCCCCGGCCAGACCGTCCGCCTTGATGACGATAGGCGCGCCCCGACGACGCACGAATTCGATGGCCGGAGCCTCGTCTTCAAAGCGCTCCCAGCGCGCGGTCGGAATGCCGGCCGCATCGGCCACGTCTTTCGTAAACGCCTTGCTGCCCTCCAGCAGGGCCGCAGCTTTCGTCGGGCCGGCGCATGGAATGCCCGCTTCGGCACAGGCGTCTGCCAGCCCGGCCACCAGTGGCGCTTCCGGGCCGGGGACGATCAGGTCGATCTTCTGCTCCTGTGCGAACCGGACCAGACCTAGAACATCGTCGGCTTTCAGCGGAACGAGCGTTGCAACGGACGCCATTCCGGGATTGCCCGGCGCCGCATAAAGAGCAGTCAGGCTCGGCGAGCGCGCAAGACATGTAGCCAGGGCATGTTCACGCCCTCCGGAACCGACCAGCAAAACGCGCATTCCGCTTATCCTTTATTCTGCACTCATGGGCTTCGTTTGAGGGCGTGCGTAGCATAGACTGGCGCCATGATGGAGAGTGATGGCGCGTCGATCCGCGGGAATGTACCGCAATATTCGGTTTCCGAGATTTCGGGGGCGATCAAACGCACTCTGGAGAGCGGATTCGGACGTGTCCGTGTGCGCGGCGAGATCACGGAACTCAAACGCTATCCGTCCGGGCATATCTACCTGTCGCTTAAAGATGAAGGCGGCAAGATCGCGGGTGTGATCTGGCGCGGGAGCGTCTCGCGCCTCGGCATGGCGCCCGAGAACGGCAACGAGGTCATCGCGACCGGACGCGTCTCGGCTTATGGCGAGCGCTCCAGCTATCAGCTGGTCATCGACCGCATGGAGTTTGCAGGCGAGGGGGCTTTGCTCGCAAATATCGAGCGCCTGCGCCGCAAACTGCTTGAAGAAGGTCTGTTCGACCCCGAGCGCAAGAAGGCCATACCTTTTCTGCCGTCTCTCGTTGGCGTCATTACATCGCGCTCCGGTGCGGTTCTGCACGATATCATCACCACGATCAGCCGCCGCTTTCCACGCGATGTTCTGCTTTGGCCGGTTCCGGTGCAGGGCGAAGGCGCGGCGGCCCAGATTGCCGCCGCCATCGAGGGCATGTCCGTCCGCCGTCCGCGCACGCCGGATGTGCTGATCGTTGCGCGCGGCGGTGGCTCTCTTGAAGACCTGATGGCGTTCAACGACGAGCGCGTCCTTCGCGCCGTCGCGGCCTGTCCGGTTCCGGTCATTTCCGCAGTCGGGCATGAGACCGACACGACCCTGATCGATCTCGTCTCAGACCGTCGTGCGCCCACCCCGACCGCCGCCGCCGAAATGGCCGTGCCGCTGCGCTCGGAAATGGTCGCGGACATGGCGCACCGGAATGCGCGTCTGATAGGTGCGCTGACCCGTATCATTCAGACGGCCCGTGCGCGGCTGGATCAGGCCGCCGCCCGTCTGCCCGACCTGCCGGGACTGCTGGATTCCGCCCGGATGCGTCTGGAGGATCGGGGTCAGCGGCTCGATCTGGCGCTACCGTCCTTCGTCATGCGCGTCCGGCATCGGCTTGATGCGCCGGGGATGCATCTGCCGTCGCCGGAGCTTCTGATCGGGCGCAGCCAAGCGCGTCTGCAGGCCCTGCGTTTGCCCGCGCCAGAACTTCTCGTCAGTCGTGCGAGAGCTCGCCTGAACGCCTCCGCTACCCATCTGCCGAACCCCGAGTTACTGATCGAACGCCGTCGTGCCGCCTTGCAGATGGTGTCCGGCGGTCTGGACGCCTCATGGCAGCGGTCGCTCCAGACCTTCCATTTGCGCACCGAACGTCAGCGCCTGTCGCCGGACGTTCTCAGAAGCGCCATCCGTCTTCAGCAGGCCCGCCTTCAGGGGGTGGGTAGCCATCTAGAAGCCGTCTCGCCCCGCGCCATTCTCAGTCGCGGTTATGTGCTCGTGCAGGATATGAACGGACAGCCTGTTACGAGTGCGGAAGCCCGACCTGTTGCCGATCGCGTCGTTCTGTCTTTCGTGGATGGAGATCGTGGCGCAAGACTGGACAGTCTGTCGCCGCAGGGCGATCTTGGGCTTTGATTTATTCATCCATCTGATATGCGATCCGGAGTCTGCATGCGTTCGTTCTGGTTGAGTCTCGTTGCCCTGCCACTGCTTGCAGCCTGCGCCGAGCAGCCCACGGCCCCCGCGCGCCCTGCCGCCGCTACGACGCAGGCCCGGATCCCGCCACAGGATTTTGCGCCGGGTCTGGCGGAAGAAGCGCCTGAAGACGGCAAGAAGAATCTGTTCAATGATCCTTCCGCGCCGCTGAACACACCGCTCTGCGGATCAGCGCTTCAGGAACAGGCACAGGCTGGTGCGGCGCTGTATCCGCAAAGTCTGGCCAGCACGAGTTCCTGTCCGCGCAATGCCTGTTTCCAGCCGCTGACCGGCACCTATATCGCGGCAACCGGGGCGCAGAGCGTCTGCCGCTGAAGCAGGTCACCGCTTCATTCAGTTTCAAAGAAAAAGGCCGGTCAGGATTTCCTGACCGGCCTTTTTTATAGGTGTGGAAAGTGCTGACGGATCAGCGCTTCCACCATCCCGCACGACGCTTCGCCGGAGCGACTTCGTCAATATTTACCGGCTGAAGGATGTTTCCATCCTCGGCAGGCGTCTCAACAGCGGCGGCCTTCGGCGTGCGACGGGTCCGGCCACGCTTCGGCTTGGCAGGCTCTTCCGCTGCGACTTCTACCGGAGCTGCCACGATTTCCGCAGCGGGTTCGGCCGGGGCTTCAGCGGCAACAGTCTTCGGAGCCCGACGGGCCCGGGTTCGACGGGGCTTGGGAGCCTCTTCGGTTGCGGATTCTTCCACAGCCGGAGCGACGTCCGCCGCAGGGGCTTCCGCAACCGTCTCGGCGGGAGCGGCATCCACCGCCTTGGCACGGGCCGGGCGACGTCCGCGACCACGGCGGGGCTTCGCAGCCTCTTCCGTTGCTGGAGCTTCCGCTACTGGAGCTTCGACTGCGGGCTCTTCCACGACAACGACCGTTTCGACAGCCGGGGTGTGCTCGATCACAACATCCGCAGGGATGCTGATCCCGGTCTGAAGGGCTTGTGTCGTCCCTTCAAATTCCGCCTGTTCGATCACGTCGAAGATGTCGAAGCTGCCGCCGAACGGATCGGCAGGCGTAGGGCCCGTATAGCGATGCTGGACGGGACGCTCTTCGCGTTCTTCCCAGCGGCGCGGGTTGCGGGCGACGGGCGCCGGTGCGGCAGGGCGCGCTGCGGGAGCAGGACGCCGGGGTGCCACGTCGCGGGCTTCGGCTACCGGCTCTGCGTGTGGTGCTTCGGAGCCTTCGGTCTCCCTGACGACGCGCTTGAAACGGGTGCGACGGCGGCCCGGAATGATGCCGTTTTCGTCGGCACTGTCCGCAACCGGGGTCTCACGCTCTTCGGGCGCATGGACGATGTGGTCCTGCGGTGCGTCCGCTGCGACGTCTCCGTTATGCTCGCGACGACCGCCACGACGGCGACGGCGACGGCGGCGACGGCCATCGTTGCTGTCTTCGTGACCTTCCGACGGCACAACATCCTCGATGATTTCCGCATCGACGACCGGGGTCTCCGTCCGCGGGGCGACCGGAGCCTGTTCTTCGATGATCTCGATCGTGCGGACGCTTTCTGGCGCACGCTCCATAGTGCGTTCCGTCCGTTCCGGAGCACGGGCCTGTGCCGGAGCCGGGATCTGGGCTTTCAGACGTTCGATCCGCATATCTGCCGCTGCAAGGTTTTCTTCCGTACGGAAGATGACCTGCATGCGATGATGGCGTTCGATATCCGCGAGCCACGAGCGCTTGTGGTTGAGAATATAAAGCGCGATCTCGGAGCCGACATAAACTTCGATTTCGGCTGAACGCTGGCGTGCGCCTTCTTCGTCAATGGCGCGCAGAACGTGCAGGGCCGAGCTTTCCGTCCCACGGATGAAGCCGGTGCCCTGACAATGCGGGCAGGGCGTGAGGACGGATTCTGCGATGGACGGGCGCAGGCGCTGGCGGGACATTTCCAGCAGACCGAAATGGGAAATATGCCCGACCTGAATGCGCGCACGGTCGGAGCGCAGCGCTTCCTTGAGGCGCTTTTCCACCTGTGCGTTGTGGCGGCGGCTTTCCATGTCAATGAAGTCGATCACGACCAGACCAGCCAGATCGCGCAGACGGAGCTGGCGCCCCACTTCCTCGGCTGCTTCGAGGTTCGTGCGCAGGGCCGTTTCCTCGATGTTGCGCTGCGACGTGGACTTGCCGGAGTTCACGTCGATGGCGACGAGTGCTTCGGTCTGGTTGATGACCAGATAGCCGCCCGAAGGCAGGCGAGCGGTCGGCGAGAACATCGCGTCCAGATGGTGTTCGACATTATAGCGCGCAAACAGGCTCTGGCCGCGGTTCTGCCACAGCTTCACCTTGTTGGCGTTGCTCGGCATCAGCAGGCGCATGAACTCACGTGCGCTCTTCCAGGCGGCTTCGCCATCCACGAGGATGTCTTCGATGTCCTTGGAAAACAGATCGCGGATCACGCGCTTGATGAGGCTTGCTTCCTCATAAACCAGCGTCGGCGCGACCGAAGACAGGGCGTGGGAGCGGATGTCGTCCCAGAGCTGAAGCAGATATTCGCAGTCGCGCGTTACTTCCTGTGCCGAGCGTCCGGCACCAGCCGTGCGGACGATCATCGCCATGGACTTCGGCAGGTCCAGTTCTGCAATCACGTCGCGCAGACGGCGGCGGTCAGCATCGGAGGTGATTTTACGCGAGACGCCACCGCCACGCAGGGCGTTTGGCATCAGGACACAATAGCGACCGGCAAGGGAGATGTAGGTGGTCAGGGCCGCGCCCTTGTTGCCGCGCTCTTCCTTGACGACCTGCACCAGCAGCACCTGACGGCGGCGGATGACTTCCTGAATCTTGTAGTTGCGCAGGAAGCGGGCCGTGCGACGTGATGATGCGCTTTCCTCGCCCGTATCATGCTCGCCACCAACAGTTTCGGGGGCACGACGGTCGTGGTTGTCACCGTCTTCGCTTTCGGAAGCGTCTTCGGAAACCGTTTCGTTGTCGGCCGCATCTTCGGCATCACCGCGTTCGGCAATTTCCTCTTCCTGGAGCGCGATGAGCTTTTCGCGATCTGCGACAGGAATCTGGAAATAGTCCGGGTGGATTTCGCTGAAGGCGAGGAAGCCGTGGCGGTTGCCGCCATATTCGACGAAAGCGGCCTGAAGGCTCGGCTCTACGCGAATGACCTTGGCAAGATAGATATTGCCCTTGAGCTGCTTCTTGGTCGATGTCTCGACGTCGTAATCTTCGACGCGGTCACCATCCATGACCACAACACGCGTTTCTTCCGCGTGCGTGGTGTCGATGAGCATACGCTTGGTCATGGAACACTGAACTCCACGACGCTCCGCAATGGCTGCCTGGGCCGGGGGGAACGTCAGATTGTGTGGGGTGGGGGGAACGGCGCAGTCCGAACGCACAGCGACGGGACATGTTGGGTCCCGTTTCACTGAGGTTGTTGGCTGCGAGCACGTTGAGTGACATTCGTCCCCTGAACAGACGGCCGGTCCGGAACTCCGGAGCCGGATGAAAAACCTGATCCGGACGGGCGTCTGGCCTGTACCGGAGTGACATATCACCAGTTCGATCCGGTCAGGACAGGGTGCGGAAGGCTAGTCGCGCATCTGTCAAACGACGGGACGTCGTGGCGGAGACAGGAAAAGGCGGGAGCGGCACGGGAAAGGTTAAGGCCCGTATCCGGTCGGACCGCGCTTTACAGGTCCCTGTCGTGTAGGATGACCGAAACTGCTGTCTGTGGCAAGTCCGGGGTAGATGCAGCATTTTTCATTTCTGCGTGGGGCGCTGTCGGCCGAAGCCTTCTGCCATGTTCCTGACAGGGTTTCGTGCTGTATGGTGGTTTCGTCATTCACCGCTGTAACCGGGAAACAAGGGATGCTGACGCGACGCATATTGGCTTTCGGCGGTCTTTCGGGAGTGTCTCTGCTGACGCCTCTGACAGCCTTCGGACGTCACCCGGTTCACGCAAAGCTGCACGCTCCCGCCGTGCATCGTGGTGCGCTGCCTCTGAAACCTCTTGTGATGCTGGACCCGGGACATGGCGGCAAGGACCCTGGCGCCATCGGGGTTTCAGGTACCTATGAAAAGCATATCGCCGAAGCCGCAGCGTCCGAACTGAGCCGCCAGCTTCTGGCTTCGGGTCAATACCGTGTTGCCATGACCCGTTCCGAAGACCGGTTCATTCCGCTTGAAGGACGTGTCGAACTGGCACAACAGCATCAGGCGCATCTCTTTATTTCCATGCATGCCGATGCCCTGCATGACAGGGATGTGCGGGGCGCGAGTGTTTACACACTTTCAGGCGGGGCGTCGGACGCGCAGACAGCATCCCTTGCAAAGACTGAGAACAGTGCCGACCGCTTTGCCGGACCGGCCTTTCATGGAATGTCGCCCGATGTGCAGCAGATCCTCGCGAGCCTCGTTTCGGAAGAAACGCGTCGGGGGTCGGCTCATATGGCGGCCAGTGTAGTCAATTCGTTCCGGAACAGGATCGGACTGCTGACCCATCCATCACGTCATGCGGCGTTCGTGGTTTTGAAATCTTCCGAAATTCCGTCGGTATTGGTCGAGATGGGCTTCATGTCGAACCGGCTTGATGAAGCCGCCCTACGTCAGGCGGTGCACCGCACACAGGTCGCCAGTGCCATGAAAACCGCCATAGACCGTTATTTTGCAACGCGCGCCGGTGTCATGACCGGCTGACCCGCTTTGTGCGCGGGGGAGACTTTATGATCATGCGGGTTGCGCATGGCGCAAGAATCGGTCATTTAACGCACCCATGACGTTTCTTTCGATCCTCTCGCTTCGACTTATCGGCCCCTGAACGCCTTATTCTAGGCGGACAGCGCTCCGTTGCGTTCAGGGGATAACAGACCGAAAGCCACCCTGAACCAGACGAGACGATCACAATCATGACTTTCCATCACCCGTCCTTCGGCACCATCGCCGACGACCGCGTCATCATTTTCGACACCACGCTGCGCGACGGCGAACAGTCCCCCGGCTTTTCGATGAACCTCGAAGAGAAGCTCCGCATGGCCCATGCGTTGAGCGCTCTGGGTGTGGATGTGATTGAAGCCGGGTTCCCTGTGGCGTCCGAAGGCGATTTCGAGAGCGTGCGTCGGATTGCCGAGGACGTTCGTGGTTCGGTGATCTGCGGTCTGGCCCGCAGTGGTGGCAAGCGGGATATCGAATCCTGTGGCGAGGCCCTGAAGAAGGCCGAGCGTCCGCGCATCCACAACTTCATTTCCACGTCTCCGCTGCACATGAAGTACAAGCTGCGGATGGAACCGGAAACGGTTCTGGATATCATCGCGTCCGGCAACCAGAAGGCCCGGCAGTACACGGATGACGTGGAATGGTCGGCCGAGGACGGCTCGCGGACCGATCCCGACTTCCTGTGTCGCTGCGTCGAAATGGCGATCCGCAATGGCGCGAACACGATCAACATCCCCGATACGGTCGGTTTTGCTACGCCGGAAGAAATGCGCGCGATCTTCACCATGCTGCGCGAGCGCGTTCCAGGTGCGGATCAGGTGATTTTCTCCGCACATAACCACAACGATCTGGGTCTCGGCGTCGCCAACACTCTGGCATCCGTCGAGGGTGGGGCGCGTCAGATCGAATGCACGATCAACGGCATCGGCGAACGTGCAGGCAATGCCGCGCTTGAAGAAATCGTCATGGCCCTGCGGACCCGTCACGACCAGTACGGTAAGGTGACCGGCATCGAGACGACGAAGCTGCTGGGCATGTCGCGTATGCTGGCGACGATCACGGGCTTTGACGTGCAGCCGAACAAGGCAATCGTCGGGCGCAATGCATTTGCGCATGAAAGCGGTATCCATCAGGACGGGATCCTGAAGAATGCTGCGACCTACGAAATCATGACGCCGGAGAGCGTGGGCTGGAACAAGACATCGCTGGTCATGGGTAAGCATTCCGGCCGCGCGGCGTTCCGCGACAAGCTGGCACAGCTCGGCTACCCACCGCTGGAAGACGAGGCTCTGAACGCTGCTTTTGCACGTTTCAAGGATCTGGCTGACAGCAAGAAAGTCGTGTTCGACGATGATATCCGCGCCCTTGTCGATGACGAGAGCCGCGATCATGAGAGGGTCCATCTGATCTCGCTGGAACTGGCTTCCGGGACGAAGCAGAAGTCTCAGGCCAAGCTCGAAATCAGCGTGGACGGCGCCATTCAGTACGCTGCGGTCAGTGGTAACGGCCCGGTCGATGCCGCTTTCCGCGCCATTGGTGAAGCGTTCCCGCACACAGCCGAACTGGCGCTGTTCTCGGTAGCCAACGTCACGGAAGGCACGGATGCGCAGGCGCGTACGACCGTGCGTTTGCAGGAAAACGGCAAGCTTGTGGACGGGCAGGGTGCTGATGCCGATACGGTGGTGTCCGCTGTCCGTGCTTATATTCATGCACTGAACAAGCTCCTGACCAAGCGCGAGCGTAGGGAGCCGGAAGCTCTGTCCTGATCCACCCGGAACGGTTCTCCTTCAGTCAGCGGGCATGCAGAGGATCTCTGCATGCCCGTTTTTCTTGTCCAATGGCTATATCGACTATACAAAATAGTTTATATAAGCAGTGGACAAACATAATACGATCGGTATGGTTTTCTTATCTGGCCGGACAAGGAACCCTCATGCCGCATTCATGGCTCTATACGCTTTCAGGACTGCTGGTAGGCTTTCTGGTTGGAATGACCGGCGTGGGCGGTGGCTCCCTGATGACCCCGCTGCTGATCCTGCTTTTCGGCGTTAAACCGCAATCGGCGGTCGGCACTGATCTGCTTTATGCCGCTATTACCAAGATCTTCGGGACGGCACTCAATCGCCATCACGGTGTTGTACGCCGGAGGATCGTTTTTCTTCAGATGGCTGGAAGTCTTCCGGCCGGTTTGCTGTGCCTGATTTTCCTGCGTCACTTTGGTCCGAGCCCGTTCATCTCGAAACTCATCACCGAAGTGCTGGGCATCGCACTTCTGCTGACGGTACCTGCCATCCTGTTCAAGCCGTGGCTTCAGAAATGGTCTGCCAATGCCGGTACGCTGCGTCCGCAGACGGTGGATGTGCTGACGGTCGTTCTGGGTGTCGTTCTCGGAACGCTGGTCACGCTGTCATCTGTCGGGGCTGGGGCAATCGGCATGGCCGCGCTGACGGTGCTTTATCCACGTGTCAGTACGCGCGAACTGGTGGCGACGGATATCGCCCATGCCGTCCCGCTGGCGCTTCTGGCCGGTGGCGGACACTGGCTTCAGGGCGCGGTCGATTCCGTCGTGCTTGTAGAACTGCTGATGGGGTCCATTCCTGGCATTCTGTTGGGAACGCTTCTGGCAGGACGGCTGCCAGAGGATGCACAGAGATGGTTTCTGGGCATCCTTCTGGCTATTATCGGCCTGAGAATGATCTGAGGCAGATGGGGCGGGGTGTTACGGCTCAGTAGCCGTAATTGCCCGGATAGCTCTGAGCCGGGGGTTGCTGCTGATAGCCACCCTGCTGTGAATATCCGCTATTGGGCGGATAAGTGTTGTTTGGGTAGCCATTGGGATATTGCGGCTGCTGACAGTTCGTGTTCGGCGGACACTGGTACTGCGGCTGCATATACTGACCCTGCTGTTGCGGGTAAGCGCCCTGCTGATTGTTGTAATAGCCCTGCTGCTGGCCATAGCCGCTTTGGGAACTGGGGCGGTTGGGTGTGGTGATCGCCCCTGCGCCGGCTCCCAGAACGCCGCCCGCCAGAGCACCGATCGCCGCGCCACGACCGCCGCCTGCCAGCGCGCCGATCGCAGCACCTGTTCCGCCGCCCAGAAGGCCGCCTCCCAGTGCGCGGGAGCCAGGGTTGTAATTCCCTTCACATCCACCCAGAGCCATGATCGTGGCAAATGCTCCGACCAACGCCGTGCAGCGCAGGCCAGTATGGGAAAAAGCGGTCCTCATAGTCCGAATCCTTGATCGTCTCTCACGGAGTGAGCGCTGCTTATAGCTCAATATCCGTTGCGTGGGCGGTTAGGTGTCGTTGCGGCACCAACTGCGGCCCCCGTGCCGCCACCAGCCAGCGCACCGATGAGCGCACCGCGTCCGCCACCGGCCAGCGCGCCGATTGCTGCACCACCACCTGCACCGATCAGGGCGCCGGACCCGGCACGGGATCCGCTGTCATACGGGCTGCCGCAGCCGGTGAGAGCGACGCCACAGAGAGCCAGAGCTGCCAGAAAGCGGGGTGTTGTAAGGGTTTTCATGACAAATCATCCTGTTTGACGTTCCGGTCCGTAATCCGATGATCGGGTCGGAAGGAACGGTTTCGCACTTCTAGACACATATAACGTGACAGAAGGGTGGCAGGATCGGGGCGCACGATTATTTTTTTCCATGTCCCCGGATGGGATCTGAAAAATGGGATCTGGACGCCCCGATCCCGTCGCGCGCATTATATTGACTCTCCGGGCCTTGCTGAACCTGCCGCGTCTGGTTAAGTCCACCCGCGGGGAACCGCCCCGCAATCACGATCCGCCATCTGTCACCCGCACAGAGCCGCGCCAGGAGTTTTGGATGTTTTCTCGTCTGCTGGGTCTCATGTCTGCCGACATGGCCATCGACCTCGGCACTGCCAACACGCTCGTTTATGTCAAGGGTCGCGGCATTGTCCTCGATGAGCCCTCCGTTGTGGCGATCGCCGAAGTGCGTGGCAAGAAACAGGTTCTTGCGGTTGGCAATGAAGCCAAGCAGATGGTTGGCCGCACGCCGGGAAACATCACGGCCATCCGTCCGCTGCGCGATGGTGTGATTGCGGACTTTGAAGTTGCGGAAGAAATGATCAAACATTTCATCCGCAAAGTTCACAACCGCCGCGCTTTCGCCAGCCCGCAGATCATCATCTGCGTACCTTCCGGCGCCACGGCGGTCGAACGTCGTGCGATTCAGGAAAGTGCGGAGAGCGCGGGCGCACGCAAGGTCATGCTGATCGAAGAGCCCATGGCGGCAGCCATTGGCGCGGGCCTGCCGGTCACGGAACCCTCGGGCAGCATGATCGTGGATATTGGCGGTGGCACGACGGAAGTTGCTGTCATTTCCCTCGGCGGCATCGTCTATGCCCGTTCCGCGCGCGTGGGCGGAGACAAGATGGACGAAGCCATCATCTCCTATATTCGCAAGACCTATAATCTTCTGGTCGGCGAAAGCTCGGCTGAGCGGATCAAGATCGAACTCGGATCCGCCATGATGCCGGACGATCCTGCAAACCCGGACGGTCCGCTGACGGAGATCAAGGGCCGCGACCTTATTAATGGTGTGCCGCGTGAAGTGGTCGTCAGCCAGGCGCAGATTGCCGAGAGTCTGGCCGAACCCGTCATGCAGATCGTCGATGCCGTGACGACCGCGCTTGAAAACACGCCGCCCGAACTGGCCGCCGATATTGTGGACAAGGGCATCGTTCTCTCGGGTGGTGGTGCGCTTCTGTATCGTCTGGACGAGGTACTGCGCCTCTATACGGGCCTGCCCGTGACGGTTGCGGAGAACGCTCTATCCTGCGTCGCACTCGGAACGGGACGGGCGCTGGAGGAAATGCGCCGTCTGCGTAGTGTTCTGAGCAGCATGTACTGAGGACTGGCTGACGCCGGATGCTGTCCATCCATGCCCGGCAGGTGCTTGCAAAGGCCATCCTGCCTCTCCTGATCCTGCTGGCGGTCGGGCTTGTCCTTCTGGGGCTGGTCCGTCGTCCGGCTGTTGACGGCGTGCGGCTGATGGCAACGGATTTCATGGCCCCGGCCTATCACGGACTGGTCTGGCCGCAGGAGCGTGTGGCCGTCTGGCTGACGGATCTGCGGGGTGCGACCGATCTGGCCAAAGAAAACTCTCGTCTTCGGGACGAAAACCGCGCTCTGCGACACTGGTACGATGTCGCGGTCGCGCTGGCGGCGGAAAATGGCCGTCTTAAGAACAGCCTGCACTGGATTCCGCAGATCGTTCCCCAATATGTGACCGGACGCGTCACCCGCGACGATGGGGGGCCGTATTCGCGCGCGGTTCTGCTGGATGTGGGCAGTGGCCATCAGGTCCGGATCGGGGATGTCGCGCTGGATGCGGCAGGATTGCTGGGCCGTGTGACGGAAGTCGGCCCCCATACGGTCCGTGTTCTGATGATCAATGACGATGCCAGCCGTATTCCCGTCACGCTGGCCTCCTCGCATGGGGATGCGATCATGGCCGGTGACGATACCGCCGCGCCGCGCCTGATCTTCTACCCGCAGGACCATCATCCCGTTGAAGGTGAACGCGTCGAGACGCGGGGCCAGAGCACAATGCCCGCCGGGCTGCCGGTCGGCACGGTGCATTACAGCGCACCGAACCGCCCGGTTGTGGTGCCGGATGCGGATCTGGACCGGCTCGATATCGTGCGCGTGTTCGATTATGGCGATGACGATTCGCAGGCGCCGGATGCGCCGGGCCGCGTGCGGGTAAAGAAACTGCCGCAGAATCCGCTTACCGGGCCGCTGCCATTCTCATGGCTGCCCAACCTGCCGGATATGCCGGGACGGGGAGGGCAGTAAGCGCATGGTCGCCGAGAACTCCACGCCCCATCTGCATTCCGCAGTCGAACCCAAACAGACTTTCCGCCGCGCGCTCGACATGTCCATCCGGGCGGCGATGCCGTCGCTGTTCATCATGTTTTCGGCCATCCTGCTCTCCGCGCCGTTTGGAATTCCCGGACAGGCGCAGCTTCAGTTCGGGATTGCGATGTGTACGGTCTGGTTCTGGGCCCATAGCCGTCCCCGCTCCATGCCGGCGCTTGCGGTCTTCCTGTGTGGGCTGGTTGTGGAAATTTTCAGCTTCGGGCCGCCGGGAACAGTGCTGCTGTCGCTTCTGGTGATTTACGGTGTGGCGCATCACTGGCGCTATGGCCTGTCGCGTCTGGGATTTCTCATGGGGTGGCTGATTTTCAGTATTTTTGCTATAATCGCCTCCTTCTTTCAGTGGGCGCTCGTGTGTCTGCACGCCGTGGCACTGCTCTCTCCCGCACCTGGCCTCTTTCAGGCGGCGCTGACAATCGGTATCTATCCCAGCCTGACCGCGCTGTTCGTCTGGGGACGCCGCACATTTGCCAATCCCGATCAGGCCTGACAGCGTCCTTCTACGTGCCGCGTCGAAGGCTGTTTTCTTTTCCGGATCTGAAATCCTGCCCTGATGTTTTCCCGAAACACTCCTTTCCGTTCGCGGATACGCCAGAAACGTCAGGCTGAGCCTGTGCGTTCGGGGCGCGGCGTTTTCACGCGCCGCGCCCTGCTGGTTATGGCCGTGCAGGCCGGGGTTCTGGGGGTGCTCGGGCGGCGGCTGTATAATCTTCAGGTCGTGGATGGCGGGCATCTGCGCCAGCTTGCCGAACGCAACCGGACCAGCAAACGCCTTCTCGCGCCTGCGCGCGGCACGGTCCATGACCGTTTCGGTGTGGCTCTTGCAGACAACAAGGTCAGCTGGCGCGCGCTTTTGATGCCGGAAGAGACGACGGACATCCCGGCCGTTATCGAGCGTTTCTCCCAGATCGTGCCTTTGGATGAGCATGACCGCACGCGCATCGAGCGTGATCTACGGCACGTCCATAAATACGTTCCCGTTACGCTGCACGAATTCCTGTCTTGGGACGACATGGCCCGGATCGAACTCAACGCGCCGTCTCTACCGGGTGTGCTGGTCGATGTGGGCTCGACGCGGCTGTATCCGTTCAAGGGGCTGACCGCCCATATCGTGGGCTATGTCGCGCCTCCGAACGAGGAGGACGTGGCGAAGGACACGACGCTTTCGCTGCCGGGAATGCGCGTCGGTCGCGCTGGGATCGAGCAGACGCAGGAAGCCTCCCTGCGTGGTGAGCCGGGCTCCGTGGAGATGGAAGTCAACGCGGTCGGCCGTGTCATCGGCGAGATCGACCGCGTAGAAGGGCAACAGGGCGAGGACGTGCGCCTGACGCTGGATTCCGTCCTGCAACAACAGGTTCTTGATCGTCTTGAAGACCGTGTGGCGAGTGCGGTCGTCATGGACTGTCGGAACGGCGAAGTGATGGCGATGGTCAGCACACCGTCTTTCGATCCGTCCCTGTTCGATTCAGGCGTCAGCCATGCTCAATGGAACGAATGGGCCAGTGATCCGCGCACGCCGCTGGTGGACAAGGCCGTGTCTGGTCTTTATCCGCCCGGCTCGACCTTCAAGCCCGCCGTGGCGCTCGCAGCCCTCAAATCCGGTTCCGTTACGGCGCAGGACCGTTTCAACTGCCCCGGATATTACGATCTGGGTGGCGTGCGTTTCCATTGCTGGAACCGGTGGGGCCACGGCATGATCAACATGCGCGAGGGTCTGAAATATTCCTGTGACGTCTATTTCTACGAAGTGGCGCGTCGTTGCGGCATGGACCCGATCAAGGCCGTCGGCAACCTGATGGGTCTGGGTGTCAGGCCAGATATCGAACTGCCCCATGTCCGGTCCGGTGTGATCCCGACACCGGAATGGCGCCAGAAGCACGGCTTTCACTGGAATGGCGGCGATACGGTCAATGCCGGCATCGGGCAGGGCTTCGTGCAGGTCACACCGCTGGAGCTTGCGACCTATACCTCCCGCATCGCTTCGGGCCGTAATGTTCAGCCGCATCTGCTGCGGGCGACCAATGACCAGATTTCCGCCATGGCATCGGACGAGGCGGTGCCCAAGGTCGATCTTCCAGAGGAATTTCTGGATGTCGTGCGCGGCGGCATGTTTGCGGTCGTCAACGATCAGCACGGCACGGCTCCCAAGGCGAGGCTGGATCTGCCGGGCATTCAGATGGCCGGAAAGACAGGCTCGGCGCAGGTCCGGCGTGTGTCGCGGGCACTGCGTGAATCCGGGCACTTCAACTCCATGAACCTGCCGTGGGAATACCGCCCCCATGCGCTGTTCATCTGCTTTGCGCCGTACGACAATCCGAAATATGCCGTTGCGGTGGTGGTGGAACATGGCAATGCGGGCGCGGACGAAGCCGCTCCGCTCGCCAAACTCATCATGACCGATACTCTGCTGCGCGATCCGGCCAGTGACGTCCGACCTGCCGCTCCGCAACCCCCTGTGGAGGCACAAACGCCGTCCGTCCCTGCTGAAGCCAGCGCTTCTGCTCCCACGGAGAACCCCGTTGCAGATGATCAGCCGGAGCGGGGAGCGACGCAATGAAACGTAACGGCCTGAACACGTTCGGCTTTCTCAAATCCGACCGCCGCCTCCTGCGTGCCGAGCCTGATTTCAGGCCCATGGCGCGTCTGCTTCAGGTCAACTGGCTGTATGTCCTGCTGGTCTGTGTGCTGGCGGGTGTGGGCTATATCGCGCTCTATTCCGCGGGCGGAGGCTCGGCCAAGCCGTTTGCCGGGCCGCAGATGGTGCGGTTCGGCTTCGGCCTTGTCATGATGATTGCGGTCTCGCTCGTCAGTCCGCGCGTTCTGCGGATGGCGGCGGTTCCCGTCTATCTGCTCTCGGTCACGCTCCTCGCTCTTGTGTTGCGGATGGGGCATGTCGGGAAGGGGGCGGAACGCTGGATCAATCTGGCGGGGATGCAGTTCCAGCCCTCCGAATTCGCCAAGATCGGCCTCGTCCTGATGCTGGCGACGTGGTTTCATCGGATTGGCAACGAGCGGATGGGCAATCCGCTGCGCCTGATCCCGCCCGCGCTCCTGACATTGCTGCCGGTCCTGCTGGTACTCAAGGAACCCAATCTCGGCACGGCCACTATCATCGGCGTCATCGGGGCGGCGATGTTCTTCGCGGCGGGAATGCGGTTGTGGCAGATCCTGCTGCTCGTGGCGCCGCTGCCTTTCATGGGAAAGCTGATCTACAGCCATCTGCATGACTACCAGAAAGCCCGGATCGACACCTTCCTGCATCCCGAACATGATCCGCTCGGCGCTGGCTACAACATCATCCAGTCCAAGATTGCTCTCGGTTCGGGCGGGATGTGGGGTGAGGGATATTTGCATGGCAGTCAGGGACAGCTGAATTTCCTGCCGGAAAAACAGACGGACTTCATCTTCACCATGATCGGGGAGGAATGGGGCTTCGTCGGCGGGATTGCCGTTATCGCCTTGCTTGCAACGCTCGTCATGGGTGGAATGCTCATTGCGATCCGCAGCCGCAACCAGTTCGGGCGGCTGCTGGGTCTGGGCATTGCGATGGATTTTTTCCTGTACTGCGCCGTAAACCTGTCGATGGTTATGGGCGCGATCCCGGTTGGTGGCGTGCCGCTGCCGCTGATTTCCTATGGCGGTTCGGCGATGCTGACGATGATGTTCGGCTTTGGCCTGCTCATGTCCGCCTGGGTGCATCGGAATGAACGCGATCCGGGGATGGAAGACGATGAGGACTGAGTATCTGCGTGCCCTCACGATCCCGCAGGGTGGGATGTCCGTGCGTCAGATGGTGCTCTGGGGACTGGTCTTCGCAGTGACCCTGTTCCTGAGACATCCAGGCGCACTGCTGATGGCGCAGTTCTGGGGAGAAGATTCATGGGTCTGGTACCCGCAGGCCTATGAGCAGGGTCTGGCAAGCCTGCTCAATCCGGAGACGGGATACCTCCAGACCTTCCCGCGCTTGATCGGCCTTCTGGCACAGGGGTTGCCGTTCCATCTGGCTCCGACCCTTTTTGCGGTCGTGGCCTTTATGGTGCAGCTCGCGCCGCCTCTGTTCCTGCTCACCGGACGTCTCGATCAGGCATGGCCGGACAGGACGTCGCGCCTGCTGTTCGCGCTGTTCATGGTCGCGTTGCCCAATTCCTACGAAGTGCAGGTCAATCTCACCAATTCCCAGTGGCACCTCGCCATTCTGGCGTTTCTGGTTCTCCAGAGCACGCCGCCACAGGGCTGGGGGCAGCGCCTGTTCGACGGAGCAGTCCTGCTGCTGTCAGGGCTGACAGGGCCGTTCTGCGTCTTCCTGTTTCCGATCGCTCTGCTCCGGGTTGCAGCGGTCCGGGATCGTTCACATCTGATACGACTGGCGTTCGTTACTTTGTGCGTCGGATTGCAGGCGCTGACCTATCTGCACAAAGCGCATCAGCGGGTTGGCACTGAACTTGGCGCCTCGCTCATCACGGGGATGCGCATTATCGCCCTCAATATCGAGATCGGCCTCCTGTTCGGGCAGCATGCCGCTGCGGATGTGGCGGGGTCGGCATTGTGGTGGCAGCACCGTAGCCCGGCGGTTGTACTCTGTCTTCTGGGGATCGCCGCCCTGATCTATGCCTGTCTGCGGGGTCCCGCGATTTTCCGTGAGGCGCTTCTTGCTTCCGGGCTGACGTTTGCGGCGGCCCTGGCCCATCCTCAGGTGTCCATTGATCAGCCCCAGTGGCATGTCATGCAGTATTCTGGCTGGAGCGATCGGTATTACATCTTCGCGATGCTGACCCTGCTCGGGTCATTCTTCGTTCTTGCTCGTGCTCCGCGTCCTGCGCTGAAGGCAGCCGGCGTCTCGACGCTCCTGCTCGTCACAGCAGCCTGTATCCGGGACTGGCACTTTCCATTCTTTCCAATGTCGGATTTCTATACGAAAGCCGCAGAGTTCGAGCGCGCCCCTTCCGGAACAATCATCACTTACGGCATCCAGCCTTCACCAATGACCGCCCAGATCCGCAAACGCTGAGAACCGACGGATCCTGCGTGTGCCCCTCAGGTCCTGTGACGCCCGGCCAGAATATCGGCGGGTGTGCGGGCTATAGAGGTCGGCGGCGATGTGTTGAAGTCCGCAATCGAAGCGTCACGGGCCTCTGGCGGGAGGGCTTCGATCATGGTCAGACGGGCATTAGCGGCCTGAATCTGTGGCATGGTCACAAACGTGAATTTCCCCGCCAGATAGAGCATGAGCGGGGCCAGAACGAGCCCGACCCCGAAAAATATGGTGAAAAGCGACAGAAAAGCCGCCGCCCACAGATAGATCGCTATAGCCCCGCTACTATGACGATAGGACGTCCCGTTGCTCAGGTTCAGGACGGACAGAACACCCCATTCTCCGGTCTTTGTCTTGCGACACAGGACAAGCAGCCTGTCTCCGGCCCGGATCGGAAGCTTCCCGTTAACCTGACTGAGCGTATAGGCCCGGTTTTCGTAAAAGATATGCGTGGAGAGAATGGTGTCAGTGCGCCCATGAACCATTCCGACCGTACCGGACTGTCCGCCGACGACGCCTCCGCTGACATGTCCCTTGACGATGGCAGACGTGTCTGTGGCTTCGGCGGTAATGAGGTGAATCTGAAGCGGGTTCATCAGCGTCGCCTTTTTTGTGGAAGGGAACAGAGCGTCTGTGGGCCGACGGTCGGTCGAAGGGGAAGCGAAAGACATCCGTATCCTGCGCTTCCCCTGAAAATCAGCCCTCGATCTGCCCAAAATCGGCAATCAGGGCCGTTGTGGTGCGGAAGCGGGCCAGCAGTTTGAGGCGATTGACTCGCACCTCCGGCTCCGGTGCATTGACCGTCACGGCCTCGAAGAAGCGATCCAGCGTCGGGCGCAGGGCCGCAATAGCCTGCATCGCATCCGTGAAACGCTCTTCTTTGAGAGCTGTTTCAATCGCAGGAACGGCCTGATCCAGACCTGTGGCCAGAGCGCGTTCTTCGTCCTGCGTATAGAGAGCCGGATCGGACGCGCCGGTATGCGGGCCGTCCTTCTTATCCTCGATACGCAGAATATTGGCGGCACGCTTGGCGGCAGAGAGCAGGTTGCGCCCGTCTTCCGTCTGGATCATGTCCGACAGAGCCGAGGTCCGGGCCAGAAGCCGGACCAGATAGCCATCCAGACCGTGCGTCAGGATGGCCGCAAGAACGTCATGCCGTTCTCCCTCACTGCGAAGCTGCACGCGCAGACGCTCGGCCATAAAGTCCGGCAGCTTGGTCAGTTCGCCCTCTGCACGTCCGTTCGCCGCCTTTGCGAACAGCGTCGTCAGGTCCAGACGCAGCCCGTTGTCACGGATCGTGCGGATGATGCCGAGTGCGGCACGACGCAGCGCATACGGATCGCCCGAACCGCTCGGCAGTTCGCCAATGGCAAAGAACCCGGCCAGCAGATCCAGCCGGTCCGCAAGGGCCACGGCCACTGAAACCGGCATTTTTGCCGTGTCGTCGGACTGACCGCGCGGCAGGTAATGCTCGGCCACGGCGCGGGAAACGGCCTCGTCTTCGCCATCATGCGCCGCGTAATAGCCGCCCATGACACCCTGAAGTTCCGGGAATTCGCCAACCATCCCGGTCGTCAGATCGGCTTTGGCCAGCAGACCCGCGCGCTCGGCCTGAGCAATCTGTGCGCCGTCGAGTCCCATGGCCTGTGCCACGGTGCCCGCCAGCTTCGAAATCCGCTCGGCGCGCTCGGCCTGCGTGCCCAGCTTGGCATGGAAGGTCACCGCTGCCAGCGCCGGAACGCGGTCAGCCAGCTTCGTTTTCCGGTCCAGATCCCAGAAATGTCGCGCATCGGCAAAACGGGCGCGGAGCACGCGCTCATTCCCCGCCGTTGTCAGTTTGCCACCGTCCTTGAACGGCAGATTGCCGATGAAGGCGAAGTACGGCGCGGCTTTCCCGTCCGGATTGCGCAGTGCGAAGTACCGCTGGTTGATCCGCATGGAAACCTGCATCACTTCGGCAGGCAGATCCATGAACGCCGCGTCGATTTTGCCCAGAAGCGGCACCGGATATTCGACCAGTCCGCAGACCTCATCGACCAGCCCGTCATCCTGCACGACCGTAATGCCATGCTGCTCCGCCAGCCGTGCCACGCCGGTGCGGACCATGTCGCGGCGGCTGTCCATGTCCACGATGACCGAGCGCGTCTCAAGCTCGTCCTGCCACTGCGAGGCGGACAGGATTTCGAACGCGCCGGTTGCAAGGAAGCGGTGACCTTCGGAGAGGTTCGACGCCTTCAGCCCATGCGCGTCATCCCCGTCACGGGCGAGGGTGAACGGCACGACCTGCCCGTCCAGCAGGCACGCGATCCGACGCAGCGGGCGGACCCATGTGAAGTTCGATCCCGCACCCCAGCGCATGGATTTGGGCCAAGGGAACTTCCACAGCAGATCCGGCACGGCTTCGGAAACGCGGCTTTCCGCGCTCACTGGATCAAGGGACTTGTTTAGAACCCAGAAGCCGTTTTCCTGCGCCAGATCCGCCGGTGTGACGCCATGCTTGCGCGTGAAGCCTTCCAGAGCCTTTTCCGGAGCGCCCTCGCGCGGGCCGCGTTCAGACACGCTGCGGGCGGGGATTTCGGCATCGATGTTCAGAACTGCCGCGATGCGTCGGGCCCCGAAAAACGTCCGCAGATCGCGCGGATTCAGGCCATCGAGCGCTTTGGTCAGCAGCGAACCCAGATCGTCGGCCGCGCGGGCCTGCATACCGGAGGGGATTTCCTCGCTGAACAGTTCGAGAAAGAGTTCAGCCATGGGACGTCTCCTCACCGGCGAGCCAGGCGTCGCAGGCGGCTTTGGCCAGCGCACGGACGCGCCCGATATAGGAAGCGCGCTCGGACACGGAAATCACGCCGCGTGCATCCAGAAGATTGAACAGATGCGAGGCCTTGAGGCACTGGTCATAAGCGGGCTGGGCCACGCCAGCCTCGGACAGACGCATGGACTCGCGCTCGGCATCGTTGAAATGGGTGAGCAGCATCTGCGTGTCGGCGAGCTCGAAATTATGGCGCGAATAGTCCTGCTCGGCACGCAGGAACACATCGCCATAGGTCAGGCCACGACCATTGAAATCGAGGTCATAGACGTTCTCAACGCCCTGCACATACATCGCCAGACGCTCAAGCCCGTAGGTCAGCTCCGTGGATGGCATGACGGTCGGAATGCCGCCAACCTGCTGGAAATACGTGAACTGCGAGACTTCCATCCCGTCACACCAGACTTCCCAGCCCAGCCCCCACGCGCCGATGGTCGGGTTTTCCCAGTCATCCTCGACGAATCGGATATCGTGCAGTTCCGGGTCGATCCCGATGGCGCGATAGCTGTCGAGCAGAAGCTGCTGGCTGTCTTCCGGCGTCGGCTTGAGCAGCACCTGATACTGGTAATAGTGCTGAAGACGGTTCGGGTTCTCGCCATAACGGCCATCCGACGGACGGCGGCAGGGCTGCACATAGGCCGCAGCCCACGGCTTGGGACCAAGCGCGCGAAGCGTGGTGTGAGGGGAGAGCGTGCCTGCTCCGAGTTCGGTATCGTAAGGCTGCAAAATGGCGCAGCCCTTCTCGGACCAGAATTGATGAAGGCGCAGGATCAGGTCCTGAAAACAGAGCGGCCGGGTCGCAGACAATTCGATAGGCTCCGGTTGGCAGAAATCGGGCGTCACCTTACAGGCACAGGCCCTGAACCGGAAGGGAGCCTCCTGCGGTTGATCTTGTAGAGTGCTCGTGGCTGCATCATATGATGGAGGCTCAGCAATTTCTTCATCTGGAAGGATGATGACGATGAATAACGAAGAACGCGATCTGATCGCCCGTTTCGTCGCCCGTGTCGGGGGAGGGCCGCAGGTCACGGGACCCGGCCAGCCACCGGCCGCCCCTCTGCCGCCTGTAGACCCCGAAGCGGACCGCTTCATCGCCGAAAACTTCCAGCAGTATCCGGAAGCACGCTACCGCGTCACCCAGATGGCGGTAGTGCAGGAAGCCGCTCTGGCGCAGGCGCAGAACCGTATCCGCCAGCTTGAATTCCAGCTCCAGCAGGCCCAGCAGCAGCTCGCACAGGCGCAGCAGTCCGGCGGCGGCAAGCCGGGTGGGCTCTTTGGTGGCTTCTTCGGTGGTGGCAACCGTCCGCAGCAGTCCGCCCCCCCGCCGGGCTGGGGTGCACAAGCCGCGCCTCCGCCGAACTTCATGCCGCAGCAGCAATATGGGTATCCGCCGGGCTATCAACCGGGCATGTTCCAGCGTGGCGGCTCAGGCTTTTTAGGCTCGGCCCTGACCACGGCTGCGGGCGTTGCGGGTGGCATGATGGCCGCCAACGCGCTTGAAGGCCTGTTTTCCGACCATCACAGCGGCGGCGGTGACGCAGCCGGTGGCTGGGGCACGGGCGGCGATACCATCATCAACAATTATGGCAGTGATGCTTCGAGCGCAGATCCCTTCGGCGGTTCGGGCACTGATGCCGGCAACTTCTCCAACTCCGATTTCGGCGGTGGCGATTCCGGTGGCGGAGACTTCGGCGGCGGTGACGGCGGCGGATTCGACGACATGTTCTGAGCCTGTCTCCACCGGACAGATGTTTTCCAAAAGCCCGTCCGGACTTGATGTCCGGGCGGGTTTTTTGATGTTTGTCAACCCGGCGCCTTATGCTGCGTTCGCTCTCATGACTGACCTCTTTCCCGATCGGGAGGCCCCATCTGATGTCTCACTCCGCCCCGAATGCCGATTTCCGCGATCTCTCCGCTTTCGATGCGCTCGAAGATGGCAGGATCACTCCGTTTTCGCTGGACGGAGCGCCGGTGGTGCTTATTCGCGACGGCGAGAAAATCCACGCCTTCGCTGGGAAATGCCCGCACAAGGAGGCCCCGCTGGAGCAGGGCGCGTTCTGCCGGACGGAAAAAGGCAGCGTGCTGGTCTGCCCCTGGCACAAGGCGGTTTTTGATGCGACGGATGGAAGCCTCGTCGAACCGCTGGCCCTCGATCCCCTGCCACGTTACCCCGCCCAGATTGTCGACGGACGTGTTCTGGTTGGGCTGAAACCGGTGCAGCGTGTCGCGCCTGCGAAACGACAGGAAAGCGACAGTGTTCTGCTTCTCGGGGCTGGGGCCGCAGCTGTCAGCGCAGCGGTGACGCTCCGGGCGGAAGGTTTTGCGGGCACGATTACAATGGTCAGCGAGGAAAAGGATCTTCCCTATGACCGCACGGCCCTGAGCAAGACCGTCCTCGTTAGCGAATCCGAAAAGGCCCATGCGCCCCCGGTTCGGGAGGAGGAGTTTTATACAGAGCGCGACATCACGCGCATCCGCGGCCATGTGGCACAGTTCGACCCGCAGACCCGCACCGCAACCTTGCAGGACGGGACAAAACTGACAGCCGATCATGTCCTGATCGCTACGGGAGCCGTCACCAAAAAGCCGGATATTCCGGGCGTGGACATGAGGGGCGTCTATACGCTGCACCGCGAAGCGGATGCCGAGCGGATTGCCGCCATTCTCGACCCCGATCTGGCGGTCACGATCGTCGGTGCGGGGTTCATCGGGCTGGAAGCCGCGTCTTCCCTGCGTCAGCGCGGCGTCGGAGTAACGATTGTTTCCGATAACGAAATCCCGATGGAAAAACAGTTCGGGCGTGAAATCGGCATTCGTCTGCGACAGCTTCATGAAGAAAACGGTGTGGCGTTCGTCTCGGATGCGCGGGTGACGAAGATCTATGCCAATGAGAGCGACGGCGAGAAGGCGTCGGGCGTGGAACTGGATGACGGAACCCGTCTGCCCGCTGCTTTCGTGCTTCTCGGCGTTGGGGTTATCCCGGCCACGGATTATGTTCTGGGGCTGGAGCGGGACAAGAGCGGTGCGATTGTCGTGAACGGCCAGATGCGCGTAACGCGGGGCGATGATGTTGGGGCCTATCCCGGCGTCTATGCAGCCGGGGACGCATCCGCCGTCTTTCATGATGGTGCGCCACGGCGAATCGAGCACTGGCGTCATGCCGAGGTACAGGGGCGGATCGCGGCTCTTGCGATGATGGGGCACGATACCCCGAACGTTCCGATGCCGTGGTTCTGGACGCAGCAGTTTGGCAAGAAAATCGAGCTTCTGGGCTGGGGCGAGAGCTTCGACAATGTGGCGCTGGAAGGCGATATCCGTGGTTTCAGGTTCCTCGCGACCTATCTAAAGGATGGCAAACCCATCGCGCTGGCCGGGGCGGGGCATGCCTCAGACATGGCGCGGGCTGCGGTCGATTTTGATGGTTTCATGAAGGAAAAGGCCTGAACCCGCCCCTGAGGTCGCAGAAAACTTGACATCAGAGGGCCGTCCCGGCTTCCTGCGCCCACTTATCCGCACAGGACGTTGAAGAGGCCCGCCATGCATCCATACCGCACCCATGACTGTAGCGCACTGCGTGAAGAGAACGCCGGGCAGACCGTCCGTCTTTCCGGCTGGGTGCACAGCAAGCGCGATCACGGCGGCCTGCTGTTCATCGACCTGCGCGACCATTACGGCGTCACGCAGATCGTCATCCCCTCGGGCACGGACCTGCTGGAAAAGGTCGAGCGCCTGCGTGTCGAGAGCGTCATCACCGTGACCGGCAAGGTCGTGGTGCGTCATGGATCGCAGCGCAACCCGAACCTGCCGACCGGTGACGTCGAAGTTCTGGCCGAGGCTCTGGACGTCCGCTCCAGCGCTGAAGTTCTCCCATTCCAGGTCGCGGGCAACGAGAACTACCCCGAAGAACTGCGCCTGAAATACCGTTACATCGACCTGCGCCGTGACAAGATGCACCAGAACATCCTGCTCCGCAGCAAGGTCATCACGAGCCTGCGCCAGCGCATGATCGCTCAGGGCTTCACCGAGTTCCAGACGCCGATCCTGACGGCCTCTTCCCCCGAAGGCGCGCGGGACTTCCTCGTCCCCGCCCGTCTGCATCCGGGCAAGTTCTACGCCCTGCCGCAGGCTCCGCAGCAGTTCAAGCAGCTCGCGATGGTTGCCGGTTTCGACCGCTACTTCCAGATCGCACCCTGCTTCCGCGACGAAGCCTCGCGCGCTGATCGTAGCCCGGGCGAGTTCTATCAGCTCGATTTCGAGATGTCGTTCGTCACGCAGGAAGACGTCTTCACGGTGCTCGAGCCCGTCCTCGCGGGCGTGTTCAACGAGTTCACGCCTGAAGGCTGGAAAATCACGGACGGCGCATTCCCGCGCATTCCGTATGCCGACGCCATGCGCGACTACGGTTCCGACAAGCCGGATCTGCGGAACCCGCTGATCATCAAGGACGTCACGGAAGCCTTCCAAGAGTCCGGTTTTGGCCTGTTTGCCAAGATCGCGGCCTCGGGTGGCCAGATCCGCGCCATTCCGGCTCCGGGTGCGGGCGACCGTCCGCGCGGTTTCTTCGACAAGCTGAACACATGGGCGCGTGAAAGCGGTGCCGGTGGTCTGGGTTACATCATTTTTGAAGCCGAAGGTGGCAAAGGCCCGATTGCCAAGAACCTCGAAGCCGAGCGCGTCGAGAGCATCCGTGAAGCCTGCGGCCTCAAGGCTGGGGACGCCGTGTTCTTCGCCGCAGGCAAGGGTGATGAAGTCGCCAAGTTCTCCGGCGTTGTCCGCACCAAGGTTGCCACAGAACTGGACCTGATCGAGAAGAACGCGTTCCGTTTCTGCTGGGTCGTGGACTTCCCGATGTTCGAGCTGAACGAGGAAACCGGGAAGGTCGACTTCTCGCACAACCCGTTCTCTATGCCGCAGGGCGGCCTCGACGCGCTGAACACGCAGGACCCGCTGACGATCAACGCCTACCAGTACGACATCGTCTGCAACGGCGTAGAACTGTCCTCGGGCGCCATCCGGAACCATTTGCCGGAAGTCATGCTGCGTGCGTTCGAAATCGCAGGCTACGGCCCCGAGGTCGTGGAAGAGCGCTTCGGCGGCATGCTGAACGCCTTCCGTTATGGCGCTCCGCCGCATGGTGGCGCCGCACCGGGCGTGGACCGTATCGTGATGCTGCTGGCCGATGAGCCAAACATTCGCGAAGTCATTCTCTTCCCGCTCAACCAGAGCGGCGAAGACCTGATGATGGAAGCCCCGGCCCCTATCGAACCGGCCCGTCTGAAAGAACTGCATCTGGCGCTCGACCTGCCGAAGCCCAAGCCGACCGCCAGCAAGTAACTTTCAAGAGAGTTTTTCCGCTGTTGCCTGAACGGCATCTCCTTCACGGGAGATGCTGTTTTTTTATGCCATGTGTGTTCGCACACTCACCAGTGCACTCGGATGCCTCCTGTGACGGCTGCACTCCCACCTGCGGCACCCTGAATGGTGTCGCGGTGTCCTCCGAAGAAACTCGCCGTCAGGTCCACGCCTGGAAGGGCTTTCAACGGGTAGGCGAAAGTCGTCGTCACGCCTTTTTCTTCCATCAGCGGTGACTGTGTCGCGCGTTCGACATTCAGAGGGCCGATTTTTGAGAGGTTGGCCAAATCCAGCTTCATCCATTCGGCTCGGATAGAGGGGCTCGTTTCTGTCTGTTTAAAGGTTAATCTGCCTGAAGCGGTTCGGTATTTCATGCCGTCCAGTAGGGCAGGACCCCGGAGGGAGTCTGGACGAGGTATCTGTGCGCGGGCGGTATGATGTGCGGGCATGAAATAGGCGGGCGTCTGTGCGCGAAGCGGGAAGGCCCAGATACTGCCGAAAATATAGGCCGCAAGCCGCCAGTCTATGCACATGATGAAAACCCCCAACGAAAAACGATATGAAGGTCTGCGGTACTGGCGTGCGAAGCGGATGCGCAAGATGTGAGCGCGCAGCAGGGGTTGTGTCAAAAAAGATACAGTCAATATAAGATATTCAAAATCAAAGACTGAAAATAAATTTCATCCTGATTTTGTGTTTTTAAGGACACAGATCAACTTCTGTATCTTTCCGTTACAGAGGTGGAAAGGGCATCACTTCTGCAACACAAAATCATCATCTGCCCGGATTCCGCCATAGATGCGCCGCAGCCGCGCCAAGACGGTCTCGCCATCATCTTTCCGTGACAAGGCGTCATGAGAAGGAGAGCATTGATGCTGAAACATCTGTCAGGGATCTTGGCTGTTTCCGCCCTGTTTGCAGGTACGATGGCGATTGCGCCGATGTCGGGAACAGCCCATGCCCAGTTCGTGCCCTATAGCGGCCCATACCGCCAGCCGCCTCCGCCTCCGCATACGCTGCCGGAAACAATTCCGCCCCATCGCGGAGACCTGCACTGGGTGCCGGGCTACTGGCGCTGGAGCGGCAACGGGTATCAGTGGCAGCCGGGCCATCTGAGCAGAAAACCCAGTCTACGACACGCATGAGGTGGCGCAAGGGGGACAGGCGGCCTGTTCCCCTTGCGCCTTCAGACCGTGACGAGAACCGGAACGTGATCGGAAGCCTTTTCCTTCGCCCGCTCGTCCCGGTCGATCACAAAAGCTGTCAGGCGCTCGGCCAGACGGGGCGACAGAAGCGCATGGTCGATCCGCAGCCCTGAGTTCCGCTGGAAGGCCGCCGCCTGATAATCCCAGAACGTGTAATGTCGGCCCGCAGGGAGCAGGGCTCGGAGGGCATCCGTCAGCCCCATCCATTCCAGCCTACGGAACGCCGCACGGGTTTCAGGACGAACCAGCGCGTCGTCAGGGGAAAGCGCGCCGGGTGCCAGATCCTCGTCCGTCGGGCAGACGTTGAAATCGCCGATGAACGCAAACGGTTTCTCAGCTTCCAGCAGAACACGCGCGCGTTCCGCTAAAGCGTCGAAAAACACGAGCTTGGTCGCGTAACCGTCCTCACCGCCGGAATTGCCGTTGGGCAGATACAGATTGCCGATCGTGATTCCATCAAGCTCCGCCTCGATATAACGGGCAGACGGATGATCGAAGCCCGGAAGCGCATGATGCGTCACTGTGAAAGGTCGGCGTCCAATCAGGGCCACGCCATTATAGGCTTTCTGCCCAGAGGTTGCGACATGCAGCCCGGCTTCCGCGAACACGGCCGGGAACTGGCTGTCCTCACATTTGATTTCCTGAAGGCACAGCAGATCGCAGTCCGGATGGCGCTCCAGCCAGTCCTGAACATGATGGGCGCGGGCGCGGATGGAATTGATGTTCCAGCTTGCGAAGGTAAACGGCGTGTTGCTCATGAACTCAGGCTAGCGAAAAGCTGGTGCCGCAGCCACAGGACGAGGCCGCATTGGGGTTCGTGACCGTGAAATGGGCGCCCATCAGCTTGTCCACGAATTCCAATTCCGCGTTTTCCAGCAGGTCGAGGCTGGTCGTATCCACGAACACGCGTGCGCCGTCCCGTTCGATGACGACATCATCCGCGGCCTGATCGCGTTCCAGCTTGAACTGATACTGAAACCCGTTGCAGCCTCCGGCCAGCACCGCAACGCGCAGCGCGAGCCCCTCAGGTTCGGGTTGCGCTGCAATGATCTCCCTGATGCGGGCGGCCGCACTGGCGGAAACACTGAAAGGCACGGTGTCGGACATGGGTTCTGGTTCCCGGACTTTTCTGAAAAGACAACTGCGGTCCTGATTATATGGCCAGAGCGCCCCCCAGAGCAAAGGGGAAGGGCAGAGGGACCACGCTTGCACCGGCACGATGCTGGCGTAGAATGCCCCCGTAAGCCGCCCGAAACGGCGCTCTCCCGGCCCGACGGCTCACGCAGGACATGTCTTGATGGTAGCGATCTACGCGGTACAGGATTCCGGCTCCCCTACGGATTTCAGAGGCCGACTCTACCCTGAAGTGGAAAGCCCAGTCCGCTCGCCCTGGCAGCGGGACCGGGACCGTGTGCTGCATTCCGCAGGCTTTCGGACCCTGCAATACAAGACGCAGGTCTTCATCAATCACGAAGGCGATTTTTTCCGCACGCGCCTGACACACTCGCTCGAAGTCGCGCAGATCGCCCGTTCCATCGCCCGTAATCTGGACCTTAACGAGGATCTGACCGAAACCGTGGCGCTTGCCCACGATCTCGGCCACACACCGTTCGGCCATGCCGGGGAAGACGCCCTCGCACTCGCGATGAAGGACTGGGGCGGTTTCGATCACAACACCCAGTCCCTGCGCCTCGTGACCGCGCTTGAAGCCCGGTACCACGCTTTTGATGGCCTGAACCTGACATGGGAAGCGCTGGAGGGGCTGGCCAAGCATAATGGCCCGGTCAAACGTCCGACGCCCTATTTCGCGGAATACGACGCGAAACATCATCTGGATCTGCAAAGCTATGCGTCCGCAGAAGCGCAAGTGGCCGCCATGTCGGATGATATTGCTTATCACGGCCACGATCTTGATGACGGTCTGCGGGCCGGGCTGCTGTCTTTTGAAGATATCGAAGACCTGCCTCTCGTCGGAGACGCCCTGCGCCGGTCGCGCGAGATGGAACGCCTGATCGGGCGTGAGGCGTCCGATCAGGCGCAGCGCGTGCGTCACGAAACCATCCGCGTCGTGATTAACCAGCTCGCCACGGACCTCACGGACCAGACGCGTCGCAACCTCGAAGCGCTTAACCCGCAGTCCGCTGACGACATCCGCCATGCCGGATATCCTGTCGTGGCGTTCAGCCCGGACATGCGGGAAGCCAACAAGGCCATCCGCAAGTTCCTCTATGCCCGCATGTACCGCCACTGGCGCGTCAACCGCATGGCGCGGAAAGCCAAGATCGCCGTGCGCGAAATTTTTGAGATCCTGTCCGAAGATCCCGGCCTTCTGCCCGATCCGCTACGGGGGCGGGCGAAAGCCGCCGATGACGTGCAGCGCAGGCGTCTGGTGGCCGATTATATTGCCGGAATGACCGATCGTTTCGCGATGGAAGAACATCGACGGTTGACGGACCTCTCCGTGCTGGGCTGATAGAGCCTCTGATTTAAAGACGCGTTACAGGAATCGAGCTGAAATGGCCGCTGACACCACGACCCTTACGACTGACTGTCTCTTTGCCCGCACCCGGGTTCAGGTGTGCGAGGCTCTGCGATCGGTCGTCCCCGGCCTGCCGGAAGAGGTGGTGCAGCGCGTCGACCTGACCCCCACGCGTGACCCGTCTCACGGCGATATGGCGACGAATGCCGCGATGCTGGCCGCCAAGCCTGCGCGCCGCAAACCCGCCGATATTGCCGCCGAACTGGTCGCGAAACTCTCCGAGCTGCCGGGGGTCGCGAAGGCCGAAGCCGCCGGTCCGGGCTTTGTGAACCTGACACTCAAGCCCGAAGTCCTGCAGGGCGTGGCTGTTTCCGTTCTCAAGGCGGGCGACCGCTACGGCCGCTCCACGATGGGGCAGGGAACGCGCGTGAACGTGGAATACGTCTCCGCCAACCCGACCGGCCCGATGCATGTCGGTCATTGCCGTGGTGCGGTGGTGGGTGATGCGCTGGCCAACCTGCTCGAAGCCTCAGGCAGCCCGGTGACGCGCGAATACTATATTAACGATGCCGGAACTCAGGTTGTCGCCCTGACCTGGGCCACATACTGGCGCTATCTTCAGGCCATCGGCACGGATATTCCGGCGGACGAATTCGGTGCCCTGACACCGAATGGCCTGCAATATCAGGGCGAGTACCTGATCCCCGTCGCGCAAAGCATTGCTGAAAAGCACGGACGTTCGCTCGCCAATGCCGAAGGTGGCCCGGCAGATCCGTCCGTCTGGTTCGAGACTGTGCGTCGTGAAGCGCTGACGCAGATGATGGCTGCCATCCGCGAGGATCTGGAAGCGCTCGGCATTTCGCATGAAGTCTTCGCCAGCGAAGCTGAAACGCTGGCCAGTGGTCGTGTCGACGCCGCGATCGCCAAGCTCGACAGCAAAGGCCTGCTCTATGAGGGCGTGCTGGAGCCGCCGAAGGGCAAGATGCCGGAAGACTGGGAAGCCCGTCCGCAGACGCTCTTCCGCTCCACGGAGTTCGGCGACGATCAGGACCGTGCGCTCCGCAAATCCGACGGCACCAACACCTACTTCGCCAATGATATCGGCTATCATGCCCAGAAAGCTGAAAATGCTGACGTCCTGATCGACGTCCTCGGCGCTGATCATGGCGGTTACGTCTCGCGGATGCGGGCCGCCATTTCCGCTCTGACGGATGGCAAGACCGGCTTTGAAGTCGTGATGTGCCAGATCGTTCGCGTCGTGAAAAACGGTGAACCGGTGAAGATGTCCAAGCGTGCTGGCACGTTTGTGACCCTGCGCGACCTTCTGGACGAAGTGGGCAAGGATGCCGTGCGCTTCACGATGCTGACCCGCAAGGCCGACGCGCAGATGGAGTTCGATCTGGACGCCGTCGTCGCCCAGACGCGCGACAATCCGGTGTTCTACGTCCAATATGCCCACGCCCGTTGCCGCTCGGTCTTACGCTCGGCAGAGACGATGTTCGGTACGGAGTCCGTGACGCCGGAAGCCCTATGCGGTGCTGACCTGACCAACCTGTCTTCGGACGTCGAACTGGCCGTTCTGCGCCGTCTGGCCGCGTTCCCCCGCAGTGTGGAAGCCGCGGCTACGGCGCGTGAACCGCACCGGATCGCGACCTATTGCATTGATCTGGCGTCTGACTTCCACGCCCTGTGGAACCGGGGCCGCGAAGACACCACCCTGCGCTTCCTGCACGAGAACGATCGCGAAACCAGCCTCGCCAAGCTGGCGCTTGTTTCGGCCATTGCGGGAACGCTGCGTTGTGCCCTCACCATTCTCGGCGTCGTGCCGGTGGAGGAAATGCGATGAGCCCGGAAAACGATCAGGGACGCGGAAACGCCGATCCCGGCGATTATGGCCGCTCTCCGAAACAGTCTTCCGGTCCGGCACCGGGCCCACGTCCGCAGCAGCGTTTTGATCGTGAGCGCCTGAGTAACGACTATGACGACGAACCCGCTCCGCGCCGTCGCCCGCCGACAGGAGCGAATACTGCCGGGGCAGGGCGCCTGACATCCCTGCTGGGCAATGATCCTGCAACGCGCAAGCTGGTCGGCGGCGCGGTGGGTATCGGCGTTGTGCTGATGCTGGCGGTCGGCGGCTGGTCGCTTATGGGAACCCATCACGGCGGCATTCCCATTATCGGACCGCCTCCCGGCCCCGTGAAGGACCGCCCCGCCGATCCGGGTGGCATGCAGATCATGAGCGGTGATGGCGGCGAAACCGACATGACTGGCAATGGCGAGGCGCATCTCGCGCCCGGCCCCGAACAGCCCGACACGAAGGCGCTGGCCCGTCAGTACGGCGTGCCTCCCGGAACGCCGGCGCAGGACCCTGCAAAGACGGATACAAAGCAGGACGCAGCTGCGGGAAATGCTTCTGCCCCGACCGCTCCTGCGAACAACCCTGACGCAAGCGCATCTGCCGCCCCCGAACAGCCTCAGCCCGCAGCACCGCCTGCGACGACGCCGGAGAAGCCGCAGGTTCAGCCTGCTGCCCCGACGGATACTGCTGCCAATACCCCGGCTGAAGCTCCAAAAGAGGTACCGAAAAAAGAAGAAGCGCCCGTTCATCACGCGGCCCGCCCAATTGAAAAGCCGCTTCCCGCTCCTGTGCCGGAACCCGAGAGTGTCGCACCGCCAAAGGCTGCTGCTCCCGAAAAAACGGCTTCCAAGGCGGATGCCCCGTCCGGTTCGCATGAAGTGCAGCTCGGTGCGCTCGACAGTGAGGCCGCAGCCCGCAAGGAGTGGGACAGTCTGCGCCATCAGGCTCCGGCCCTGCTCGCCGGGCATACGCCGCTGTTCGAGAAGACCACGCGCGGCGACCACACGTTCGTGCGTCTGCGGATCGGTGGATTTGCGGATCTGAAAGCTGCGCGGGCTTACTGTGTGAAGCTGCACGCGCAGTCCGTCGCCTGTACGCCAGCCCAGTTCTGAGCGCTGGCGTTTGAGCGAGACACTGCATCTGACGCTTGACGGGTTTGAGGGGCCGCTCGATCTGCTCCTCGACCTTGCCCGCAAACAGAAGGTGGATCTGGCGAAAATCTCCATCCTGCAACTGGTGGAGCAGTATCTGGCCGTCGTGGACAAGGCCCGTGCGGAAGCGCGGAGCCTGCGGCTGGAACTTGCGGCGGATTGGCTCGTCATGGCGGCTTGGCTCGCCTGGCTGAAATCCAAACTGCTGCTTCCCGCCGAAAATGAAGACCCGGACGCCGAGGACGCGATCGAACTTCTTCAGGAACGTCTGATCGAACTCGAACGGATGCGTGCCGCCGCCCAGTGGCTGGGCGCACAGCCCCGTCTGGGTCTGGACGTATTCCGGCGCGGGCAGGGCGAGGACCATACCGAAATTGACCGCTCGGGCCTGCGTGTGGAGATGCCCGCGCTCATTACGGCCTATCTGTCCGCCCGGCGCAGAACAGGCCGCCGCACGGTCTATGCCCCACGTGCCCGTCGCTACTGGAGCGTGCAGGACGCGCTCTCCCGCCTCAAACGCCTTCTCGGAACCGACAGCGTGGTCGGCTGGCACACCCTGACCTCCCTCCTGCCGGACCCGGACGAATTGGCTGGCGAAGAAGGCCCTTACGGACGCAACGCAGCACTGGCAGGGACGCTCCTCGCGGGGCTGGAGATGGCGAAGGGCGGGGCGCTGGAACTGCGTCAGCCCGAGGCTTTCGGTCTCATCGAATGGCGTCCCGCATCATGACCGACTCCGAAATGCTCGATCGGGCCTGCCACTTGGTGGAGGCACTGGTTTTCGCCAGTCCTGAGCCCATTAAACCGTCTGCAATCGCAGAACTTCTGAAAACCCAGTCTATCGCCATTTCGACGGATGAGGCTGTGGAGGCCGTCCGCGCACTCTATGCCGATCATGCCATCGAAATGGTGCTGGTTGCGGGTGGCTGGCAGTTTCGCACCCGTCCCGAATACGCTTCGGCTTTGACAAAAGTCGTGGAAAAGCCGCGTCGCCTGAGCCGGGGGGCGATGGAAACCCTGGCAATCGTGGCCTATCACCAGCCTTGCACCCGCGCTGAAATCGAGGCCATTCGAGGCGTTTCGCTCGGACAGGCCGTGCTCGACGCCCTGCTGGAAGACAGCTTGATTGCGCCCAAAGGCCGCAAGGAGGTGCCCGGTCGCCCTGTTCTGTGGGGCACCACGGCTCATTTTCTGGAAAGTTTTGCCCTCCCGGATCTTGCCGCTCTGCCGCGCAGGGAAGATTTCCTGCTGGACCGGGCCTCCACAGAAGCGGAAGACGATGCCCCGGACGGTTCTGCCGTAGGCGGAACGGAGCAGACAGGCTAGGAATGTCGCATGTTTGACTTCAGTTTCTCGGAAATCGCGCTGTTCGTGATGGTGGCGATGGTGTTCATCCGCCCGAAGGACCTGCCGGTTGCCATTCGCACCCTGTCCAACGGGCTGAAGGCGATGCGGCGCATGGCTTCGGAGTTTCAGTCCCATGTGGACGAAATGGTCCGTGAGGCCGATCTGTCCGAGGCGCGGGACCAGTTCCGGGATCTGAAGAGTTTTAACCTTCGCGACCGCGTCACGAAAGCCATCGACGGCGACAACTCCATCCGCCGCAGTCTGGAACTGGATGCGCCGACGAAAGCGTCTGCCGCCGCGCTGCCAAAGGTTCCGCCCGCCCCGCCGCTTCCGCCGCCTTCCCTGACCGATCTGGAAACGGTGCCCTACAATGCCCGTCCACAGTTCGAGCCAGCCGTGGACCTGCCCGCGCAAGAGGAACCGGACGTCAACGAAGATGTCGCGGGCGCTCCGTCCATTCTTCCGCCCAGCACGGCACGACGGCTTCAGCATGAGCGCTCCCGCTGGCGCGCGCCCGATATCCTGCCGCCCGTCCGGGCCATCCATGCCGGTCGGCGTATCCCCATCGCGAGCGGAAAGGACGGCGAATGACCGACACCGACAGCATCAATGACACGCCGATGCCGCTCCTCGAACATCTCGTGGAACTGCGCAAACGGCTGATCTGGTCGATCGTGACCTTCGTGATCGCCTTTGCCATCTGCTATCATTTTTCGGGCGAGATTTACCGCTTTCTGGCGGCCCCGCTCGGCAACATCATGCGCAAAAACGGCGAACAGCCGCACCTGATTTACACTGCGCTGTATGAGGCTTTCTTTACCTATATCCGCGTGGCCGTGTTCGGCGCGACCTGCCTCTCTTTTCCCATGATCGCCATTCAGGCGTGGATCTTCATCGCGCCCGGCCTGTATCGCAGCGAGAAACGTGCCTTCGCGCCCTTCCTGATCGCCACGCCCATCATGTTCCTGATTGGCGCTGCACTGGCCTATTACGTCGTGTTTCCTTACGCGTGGCAGTTCTTCCTGTCCTTTCAGACGCCACAGAACACTGATGGCGGCATGCAGATCGAGCTTCAGGCCAAGGTCTCGGAATATCTGACGCTGGTGACGAAAATGATCCTGGCGTTTGGGGTCTGTTTTGAGTTGCCCGTCATCCTGACGCTGCTGGTCCGTGTGGGGCTGCTGAGCGTGGCGCAGCTCAAGCGTTTCCGCCGTTATGCCGTCGTTGCGTCCTTTGCGGTTGCGGCCGTCATTGCGCCGCCGGATGCGATTACGATGCTGAGCCTCGCCATTCCCCTCGTCGCACTGTACGAGGTATCCATTCTGACGGCCCGGTTCGTGGAACCGAAACCGATGGCCGCCAACGAAGACTGATGACACCTGCCGGAGCCCTGAACCATGCATGACCTGAAAGCCCTGCGCGCCGACCCGGCCGCTTTTGACGCTGCTCTCGCACGTCGGGGCCTGTCACCCGTGGGACAGCAACTCGTCAGCGAAGACGAAGAGCGCCGGGCTGCTCTGGTCGCGCTTCAGGAAGCGCAGGCCGCCCGCAAGACGATTGCCAAGGAAATTGGCCTGCTCAAGCGCCAGAACCTTGATACCGCCGAAATCGAGGCAAAGGCCGTCGCGCTGCGTGACCAGATCGCGGGGCTTGAAGATCGTGCGAATACGATCCAGACCCGCATCGACGATGTGCTGAAAGCCCTGCCAAACCGTCTGGATGCCTCCGTCCCGGACGGCAGAAGCGAAGACGACAACGTCGTTGTTCATGTCCGTGGTGAAAAGCGTGAACTGACCTTCGAACCGAAACAGCATTTTGAGCTTGGCGAAGCGCTGGGCCAGATGGACTTCCCGACCGCTGCCAAACTGTCCGGCACGCGTTTCGTGGTTCTGCGCGGCGCACTCGCCCGTCTGGAGCGCGCTTTGGGCCAGTTCATGCTCGACACCCACACGTCCGAGTTCGGCTACAGCGAAACCAGCGTGCCGCTTCTGGTCAATGACGACGCGATGTATGGCACCGACAAGCTGCCCAAATTCGCCGAGGATTCGTTCCGCACCGAAGACGGTCGCTGGCTGATCCCGACTGCCGAAGTCCCGCTCACAGCGTCCGTCATGGGGGACATTCTCCCCGCCGATGCCCTGCCGATCCGCATGACCGCTCTCTCGCAGTGTTTTCGGTCCGAAGCCGGTTCCGCCGGGCGTGATGTGCGTGGGATGCTGCGTCAGCATCAGTTCACCAAGTGCGAACTGGTGTCGGTCGTGCGTCCCGAAGACAGCGAGGCCGAGCACGAGCGCATGACTCAGGCCGCCGAGACGGTTCTGGAGCGCCTGGGCATCACCTTCCGTCGGATGCTGCTCTGCGCGGGCGATACGGGGTTTGGTGCTGCCAAGACGTTCGATCTGGAAGCCTGGCTGCCGGGCCAGAAGGCGTGGCGCGAAATTTCCTCGTGCTCCAACACGCGCGATTTTCAGGCACGCCGCATGAATGCGCGCTATCGTGCAGAAAACGGACCGGCCTTCGTCAACACGCTTAACGGCTCCGGTCTTGCTGTCGGCCGGACGATGATCGCGGTCATGGAGACCTATCAGAACGAAGACGGCAGCATCGATATCCCCGAGGTTCTGCGTCCTTACATGGGCGGGCTGAACCGCATCGGCTGAGGACTCTGACGCATGATGATCACGCTCCGCTGTTTTGCCCTGAACCTGCTGGTGGCAGGCTCTTTCCTGTCTACTGCACCGGTTTATGCGGCCAGCCAGATGGCGAGTCAGGCGGCCACCATGCACACGCTGCAGGGTCAGGCTCTGTATCGTGAGCGCATGGCCCTGCCATCGGGTGCCGTTCTGAGCGTCTGGATCGAGGATACGGGAGCCACGCATGGTGCCCCGCTCGTTATGGCTGAGCAGCGCGCGGAGATCCATCATGGCGTGCCCATTCCCTATACGCTGACCTACCCCACGCTGCCGCCGGGCGGTCATTATGTGCTGAACGCGGAAATTACGGTCGAGGGGCAGCGACTGTTCGCCACACCCGACGGAGGCACGCCGCTCGATCACCCACAGCTTCTGCTGCGGCGTGTCGCGGAAACGACCGTTCGCGCACCGTACGGAACATGGCGAATCCAGAGTGTCGGCGATCTGAACATTCCCAATACCCCCGAAGCGCCGGGTCTGACCCTGCAACAGGATGGCACGGTCTACGGAACGGATGGCTGCAACCGTCTGATGGGCCATTTCCGGCTTAAAGCGCAGATGCTTCAGTTCCAGCCAATGGCCACGACACGCAAAGCCTGCCTTCCGCCGCTGATGGCTCAGGAACAGAAGATCGGCGCCTTCTTCCCGACCGTGACGTCATGGTCCCGGGACGGCGAAAACCATCTTATTCTGTATGGAAATACGACGTCCGGCACGATGGTGCTTGTGCCGCAGGATGCCCAGTAGAAATTCGCTAAAAGACGGATTTTCAGGAAACTTTTCGTCCTCCGCGTTTTTTGAAAGGGCAGGGGGGTATCCTCCCTCTTTCCTTGAAAAGCGAAATAGGACTAATCTAATCCGGCTACCGCTATCTTCCAAATGGATCGAGCAGACAGAGCTTTTCGCTGATGACGCGAAAACTCTGACAGGCGGAAAATTTCTGTCGCAGAACGGGCGCAGGATGGATCGCGCCGCTGTCATCAGTCTGGAGGTTTAGACATGAAAACGGCACTTCAGCTCGGTCTCGGGCAGAAATGGACGTCTTATTCCGCATCTGACCGGACAGTGCGCGAAGTGCGCGAAATTGTGACGCTTGCCGCGGGGCGCGTCTGCTTCAGAACAGAAGGAAAGTCGCTTGTTCCGACGCAGACTTCCGAAGCGGCATACAAGGCATGGATTAGAGAAACGGAGGCCGTATTGACCAAAGATGCCATTCCACAAGCACAGCTTTCCCCCGGGCTAGAGCTTGGGCGTCGTATTCGGCTTTTGCGGGAAATGGCCGGGCTGAGCCAGAACCAGCTGGCTGAAAAAGTCGGGATTTCGCGCTCGGCCGTGGCTTTTTGGGAAACAGGCCGCTCAGGCCATGTGGGAAAGCATCTGGGCGGTTTGGCCGAGGTTCTGGGCGTGGAACCCGAAGTTCTGCTGACGGGCATGGCCTACAAGGCGATTCAGGCCACCCTGACGCCAGATGAAGACACGATGCTTGCCCTCTACCGGCAGCTTGATCCGCTCATCAAGCTACAGGCCCAGAAATGGATCGAGCGGCGCGTGCGTCACAGCGAAGGCCAGAGCGCAAAAACTCCCCGCCCGCCCAAGTCGGCCTGAGCGAAAACGGCCTGACTTTCGCCAGGCCAGTGCCCTCTTAAGAGGGCCGTCTGCGCGTACTGCCGGGACGCTTGCCGCCTTTCGCAGGGAACGTCCGGCCTCCCGAGTGGGACCCCGGCTTTTTCGAACCCGAAAAAGAGCTTCTGTCTCCAGACTTCCCGCCGCCGCGCCCCGGACGCCCTCCGATACGCTGCTGCTTCTGGCTCTCGCGCATCCGGCTCTGGGTCCGCAGAACCTGTTCGATCCAGTCATTGAGAATGGACGTGTTGATTTCCGCGTCCTGACGGGCGGGATAAGCGTCCGGGAAGCGCAAAGCGAGCCAGCGCCAAGCCACCAGCCGTTTGTGCCGCTTCTCGGCTCGCTCCAGTTCCTCACGTCCCGCCTGTTCTGGATGCGGCAGCCGCCCTGTACCTGGCGGTGGCACCGGGCGTCCGGCTGCATGGTCCGCAGCCCACTGGACAAGGCGCTGGATCCCGTTGTCCCGCTCATCGATCGGGCACATGGCGTAGGTCCAGCGGGTCGAGAGATCGAGGTTTTCCACGCCCTCCAGAGCGGCCGCAATTTCGAGAGCCTGCTCCATGTCGGCGAGACGATAGTTCGGGTCATCCGCACGCAGAACGGCATGTTTGATGCGTGTCAGAACGCCATAAAGACTGTCGCTGGCAATTTCTTCGGCCACGGCGCGGACGATATCCGAATCCGGCTGAACCAGTGGGCGGAGTTCCGTCACGACTTCAGGTGGTGCACTCAGCATCTTCTTGACGAAGGTCGGGCTGCCCGCTCCGGCCAGCACACACACTAGTCCGTTTTCATGCTTGCCGTAACGCCCGGCCCGCCCGCCGATCTGTTTGACTTCCTGCGAGACCAGATCGCGCGTCTGACGTCCGTCGAATTTGCGCAATGCACTGAACACGACCCGGCGGATGGACAGATTCAGCCCCATACCGATCGCATCCGTCGCAATGAGGATATCGGCCTCGCCATTGTTGAAGCGGGCTGCTTCCGCACGCCGGACTTCCGGGCTCAGAGCGCCATACACCACGGCTACGCGACGCCCGCGCGCCATGAGCTCGGCGCGCAGATCCAGCACTTCGCGGCGCGAAAAGGCGATGACGGCGTCGCTGGGCTTCAGTTCATCGAGATGCAGCGTCTCACCCGCTTTGAGCGGGCTTTTACGCTCGAGATGGATCTCATCCACCGGGTCATCGCAAAGCTCGGCGATGCGCTTGACCAGAGGAATGCAGTCCGGCGCGCCAAGGATGAAGACATGCCGTGCCGGAACACCCATGATGGCAGCCGTCCAGGCGGCCCCACGGTCCGGATCGGCGAGCATCTGGGCTTCATCGATGATCGCCACATCCACCGGATTGTGGAACGGACACATCTCGACCGTCGCCGCCAGATGGCGTGCGCCCGGCATTTCAATCCGCTCCTCGCCCGTGGACAGGGATGCCGGAACGCCGCGCGAAAGCAGGGACTCACGGAATTCATGGGCCAGAAGGCGCAGGGGCGCGAGCGCTAGGCCGCTCTCGGCATTCGCTAGCGCATTGAGCGCTGTGTAGGACTTGCCGGAGTTCGTCGGCCCGGTCACGAGCGTGATGCGCCGTTTCAGCGCACGCGCGGTGCGGAAATGAGCCGCGAACCGGTCCAGCGCCGCGACACGGGCAATGGCCGCATTGCCCGCCTTGTTGCCCAGATCCAGAACTTCCGGCCGGTCTTTCGTCCCGCTGCGCCACTGCGGGAGGAAGGTCCGAAGCCGTTTGAGTTCTATGGGATCGAAAAAGAACAGCTCGATTCCGTCCGGTCGCGTTTCGCGGCGCGCAACGGGAATCCGGTTTTCCGCAACCCAGCGCAGGGCCTCGCGGCGGGAGCAGTGCAGAACGCCGGGCAGGTCGTCGAAGCTGACGAGTCCCTCTTCCCATTGCCGCAGGCGTTCCAGTTCGCGTGCCCTGCGTTCTTCGGCGCGTGCCTGAATATCGGCCTGTTCACGGGCGCGGCGTTCTTCGGCAATCCGCAGATCGTCCTCAAAGCCCAGATCGACGCTGCCGAAGGCGCTTGCAATGCTCTGTGAGAGCTTTTCAAGCTGACCACTCGACAGGATTAGCCCGGTATCGGCCAGATCGGCGCGGACATCTTCCAGAACGGCGCGCGGAGAATCGCCCATCTCCTGCCAGCGCATCATCAGGACATCGTTCAGTGTCTGGCGCAGGGCAGGCATGTCGGCGCGCGGGTCATGGGTGCGGGCCGCCGCATCCTGCGTGTCGGCTTTGCCGACCCAGACTTCACCGGCCCTGCGGCACAGATTCATGAGCTGGGACGCCCATGTCTTGCGGCGCACAAAGCACAGCGCCTCGATCAACCCGTCATGGGACAGGCTTGCCTCCGGGCCTTCAAGCCTGCGCGCGACCTGACGCAGCAGGGCAGGGCGTTCGCGCGATGTAATTTCGAGCGGGCTTCCGAAGTCAGCCTCGGCCCGCGCAAGGGCACGTTCGGCCGGAGAGAGTGTGTCGGAAAGAGGGGCGTCCGGCATGGAGTCGTCTGTCATAAGAGTCTTGTGCGTCATTCCGGCATGCGCTTCAACGCACATGGGTTTCCCGAGCGGTGACGATTGGGCTAAAAGACCCGACCCTTATCAGGTCCGAGACCTGTTATCCGTTCCGCATCGGAGACAGAACCAGACATGTCTAACCCGACTTTTGCCGCCCCCACGCCCGAGATCGACGAGCCCCTGACCGGCCTTGTGCCGTTTGAAGGCCATCCGAAGCAGTATCGTCTTGCCGAGCCGAGCAAGGAATATGCGCATCTGTATCCGGCCAAGGTGCTGACGGTCCATCACTGGACGGACCGCCTGTTCAGCTTCACCACGACGCGTGACCCCGGTCTGCGTTTCGAGAACGGCCAGTTCGCGATGATCGGCATCGAAGTCGAGGGCAAGCCGCTCCTGCGCGCCTATTCGATCGCGTCCGCCAATTACGAAGACAACATGGAGTTCCTCTCCATCGCTGTCCCTGATGGTCCGCTGACCTCGCGTCTGCGCCATGTGAAGGTTGGTGATACGGTTCTGATCGGCCGCAAGCCGGTTGGCACGCTGCTGCTCGATAACCTCAAGCCGGGCCGCAACCTGTATTTCCTGTCCACGGGAACGGGTCTGGCGCCGTTCATGAGCCTCATCAAGGACCCTGAAGCCTATGAGCGCTATGAGAATGTGATCCTCAGCCACACCGTCCGCATTTCGGGCGAGCTGGCCTACGAGAACCACATCCGCCACGAACTGCCGCAGCATGAGTTCCTCGGTGAGTTCGTTGCCGGCAAGCTGCGCTACTACCCGGCTGTGACCCGCGAAGATTATGCCGTGACCGATCGCATCACCAAGCTGATCGAAACGGGCAAGATCTTCGAAGATCTGGGCATCGACAAGCTGGACCCCGAGCATGACCGCGTCATGATCTGCGGTTCGCCGGAAATGCTGGCCGACACCGAAGCCCTGCTGGAGCGTATGGGCTTTGAGGAAGGCAATATGAGCCATCAGGGCTCGTATGTCGTCGAGAAGGCCTTCGCCGAGCGCTGAGGTTTCAAACAGGGTACGAAAGGCCGGAATGATGCAGGATTTTGATCTGTTCGTTATTGGTGCCGGATCGGGCGGAGTGCGCTGTGCGCGCATTGCCGCCCAGAACGGAGCGCGCGTCGCGATTGCGGAACGCCGTCACTGGGGCGGAACCTGCGTCAATCTGGGCTGCGTGCCCAAGAAACTGATGGTCTATGCGGCCGATTATGGTCGCGAGATCGCCGATGCCCCGTCTTATGGATGGGACGTCGCACCGGTCGCGCATGACTGGTCCACGCTGATCAGCGCCAAGGACCGCGAGATCGAGCGCCTCAACCGCATCTATGTGTCGATGCTGGAAAAGGCCGGGGTCACGTTGTTCACGGGCGATGCGCGTTTCGTGGACGCCCATACGGTCGAAATCGGCCCGTCCGAACTCGCACCGGACACGTCCGTCCAGCGGGTCCGGGCGAAGAACATCGTGATTGCCACGGGCTCCACGCCCACACGTCTGAATATCCCCGGCGCCGAGCATGCGATCGTCTCGGACGATGCCTTCCATCTGGCGGACCGCCCCGAGCGCGTCGCCGTGATCGGCAGCGGCTATATTGGCCTAGAATTTGCCGGGATTTTTGCAGGGCTGGGGTCGAAGGTCGATCTGGTGTTCCGCCAGTCGCACCCTCTGCGCGGGTTCGACAACGAACTGCGCGCCCATCTCTCCGAACTGCTGCCACTGAACGGCATCAAAGCGCATCCCGGACGCTCGCCGGAGCGGATCGAGAAGGTCGGCGAAATTTTCCGTCTGCATCTTGAAGGCGGCGAGATCATCGAGACGGACTGCGTCTTCATGGCGACGGGCCGTCATCCCAATCTGGCCCCGCTCAAGCTCGATAATGCGGGTGTGGCCACATGGGATGGCCGTATTCCGGCCAAACCTGACGATGCGACCACCAACGTGCCCGGCATCTATGCCATCGGTGACGTGACGGACACCTACAATCTTACGCCGACCGCCATTGCCGAAGGTCATATCCTCGCCGAGCGGCTGTTTGGCGAACCGGGCCGGGAGTGGTCTTTCGCCACGACGCCCAAGGCTGTGTTCTTCTCCCAGCCGCTTGCCACGGTGGGTCTGAGCGAAGAAGACGCCGTACAGAGCCATGACGTGGATATCTACACATCCAGCTTCACGCCGATGCGCCAGACGCTTTCAGGTCGCAAGGGCAAGACCCTGATGAAGCTCGTCGTGGACGCAAAGAGCCAGATCGTGCTGGGCGCCCACATGATCGGCCCGGATGCGCCGGAAATCATTCAGGGCCTGGCCATTGCGATTACGGCAAAGCTGACGAAGCGGGATTTTGATCGCACGATCGGCCTGCACCCCACCAGCGCGGAGGAATTCGTGACCATGCGAAGCCTCACACGCCACGTTCCCCGAAAAGCAGGCTGACACATCATGACGGCGCGTACTGGTCTCACGGAGGCCCGGCAGTCGGGCCGTCACAGAATCTCTGAAGGGCAAGACCGGGCATGAAGTTTGGCTGGCTGTTTGCCCCGTCCATCACGTCCGTCATGTTCGCCCTCCGCACCACGGTCGCCTCGCTTCTGGCGCTGGCGATCGCGCTGTGGATGGAACTCGGTGAGCCGCAATGGGCCGCCATGACCGTCTGGATCGTCGCCCAGAATTCGCGTGGCGAGAGTATTTCCAAAGGACGCTGGCGTCTGGTCGGTACCGTCATCGGAATGGTGATGGCCATTATCCTCATGGCAGCGTTCCCCCAGTCTCCGTGGTTGTTCCTGCCGGCCCTTGCCATCTGGGTCGGGCTGTGCGCGGGTCTTGCCACGCTGACACACAACTTCCGCGGTTATGCGCTCGTGCTTGCGGGCTATACCTGCACCATCATCGCGCTGGGCGCGGTGAAGGAGCCGGACCACGTCTTTAATATCGCGATGGCGCGGGGAACCTATATTTTTCTTGGCGTGATCTGCGAGACGGCGATGGGCATGATTGCGCTTCCCAATGTCGCCGGACGTGCACGTGAAGAACTGCGGAACCGTCTTCAGGCTATTCTGACCCGCGCCATCCCGGCGCTGACGGCTGTCCTGCGCCAGAAAACGGGCGCGACGGATGATCTGTCCGCGCTGCTGGGGTCTCTTCAGGCCTCCAGCGATCAGATCGAATTCAGCCGTATCGAGATCCGTAGCGAAGGCAACGAGGTCGAACACGCCTATGTCACGCTCGGACTGGTTGCGCGCGTTCTGTCGCGTGGACTGGGCCTGCGGACCCGTATGACGTCTGTGACGCACCAGCCCGAAGCCCTGCGGCCGTTCCTGGAAAATATGGCTAATGCGCTGGACGGCTTGCCGGAGCGTCTGGTGACGGATCGGCGCGGAATCGGTGCTCTGGTGCAGGCCGAGGCCCTTCTGGCGGAATGTCGCGGGCGCATGCAGACGGTCCTGCCTCGCGACGACGAGGATTCCCTCAACGAGGGCATCATCCTCACGGGCGTGGAAGTCATGCTGTCCGATCTGTGCGAGACCCTGCGCTCCTATCGGGCCAGCGTGGATGGGGCACCAGTGTCCGAACGGCATCGCCTGACCCGCAATCCGGACTGGCGCGCGTCCATGCGCAACGGCATCCGCACGACCGTGGCGTTGCTGTTCGGGGCCTATGTCTGGGAAGTCACGGCATGGCCGCAGGGCAGCGTGTTCCTGACCTTCATCGCCGTGGTCTGTGCGCGTTTCGCAACCTTCGAGAACACCGTTCTGCTGAGTTCTGCATTCTTCTACGGTGCGGTTTTCGCGGCTCTGGGAAGCATTATCCCGGTCTTTATCGTTATGCCGGTTACGGCGAATTATCCGTTCTTCTGCCTCGTGGTTGGATTCTTCATGATGATCGGCGGGTTGGCAGCCCGCAATCCGTCCACGGCGGTCATGGCGGCATCCTATGGGACGTTTTTTCCATTCCTGCTGGGAATGGACAATCAGGGACGTATCAACGAACTCGGCTGGTTCAATACCACCATCGCCCTGTTGCTCGGCCTTGGAGCGGGTGTGGTGATCTTCCGTGCCATCCTGCCGTTTACTCCAGCTCGTGCGGGCGAAGTCCTGCGCTATCAGCTCAAGCGTAGCCTGCGACGTCTGGCGCTGCCGGGTGTCGTGATGGACGAATATGTCTGGATCAACGAAGGCACGCAGAGCATGGAGCGCGCCGTGCGCTTTGCAGGCTCCCTGTCCAGCGACCGCGCAGAGGCCATGTTGCGCGGAACGCTTTCGGTGCTGACGGTCGGACGAAACGTTCTGATGCTGCGTAAACTCGCACAGCATGGAAGCCTGCCGGACACGGCGGTTGCGGCGGTGGACGGGCTGGTTCGCAACCTGTCCCGTCGCAAGCTGCCTCTGACGCACACAACCGCGACCATCGACCCGACGCTCGACGAGCTTTATGCGCTGGAACGCCAGTCACAGGACCCGTCGATCCGCCATGATCTGGTTCTGGCCATCGGGTCCCTGCTGATCGTGCGGACTGAAATGCCGGTCAGCAGGGCGTTTCTCAAAGGCGCGTTCTGAAGCGTCTCAGGGCGTGGCGAGGAAGCGGAGCAGATCCTCGTTCACCCGCTCGGCATGGGTCATGAAAAGTCCGTGCGGGGCGCCCTCATAGGAAATCCAGGTCGAACCCGGAATGGCCGCCGCGGCCTTCTCGCCAGAAATTTCCGCCGGAACGGTTGAATCACCTGTTCCATGGATCACCAGCGTCGGAACGGTAAAGGCCTGAAGATCCGGACGGAAATCGGTCGTGCCCCAAGCATCCACGCAGTCCAGCGTGGCCATCGGGCTAGCCATGCTGGCCAGCAGGAAGGACCAGTCCAGCACGCCCTGACTGACGGGGTGATGGATCATGCTGACGCCGTAGAAGTCTGGAATGAAATCTTTCAGGAAGCCAAAACGGTCCTGACGGATTTTCTGCTTGATGCCGTCGAGCACAGCAATGTCCACGCCTTTAGGATTGTCGGACGTCTTGAGCAGGAACGGCACGACGGACGACAGCAGGACGGTTTTGGAAATGCGTGAACGACCATGTCGGCTCAGATAGCGGGCGACTTCGCCGCCGCCCATGGAGAAGCCGACCAGCGTCGCATCCCACAGATCTAGCTGTTCGAGAATGACCGCCAGATCGTCGGCGAATGTATCGTAGTCGTAGCAGTCGATCGGGTGGCCGGACTGGCCAAAGCCGCGCCGGTCATAGGTGATGACGCGATAACCCGCCTCCACCAGTGCAAGCGTCTGTTTTTCCCACATGTCCCCGGTGAGGGGCCAGCCATGAATCAGGACGACAGGCTTGCCTGCCCCCATGTCCTTGACGTGCAGGCTCGTTCCATCAGTGGCGGTGATATACGGCATGGTTCTGATCCTCGAAGGAAGTCATACGGGGATCAGAACTTGCTGCCGGGGTTTTGGTTGCGTGTCTTACCAGCCGTTTCCGCGCGGCGCGACATAGCCGTTGCCGGTGGCGTCGCCGAGCTGGCCGGACTGCGTGTTGTTGCTACCCTGATAGGACGATCCAAACTTGGAGAGGTTTGCGCCCGTTACGGAATCACGTTCCACACCCGCCTCATGATCCGGGTCCGGGCCATGCTCGAAATCGTTGGAAGGCGTATCGGAATAGCCCGGAGGCGGCTTGCGATGGCCGCGTGCCCGGAAATGCTCGCCGCCTGTCGTGGCCTGCTGCTTGGCGTCCGTCTGCCCCTGATTCGGCTGCACGGGAAGGGTCGTGCCGGAGGCATAAGGCTGACCGAACGTCGCGGTCTGGGCCTGTGCCGCCCCTGCCACTAGGGCAGTTGCCAGCAGGGCGTGGCAGAAGAAACGGGAAGAGGACAACATGTGATCCAGTCCTTGGCCGATCATGACAACAAAACTGCCTTGCAGAGTTCTGATAACGTCATGGTCTGACATTCATCGGCAAGGCGGCATATCGTTTTATAATCGGCCTGCTTTGATCCGGGTTCAAGAGTTCTTTTCCTGTGCAACGTTCCCATATGCAGGGTCATGCCGAAATTCGGGAAATTTTATCGCCGTTCGGAGAGAGGTTGATGGAGGATCTTTTCGCGTCTCTGCGTCCCAGAACCGTTCTGGCGGAGGGCGCGGTGTGGTTGCCCGGCTTTGCACTGCCGGATGCTTCTGCGCTCCATCAGGCCATTACGGATGTCAGCGCCATCGCACCCTTCCGGCATTTTCACACGCGCATGGGGCCGATGTCCGCCGCCATGACCTCCTGCGGAGCCTGTGGCTGGACAGCCGATCCATCGGGATATCGCTACACCCGGACCGATCCACAGACCGGCCTGTTCTGGCCAGCCATGCCGGACGCACTTCGTCATTTTGCTGTCCGGACGGCAGCGGAAGCGGGATATGACGGCTTCGATCCCGCCTCCTGCCTCATCAACCGCTATGCGCCGGGAGCGGGCATGGGGCTGCATCAGGACCGTGACGAGGGGCGGCCGGAAGCGCCGGTTGTGTCAGTTTCCCTTGGCGTCCCGGCACGTTTTTCGTTTGGTGGCCTTACACGGAATGAGCCCAAGCGCATCATCGAACTTCTGGATGGGGATGTCATGGTCTGGGGTGGGGCATCGCGCTTTGCGTGGCACGGGGTCTCCCGCATTCGCGAAACATTCCATCCGCAGACAGGTGCCATGCGATACAATCTGACGTTTCGCGCTATCAACGTCGCGCTTTTTCGGCCATAACCAGCCCCCCGCAACTCCTGCATTCACATCCTTCCGGAGGGCATTTGATGCACCCCTCGAGCCAGACCCCGACGTCCACCAACACGATGTCCTGGTCTCCTGCAAGCTGGCGTTCCCGCCCCATCGTCCAGGCTCCATCCTATGCGGATGAAGCGGCGCTTGCTGCTGTCGAAGCTCGTCTGCATCGATATCCACCGCTGGTTTTTGCGGGGGAAGCCCGTCGCCTCAAGACCCGTCTGGCCGCAGCATCGCGTGGTGAGGCTTTTGTCCTTCAGGGCGGCGCTTGTGCCGAGAGCTTCGACGAGTTCACGGCTGACATCGTGCGCGACACGTTCCGCGTCCTGCTCCAGATGGCTGTGGTCCTGACATTCGCTGCCAAAGTTCCGGTCGTGAAGATCGGTCGTATGGCCGGGCAGTATGCCAAGCCGCGCTCGTCCAATACCGAGACGATCAATGGCGTGACGCTGCCGTGCTATCGCGGTGACATCATCAACGGTCCCGAGTTCACACCCGAAGCCCGTATTCCTGATCCGCGCCGCATGGAGACCGGATATTTCCAGTCTGCTGGCGTGATGAACCTGCTTCGTGCTTTCGCGCATGGCGGTTATGCGAACCTGCATCAGGTCCATAGCTGGAATTTGGGCTTCGTGGAGCGTTCTCCGCTCGCCGCGCGCTATCAGGATCTGGCCCATCGCATCGACGAGACTCTCTCCTTCCTGCGCGCCTGCGGCTTTGACGGCTCAGCGTCGCAGATCGACGAGACGGAGTTCTACACGTCTCACGAAGCCCTGCTCCTGCCGTACGAACAGGCCCTGACCCGCGTGGACAGCACGAGCGGTGCCTATTACGACTGCTCGGCGCATTTCCTGTGGATCGGCGATCGCACCCGTCAGCCCGACGGCGCGCATGTCGAGTTCCTGCGCGGCGTGCAGAACCCGATCGGCATCAAGGTCGGCCCGACCACGACGGTTGCGGACCTTGAAAAGCTGCTCGAAATCCTGAACCCGAATGACGAGGCCGGTCGCATCACGCTGATTTCGCGCATGGGCAAGGACAAGGTGCGTGAGCATCTGCCGCCGCTGCTCGATGCCGTAAACCGCACGGGCCGCACCGTGACATGGCTGTGCGATCCGATGCATGGCAACACCACGACCACGGCCAGCAAGATCAAGACCCGCTCTTTCGACAATATTCTTGGCGAGGTGCTCGGCTTCTTCGATGTGTTCGAGGCTGCGGGCCGTCGTCCGGGCGGGATCCATCTTGAAATGACCGGTCAGGACGTCACGGAATGCATCGGTGGAGCCCAGTGCCTCACCGAAGACGATCTGGCGGGTCGCTATGAAACATTCTGTGATCCGCGCCTTAATGCGGAACAGTCCCTTGAAATGGCCTTCCTTCTTGCTCAGGAATTGACGGGACGAGCAGGAAAGAAATAATGACCGCTTCCGATCCCCAGAATACTCCACAAGCCGCGCTCCGGCGCGCGCTTGGCACTCTCGGCCCGCTGGACGAGACAACCATCGAAGCGCGGACGGACGCCTATTTCGGGCGAACGCGGCATATCGTGGAGCATTTCGGAGATTCCCGCGTCACCTATGCGGTGTTCATCCGCCGCCCGGTGATTGCGGCCTGCGGTCTGGTCACACAGTGGCTGAAGAACGTGGCGGAAGCGCAGGGCTTCGACCTTGAATGCCGGGAAATGTATGCCGAAGGCGAGTGGGTTGGCGCGGGTGAACCGCTCCTGTACCTGACCGGCAGTTTCAGCTGTCTGGCGCCGCTGGAAACGCTGGTGCTCCAGCGGATCGGCTCGACCTGCGTGGCCGCCCATAACGCCTATCAGATGGCCATGGCGCTCCCCTCCATTCCGTTTCTCGCGATGGACGCCCGCCACTGTGCGGGCTTTGAGATGCAGGAACAGATGGCCTATGCGGCGGGCGTCGGCTCCCGCGCGGCCCGCAAGGAAGGCGCTCGCGGCTTCATCGGCAATGCCAATGACGCCACGGCCGGTTTCTTCGGTCTTGAGGCCGGTCTGGGCACGATGCCCCATGCCCTGATCGGATATGCAGGCTCCACGCTGCGTGCGGCGGAGATGTATGACGAGGTCTATCCGAACGATCCGCTGACGGTGTTGGTGGACTATTTCGGGCAGGAAATCACGGATGCGCTCGCCGTCTGCCGCCGCTTCCCCGAGCGTGCTGCGAAGGGCCATCTGAGCGTCCGTCTGGATACGCATGGTGGGCGCTTCCTTGAAGGACTGGACCCCCAGACCTCATATGGTGTGCTTGAGCGTCACACGCCGGGCACCATCCGCCGCTACCGTTCCGATCAGGAACTGCGCGATCTGGTGGGAACGGGCGTGTCGGCGGCAGCAATCTGGCGCATGAGGGAGGCTCTGGATCATGCAGGGTTCCATCATGTCAGGATCGTTGCCTCTTCCGGCTTCAACGTCGCCAAATGTTCGACGATGCGGGACGCTCATGCCCCGATCGACGTGATCGGCAGCGGGTCCTTCATCCCCGACCGCTGGTCCGAAACCTATGCAACGGCTGATATCGTGGCCTATGACGGGCAGCCCCGCGTCAAACTCGGACGCGAGTTCCTGCTCCAGAAGGTCCGTGACAGCCACGAGACATCCAAGGACATTTCATGACCGACGATACGATTGACCCTGTCGAAGGCGCCCCCGAAAACGACCCGCAGACGGGAACGTGGAGCGTACGCATCATCGACCTGTCCGGCGCTTCGGAAGGCGAGGATGACACGGTTGAGGTGGTCAAAGACTTCATCGACCTGATGCACGCCAACGCCTATGCCCGCGCTTACGTCCGCGACAGCATCGAGCGGTGCCGCACTCCGGGTGCGAGCAGCAAGGAAGTGATCGAGAACTGGTTCGCTTTCGGTGAAAACGCCGAAGTCGTGGACGCTGGCGAGGATGGCTGGAAGTCCTCCACGGAACTCGAAGACTTTGCAGCCAGCCGCGCGACCCCGATGGAGCGTGACTGGCGCGCCATTGATCCGCGTCGTCTCGTTGATGACGAGGAAATCGCCGGTCCGCCGGATGATGATGACGACGAGGACGACGAAAACCGCCACGAAGTGATCCGTCACTGAACACCGGATGCAGGGAAGGGGCCTCCCCCCTTCCTTCGCATGGCTCTTCATAAAAACCCGCTCTGGCAACGCGGCGCATCATGCGGCATTAAGGCGTCATGAAACTGCGCTTCGCTCCGTCCCCGACCGGTTACCTGCATGTTGGCAATGCGCGCCTTGCCGTCGCCAACTTCCTTTTCGCACGCCATAACGGCGCAAAATTCCTGCTGCGGATCGACGATACCGATACCAGCCGGGGCAAGCCCGAATATGAAGAGGCCATCGGCAAGGACCTATCCTGGCTGGGGTTGAAGTGGGACGAATATGTCCGCCAGTCCGAGCGACTGGACCGTTATGCCGAAGTCATCGAAAAGCTGAAGGCGACAGGCCGTCTCTATCCCTGCTTTGAGACGGAATACGAACTGAATGCCAAGCGCGAAGCCCGCATCCGTGCGGGCAAGGCACCGATCTATGACCGCGCCATGCTCAAGCTTACGGCTGACCAGCGCGCGCGCGCCGAAGCCAACGGCAAGACCCCGCACTGGCGCTTCCGCCTGAGCGATGGCAGCCGCAAATGGAACGACCTCGTCATGGACGAGTGCTCGGTCAAGCTGACGGCCATTTCCGATCCGGTTCTGGTGCGTGGGGACGGTACAATCCTCTACACGCTGGCGTCCGTGATCGACGATCTGGATCTTGGCATAACCCATATTGTCCGTGGCGAAGACCATGTGACCAACACCGGCGTGCAGATCGACATTGCCGAAGCGCTGGATGCGAAGCCCAACCGTTTCACCTTCGCGCATCTCCCACTTTTGCTGGATTCCGATGGTGGCAAGCTGTCGAAGCGGTTCGACTCGCTTGCGCTGAAATCCCTGCGTCAGGACGGGCTGGAGCCGATGTCGATCGTCTCCTATCTCGCCCGCGTCGGTTCTTCGGATGATCCGCAGGTCATGACGATGGACGAGGCCATTGCGGCCTATGACATCTCGCATGTTTCCAAGTCGGCCGCGCGGTTCGACATGACGCAGCTTCTCGCCCTGAACCGCCGTGCGCTGCACAGCCTGCCGTTCGAGGCGGCAAAAGCGCATCTTCCGCCAGAAGCCGACGAGACGTTCTGGAATGCCGTGCGCGGAAACGTGGATCTCTCCGCCGAGATCCCGCACTGGTGGGATGTGGTGCATGGCACGATCGTCCCGCCCTCACAGCCGGAAGACCGTGAGTTCCTTCAGCAGGCCCTCGACACCCTTCCCGCCGAGCCGTGGGGCGAGGACACCTGGAAGGACTGGACCAACACGCTCAAAGAAGCTTCGGGCCGCAAGGGGCGCACCCTTTTCATGCCGCTGCGTCTGGCCCTGACGGGTGAGGATGCCGGTCCAGAACTGCATGTTCTTCTCGGCCTGATGGGGCGCGAGCGCACGGTTTCCCGTCTGCGGGACGCCATTCAGGCCTGACCCTGTTGCCCCGTCGCGCTTTTCAACAACCGCGACGGGGTTGATCTTTCAGATCGCCTTGACGGACCAGAACGCCGTCCAGCTTTCGCCCGGCTTCAGATGTAATAGGCCGGGTTTCTGTGAAAAATCGCCCTTGAAGCCAACCGGCGTTGCATAGCCGTACCAGGGCTCGATGCACAGGAAATCGGCTCCGGGTTTCGTCCACAGGCCAAGTTCTTTGAAGCCGCCCCAGACGAACCGGATACCCGCTCCGTCCGGACCGCCCATGTCCACGGACCGGCTTTCGGGCTTCTCCATGATGAGCGCGTCTTTTTCAAAAAGCGCATCCGTCAGTGCAAGGACGTTGTCCCGGACCGGCGTATGCTGTTTTTCCGGCAAAAGCAGTCCGTCAGCGTCAATGCGCCGGACGGGCAAGGGTTCGTCATATTCAAAAACCAGCCTGTAGCTGTCTTTTGTTACGCCCTCTTTCAGCGGCCAGCGGAACGCCGGATGTGCGCCGAGGGAGGCATGGAGCGTGCTGGTGCTGTCCGGATTATGCAGATGATACGAGACGCGCAGGGTGTTGTTCTCGATCAGATAGACCAGTCGCAGCCTGAATGCGGATGGGAAGAGCGCGCGGCTTTCGGCATCGTCCACCAGTTCCAGCGTGCAGCCTTCGGGTGTCCGTGCGATCCAGCGGAAGACCCGGTCCCGCGCTAAGCCGTGCTGTTTCAGCCGGACGGGCGTGCCATCGAGCGTGATCTCGTATTCTGGGAGTCGGCCAATAATCGGAAACAGGACCGGCGACTGTCTCGGCCATGCCGGTCCTGCGTTCCAGAGCAGATCGTCCGTCCCGTTATGCAAGGCGACCAGTTCGGCGCCATGGCTTCTGACCGAGGCCTTCAGCAGGCCGGTCCCGAAATCATGTCTGTCGTCTGTCACGATATCCGTCATGGGATGTCTCCTGTCAGGGGGTAGGATCAGGCGTTTGCGGCGTATCGCCCGGCTCGGTCGTATGGAAGCGACGGAAATCGACCTCCACGCGCCCGTCCGGACGATTGGCGATCATATCCGAAAAACGATAGCCGTGTTTCACATGTCCGATCTCATAGGCATGACGGGCAAAAACGGTCTGGGATGAGATTTCGTCCGTTCCGTCCATCGTGATAATAATTTCCGCGTTCTGGTCAATCAGAGTCTCTGCGGACAGGCCATAAAGCGGGCTCTGGCCGTCGATCAGATGCGTGGCATTCAGGCTGATGCGGAAGATCGGCATGTGGGACTGCACCAGCGTGAGCCGGTCGAAACGCCGGACCAGACGCCCGCGCTCGTCCGGCATCAGGCGGGTGAGCGTCATCTCGATATTGGCGGACAGGATCAGGGTGCGGCGCTGGTTGGCGATGCGGATCGTGAGGGTGGGGATCACGTCGTCATAGGAGACGACCGCGACATGGCTGAACAGAACGCGGGCACGGGGGCGTGAAAAGCGGGCGAAGACCAGTCCTGTGGCGAGCGCGTTCAGCATCATGCCTGCCAGAACTTCGAACGACACGATGGTGTTCGTCAGGCGTCCGACGGGCGACATGGTGCCATAACCGACGGTTGAAATCGTTTGAACGCTAAAGAAAATATCGTCGAGGAAATCGCCGTCCGGAATACCACTGACGCTGTGCGGGATGATGTAATACATCAGCGCAAAGCCGATATTGATAACCAGATACAGCCCGATCGAGGCCCAGAAGAACATGAACCAGCTCATGGTCATCAGGGTATGGTAGAGGTCTCCAAGAGCGCCGGAATCCAGACCTGTGCGGATGATGTCGCTGCGGCCGTTCTCTTCGAGGACATGCGCCCGGATCCTGTTGACCGTCTCGACGACGGTGGGATGTCCGTGCTGTGATTCTGGCGCCCCCGGATCAGGTCGGGCTTGCATCCGTTTCCGGTGGCGCCAGTGAATCATGGGGTCAGCTCCTGTTCCTGCGGGCGCTGCTCAGTTCGCTGACAACGCCGTGAAGGGTGCGAAGCTCCTGTTCCGTGACTTCGCCTCTGGTGAAGAAATGACGCAGATTGCGCACCATGCCGGGGCGTTTCTGCTCGTTTCGAAGGAAATTGGTCTCATCCAGATCGCGGATGAGATGGGACATGAAATTCTCCATCTCCCCCTTCGTCGCCACATGCGTCTCATTGGTCATGAGTTCGCGTGGTGGCGTCATGTCCTCGGTCAGGAACCACTCATAGGCCATGATCAGCACGGCCTGTGCGAGGTTGAGGGACATGAATTTCGGGTTGAGCGGATAACGGACCAGCGTATCGGCGCGGGCCATATCCTCGTTGTCCAGACCGGCGCGTTCGGGTCCGAACAGGATGCCGGTGCGCAGACCGCGGGTAGAGGCGACGCGCAGTTCGGCCGCGGCACCTCGCGCGGTCATGACCGGCTTGACCACATGGCGCGGGCGCGGGCACGTCGCGAAAATGCGGTGCAGGTCGGCCACGGCATCGTCCACCGTCTCGAACACCTGAGCCGCGTCCAAGATCCGGTCCGCGCCCGACGACGCATACCAAGCGCGTTCCTGCGGCCAGCCGTCGCGCGGGGCCACGATCCGCAGATGGAACAGGCCGCCATTCGCCATGGCGCGCGCCGTCGTGCCGATATTCTCGGCAAGCTGCGGGCGCACAAGGATCACAACCGGATCAAAATCTCCAAGGGGGCCGATATCCGCCCCGCCGTCACGTCCGGTCATGATTACGCCTTCCGCCATGTTGTGCCACCGGGGCCGTCTTCAAGGGTGATACCATCGGCGGCAAGCTGCGCGCGGATGGCATCGGCGCGGGCGAAATCGCGGGACTTTCGGGCTGCAAGACGCTCTTCGATCAGTGCTTCGATCGCACCCGCATCGACACCGGACTGAAACCACTCGGCGGGCGTCACATTGAACAGACCTAGCATCTTTCCAGCAGCCAACAGGCTGGAGGCCGTGTCCTGATCGCCCTGCATGGCGGCATCCGCCAGCGGGTGAAGGGCGGCGATGGCCAAAGGCGTGTTCAGATCATCGCACAATGCGTCCATGACCGCTGCCGGAACAGCCGCACCCGGCTGCGCATTGCCGCGTTCAAGTGCCCGGTACAGCCGGTCCAGAACCCGGCGGGCTTCTTCCAGCTTGTCCCAGCTGAAATCCAGCGTGGAGCGGTACTGCGCGCCCAGATAGAGCAGGCGCAGCGGTTCCGCGGGCGAGCGGTCCAGCACTTCGCGGATCGTGAAGAAGTTGCCGAGAGATTTCGACATTTTCTCGCCGTTCGACAGCAGCATCCCGTTATGGACCCAGTGCGTGGCGAACTTGCCATGCGGATGGCAGCACATGGACTGCGCGCGTTCGTTTTCATGATGCGGAAACAGCAGGTCGTCGCCGCCGCCATGAATGTCGAAGCTCTCGCCCAGATAACGGTGTGACATGGCCGAGCATTCGATATGCCAGCCCGGACGTCCGCGCCCATAGGGGCTGTCCCAGCCCGGCAGCTCCGGCTCGGACGGCTTCCACAGCACGAAATCACCCGGATCACGCTTGTAGGGCGCGACTTCAACACGGGCGCCCGCGATCATGTCATCGAGCGAGCGTCCGGACAGCGCACCATAGGACGGGAAGCTGCGGACTGCGAACAGCACATGCCCTTCGGCTTCATAGGCATGTCCGGTTTCGATCAATTGCGCGATCATTTCCAGCATATCGTCGATATGATGGGTCGCGCGGGGCTCGATATCGGGCGGAAGAATGAAGAGTGACGCAAGATCTTCATGAAAGGCCTGCGTCGTGCGGTCGGTCAGGGCGGAAATGTCCTCGCCGTTCTCTTTCGCGCGTGCGTTGATCTTGTCGTCCACGTCGGTGACGTTGCGGACGTAAGTGACGCGCGGATACAGCGTCCGCAGCAGACGAATGAGGATATCCGCGCACATCATGGCGCGCAGGTTGCCCAGATGCGCGCGGTCATAGACGGTCGGTCCGCAGAAATAGACGCGCACATTCTCAGGATCGAGGGGCGTGAACGGTCGCTTTTCGCGAAGATGGGTATCGTGCAGGCGGAGCACGTGTGCAGCAGGATCGGCCATATGCCGATCAATGCGCCAGCCTTGGTTTGGGCGCAACAGGCTTGTTACTCTTGTCGGCAGGTTTGACGCCTGTATTAGGGAGGCATGAGCAGCACCTTTTCCAGTCATCCGCCGTCTGACCCAACAACGCCACGCAATCATGCCTTAACGCTCGTGCGGATTGCGCTGCCACTGGCTTTGTCGCAGCTCTCCGAAATGGCGATGGGTGTCACGGATACGGTCCTGCTCGGTGGACTGGGTGTGACAGAACTGGCCATTGGTGGTCTGTCCAGCACGTTCTTCTTCACGACGATGGTGACGTTCCAAGCCGTGCTCGGCGGGGCAGGGGTGCTTCTGTCACATGGACGCGGCGCGGAAGATCATGGTCGCACGTCCCATGACGGGCGCAGCGTCATGAGCGCAACCCTCTTACTCGCCATTGCGGTTTTCGTTCCGTGTGCCCTGCTGCTAGCCTTTTCGAAAACCATCTTCACTTCCATCGGCGAACCGGCGGAAGTCATCACACATGGCAGCCGCTTCATTGATATTCTGCTGCTGTCACTTCTGCCTGATCTGGCTGTCATTGGCGTTCTGCGTGTCGCGCTGCCAGCGCTCGGCGCCGAGACACTGCTGCTCTGGATCATGCCCGCCATGGCGGTCTGCAATGGGCTGACCAATGCGGCGCTGATTCACGGCTGGGCGGGGCTTCCCGCTATGGGGCTTTATGGTTCCGCAACGGCCACGACCCTGACAGGCTGGGTCGTCAGCTTTGCCCTGTTCGGTCTCTGCCTGACTCATGAGCGCGTCCGGGCGGTTCTGAAGCCAGCGCCTGTGCAGTGGGCCGTCATGAAGGATCTGCTGAAGCTCGGCGGCCCGATGATGATGGGGGCTGCGGCGGAAATCCTGATGTTCCAGATCACCAGTCTGCGTGCCGGTGAACTCGGAACGCCCAGTCTTGCGGCGCATCAGGTTGCGGTTAATGTCAGTTCGCTGCTGTTCATGGTGTGTCTGGCGATCGGTCAGGCGACAAATGTGCGTGTGGCGTACTGGCGCGGAGCGGGGCGTATGGAACAAGGCCGCCGCGCGGCTCTGACCGGAATGGGCATCGTTCTGATGTGGAGCCTTGCCACATCCTCGCTGCTGCTGATCTGGCCTGAAAAGATCCTGCCGCTTTATTTCTCGAATCGTGCGCCGGACCCCGAAACCACGGCGCTTGTCGTAACGCTTCTCAAGATCGCCGGGCTCTACCAGATCGCAGATGGTCTGCAATGCGTCTTCAACGGTGCGCTTCGGGGCTGCGGAGATGCCGTGACGCCCATGCTGATTGCCATGGCGAGTTATGGTCTGGTCGGGCTGGTGTTCGGAGGATGGCTGGCCTTCCACCAGCATGTTGGTGTGGAAGGCCTCTGGATCGGTATGGCGTTGGCACTGGCCACGACCTGCGTGGCCTTCGGGATCAGGCTGCTTCGCGTGATGCGGAGGCCCGTGCCTGCCATATCGTAAACCCGTAGATCACCAGTCCCAATGCCGAGAACAGCGCTCCGCCCCAGCCAACGGACCCCAGCCCCAGCCCTGAACTGACCAGCACCGCCCCCAGCCATGCTCCGAAGGCGTTGGCGAGATTGAACGCCGAATGGTTGAGCGAGGCGGCGAGGGTCTGGGCATCTCCGGCAACTTCCATCAGGCGGGTCTGGAGGGCGGGGGAGAGCATGATGATGCCGGCTGGAACCAGAAAGGTGATGGGCAGCATGGCGTAGGGCGAGGGTAGCAGCAGCCAGAAGCCCAGCATGAAGACAATGCTTCCCGTGAAGGAGACGATCACCGTCCGGTCGATGCTGCGGTCAACCATGGCTCCGCCAAACGCATTGCCCGCCACCATGCCCAGCCCCCATACGACCTGATAGACAGCCACGAGCCAACCCGGAAGCTGCGTCACTTCCGTCAGTCCGGTCGTCAGAAAGGTGTAGATCCCGAACAAGCCGCCAAATCCGACCGCGCTGGTTAGCAGCGTCAGCAGAACCTGCGGGCGTTTGAACGCGCCGAGTTCGGTGAGTGCGGTTGCGCCCGGATGAGGCCTGTCGCGCGGTGCGAAGAACCAGATTCCCACAAAGCACACGGCGCCCAGAGCCGCGATCGTGCCATAGGCCACGCGCCATCCCACATGATTGGCGGCATAGGTCGAGAGTGGCGACCCGATAACGGTCGAAATCATGATGCCTGACAGCACCCGTCCGACCGCGCGTCCGCGCCGGGCCCGCTCGACCATCGACGCGCCGATCAGGGCTGAAACGCCAAAGAAGGCCCCGTGAGGCAGGCCCGTGATGAAGCGCATGAGTTCGATGCCCGCAAAGCTGGGCATCAGGATGCTGCCAATATTGCCCGCGATGAACAGGCATAACAGGCAGAGCAGGAGCGTGCGGCGTGGCAGGCGCGCGCCCAGGATCGCAATCAGCGGCGCTCCGATGACGACGCCCATGGCATAGGCGGAAATGGCCCAGCTTGCCTGCGAAATGGTGATGTTCAGGGAGTGTGAGAATTCCGGCAGCAGACCCATCATGGCGAATTCGCCGGTGCCGATGGTGAATGTCGCTAGCATGAGGGACAGCATGGCCGGTTCGACACCGTGGGGTGGGCGCACCCGTTCGACGTCGAGAGGTTCGATGGAGTCCATAAGGAGAATTCCGGGAATGGAGGTCAGGACCGTTCTGCCAGTGCCGGATCGTGAAACGCAGTCGTGGCTCCCCATCTCGGAGGAGCCACGACGAACAGATCAGTTCTCGGTCGGCAGTCGGATGGTCTGACCCGGATAAATGTCATCCTTGGCCGTGACAAGCGGTTGATTGGCATCAAGCAGTTCATCGCCGGTGATGTCCTGCGGCAGCTTGTCCGCCACTTCGTCCAGCGTCTTGCTCGTCTTGATTTCCAGAAACTCCGGCTCCGGCGTTCCGGCCGGGACGGCAATTTCGGCTTCAACAGCCGAGACGCCTGCAACATTGCCTGCCGCAAGTATCATCTGGTCGCGGTCCTTGGCGTTGTCCGCCTTGCCGCGCAGATAGATCGTGCGATCGTCGATCACCAGATGGGACATGTGCATCTGGGCGAGGCCGAATCTTTTGAAGGCACGCTTGATGACGCTCTCCCCGGGCTTGGGGGGCAGAGGCGCATCAAGGGACTGCACCAGTCCTTCGAGGGAACCTTCGCCGATACGGCCGGCTTTGGGATTGAAGCGGTAGGTTTTCATACGGAAACTCGAAAAAACGTGTTGCTCCCCTTCAGGAGTGCTCGGGAAAAAGCGAAGGGGAGTTCCGGACAGTTAGCGCAGCCGGAGTTGATGTGGTTGCGTACTTTCCGCGCCCCCACTGCAAGAAAATGACATGGCTTGCAAGCAGGTTTTGATTGACCGCGATCGGGGACTCCTGTAGGCGCGACGGCACAGCCGGAAACGTGGACGTACCGGCCGGTCCAACAGCGCGGGAGTCTGCAATCCCGCCGGCCCGGCATCTGGGTGCGCGCCCGCTCTTTCCAATCCGGGAGAGGGCCTACCGGCACAACAAAACGGACCGCCATGCAGCATGGGGTGGTTCTGATGAGTACAGGGGTCAACCCATGTCAAAGCGTCTTGAGAGCAAGTACAAGATCAACCGCCGCCTCGGCGTCAACCTGTGGGGCCGTGCCAAGTCCCCGGTCAACCGTCGCGAATACGGCCCCGGCCAGCACGGTCAGCGCCGCAAGCAGAAGCCGTCCGACTTCTCCATCCAGCTGATGGCCAAGCAGAAGCTCAAGGGCTACTACGGCAACATCAGCGAGAAGCAGTTCCGCAAGTATTATGACGAAGCCGTCCGTCGCAAGGGCGATACGTCCGAGAACCTGATCGGTCTGCTCGAGCGTCGTCTGGATGCCGTCGTGTACCGCCTGAAGTTCGCGATCACGCCGTTCGCATCGCGTCAGTTCATCAGCCACGGCCACGTCACGGTCAACGGCAAGAAGGTGAACATCCCGTCCTACCTCGTGAAGGAAGGCGACGTCATCGAAGTCCGTTCCTCCTCCAAGCAGCTCGCCATCGTGCTTGACGCTGTCCAGACGGGTGAGCGCGACACGCCGGAATACGTTGAAGTCGATCACCGCCAGATGAAGGGCACGTTCCTGCGTGTTCCGGTTCTCTCGGACGTGCCGTACCCGGTGCAGATGGAACCGAACCTGGTCGTCGAGTTCTACTCCCGCTGATCCTGAGCCGGGCCTCATGGCCCGGATCGGAACGCGACCGGAAAATGCCGGATGGGATTTCCCATCCGGCATTTTTTTGTGCCAGGGCCGTAGGCTTCCGTATCCTGTTGCACGGATAGTCTACTGGTCATTACTGTTGCATGACGTTTGCAAAGGATCCGGGGATGCGCACTCCTATCGCTGTGAGGTTATGCCTGATGCTTCTGGCACTGCTCAGTGCGCCTGCCCTCTCCAAAGGGATCAATACTTTTGTCCCGCCCGTGCACGTCCCGGTCGATCTTCCACGGAATTACGCCGTGACGTCTGCGCAGACCTTTGAAGGATCCGGGCATTACGTGGACGCCCCGCAGGAACGGGTCATGGCCCCGCCCCCGCTCCGTCTCACGCGTGTCGGCAAAGCCTGGCAGTTCCTGCGCAGCGTTCTGCCTGGCGGGAAAGGAGATATATCCAATTCAGGCACTCTGCATGACCCTGTCTCAGGGAGTGCCATCGGGAAATTCGGCGAAGCCTATGCCACATCAGGCCCGATGGGAACCGGAATCGCACCCCATGGGAACACCGTGGACTAAGCGGCTTCGTCATCAAATCGACATTTCCCTAAAGAGCAGTCCTCCCATCCCTTGACGGGGCATGGGTCCTTCTGCACATTGCCGCCTTCCCGATGGAATAGGCTTCGATCAGGGGTGTCCTCTGCTTCTGCTGCCCGGTGATCTGCCTGTCTGGGTACTCTGTCTGGGCACCATGAAGGTTCCAGTCCCGGGTCTTTCTTTTTGCCGGAGGCATCATGTCAGAGGCGCAGAGCGCTGAAATCAGCCGCGAGATCGCTCGCCGGCGTACGTTCGCAATCATTTCCCACCCTGACGCCGGTAAGACGACCCTGACCGAACGCATCCTGCGGGCGGGTGGCGCGATCCAGATGGCGGGCAATGTCCGCGCCAAGGGCGAACGCCGCCGCACGAAGTCCGACTGGATGGGCATCGAGCGCGACCGTGGTATTTCCGTCGTCACTTCGGTCATGACGTTCGAGTACGGCGACTGCGTTTTCAACCTGCTCGACACTCCGGGCCATGAAGACTTCTCCGAAGACACCTACCGGACCCTGACGGCCGTGGATTGCGCGGTCATGGTCATCGATGCCGCCAAAGGCATCGAAGACCGGACCCGCAAACTGTTCGAAATCTGCCGCCTGCGCGACATTCCCATCGTCACCTTCATCAACAAGATGGACCGTGAGGCGCAGGACTGTTTTGCGCTGCTTGACGAAATTGCCAATACGCTCGCGCTGGACACGTCTCCGGCCACATGGCCGATCGGACGCGCCGCCAAGTTCATCGGCACATACGATCTGCGGACGCAGACAGTGCATACGAAAGAACCTGTCGGCGAGGACGACCCCCGCATCATCCAGATGCGCGAGGAAGTCGAGCTTGCCGAAGCCGCACTGCCTCTGTTCGATCGGGAGTCCTTCGATGCGGGCCATCTGTCTCCGGTCTTCTTCGGCTCGGCCATGAAGGAAATCGGCGTCACGGATCTGCTCGACGCGCTTGTGGCTTATGGTCCGGCACCCCGTGCGCAGCAGACCGAAACCCGCGAGGTGAAGGCTTCCGAAGATCAGGTCACGGCGCTGATTTTCAAAATTCAGGCCAATATGGACCCGAATCATCGCGACCGTATGGCCTTCGCCCGCGTCTGTTCCGGTCGTCTGACCCGTGGGATGCGGTTGAAGCATGTCCGGACCGGCAAGCAGTTCGCCCTGCACACGCCGCAGTTCTTCTTCGCCCGCGACCGCCAGCTTGCCGAAGAGGCGTTTGGTGGCGACGTCGTCGGTATTCCGAACCACGGCACATTGCGGATCGGCGATACGCTGAGCGAGAGCGAAGACCTGCGTTTCACGGGCGTGCCGCACTTCGCCCCCGAAATCCTGCGTCGTGTCCGTCTTGATGACGCCATGAAGGCCAAGAAGCTGCGTCAGGCTCTTGTGGAACTGGCCGAAGAAGGCGTCGTGCAGCTTTTCCGCCCGCAGGATGGCCTCTCGCCGATCGTGGGTGTGGTCGGAACACTTCAGCTCGACGTGCTGCAGTCGCGTCTGCTGGGCGAGTATGGTGTGACCATCGGCTTTGAGAGCACGCCTTATTCGCTGGCCCGCTGGATTACGGGTGACCGCGCCAAGATCGAGATGTTTCAGGACATGAACCGTTCGGCCATGGCCGACGATCTGGACGGAGATCCGGTTTTCCTCGCGACGTCCTCTTTCATGATGCGCCGGACCATCGAGATGAACCCCGATCTGGCGTTTCACGACATCAAACAGATCGGCATGTCAGCCGCCTGAACATCGAAACCCCGCTCTGCAAGGAGCGGGGTTTTTCTTTACAGCCCCATCAGGGACAGAATATCGGCAAAACTCCGCAGCGACGCGCCCTGCACAACCAGCGTTCGTCCGATCTGGAGCGCTTTCTGTCGTGCCAGAAGCCGATCCTTTTCGGTGCTGCACACTCCATAATCGGCGACCTGCGCAAACCCGACCGTGCGTCGGACCATTTCAAGCCCGCAGAACCCGGCCGTATCGCGCAGAATGCCGTTCAGGAACGTCTCGATCAGATCCTGACGGGTAGCAGGTCCGGACAGAGCCCACTGATCGCCACCCTCCTTTGAGAGGCTGGAGCGTAGTTCTGTCGAGAAGTTCTGCCAGAAGGCCAGCATTTCGTCTCTGAGGAACGCAGCCTTGTGGGGGACGGCGCAGAGATGCAGCGCCAGATTGCCCAGATAAAGCCCGCAATCGAACCCGACCGGCCCCATCGTGGCGAACTCGCCGTCAATGACGCGGACATCCGAACCGTCCAGCATGATGGAGCCGGTGTGCAAATCGCCATGAAGTAGCGCCTGCCTTGCCGTCAGGAAACGCTCCTGAAGCCGACCGACAGCAAGATGCAAAGTCTGGTCGTTCTGAAGCGCTTTCACGTCCTCACGCAGACCGGCCTCCGGTTCCGGGTTACGATCACAGACGCGGTACGGGTCCGTGAGGATCAGATCGACAGTAATGCGGGTGAGGGCGGTATTGCCGGAAAACTGTTCCAGCAGGCGCGCGCCGGTCTCAAACGGCTGGTTCACCCATCCCGTCGCCTGCACGGTTCTGGCCACATAGGTTCCGATCACGGCGGAAAATCCCGGAAGCGCACGATCCGCGATCAGCGCCGATCGCAGAACTTCATGAGCCGTCAGACATTCCATGACGATCAGAAACAGATCTGCATCATAGGCCAAGAACTCCGGCATCAACCCCGGAACGGCAGGCGCCATAGTCTGCATATAGCGCGATTCATACAGCGCCCGCTCCAGAGGCATCGGCCAGTTCGGAGCAACGCGCACATGGGGCAACGCCTGTTTGCAGCACAGTGCCCCCGTCGGACCCGTGACCAGAAACACCGTATTGAGGTTGCCGTCGCTGACCTCCCGAATGCTCCAGTCGTCAGCCTTGCCGCCCAGACGCTCCGAAAGCTCCGGTTGCTGTACGAGCCAGTCCCGCAGGCCCGCAGCATCCAGAATATGATAGGTCATCGGTTTTGCTCCAGCATGGCGGAGAGGGTGGGGACGAGCAGCGCGGGAAGTGGCGTATCAGGCCGGATCAGCATCAATGTTTGATATTCGGCATTGCCCAGACGGCTGCAACGTTCTTTCAGCGCTTCGAAATCCAACATAGTGGTAATCTTCATGCCGACATCCACGATATGCGTTTGCGGATGTTCACAGGCTAGAAGACAACTTTCGATCTGACATTCCGTCTCAGCCACCCCGAGTTCTTCAAAACATTCCGCCATTAACTGGGCTGCAAGATCAATCTGCGCTTCGCCAGCACGGCTTTCCACATTGCCCGCCGGAGCGCCCTGCCAGTAACCGGGCAGGTACAGGGACTGTTCCGAGCGCTGCCCAATCACGATCCCGTCTGTCGTCCGGAAAAGACCCACAACTGCCAGTGGGCGCAGAGAATCTGCCCCATACAGATCTGGTTCCCGCATCTGGGCCAGAACCCGCCTGTATTCTGACCAGTGCCCACGGATGATTTCTTCTTCGATCACATCCGCACAGAAAACACGCCCGTTATAGAGCATGGGGTGCGTCGCGAGCGCGGCATCCCAGTGCGATGCCACACGACTTTCGATTTCTGGCGGCAGTTTCGGCATAGCCCGCTCAACTCGAACCACGACCTGAGGGGCCAAAGGGGTAACGGGCCATGCAGATCGGAAATCAGACATCGATCGCTCCGGGCGGGACAGCGGGAAGGGTACCCTTCATGGACTGGAACCTTCGGCCCTGCAACGCTCTATCAGGGCATGTCCAGTCGGATCGAAACCGGGCAGTGATCCGAAAGACCCGCAGGAGCCGTATCGTTTTTATAGGTCATGACTCGCAGGCTGTCCGGCACGAGCCAGTTCCGTGCCGCATTGCCCAGCAGAATATGGTCGATGAAATATTCGCCGCCCCAGCAGGGACTGGCCTTGCCCGCCGTCGTTAGCATGACAGGTGTTTCAGTCTCGATCTGCTGCATCAGCGGATCATGCAGCGTCAGGCGCCGGTTGAAATCTCCCAGAACAGCATAAGCCTCCCCCTCGTCCTGTCGTTCGAGCATCCAGTCCTGCATGACGCGAACCTGCTGATACAGGGTAGGGCAGGAGTGTTGACGCTGGTTCAGCGGCTGATCCCAGCATCCCGTCTTGAGATGCACGACAAGCAGACGCAGGCTGGCGTGCGCATCACTGATGGTGACATCCAGACCGCCGCGAAGTTGGTGAGGCGCATCTGGTGCCGCGACATTGAGGGCCGAAAGTTCCTCATTGACCGTCACATGCAGATCGCGACGGACGGCGACACCCACCCGCTGTACTACCGCATCAGGCGTCAGGAGAATCTGATATGTTTTGGGACTGAAAACGCGGGAAGCGGCGATCGGGCCGTCCACTTCCTCAAAAGCCACCACATCTGAGTCCAGATGTCGGGCATAGGCCGCGAGTTTTGAAAAATCGCGATGTTCTCCCCCCGGAACATCATCTGGCAGTGCTTCATCGCCCGAGGGGCGAAGGGTCAGCCAGTCCATGTTCCAGGTCGAGAGCTTCAGAATATGCGCTGAAGCTGTTCCCATGCTGGCGATCCCGATAAGACCGGCCAGCACGGAAGCTGTGGCCTGTTTCAGGCAGCCTGTCCTTCGGTAGCGCACATTTCTTCAAGCACGCTCTCGACGGTGCGTGTCTTGCGTGTGCTCTCATCAATGATGAGGATCTCGCCCTTGGGAATGTCGTAGAACCAGCCCTGTAGCTTCAATTCACCCTGCGCCAGCGCCCGCACGACGGCAGGATGCGTGCGCAGATGCACAAGCTGGAGCATCACGTTGTATTCGGCCAGCGAACGGATATCTTCCGGGCCAGCATCTTCTGCCTTGAGGTTCCCAAGTGCGGCGCGGGCGGCTTCGCCATGACGCATCCAGCTCTTGACCGTCGGCAGATTGTCCAGCTTCGGCGAATTCAGATCCATCAGGGCGCCCATTGCGCCACAGTTGGAATGCCCGCAGATGATGACGTTCTTCACCTTGAGCGCGCCGACCGCATATTCGATCGCAGACGACACACCGCCCAGCATCTCGCCATAAGCCGGCACGATATTGCCGACATTGCGTACGATGAACAGCTCACCCGGCTCCGTCTGAGTAATCAGACTTGGGCTGATCCGGCTATCGGCGCAGGTGATGAACAGGGTTGACGGAGACTGGCTGGAAGCCAGGCTCTCGAACAGTTCCGCACTCTCGGGATAAACGTCCGTTTCGAATTTCCGGACGCCGCCCAGCAGTTTCGCCAGAGTATCACGACCACAGGCCATGGTGTTCTCCTTCATCTTGAACTACCGGGCAGTTAGAAGGCTTTATCAGGACAGGTAAAGCATGATTCCGGTCAACCCATGCTTTGTCACTGCCCTGACATACCATGATGCGATTGCTTAGGCTGCTCCCAATGTCGTGCGCAGCATTGCAAAGACCGCATCCGCATTGGCATCCGGACCACCGGCCTGAGCCATATCCGGCCGGCCGCCGCCACCTTTTCCGCCCATCAGTGCGGAAGCTTCACGGACGAGCTTCACCGCATCCAGACGGTCTGTCAGGTCCTTGGTCACGGCAATCACAATGCTGCCACGACCATCTGCGTTGGACATCAGCGCCACCACGCCGGACCCGATCTGCTGGGAAATGCTCTCCGCCAGACCCTTAAGTTCCTTGGGGCTGACATCCCCCAGATCGCGGGCCGAAAGTGTGATGCCGTTGATGCTCTCGGTTGCGCTTGTACCTTCACCGGTGGCCAGTTTGCGCTGAAGATCGGACACCTGCGACGTCAGGGATTTACGCTCTTCAAGCAGCGCCGCCACCCGGGCAGCAGCGTCGGTCACGGGAACCTTGAGCAGATCTGCAATCTGCTTCAGGCGGTTCTCGGTTTCCAGTGCCAGCGCTTCGGCTGCCAAACCGCAGACCGCTTCAATCCGCCGCACGCCAGCCGAGACACCGCTTTCCGAAACGATCCGGAACGGCCCGATCTCGCCCACGCGGCCCACATGCGTGCCGCCACACAATTCGATGGAATAGGCCGTGCGATCATCGTCGCCCTTGCCCATCGAAACCACGCGAACCTCGTCACCGTATTTTTCGCCAAAGAGCGCCATCGCGCCTTCCGCAACGGCTTCGTCCTGCGTCATCAGGCGCGTCTGGACCGGAGCATTTTCGCGGATGCGGGCATTGACCTCGGCCTCGACTGCCGCAAGCTCCTCATCTGTCAGCGGGCGTGGCTGGCTGATGTCGAAGCGCAGACGCTCCGGTGCATTCAGGCTGCCCTTCTGCGTGACATGGGTTCCGACCTGACGGCGCAGGGCTTCATGCAGCAGATGGGTCGCGGAATGATGGCCACGAACAGCCGTGCGACGGGCGTGATCGATTTCGGCATGAACCGCCATGCCCGGCTTGAGCGTGCCTTCGACGACCTTGCCGTAATGGACGATCAGATCGCCGTTGCGCTTCTGCGTATCCGTAATCTCAACGCGCAAACCAGAAGCCGTCAGCGTTCCATGATCGCCGACCTGACCGCCGCTTTCGCCATAGAACGGCGTCTGGTTCAGCAGGATCGCAACCGTATCGTCGCCAGCAGGCGCCGAAGCCAGTTCGTCATTGCCGCGGAAAATGCCCTGCACTTCCGCATCGGATTTTTCCGAAACATAGCCGAGGAACTCGCTGGGGCCGTGCCTGTCGCGCGCATCGAACCAGACCGTCTCGGCCGAGGTGTCGCCCGATCCAACCCAGGCCGCGCGCGCGCGCTTACGCTGCTCGGCCATGGCGGTCTCGAAGCCGGTTTCGTCAACCGTGCGTCCCTTTTCGCGCAGGGCGTCCTGCGTCAGATCGAGCGGGAAGCCGAACGTGTCATACAGCTTGAACGCCACATCGCCGGGGAGGGCTTCCGTTTCGCCCAGACGGTCCAGTTCATCGGAGAGCAGCGTCAGGCCACGCTCCAGAAGTGCTGTGAAGCGTTCTTCCTCGCCCTTCATCGTCTGTGCGATGAGCACCTGATGCTGGACCAGTTCGGGATAAGCCGCGCCCATTTGCTGAATCAGCGCGGGGAGTAGGCGATAGAAGACAGGCTCTTTCGCGCCCATCATATGCAGATGGCGCATGGCGCGACGCATGATGCGCCGCAGCACATAGCCGCGCCCTTCCTTGGACGGCAGCACGCCATCGGCGATCAGGAAGGCGGTAGAGCGCAGATGATCGGCGACAACGCGGTGGCTGGACTTGAAAGCCCCATCCGCGTCCTGATGCATCACATCAGCCGAGGCTTCGATGAGCGCACGCATGGTATCGGTATCATAATTGTCCCGTTTGCCCTGCATGATCGCGGCGAAACGTTCCAGCCCCATACCCGTATCGATCGAAGGGCGGGGCAGCGAGTCACGCGAACCGTCCGGCTGATCGAGGAACTGCATGAACACGAGGTTCCAGATCTCGACGAAACGGTCGCCGTCTTCGTCCGGGCTGCCCGGAGGGCCACCGAAGACGCTGTCCCCATGGTCGTAGAAAATCTCGGAACACGGACCGCACGGTCCCGTATCGCCCATGCGCCAGAAGTTGTCGGATGTCCCAATGCGGATGATCCGATCATCGGACAGCCCGGCGATTTTCTTCCATAGATCAGCAGCGTCTTCGTCTTCCGCATAGACGGTGGCGAGCAGCTTTTCTTTTGGTAGTCCAAAATCGCGGGTCAGCAGCGTCCAGGCGAATTCGATAGCTTCGGGTTTGAAATAATCTCCGAAGCTGAAATTCCCCATCATCTCAAAGAACGTATGATGGCGCGCCGTGTAGCCGACATTATCGAGATCGTTGTGCTTGCCGCCTGCCCGCACGACTTTCTGCGCCGTGGTGGCGCGGGAATAGGGACGGGTTTCCTGACCGGTGAAGACGTTCTTGAACGGCACCATGCCAGCGTTGGTGAACAGCAGTGTCGGGTCATTCTGCGGCACCAGCGATGCCGACGGAACAATGCGGTGGCCTTGTGCACCGAAATATTCGAGAAAGGCCGATCTGATATCGTTGGTGCTGGTCATGATAAGGGAGCGTCAGTTCCGGAAAAGCAGGGAAATCGTCTGCCTGTCCTAGACTATTGTAGCGGCCTTGGAAATGCAGCCTTCAGTCATTGCGGTCATGCAGTCTGAAGGTGTTATTCTCCAGACCCGACAGATCCGGTTCGGGCTCCGGTGCCGTCAGTCCGGCAGCAGGGATCTCTACAGCCATCTGGACGAGTTCCAGCGGAGTTTCCGGTGTCTGGGCGCGAAAGACGAGACGTCGCGAAAGATTGAAATTGGCGACCATGCCGCACAGCGCGCCTGCGGCCAGGGCCAGTGCAGGAAAATGCACGGTCAGTGGAACCGTAGCGTAAAGCAGGAAAACCATTCCACGGTTGAGGAGAAATCCGAACGAATTGGCCAGCAGGAATCGAAGCCATTGCAGGATCATATGCTGGTTGTCGGTGGCGGAAAGCCGAAAGGTCCAGAAACGGTTGAGGCACCAGTTTCCGGTCGCTGCCACGAAATAGGCAATCAGCGTTGCTGCGACTAACCCTGCTGGCTGGCGCAGCAGGGACACAGTTCCCCAGTCCACAAGAAATCCGAGAGCCCCGACAATCCCAAAACGCAGGAACTGGTCAATGATTTCCGGGCGGCTGCGCGGATAAAAGATACGGCTGCGTCGCAAGGGAGCATGTCTCCGGTGTGTCGGGGTGGAGTGGCTCTAGCGTGCCGGGAAAGAGACATGCAAGGGCGTTCTGTCTTCAGTCTGGATGAGCGCATAAAGAAAAAGGCGCCCCGAAGGACGCCTTTCTCAGAAACCGAAGTCGAAGACCCCGACGTCAGATCATGTCTGAATTACTTCAGGATGATCTCGACGCGACGGTTCTGCGGCTCGCGGGTGTTCGGGCCGGTCGGCACCAGCGGGTTGGATTCACCGTAGCCGTGGATGTCGATGGCAGCAGCCGGGACACCGTCACGGATCAGTTCAGCCTTCACGCTGGAAGCGCGACGGTTGGACAGGCCGAGGTTGTACTTCACGCCGCGCGGACCCGGGTGAGCAGCGGAGTTATCCGTGTAGCCGTTGACTTCGATGCGCGTCGTCTGGACGTGCGTGGAAGCCTGGGCTGCCTGGGCAACGATCTCACGAGCACGGCCCGTCAGGTCAGACTTGTCCCAGTCGAAGAACACGAGATACGTGCGAGCCGGGGTCGGAGCGGGCGGAACGATGACCGGAGCCGGCGGCGGCGGCGGGGGAGCCGTGTCGAAGGCATAGCGCAGGCCCAGGATGAACTGGTGCGAGAAGCGCTGGTCGAAGTTCACGTTGCCCGTCCGACGGCCAGACTTGCCGTAATACGTGCCGCTGTAAGGGCCGTCAGCAAAGGTCTGGCCAACGAAGCGGTACTCGGTCGTGACGGCCAGGCCTGGAACGTTCGGGATGTCGTAGGCGGCGCCCACGATGCCCTGGTAAGCGAAGCTGCCCTGCGTGCCGCCCAGACGGCCGACCGTGCCGTTGTTGAAGTGCGTATCGGTCGGGTTGTAATGCTGCCAGAGGTAGCCTGCACCAACACCAACGAACGGCGTGACAGGAACGTTCAGGCCAAAGTTTGCCAGATCGATGTCATACAGAACGTTGACAAGGCCGCCATAAGCCTGATCGGAACCGCGAGTGGAACCCGGGGTTGCCGTGTGGCCGAGGTGATTGATCTGGGAGTAGTTGTACACGCCTTCGACTTCAAGACGCAGGCCGTTGCCGAAGCCCCAGCCGAACGAACCGAAGCCCGTGAAGCCGTCATGGTGACGGTACTGAGCGCTTACGCCATCGTTGGCGCCCTGAGCGGACGGGGAGAAGTGGGCGTGCTGGTTCTGGACCAGGTTGTAACCACCGCCGATGTTGACATAGGGGCCGGTGATCGTGCTGGCCATGGCAAGCGACGGTGCGGCGACCATCGACGTCATGGCAAGGAGTGCCGTGCGGAGACGCATGTTTTCGTCCTCTTAGTGACTAACGTTCGAGCCGTTGGAAAATGCTTTCACCAACGGACCCAGCGCGATGCATAAGCGCATATAGAACTCAGAGTTCCCGGCGACAAAGCCACTCAGGGTGTTCCGGCTCTACTCGGGGAAGGGGAGTGACATAAAAGCCACAATCCATTTCGCCCGCTTTACGATCTACGCCTCGCGTCTACGCTGCCTTAGCTCAAGGTTCCAGCCGACGCCAGAGCCTCTCGCAGAAAGCAGCTATGCAAAAGGAGTTGTAAAACAACTATTTAGCCGAGGTATGACGAAATTTTAACATTCATCACGGGCGGCAACCCTCGCTTACAAGCAGATTACGCACTGTTTCTGCGGGGATTTCGCGTGTGGAGAAGGCTTTTCCAATTCCGCGCAACAGGACGAACGCAACCTTTCCGTCCTGCATTTTCTTATCCCGAGTCATGTGGTGCAGAAGTATTTCTGCCGAGAACGAGTCCCTGAACCAGTCAAAGCTCACCGGCATACCCAAACTGCGCAGATGCCGGTCCAGTCGATGCAGGTCTTCGACGGGGGCATAACCCAGCTCCACGGAAAGCGCCATCGCCAGATGAATGCCGATTGAAACCGCTTCGCCATGCAAAAGACGTCCGTCATATTCCAGTTCCGCTTCCAGAGCGTGACCGAAAGTATGCCCCAGATTGAGTAGGGCGCGTCCTCCGACAGAAGCCTGTTCCTTTTCGTCGGCAGCCACGACGGCCGCTTTGAAAGCACAGGCGCGGCGCACGGCTTCCGCAAGAGCCGCGGGATCGCCTTCCAGAACATTCTGTCCGTAGTTTTCGCACCAGGCGAACAGGTCCGGATCTGCGATCAGGCCGGATTTGACGATCTCGGCATAGCCAGCAATGCGCTGACGACGGGGTAGCGTGGCCAAAGCAGAGGTGTCCGCCAGAACAGCGACAGGTTGATGGAACGCTCCGATCAGGTTCTTGCCCGCCGCCGCGTTGATCCCGGTCTTGCCGCCGACGCTGCTGTCCACCTGAGAGAGCAGCGTCGTGGGGATCTGCACGAAAGGCAATCCGCGCAGGGCCGTCGCCGCAACAAAACCGGCCAGATCCCCTACCACGCCGCCGCCCAACGCCACGATGGTCGTCTTGCGTTCGATCCCCGTGGACAGAAGCCGGTTCATCACGTCGCCGTAACAGGCGAGAGACTTGCTTTCCTCGCCGCCTGAAACCGAAATCACGTCCGCACGGATGCCCGTTTCTTCGAAAGACGCCAGCAGGCGCGGCAGATGCAGTTCCGCTACGGTGTCGTCAGTAATGACGACCACGCGCTTTTGCGGCAGATGTGGGGCGAGCAGGGCACCGGCACGGGAGATAAGATCTGGCCCGATCAGCACGTCATAGCTGTGATGGCTGAGCGAAACATGGACCGTCTCCGGTCTGCGATATTCGGCCAGAACTTCCCGTACCCGCTGCACGCCCTGTTCCACGGTCTCATCCCCACAATCGATAATGATGTCTGCTTCGGCATAAACCGGATAGCGTAGCCCGACGAGGCGCTCCAGAACTTCGTCAGGGCGCCCCTGAGCCAGAAGTGGTCGTCCCGGACGGCCCGCAACCCGTTTAACCAACACATGCACGGGCGCGCGCAACCAGATCGAAACGGCATGTCGACGGACCAGCCGACGCGTCTGGGCATCCATCCATGCCCCGCCACCCGTCGCAAGGATGCAGGGTGGTCCATCAAGCAGGCGCTGAATGACGCGCCGTTCGCCGTCTCGAAACGCCGCTTCGCCATGTCGGGCAAAGATTTCGGGAATCGAGCATCCGGCAGCGCGTTCGATTTCGACGTCCGCATCGACGAAGGGCAGACCACAGATCTGGGCAAGGCGCCGTCCGATGGTGGTTTTGCCAGCACCCATCATCCCGACGAGGACAACCGTGCGTGACGGGATGCCGTCGGATGAGAAAAAGGGTTCCGACTTGGCTGAAAGGGAGAATGGCAGGCGTGACATGCCCTGCTACCTATCATAGGAGAAGGGACACGTCCTGCCCTCACTTCGAGACCTTTTTCATGGCCAATATCGATCGTTCCATTTTCCGCCTGCCGTTCATTGGCGGAGCTGTTGCCGTCCTTCTCGTTCTGGGCGCTGGCGGAGCGTTTCTGCGTCTGGGCATGACCGCTACCCCGCCGGAACAGACCATGGTGCACAAGGATCTGTCGGGTGCGGCTTTTGCAAGCTCCGCCGCGCCACAGGCCGAGTTGCCAGCGATGCCGCCTGTGCCGACGGCCCAGACCGCCGTCCAGACGACAACCCAAGCGCCTGTTGCCGCTTCTGGCACGACTCCGGCAGCCCCGGTTGCTGCTCCCCTGACGCCTTCGACTCCGCTGCCGACAATGCCCGCTCCCAAGGCCGCCCCGGCGCGGTCCATGCCTGCTGCTCCGGCTCCCGCTCCCGCGCACTGATCAAGCCATCATGCCGCGCTCCGGTGACAGCAGACATGTCGAGGCTTTCCTTGAGATGCTGGCCGCCGAGCGCGGGGCGGCCCTGAAAACCCGGCAGGCTTATGCTTCCGATCTTGCCGATTTCGCAGCACATTGCGCGCCCGTGTCCCTCGGCGATGCGCAGGGGGGGGAAGTTCAGTCCTATCTGGCCGAACTGTCCCGTGCTGGTCTGGCGGCACGAACCGCAGCGCGTCGGCTGTCGTGTCTGCGTCAGTTCTATCGTTTCCTGATGCTCGAGTCGGTGCGGGAAGACGACCCGACCGAACGCCAGCAGACTCCGAAGATCGCGTCCTCCTTGCCCAGACCGCTCGACGAGGCGGAAATCCGCCTTCTGCTTGAGGTCGGTACGCGAGGGCACGAAAACGAACGCCGGGATATCGTCTCCCGTGCCGCGTTGGAACTGCTTTACACGACCGGACTGCGCATTTCCGAACTGCTCGCTTTGCCCGCGACCTGTGTGTATGTGCGCGGCCCTATGCTGCTGGTGAGGGGGAAGGGGGGGCGGGAGCGGCTGGTGCCTCTGTCTCGAACTGCGCGCGAGGCGGCCGACCAGCTTGTGCATTTCGATCGCGATCTCGGCAGTCCATGGCTTTTTCCGGGGCGCAATCCGCAAAAACCGCTGACGCGACAGGGATTTGACAAGATCCTGCTCGCCTGTGCCCTGAAGGCCGGAGTAGATCCCGACCGCGTTAGTCCGCATGTTCTGCGGCACTCGTTTGCGAGTCATCTTCTGGCGCATGGGGCCGATCTGAGGGCGCTTCAGATGTTGCTGGGACATGCGGATATCGCCACGACCCAGATTTATACGCAGGTCATGTCGGAGCGTCTGCGACAGGCTGTGAGCGCGCATCATCCCCTGGCCCGTAAAGGCGTGTCTAAACGCGCGGAAGACTGACAGAAACATTCCGCCTGTCGCAGGGACTGTTTCCCGGCGCGCAAGCGTGCTATCGGGCGGCCATGCGCCAATTCCTAGATTTCGAGAAGTCGGTCGCCGAACTCGAGACCAAAATCGACGAACTCCGCCAGATGGGCAGCCAGGGCAAGGCCTCCGGCACCAGCGGCATCAATATCGATGACGAGATTGCCCGTCTGTCCGAAAAGGCCGACAAGCAGCTCCGCTCGACTTACTCCAAGCTCACGCCGCTGCAGAAAGTGCAGGTGGCCCGTCATGCCCAGCGCCCAAAGGCTCTGGACTATGTGCGTCTGCTGACGACAGATTACACACCCCTGTCCGGCGACCGCGCCTTCGGTGACGATGACGCCATGATCGGTGGTCTGGCCCGTTTCCGTGGAGAGCCTGTCGTTATCGTCGGGACCGAGCGTGGTCACGACACCGAGACGCGCCTGAAGCACAATTTCGGCATGGCCCGCCCTGAAGGCTATCGTAAGGCGCAGCGCCTGATCGAAATGGCCGGACGTTTTGGTCTGCCGGTCCTGAGCTTTATCGACACTGCCGGTGCATGGCCGGGAATCGATGCTGAAGCGCGCGGACAGGCTCAGGCCATCGCGAAGTCGATCGACGTGTGCCTCAAGACTCCCGTACCGTTGATTGCGACCGTGATTGGCGAAGGCGGTTCGGGTGGTGCCATCGCCATCGGTGCGGGTGATCGCATCCTGATGCTCGAACACTCCATCTATTCCGTGATCTCGCCGGAAGCTGCGGCCTCCATTCTGTGGCGGGATCCGAAGCTGGCCCCTGCTGCTGCCGAAGCTCTTAAGCTCACCGCTCAGGATCTTCAGTCACTTGGCCTGATCGACCGGATCGTCCCCGAACCCATCGGTGGCGCCCAGCGTGCGCCGGAAGAAGCCGTCATGGCGATCGGAAATGCGATTTCCGAAGAACTCGAGACCCTTAAAGGCCTGACAGGTCCGGCGTTGATCCAGAAGCGTCGGGACAAGTTCCTGTCCATGACCCGCACCCCTCTGCACTGAGGTGTTTCTGAAAGCCGCTGCTCCTTCGCAGCGGCTTTTGTGTTTTCAGGCTGTCTGCCTGTGCGGCGGTTCACCCGCCAGCGGCTCGCGTCCATGCGCCATGATGAGATCATGAATCGCCTGTGCGGCTTTCTCGACGATCGCGCTGTCATAACCCTTGGCTACGAGCGCCACGCCACTTGCGCCGTCCGGTAGGTGATAGGGATAGGAGCCCAGATCAATCGTCGGAAAGCCTTCCTGCAACGTCGCCAGATCAGAGGCGAAATCCCCTTCCTTCAATCCCGTTGCATGCCAGCTTGCGGAAACGAGAGGGGCGCCCTTTTCCATCTGCGGCACCAACCATGCGACCATGGATGCAAAGATCGACGGCACTCCGGCCATCACATGCACATTGCCGATGCTGAAACCGGGCGCCACGGACACCGTGTTGAGGATGGGTGTTGACCCTTCCGGCAGATAGGCCATGCGCTGACGGGCGGCATTAAAGCGATCCGCCCCAAGCGCCGCTTCCAGCAGACGGAAACTTTCTTCATGACGAACCAGCGGGGCGCCCATGGCTGTGGCGACGCATTCCGCCGTGATGTCGTCATGCGTCGGCCCGATTCCGCCGGACGTAAACACGATATCGAAAGCCGCACTGCATTCACGGACCGCACTAATGATCCGCTCCGCAATGTCGGGAATGACACGGACTTCCATGAGCCGGATGCCCTGCGCATTGAGCGCCTGAGCCAGAACGCGCGTATTCGCGTCCTGTGTGCGTCCCGAGAGGATCTCGTTGCCAATGACGAGAAAACAGGCAGTTTTTTGAAGCATGTGTCCGCTCCTGATAGTCTTCGCCACAGAACGTAACGGGTCGTCCCGCGTTGTCGAGAACAAACCCATCCCGAATTCTGGTTTTCATCAGGAGGAACTATGACCAGCAACCCGCTCCATCATCCCGAATGCCTCCTGGACCTGCGTGCAACACTGGGGGAAGGTCCGATCTGGATTGCCAGCGAAAAATCGCTCTATTTCGTTGATATCCCCGAGGCGAGAATTCACCGTTTCACGCCCGAGACGGGGGCTCATGAAAGCTGGAGCGCGCCGGACCGTGTGGCTTTTCTGCTGCCGGTCGAAGATGGGACATTCCTTGCGGGCATGCCCGACGGTCTGCGCCGTTTCGATCCGAAGAACGGCACTTTTTCGGATCACAAACTCGTTGAGCCTGAGAAACCCGGTAATCGTCTGAATGACGGCTGTGTCGATCCGCAGGGGCGACTTTGGTTCGGGACGATGGATGATGGCGAGGAACAGCCTTCCGGTTCGATCTATCGCGTTGTGCACGAAGGGGCCGCCCTGAACGTGACGCATCATGATGAAGGCTATACCGTCTCCAATGGCCCTGCCGTCTCCCCCTGCGGAAAGACGCTCTATGTCTGCGACAGCCCAGAACAGACGATTTACGCTTTCGACATTCAGTCCGATGGCGAACTTGCGAACGAGCGGGTTTTTGCCCGGCTGGAACAGGGATATCCCGACGGGATCGTGACCGATAGCGAGGGCACGCTCTGGTGCGGCGTGTGGGGTGGTTCGCGCGTGATGCGTTTCAGGCCGGATGGCACGGCACTGCCATCCATTCCCATGCCTGTTACAAACGTGACCAAGGTTGCGTTCGGAGGAGACGACCTGAAGACTGTCTTCGTGACAACGGCCCGCAAAGGACTGGATGCCGAAACGCTGGCGAAGGAGCCGCAGGCCGGGTCTCTGTTCGTGTTCCGCACGGATGTTGCGGGAGCGCCCCAGCAGGTCTTCCGTCTGAACTAGCCCAGAAGTTCCTGCAAAAGCGGGATCAGCGGGAGGTCCGGGTCCGGCATTGGATAACGACCCAGATCCGATGCCGAAACCCATTCCAGCGTCTGGCCTTCGCGCGGGGTGGGAACGCCCCGCCAGCGCCGCACCGCATAAAGCGGCATCAGCAGATGAAACGGCCCGGCATTTTCGCTGACGAACGTGAAGGGGGCCAGGCAGGAGCCGGTCAGATCCAGTCCGAGCTCCTCACGCATTTCCCGGATCAGCGCCTGTTCCGGCGTCTCATCGCGTTCGACTTTGCCGCCGGGAAATTCCCATAGCCCCGCGAGACGTTTGCCTTCCGGTCTTTTGGCGAGAAGAATCCGTCCTTGCGCGTCCAGAAGTGCGGCTGCCACGACCAACAGCGTTCGCGGCTTGGGTGCTTCCACAACGACAGGAGTCACTTCGGTCTGCTGCACAGGAGCCTCAACCGGTTCTGGCACGTCAGAAAGAAATGTTGTCCGGGACAATTCGAACAAATCAATCGGACAATCCTGTCCGCGCGACACGAAGCGTCGGCTGGATGTTCCCGTTTTTGCAAAACCGAGCTTGCCCAGAACCGCCAGAGAGGCCGCATTGTCCTGTGCCGCGTCTGCAGTAATTTTCTCCAGACGCAGAACCGTCAATCCCCATTCGATCACGCGCCGGGCCGCTTGAGTGGTCAGGCCCTGTCCCCAGACGCTCGGAGCCATCCAGTATCCCAAAGAACCGGAGCGCCGGTCGTCGGACAGAACAAGGCCGATTGCGCCCAGAAGGGATCCGTCCCGGGTGATGGCGAAATGATGTGCGCTGCCCTGCGCACTGTCATGACGTGTGGAGTCGATCCACTGTTCCGCCAGATCGCGCGGATACGGAAAGGGCAGGCGACTGAGCATCCGCACGACGCTCCAGTCATTGATCAGACGATGGACGGCCGGGGCATCTTCCGGCTGCAGGGCGCGCAGAACGAGGCCCCCTGCCTTGAGTTCAGGTGTCATGTCAGGATTGTGGAACCTGCTGTTCTGTAGGTTTGTCGTCTGGAACGCCGCATCGGGCCAGAAGCCGGCGCAGCATGTTGATGACCGGGAAGACTTCCTGATTGCGGTCGCCGCCCTGCTCGTTCCACGCAGCCTGTTCCAGCTCCACGATGTCACGGTCTTCCTTGAAGATCCGCTCCGTAAATGCGACGAGGAACGGCCAGGCAATGTCCAGAACCAGCTTCGCTTTCGGACGACGGATCGAAAGCAGTCCGAAGACGCGACAGGTCTTCTGGTCCGCATCCTGCGGGACATAGACGATCCACAGATCCATGACCGGCGGTTCGTCGCCTGTCGCGATGCGGAGTGTCTGGTACGGATATTCCGTCCGGATCGTCATGACGTCTTTATGGGCGTATTTCTCGCTCGCATCCCGGCGCTCGCCGAAAATGAATGTCTCGCCCCAGGGCTGCTTGCCGCCTGTCCGGGCGAAACTGTAGCGCGCCTCGACCAGTGTGGGTTCGTCCCGCCCGCCCAGAAAGCGGGGTTTCATCTGGCCCATCTGTTTCATGTGCATGAACTGATGGTTCATATCCATCAGGTTTTCATGCATGAAACTGTAATGACACGCGACCGTTTCGCCGAAACGGCGCGTCTTGTATTCGGGATTGCCAACCGATCCCATCTGCGGAAACGGCGTGCTTTCGGCTTTCGCGGGATCGCCCGGGAAAATGAAGATCAGCCCGCCTTCCTCACGACACGGATAGGTCCGCACGCCGTTCGGCAGCTTGCCTTTGCCCAGATACGGCACATCGATACACCGTCCCGAACGGCCATAGGCCCAGCCGTGATAGCAGCACTGAACCGCTTCGCCGCTGACTTTTCCAAGGCTGAGCGGCACCTGACGATGCGCGCACCGGTCTTCCAGCGCGAACACGCTGCCATCCATCGGGCGTACAAGCGCGATCGGCTGCCCGGCATAGCGCGTGCCAATGGTCTTGCCGCGCTTGAGTTCACGGGACCACGCGATCGGATACCAGTAATCGGGATTGGACAGGACGCGACGGAGATCTCCTGTCTTGCGAACCACATCCTCTACAGGAGAATATTCGCCGATATTCGGGTCGATCACCCGATCCGTGTCCGAAGGAGAGTTTTCGGCAGCAGAAGAGACAGAAAGCGTCTGCGACATGAGTATCCTGATCCGTGATGAAACCGCGACATTGTCTTGCTAAGGACAAACCTAACAGGCAAAGCCCCCCTACAGGAAGCGATCATTCATCCTCGCAGAGCGCGTCTTTCCCGCAACATGCGGCACAAAAACCACCGTTTTCGTGTCATTGAAACATCATCTAGCAATGCTGGCGCTTTCCGCAGTGTGCAGGCACGTTTAGGACACCGCTTCCCAAAGTTTACAAAACCCAGATTCCGGAGTTTCGTCCACGGTGCGAACCAGATCCCTGCTGCTGTCCTTCATCGCACTGTTCGCAGTCCGCCAGTCTGCTTTGGCGGCAGGGCATCAGCCTCTTCCTGCAGCCGGTGATGCTTCGCCGGTGTCGGTGTCTGCACACTCAGCGAAGCATCATGCCCTGAAAACAGCTCCGAAAGCTGTTTCTGGTGCATCTGCACGGAATGGCGTGGAGCGTGCCACACTGGCCCGTCGCAAGACCGAGGCTCTGGAATCCCGCGCGACCGAAAGCGTCGCTGTCACGGGACGGCAGCTGACGGGCCGTGACGCCGAGCAGGCTGTCTCGAAAGCCATTATGCGCCAGTATGTTCCCGGAACCAGCGCCTACAAGATGCTGGACCGTACGCCGGGCGTGAGCTTCACTTCCACCGATCCGTTCGGCATCGACAGTTTCGGCGCTAATCTCTACGTCCGTGGCTTCTTCATGAACCAGATGGGCGTGACGGTGGATGGCGTTCCCCTGAACGATCAGACTTACCAGTCCGTCAGCGGCATGAGCCTTGCCTCGGCCATTATTCCAGACGACATCCAGTCCATGCGGATGTCGCAGGGCGCAGGCTCGGTTGAGCTGCCCTCCATGAACACGCTGGGCGGGACGATCCAAATCGGCTCTTCGGACCCCGACGACAAACGCGGCGGCAAGGTGAGCCAGTCCTTTGGCAGCTATGGCTCCTACCGCACCTATGTCCGGCTGGATTCCGGCAAGCTGAACCAGACCGGCACGAAGCTCTACACCTCCTATGCCAGGACCGACGAAGGCATGTGGATGGGCAGCGGCGACCAGTTCATGCAGCAGGTCGATGCGAAGCTCGTCCAGCCGATCAACGAACGCAGCCGCATGTCGGCGTTCTTCAACTGGTCCAGCCTTGCCCAGTGGAACTATCCCGATACGTCCATCGGGATTTTGAAGAATCTCGGCTGGCGCACCCCTCATCTTTATCCGAATTACGCTCTGGCTTACGGCATCGCCAACGGCACGCGTCCTTATCCGGCCGGTTATGACAGTGTTCCGGGCATCGATGGCTCCAATATCGCCATGTATGATGGCGGACAGGCCGAAACCAACTACATGGGCGGCCTGCATTTCGACCTCGCCCTCACAGACCATCTAACCTGGAACAGCACGGTCTACGGTCACAGCCAGACCGGCTACTATAGCTATACCGACAGTGACCCCGACGATCAGGTCGAGGGCGGTGCGCCTCTGTCCGAGGAAGTCTGGCAGAACCGTCAGGAGCGCTACGGCTTTGATACCAGCCTGCGTTACAAATGGGGTCGCCATACGATTGAAGGCGGTGTCTGGTACGAGAATAACAACCAGCAGGCCGGGCTCTTCAATTACCGCGAGCCGATTCTGGGGCAGGGCGCACCGCTCAAGGCCGTTGGGCCCTATGACGTTTATGGCCCGGCCTATCTGGAAGGTTACAACTTCCAGTGGAACACCAATGTCATGCAGTTCCACCTTCAGGACAGCATCCAGCTTGCTGAAGGCCTGATCCTGCATGCCGGTTTCAAGTCCATGACCGCCACCACATCCGGCGGCGCACAGTATAACAATGCTGACTGGACGGGTGCGGACGCCCTGCCGAACGGATCACTGACAGCGTCTCAGGCCTTCCTGCCGCACATCAATCTGGATTGGCATATCAACCGCCACCACGAGATCTATGTGGACGTGGCCGAAAACATGCGCGCCTATGAAGTCTCGGCTTATGGCGTGGCAAACTCGGTCTATTCCGTGCAGGATCAGGCGACGTTCCAGGCTCAGAAGAAGTCTCTCGAGCCGTCAAAGGCCTGGGTCTATCTTGGTGGCTATCGCTATTCGTCCAAACTCCTTCAGGTGAATGCGACCGTCTATCACGCCAGCCTGATCCACCCGATTCTGGCCGCTGCTGTGGGCTCTCTGACCAATCCGGTTTCGCAGGTCATTGATTTCGGCCATATCTCCATGACGGGTGCGAATGGCGACATCACTATCACCCCCATCGACGGGCTGAGCATCAGCAACAACCTGAGCTACAACAAAGGCACCTACGACCGAAACGTCGATACGGTCGGCGGCTATTACGCGCTGGCTGGCAAGAATATCGTCAACTATCCGGCATGGATGTACAAAACGTCCGTTGCCTATAGCTGGAAGGGCATGACAGCGCATTTTGATGCGAACTACTACAGCCGCCGCTATTACAGCTTCATGAACGACACCTCGATCGGCGGCTACTGGCTGGCTAATGCCGGTGCGCAGTATCGTTTCGGCAAGCTCAGCGTTCTCAAGGACGTCACGGCGAGCTTCAATGTCTATAATCTGTTCAACACCAAGTACATCTCCATGATGGGTGAGAACGACAACCCTGCGGTGGGTGATTACCAGTCCATGGAACGCGGTGCTGTCCGCGAATTCTTCGGTACCGTCAGCGCGTCGTTCTGAACGACGGCAAGGCAGGCGGCGCTTCGGTCCGCCCGCTTTCATCGTTAGGCATAAGCTGAAAGAAGTGCCGGGTCAGGGTCATCTGTATTCCGGCCCTTCAGGCATACGCGGGCTGCGCTCATCATGCGCCTGCCGCGTTGCGCTGTTCGTCGGAACAGCTGCCGCAGAACCAGCATGTTTTTCCCTACGCCTGTCGTTAGTACCATGAACGCAATGCTGGATGCTGCTTCGATAAAGGACGTCACTTCAAAACTGGTCGCAAAAGTCAGAAAATCGGGAGCCATCCGCATGCTGCTGGCAAAACCATCATGCCCCAGCATCCATGTGGCACAACTTACAAACAGAATAGTTACCAATGCGAGCATTCCTAAAGTGTAAGGAAATTCTCTCATCCATCGGCAGGGCCGCGTCACAAGTCTATCACGACAGATTCTGCCGATGGGTGTGTCTGGAGCGGCATAAGCCAGAAAGAATGCGGCGATTATCATCAGGATGATCATATTATTACTCTCGTATCTTCAATGTTTTGTGCGAGTAAAAATAACCGTAAAATTCAGGCGTCCTGTTCGGGTGTTACGCCTAGTTCCGCAGCCAGATCGCTGATGAACTGCGAGGCCACGCGGCCGGACCGGCTGCCGCGCGCCATGGCCCATTGCAATGCCTTCCGCCGCAGTTCCTCGCGCGGAACCGGCAGCTTGTAATAAGCCGCATAAGCCTCGACGATCGCCAGATAATCGTCCTGTGTTGCGCCATACAGCCCGATCCAAAGGCCGAACCGGTCCGAAAGCGAGACCTTTTCCTCAATCGCCTCGGATGGATTGATTGCGCTTCCCGTCTCGTTCTCGATCATGTCCCTCGGCATCAGGTGTCGCCGGTTTGACGTCGCGTAGATCAGGACGTTCTCGGGCCGACCGCCGATGCCACCATCGAGCACGGATTTGAGAGATTTGTAATCCGCGTCCTGGCTCTCGAATGACAGATCATCGCAGAACAGGATGCAGCGGCGTTTTGTAGTCCGCAGAACGGCCAGCAGTTTGGGCAGAGACGCAAGTTCGTCACGCTGGATCTCGATCAGGGCCAGTGTTCCGCCGTTCTTCGCACGCTGCTCCGCGTTCACCGCTGCAACGGAGGCTTTCACGAGCGAAGATTTCCCCATGCCGCGCGCGCCCCACAGCATCACATTATTGGCGCTGAATCCCTCGGCAAAATGCCGCGTGTTGGCCATCACCTGATCCATCTGCCGTTTCACGCCCTTCAATAGCGATAGCGGCACGCCCGAAACCTTCTCCACCGGCGTCAGAACACCCAATGCGGCCTGCCACAGAAAGGCATCATGTTTGTGCAGGATATCCGCACTTGGCGGGGGCGGGCTCATACGCTCCAGACTGGCGGCAATACGTTCGAGAGCGCTGAGCAGGGCGTGGTCGGTCATGGAAAACGGTTCCGGGCTGAAAGGAGTTGAGATCAAAAGACATCGGCGCCACGCTTGACGGGCAGCCCCCGGACGATATGGTCCCCGCCAGCTTCACTCAAGACTGGACCCTGACATCCATGAGCAGTCTGTTCATTTCTTCCGCCCAGGCCGCCGATGGTGGTGGTCTGCTCTCCAATCCGCAGGTGCTTCAGTTCGCCCCGATGATTTTTATCTTCGTGGTGTTCTATTTCCTGCTGATCCGTCCCCAGCAGCAGCGCGCGCGCAAACTGCGTGACGAGCAAAGCTCCCTGCGTCGCGGCGACCGGATTGTGACGGCCGGTGGCATCGTCGGCGTCGTGCAGGCGACCCGCGATGACAGCGATGAAGTGGATGTCGAGATCGCTCAGGGCGTGCGCGTGAAAATCGTTCGCAGCACGATCACGAATATTACGTCGCGTGAAAAGCCAGCCAACGATTCCTGAACTGGAACTTGCAAAGCCGTTCACTAAAAAGCCCCGCCCGGAAAACCGGACGGGGCTTTTTTTGATCTGATGAACCCGAAAAGGGATCAGGCAGACTTCAGTTCAGCTTCCGCAAACTCGTAGTTGGCGAGCTTGTCCAGAAAGTTCGTGACATAGTCCGGACGGCGGTTGCGGAAATCGAGGTAGTAGGCGTGTTCCCAGACGTCGAGACCGAGCAGCGCCTTGCCCTGACCTTCGGCCAGCGGGTTGGAGCCGTTTGCCGTCTTCGTCACGGCCAGCTTGCCGGACTTGTCCAGTACCAGCCAGGCCCAGCCGGAACCAAACTGCGTCGTGGCAGCCTGTTTGAAGAGCTTCTTGAACTCGTCGACGGAGCCGAAGTCTTCAGTAATTTTCTTTTCCAGACCAGCCGGAATCTTGCCGCCCTTCGGGGAGAGGTTCTTCCAGAACAGGACGTGGTTCCAGTGCTGGCCCGCATTGTTGAAGACCGGCGCGATTTCAGGCTTGCCGTAGGAGAACGTAACGATCTCCTCAAGCGTTTTGCCAGCCAGTTCCGGTTTGCTTTCCGCGAAACCGTTCAGAGCCGTGACATAGGCCTGATGGTGCTTGCCGTGGTGCAGTTCCAGCGTTTCCTGGCACATGCCGGCGTCGGCAAGAGCGTTTTCGGCGTAGGGCAGGGTGGGAAGTTCGAAAGCCATGATGTCACTCCTTGGCACAATAAGGCGAGGTGACCGCCCTCAGGGACGGTCGCTCCCGCGTATCGTTCTCATTTATGAGGAAGATTGGCAACGCTGTGTTCCATCGCACCGATGAGGGCCGAGTAATCCTCGTCCGCATGCAGACGGTTTGAAAGGGCCAGTGCCTGATCGGCAACAGCCATGCCCGGCATGAACGCGCCGACCTTGCGACCGGCATCCAGCAGAAGTCCCATGTCTTTGGACATGAGACGCGTGGGGAACTGAGACGGGAACTCCCGGTTCTGGCCCATCTTCAGTTTGCGCTTGTGATGCGGGCTGACGACGGCCACCTGCTGAAGTGTTTCGAACACGACATCGCGGTCCAGTCCAGCGGCAAGACCGTAAGACACGCCTTCGGCCACGATATTGAGCGTCGCGCCCATCACACCGTTCACAACCAGCTTCAGGCGCGCCGCAGAACCCGCTGGACCAGCATGGATCGTCAGCTTGCCAATGACGTCCAGAACCGGCTGGGCCCGCTTCACCACGGATTCGTCGCCGCCTACCAGCATGACCAGATCGCCGCTTTCGGCTTCCGGCGTGCTGCCGGACATGGGGGCATCAAGCAGGGAAAAACCATGTTCGACGGCAAGTTTTGCAAAGGCGTCCGCCTGATCCGGCGAGACGGTGGATGTATCGAGGACAAGCTTATCAGCCGTCAGAGCGGCGAGGGCACCGTTTTCGCCGGACAGGGACTGAATTTCCGCTGCATCGTTCGGCACGCAGAAAATGATGATCTCGGCGGCTTCGGCAATTGCGCGGGGTGAGGGCAGCATCTCCGTCTCGTCCTTGCCGCCTGAAGGCGCGAACGCCACAACCGGGTAGCCGGCCTTTCGCAGATTGGCGCCCATACGCTGAGCCATCGCGCCGTAGCCGATAAAACCGATTTTAGGACGGGGCATGGATACTGGCTCCTTATGATGCGTTACGACAGACTCACGCATCATAGGTGCCAGAGTTTCTCAAAGTCCGGAAATTGATCATGGCACTTTTTCAGTACCCCAGACCCCAGCCGTCCGAGATTACGCCGAAAGAAGCCTATCTTTCCCGACGCGCTCTGATCGGCGGTGCCGTAGCCCTGAGCGCGCTTGCCACTACGGCAAAGGCTGCCTCCCTCCAGACACATCCGGGTCCGTATTCCGGTAATCTGACGCCGACGCCACACGAAGACGTGACTCATTATAATAATTTTTATGAGTTCGGGATGGGCAAGGCTGATCCTGCGGCCCGCTCCCAGGATTTCCATCCGCTCCCATTGACGCTGGAAATTACAGGCCTCGTCCGCAAGCCCGTCCGTCTGGATGTCGAGCAGCTTCTGCGTTCTGCAGCGATGGAAGAGCGGATTTACCGGATGCGCTGCGTCGAGGCGTGGTCCATGGTCATTCCGTGGGACGGTATTCCGCTTGCGAGCCTGCTGAAGGATGCCGATCCCGATCCACGCGCCACCCATGTCGCTTTCGAGAGCGTTCTGCGTCCGTCGGAGATGCCCGGACAGAGCGATGGTCTGTCGGGGATTCAGTGGCCTTATGTGGAGGGTCTGCGTCTGGATGAGGCCATGAATCCGCTAACGTTGCTCGCACTCGGCGTTTATGGCGAAACGCTTCCGAACCAGAATGGCGCGCCCATTCGTCTGGTCGTCCCGTGGAAATATGGTTTCAAGGGCATCAAGTCCATCCAGCGCATTCGCCTGCTGGATCACGAACCGCCTACGACATGGAACCGCCTCGCCTCCGATGAATACGGCTTTTATGCCAACGTTAATCCGCAGATCGATCACCCGCGCTGGAGTCAGGCGACAGAGCGCGTCATAGGCGCACACTCCCTGTTCGGCGCCACACGACAGCCGACGCTGATGTTCAACGGATATGGCGAGCAGGTGGCGGATTTGTATCGCGACATGGATTTGCGGAAAAACTTCTGATGCCGTCAGATTTTGTGTCCGCCTTAAGAGCCGTAAAACGGCATTGGCGCGTCATTCTGTATCCGATCGGCATGATCCCGGCTGCATGGCTCGTCTGGCAGGGGCAGCATGGGGCGCTTGGTGCCGATCCGGTCAATGTGTTCGAGCGGTCACTGGGTCTCTGGGCCTTCCGCTTTCTGCTGGCCTGTCTGGTGCTGGCTCCGCTGAAACGCTTTGCGGGTATCAACCTGCTCCGATACCGACGCCTCACGGGACTACTGGCGTTTTTCTACGCCAGTCTGCATGTGCTGGCCTATATCGGTCTGGATCACGGGTTCGACTGGGGCGTCCTGTGGACTGACATCACGCGCCGCCCTTTCATTATTCTCGGGATGAGCGCGCTGGTTCTGCTGGTCCCCCTCGCGCTGACCTCAAATGCGTTTTCGATGCGCCTGATGAAGCGGCGCTGGAAGGTGCTGCACAGGCTGATCTACCTGGCCGCAGTTCTGGCAGGCATCCACTTCTTTCTGTCGTTCAAGACACTGAACGCTGTCTCTGCGCCGTATCTTGCCGGTCTTGCACTGCTTCTGTTGTGTCGTGTCCTGCCTGAAAAACGGAGATAAGTGGGCTCTGAGCCAGAGCCCATCGGTTTCTCAGGCGGTCGGACGCAACGCTGCACGGATTTTGGGAGAAAGCTCTGTCAGGGCCGAACGACGCTGAGCCATCATTTCGGCTGGGAATGGCGTATTGGGGAAATGGCATCCATCGGCCAGAAGCAGGCCATCCGGAAGATGGGTGATTTCGCCGGGGCGGAAATCAAGGCGAGACAACGGAATGCCGCATGCTCCCAGAACCACAATATGCGCGCTGATTCCAAGTGTGAGGACCAGTTTCAGCCTGGGCATACTCTGAAGTTCGGTACAGAGAGCGGTGCTGCAGGACTCGAGTTCGGACGGAAGTGCCAGCGGCTGTGGCGACAGGGGCTGCATGACTCTGGTGATCCGTCCCAGAATGGCCTCTGGTCCGGCAAGGGCTGTGTCGAAAACGATGTTGTTGGCGTCCAGAAAGGACGCCAGTGTCGCCGTGGCGTCTTCCGGATCGAGGCAGACAATCAGCATTTCGGCTGAGAGCGGCCCTGTTCCTGACCGCGTGCCTTCTGTAAAGGCAGGGAGCGGAGGCGGGGCGGGGATCGTTCCGGTAGAAGCCCGAGGGGTCATGAGTCGTTGGTCTCGTCACTGTTGATATCAGCAGGATGACGAACCGGCCCCTGTCGGGGAGGATTGCGTGGTTCGGCCTGACGCCGTGTGAACGACGGCGCGATGTCAGCCAGTTCCACAAACATATCCGCCTGGCGCCGCAGATCGTCTCCGATCATGGGCGGGGTCGAACGCATCGAGGAAATGACCGTAACCCGGACCCCCCGTGCCTGCGCAGCCTCAACAGCGCGACGCAGATCGGAATCACCGCTGATGATCACGGCGTGATCAAGGCGGCCCGACTGTTCCAGAAGATCCACTGTCAGTTCGACATCCATGTTTCCCTTGATACGCCGTCTTCCTGAAGGATCCGTAAACTCCCGCGCAGTTTTTAGCACGAGATGATACCCGTTATAGGAGAGCCAGTCGGTCAGCGGACGGAGCGGAGAGTAGTCGTCTGTTTCGGGCATGGCGGCGTAATAGAAGGCGCGCTGGAAAAGGCAGGCATTTTCAAACAGTTTGCGAAGGCTGCGGAAATCGACTTCAAATCCCAGATTACGGGCGGCGTGATGGAGGCTGGCGCCGTCAATGAAAAGGGCGGTGCGTTCGTTCTGGCGCAAAAGCATGTAGAGTAATCCTGATATATAAAATATGTCGCCCCACGCGAGAGAGGCAGAGGCTGCCATCCAGCTGCGACCAGGCATGGAGGCACTCGCGTTCAATTCCGGAGGTGGGGCAGGCGCCGATTGCATTCGCATGAACTGCATGTTATTGCCAGCGTTCTCTCTTATTTTATTCTTTTGTCTTACCCGAAGGGGGCCTGTCGCATGGCGCGCGTAACCGTCGAAGATTGCATCGAGAAGGTTTCTAACCGTTTCGAACTGGTCCTGCTGGCCGCCCAGCGTGCCCGTGGCCTGTCACGCGGTGAAGAAATCCGTCTCGATCGTGAAAACGACAAGAACACGGTCGTTGCCCTGCGTGAGATCGCTGAAGACAAGGTGAGCCTGCCCGTTCTGCGCGAAGGGATCATCCGTTCGCTGGCCCGTGCGCCTGAGCCGGAGCCCGTGGACGAAGAAGTTCTGGATCTTATCCCGACGGACCAGAACATTTTTGGTCTGCAGGATGTGTCTGCCGAAGAAGAGCATGCTCACATGGCTGAGAACATGTCCGCTGACGAAGCTGCTGCCATTGAAGCCGAACTGGGTGGTCGGGGTCGCCGCTGATCTCTGACCGGCTTTACTGAGAGAGGAATGCTTCATGCCTGATGCATCTCCTCCAACTACGTCCCCGTCTATCGCAAGCGGGGACTTCAAGCCGTCCATCGCAGGACTGCTGAGGCGAATCGAAAGCTACGATCCGTCAGCCGATCTCGCGCAGATCGAGGCTGCCTATGATGTTGCGGCCAACGCCCATAACGAGCAGCGTCGCGATAATGGCGACGCCTACATCACGCACCCTATTGCTGTCGCCAATATCCTTGCGGGTTTCCGCATGGATGCGACCTCCATTATGGTGGGGCTACTTCACGATACTGTCGAAGATACCGGTGTTTCCTGTGACTCCCTGAAAGCCCGCTTTGGCGAGGATGTTGCCGCGCTCGTTGACGGGGTGACGAAACTGACGCGGCTCGAACTCCAGTCCGACCGCACCAAGCAGGCCGAAAATTTCCGTAAGCTCGTTCTGGCCATGTCGCGGGATATCCGCGTTCTGATCGTCAAGCTGGCCGATCGCCTGCACAACATGCGCACACTTCATTATGTGCAGCGCACGGACCGCCGGCAGCGTATCGCCCGCGAGACGATGGACATCTATGCGCCGCTTGCCGAGCGCATCGGTATGGATCGCGTCAAGACGGAGCTTCAAAACCTTTCTTTCGCTCAGCTCGAACCCGAAGCTGATGCAACGATCCGTGCGCGTCTGAACTTCCTGCGGGGGCAGGGGGCAGATGTCATTGAACAGGTCCGTCAGGAACTGATGGCCCTGTGCACGGAAACCGGGATCGACAGGGTCGAAGTCACTGGGCGTGAAAAATCGCCCTATTCGATCTGGGAAAAGATGCAGCGCCGGAACGTGGCGTTCGAACAGCTTTCGGACATTATGGCCTTCCGCCTGCTCGTTCCCACGCGTGACGCCTGTTACATGGCGCTCGGAGCGATTCATGGCGCCTATCCGATGATCGCCGGTCGCTTCAAGGATTACATTTCCACTCCCAAGGCCAACGGCTACCAGAGTCTTCATACGGGCGTGACCCTGCGCCATCCGCGCAACCAGAAAATCGAAGTCCAGATCCGCACTGCCGAAATGCACGATCTGGCTGAAAATGGTGTGGCGTCGCACTGGGCCTATAAGGAACATGCGACCCCCAGCGAGCGCGAAGCCGCGGCCCTGTCGTCCGCCTTTGGCGCGCCGACCCGCAAGCTGCGCTGGGTGCAGGATCTTCTGGAGATTCTTGAGGACAGTCAGGCTCCTGACGAGTTCCTCGAAAACACCAAGCTGGAACTCTATCAGGATCAGGTTTTCTGCTTCACTCCCAAGGGGCAGCTGATTTCCCTGCCGCGCGGTGCCACTCCCGTCGATTTCGCCTATGCCGTACACAGTCAGGTCGGTGATACCTGTGTTGGTGCCAAGGTAAACGGACGTCTGATGCCGCTGCGGCATGAACTGCAGAATGGCGATCAGGTCGAAATCATGACCGCCCGTGGCGGTACACCGTCGCCGTCCTGGGAGCGTTTCGTCGCAACGGGCAAGGCCCGCGCCCGTATCCGGCGTTTTGTGACGCAGCAGCAGCGGCAGGGCCATATCGACAACGGTCGTGCCGCCATCGCCAAGGCTTTCCGTCAGGAAGGCGTGGACGGTTCTGAAAAGGTACTCGACGGTATCCTCAAGGAACTGCGTCAGGCTTCGGTTGAAGATCTGTACGTCTCGGTCGGCAATGGTCAGCTTGGCCCCAAGGATGTCGTCAACACTGCTTATCCCGAGCTGCGCCAGAGCGTCCGTGCGCCCCGGATGGTGCCGGGTCTGTCGCCCCGTTTCGGGCAGTCCCTCATGCTGGGATCGGGGCATGGTACCCCGAAAACGACGGCGCATTCCGGGAGCACGATCAAGGGGATCGGTTCGGGGATCGCCATCAGTTTTGCGGGCTGCTGCCGTCCCCTGCCGGGAGACCCGATCGTCGGCATCATCGCGCAGGGCAAGGGCGTCACTATCCATAGGCGTGGCTGTCAGAACCTGTCCAGCTTTGCCGATACGCCCGAGCGTTTCCTGGAAGTGGACTGGGATTACGAAGCTCTTGGCCGCCGTCAGGGCGCCGAGCCCTATACGGCCCGACTGTCGGTGGTGGCTGCCAACGAACCCGAGGTTCTCGCGACCCTGACGAACGTGGCCGCAAAGCACAGTGGCAGCGTCCTCAACCTCAAGATCGTAAACCGCCAGCTCGATTTCATGGAAATTCTGGTGGATCTGGAGGTAAAGGATCTGCGTCACCTCTCGTCCATGATCGCGGCCTTCAGAACGGCTGTGGGCGTCATGCAGGTCGAGCGCGCCAAGGGGTGATTTCATGATCCTCGGAATGGGGACGGATCTGTGCATGATCTCGCGCATTGAGAAAAGCGTCGACCGCTTTGGCGATCGCTTTCTCATCCGCGTTTTCACAGAAGCCGAACGCAGTTATGCCGACCGGCTTTCGGGAGTCGCGCGCATGGGCAGCTACGCCAAGCGTTGGGCCGCCAAGGAAGCCTGCGTCAAAGCACTGGGAACCGGCTTTGCCCATGGGGTCCAGCTACAGGATATCGGGGTCTGTAATGGCCCGAGTGGTGCTCCTGAATTGCAGCTCTCCGGAAGAGCAAAGGAAGTCCTGCATCAGTTGACGCCTGCGGGACAGAGCGCCCAGCTTCTGGTCAGCCTGACGGATGATCCTCCGTTCGCACTCGCGCAGGTCATCATACAATCTGTTCCGTCGGGGCTGTCTGGACAGTCCGGGCCGATTGAAGCGCTCGCCAACGCCGCCAAGCTGCGTTAAGAGCGTCTGATGATCAAGGAGAACAGACCCGTGCAGGGTTCAGAAAGTACGGGTGACAAGCCCGCACGCCGCGAAGAGACGCTTGGCGAAAGCATCCGTTATTTCTGCGTGCTGCTGCTGGCGGTGTTTGCCGTGCGCTCCCTTGTGGTGGAGCCTTTCAATATCCCTTCCGGTTCGATGATTCCGACACTGCAGATCGGCGATTTCGTTCTGGTCTCGAAGTTCAGCTACGGATATTCCCGTTTTTCCTTTCCGTTTTCGCCAAACGTCTTCAGTGGCCGGATTTTTGGGTCCGAGCCTCATCGTGGCGATGTTGCGGTCTTCCGTTTCACGCGTGATACGTCCGTGGATTACATCAAGCGCATCATCGGTCTGCCCGGCGACCATATCCAGGTCACGGGAGGGCATCTGATTCTCAACGGAATCGAAGTTCCCCGGACGGCTCTTGGTCATTACGAGGTACTCGACGAGAACAACCGCCTCCTCAGTGGCGAACTCTATCGCGAAAGCCTCCCCGGAAGTGGCGGACGTCCTCCGGTTGAGCATGATATTCTCAAGCTGACGGATGACGGTTTCGCAAACGACACACCGGAATATGTGGTTCCGGAGGGATCGTTCTTCGCCATGGGCGATGACCGTGACGACAGTGCCGACAGTCGTTTTCAGGGTGATGGCCCGGACGATCTCGGGTTCGTGCCCATGCAGAATCTTGTTGGTCGTGCGCCGATCGTTCTGTTCTCGATGGATATGCGTCATCCCGCATGGCAGTTCTGGTACTGGCCGACCGAAATCCGCTGGAACCGCTTTTTGCATCTCGTCACATGAAGCTCTCTTCAACAGACGCTCTTGCGTCGATGCAGGCTGCTCTCGGGCATGATTTTGCAAAGCCTGAACTGCTGAGCGAAGCCCTGACCCATCGCTCTGCCGTGTCCGGCCGCGATCCGCGTCGCGCGCGTCGTAGCCAGCGACCCAAGGGTACAGGCTCGAACGAGCGTCTTGAGTTCATCGGGGATCGCGTTCTGGGTCTGCTGATGGCGGAATGGTTGCTGGAACGCTATCCGGATGAGCAGGAAGGCGCACTCGGTCCGCGCCATGCCCATCTGGTGTCCCGCACGGTTCTGGCTGAAATCGCCGATCAGGTCGGGCTTTCCGGTTGCCTCCAGATCTCTCCGCATGAGGAAGATGCCGGGATCCGGCGTCTGTCCAGCATCCGGGCTGATGCGATGGAGGCTCTGTTGGGAGCGCTCTATCTGGATGGCGGTCTGGAACCGGCGCGTCGTGTGGTCCGCCAGTACTGGCAGCACCGTCTCGATACTGCCGATCGGCCGCACAAGGAGCCCAAGACCCTGCTGCAGGAATATATGCTGTCACAGGGTCTGCCGCTTCCGAATTATGAACTCCTGTCTTCGGATGGTCCCTCCCATGCGCCCGTTTTCCGCGTCAGTGTGACGACGCTCGGGCAGACGGGAACGGGAGAGGCCGGCAGCAAGAGGCTGGCAGAAACGGCAGCGGCAACCGCCCTGCTGAAACGTCTCGGTCAGAATGTGGCGTCCTGAGATGTCATCAACAAAGGATCAGAACATGACCACGCGCTGCGGTTTCGTGGCTCTCGTCGGGGCCCCGAACGCGGGGAAATCCACCCTGCTCAACCGGATTGCCGGAGCCAAGCTGTCCATCGTCAGCCCCAAGGCGCAGACGACCCGTTTCAGGACGCTGGGCATCGTCATGCAGGACAATGCCCAGATCATCCTCGTGGATCTGCCGGGTATCTTCAAGCCACGCCGCCGTCTCGACCGGGCCATGGTCAACGCTGCCTGGTCGGGATCGCAGGACGCGGATCTGACGCTGCTTCTGGTGGATGCGAAGTCGGGTCTGCGCGAGGAAGTCCGCGAAATCATTGCGAAACTCGCAGAGAGCAAGGGCCGCATCTGGCTCGTTCTTAACAAGACCGACCTCGTGGAGCGTGGCGAACTGCTTCCTCTCACGCAGGAAATCGGCGGTCTGATCAGCGTGGAGCATGTCTTTATGCTGAGCGCGCGTTCAGGCGAAGGCGTGAATGACCTCATGGCCCGTCTGGCGACCGAACTGCCGGAAGGTCCGTTCCTGTATCCTGAAGATGACCTGACCGACCTGCCGGATCGCCTTCTGGCTGCCGAACTGGTTCGTGAGCAGATCTTCATGCAGACGCATGAGGAAATTCCCTATCAGGCCACGGTCGAGACTGAGAGCTTCAAGGAACGTCCGGACGGTTCTGTGCGGATCGAGGTGACGATCTATGTGTCCCGTCCCGGACACAAGGCCATTCTGATTGGCGAGGGCGGTCACAAGATCAAATCCCTCGGGGCGCGGGCGCGCATGGAGCTTCAGGAGCTTCTCGACCGCAAGTGCCATCTTTTCCTGAACGTCAAGGAACGTGCAGGATGGGACGAGGAAAAGGCCCGGCTTCGCGCCATTGGTCTGGACGACTGAAGAACACAGGTGCCGGAGCGTTTGAAATCCGGCATCCTGACATCGCTTGTTCCAATCCCGTTGCGTCTGTATGACGGGCGCAAATCAAGACACCACATCCAGCCGGAGACGGGCATGACGATCGAAAACCCAGAACAGAGCTCCTCCTACAAACGTGTCCTGCTCAAGGTGTCCGGTGAGGCGCTGATGGGCGATGGACCGTCAGGAGTCGATCCCGCGATGGTGGACATGGTTGCCGCCGATATCGCTGAAGTGCGGGCTTCGGGCGTGGAAGTCTGCCTCGTGGTCGGAGGTGGTAATATTTTCCGCGGTCTGGCCGCTGCTGCCAAAGGCATGGATCGCGCGCAGGGTGATTATGCCGGCATGCTGGCAACCGTCATCAATGCGCTGATGCTACAGAATGCGCTGGAGCGCCGTGGCATGGAAACGCGCGTCATGACCGCGATCCAGATGGCCTCGATTGCCGAGCCCTATATCCGTCGTCGTGCCGTGCGCCACATGGAGAAGGGCCGCGTCGTCATTTTCGCCGCCGGTACGGGTAATCCGTTCTTTACAACGGATACCGCGGCCGCCCTGCGCGCCAACGAGATGGAATGTGACGCGCTCTTCAAGGGAACGCAGGTGGATGGCGTTTATTCCGCCGATCCGCGCCGCAACCCGGACGCCCAGCGCTACGATCGCCTGACCTATCTTGAAGTTTTGGCCCGCGACCTGAACGTCATGGACGCTGCGGCCATCAGTCTGGCCCGCGAAAACAGATTGCCCATCGTGGTGTTCAACATGCATGCTCCCGGCTCTTTCAGTGCGGTCATGCGTGGGGAAGGGCGTTTCACCAAAATTATCGAAGCGGACTGATCTTCGCATTTTCAACGAAATCTTCAGGTTTTGTCCTGAGACCAACGTCGAACTGAAAGGAACAGCTCATGCCTGCTGACCTGAATGACCTTCTTGCCGATCTGACCCGCCGTATGGACGGCGCGATCGAAAGCCTGCGCCGCGACCTTTCCGGCCTGCGTTCGGGCCGCGCCAGTCCGAACCTTCTGGAGCCGGTCCGCGTCGAAGCCTACGGGTCCGAGGTGCCGCTGTCACAGGTCGGCTCCATCGCCGTTCCTGAGGCCCGGATGCTGACGGTTTCCGTCTGGGACCGCACGGTCGTGGGCGCTGTCGAGCGCGCCATCCGTGACAGTGGCCTCGGCCTCAATCCGTCCACGGACGGCCAGACAGTCCGCGTGCCCATTCCGGCCCTGACCGAAGAGCGTCGTAACGAACTTGCCCGTGCCGCTGCCCGCTATACCGAGAACGGCAAGATTTCCGTCCGTGGCGTACGTCGCGACGGTATGGAGCAGACCAAGGCTCTGGAAAAGAAGAGCGAGATCAGTCAGGACGATATGAAAACCTGGACGGATGCCATCCAGAAGCTGACGGACCAGTACATCAAGAAAGTGGACGATATTTTCGCGGACAAAGAACGCGAGATCAAACAGGTCTGATTGCGCATTTGCCCTTAGGATCTTTTCCCCGCTCTGAAGGCACGGTCTCCTCTCCCGCCGGGGGGGGAGCGAACGCTGTTCCCGTCCATGTCGCTGTGATCATGGATGGAAACGGCCGCTGGGCACGTGCGCGCAGACTCCCGGTGATCGCAGGACACCGCCAAGGTGCGGAGTCCGTGCAGAAATGCGTTCGTGCGGCTATCCAGCAGGGTGTGCGTTACCTCACGCTCTATGCATTTTCTTCCGAGAACTGGCGGCGTTCGACGAAAGAAGTCGGGGATCTGACGTCTCTGCTGCGCTTTTATCTGCGCCACAAGATCAACGAACTTCATGCGCAGGGTGTCCGACTGCGGATCATCGGCGAACCGGAGCGGTTCGAAGGCCCTCTGCGTGAAGAGCTTCGCCGCGCTGAAACCCTCACGCTTCACAACACGACGCTGACCCTCACGCTCGCGCTGTCTTATGGCGGCCGTGCGGAAATCGTACAGGCCGCGCGTCGTCTCGCCGAAGATGCTGTTGCAGGCCGGATTACACCTGACAACATCACTGAAAACACGCTTCATGATGCGCTTCAGACAGCCGATATGCCTGATCCCGATCTGGTAATCCGGACCAGTGGCGAATGCCGGTTGTCCAATTTCCTGCTCTGGCAGAGTGCGTATGCCGAGCTGATTTTCATGGACGTGCTCTGGCCCGATTTTGGTGAGTCAGAATTTCTGGATGCCCTGTCACGCTTTGCCGGTCGTCAGCGCAGATTTGGCGGACGCCCCGCATGAGCAGTGCTTCAGCACGCTGGTCCGATCTGAGATTGCGTCTTCTATCGGCCGCGGTCCTCGTGCCGGTTGCGGCTTTCTGCATCTGGCGCGGTGGTCTGGTCTATGATGCCCTGATCCTGCTGGCGATGTTCGGTCTGGTCTGGGAGGGCGAGACGCTTATTCGCCAACCTCTGAAAACGTGGCGTGGCGGTCTGCTGCTCGCTTGGCCCGTGATTGCTGGCCTTGCTGCCTTGAAAGGGGAGTGGAGCGCCGCCTTCTGGATGATCTGGCCCACGCTGATTTTTGGCTTTCCTGTCAGCGTTCCTGTCATAATCGCCATTGTTGGTGGCCTGTCGCTTCTGTGGTTGCGTCATCTGCCTTTTGGGATGGCGTCCGTTCTTTTCGTTCTGTCCGTCGTGATTGCCAGCGACAGCTTTGCATATCTGACAGGTCGTATTTTCGGTGGCCCGAAGCTGGCTCCGTCCATCTCTCCGGGCAAAACCCGCTCCGGCGCGATCGGAGGGCTTCTTGGAGCGTCTCTGGCGGGCGGTCTTGTTGCGTGGCTGGCCGTGCCGGGTACGCAGATCGGTGGTCTGATCTGCGGTGCGGTCTTGGGAATTTTTTCCCAAAGCGGAGATCTTCTGGAGAGCGCGGCCAAACGTCGGTTGGGCGTGAAAGATTCAGGACGCCTCATCCCCGGGCATGGCGGCCTTCTGGACCGCTTTGACGGCCTTCTTGCTGCGGCTCCTGCGGCGGCATTGTTATCGCTTGCGGTGGCAACGCAGCCTTTCTGGTCCATCCTTCCTGCACATTTACCTACTTCTTACGGGAGTTCTTCGCATGACTGACGGTTCTGCACGGTCCACACGCCGTCGCATCACAGTGCTGGGCAGCACCGGCAGTATCGGAACCTCCACGGTCGATCTCCTCGCCCGAATTCCGGATGAGATCGAAGTGCGGGCCTTGGTCGGAGGTTGCAACGCCACGCTTCTGGCAGAACAGGCCCGTCTTTTGAATGCCGAAGTGGCTGTTCTGCATGACGAAAGCCGTCATGACGAATTGAAATCGCTGCTGGCAGGCGCCGGCATCCGGACGGCCGCCGGTCGTCAGGCCGTGATCGAAGCCGGGGCCATGGAAGCCGACTGGACCATGGCTGCGATTACTGGTGCTGCGGGTCTGGAGCCCACACTGGCTTCCGTTCGCAACGGACATGCTGTGGCTCTGGCCAACAAGGAAGCGCTCGTTTGCGCGGGCGATGTCATGCTGCGTGCCGTGTCTGAAGCCGGAGCCACCCTTCTGCCCGTCGATTCGGAACATAACGCCATCGCCCAGTCTCTGGGCGGCTGCGATATGGAAACCGTTGAAAAGATTATTCTGACGGCGTCCGGTGGCCCGTTCCGCCAATCGACGCTTGAAGACATGCGAGCAGCCACCCCGGAAAAGGCCTTGAAGCATCCGACATGGTCTATGGGCGCCAAAATCACGATCGATTCGGCGTCCATGGCCAATAAAGGTCTGGAAGTCATTGAAGCTGCACGTCTGTTTGGTCTGACTGAAGACCGGATCGACGTTCTGGTTCATCCGCAGTCTGTCGTGCATGGTCTCGTGCAGTTCCGGGACGGCAGCCTCGTCTCGCAGATGGGCTCTGCCGATATGCGTATTCCCATTGCCCACACGCTCGCCTGGCCCAAGCGGATGGAGACGCCTTGCGGACGTCTGGATCTAGCCGCCTATGGCCGTCTGGAGTTTGAAGCGCCGGATGAAGTGCGGTTTGCCCCGCTTCGCCTTGCCCGGCAGGTTCTGCGGGCAGGCGGCGCGGCCCCAGCCGTGTTCTCTGCTGCCAACGAAATCGCCGTCGAGGCGTTTCTGAACCGCCGTATCGGGTTCCTTGGTATTGGCGAGACGATCGATGCTGCCCTTCAGGCCATGACTGAAAATCCCGAGCTTAAAAGTCTGGATGATGTCCTGCACTGGGATGCGCGAGGCCGGGAGCTTGCCGAGGCTCATATCCTGCGGACCAGCGGGCATCTGCGAAACCACCTCAGCGAGGCCACTCTGAATGCATGATCTTCTGCGGACCATTCTGGCCTATGTCCTGATTCTGGGCATTCTCGTCTTCATTCACGAACTCGGGCATTATCTGGCGGCGCGCTGGCGTGGCGTGAAGGTCGATACATTTTCGATCGGCTTCGGCCCCGCACTCTATCGCTGGCATGACCAGTCCGGGACCGAGTGGCGGATCAGCGCCATTCCTCTGGGCGGTTTCGTCAAGCCGCACGGCTTTGAAGGTCCGGAAGATGCGACCGAAGAACAGAAAGCCGCTTGGATTCCGGGGCGAACATTCCATGACAAACCCGTGGGATCGCGGGCGATCGTCATTCTTATGGGGCCGGTCTTCAATTTTCTCTTCGCCATTCTGGCGTTCACGGTGCTGTTCGCAGTCGTGGGCAAGCCGGAGCTTCATGGCGATATCTCACAGGTTGTCGTGGGAAGTCCTGCGGACCGTGCCGGGATCAAGCCGGGCGACGTGATTACCCAGATTGGAGAGACCCACATCCTCGGCGCCGAGGATGTGATGAATACCGTCTCTTCCCATCCAGGTCAGCAGACAGTTCTCGGGATCCATCGTGGTGCCGAAAATCTCAGTCTGCCTGTCACGTTTGATACCGTGAAAAGCGGCGGTCATGAGATGGGGAGCCTCGGGGTTGCTTTTGCCATTTCCCGCGGACGTCCGGTCTCGCTTCCCTCAGCTTTCATTATGGGCATTGAGGAAACCTGGGACAAATCGGTCATGACCTTGCAGGGCGTCTGGCAGATCGTCAGCGGCCAGCGGAGCGCCAAGGAACTGGGAGGTACGATTCGCATCGCACAGCTCTCAGGACAGGTCGCCAGCTACGGTCTGGCCAGCATCATCTCCTTTATGGCGCTGCTTTCGATCAATCTTGGCCTGATCAATCTCTTTCCAATTCCCGTGCTCGATGGGGGGCGTCTGGTCTTTTATGCGTGCGAACTGGTCCGCGGTCGCCCCGTCTCGCGCCGGGTCCAGGAGATCAGCATGCAGGTCGGAATGGCGCTGATCGGCGCTCTTTTCCTCTTTTCGACATTCAACGATCTGACCAACATCGGACTGTTTCACTGGATCTTTCACGCAGTAAGCTAAATATTCTGAAAAGACTTGTGATACAGTTGAACACGTCAGGGCATCTTGCGCGGGGCAGGGGTTATCGGATACCTCGGCCAGTGGCGTGACGTGTCAGTCGCCTGCAAAAAATATGTTACAAGGAAAGCCGGTTTGTCAGGATCACGGTCAAGAGGTTCCCGGTCTTCGAACACGCGTCTGATGCTTCTTGCATCAGCCTGTCTGCTGCCGGTCGTCCTCGGAACAGCTCAGGCGCGTTCCGTTCGTCATCAGGCCCCGGCATCAGCCCCCGGCGGAAACATCATCCAGGCGATCTCGGTCAAGGGAAATACCCGGATCGAGACGAGCACGGTGCTGTCCTACATGGTCGCCCAGCCGGGTGACACGTTCAATCAGGACGACCTCGACCGTTCTCTGAAGACGCTTTACGCCACCGGTCTGTTCAAGGACGTCACGCTACACCGCGACGGCAACACGCTGCTCGTGGATCTCGTCGAGAACCCGATCGTCAATCGCATCGTGTTCGAAGGCAATCACGCGCTGAAAGACGAAGATCTCCGCAAGGAAATCAGCCTGCGTCCCCGCGCGGTATTTTCGGCGGAAACCACGGCAGCCGACCGTCAGAAGATCCTGAACCAGTATGCAGGCAAGGCCCGCTTTGGCGCGACCGTCACGCCGCAGATCGTCAGGCTGTCCCATAATCGCGTTGATGTGGTGTTTAACATCAACGAAGCACAGCAGACTCTGATCAAGAAGATTGTCTTCGTCGGCAATCATGCCTTCAGCGAAGCGCGTCTGGCACAGGTCATTTCCTCCAAGGAATCGATCTGGTACCGCTTCTTCTCGTCCTCGGATGAGTATAATCCAGAGCGCATCAAGTACGATGCCGAACTGCTGCGTCGCTTCTATCTGCATAACGGCTTTGTGGACTTCCACATGGTCGATGCAACGGGTGAGCTTTCTCCCGATCACAAATCTTTCTACATCACGTTTACCGTCCATGAAGGTGACCGGTATCGTCTGGGTAAGATGGACGTCCGTTCCAGCGTGCGTCATGTAACGCCGGAAATGCTCCGTCCGCATATCGAGCTGTTCCAGCACCAGATTTATGACGGCACGGCGATCCAGAACAACACCAAGAATATGCAGGAATGGCTGCAGGCTACGGGTCATCCGTTTGCCATGGTCCGTTCGGAAATCGCCCGGAACCCGGAAAAGCGTGTTGTCGATCTGCTGTTCGATGTGACTGAGGGCCCGCATGTCTATGTCGAGCGCATTGATATCAATGGCAACACCATCACGCATGACGACGTAATCCGCCGGAACCTGCCGATGGCGGAAGGGGACCCGTACACCCCGTTCGATCGCAAGTATTCCAAGCTGGGTCTTCAGGATCTGGGATATTTCAGCTCCGTTTCCGTTGATCAGACGCAAGGCTCCGCGCCCGACCGCGTCAACGTTTCCGCAAACGTGGTCGAAAAGCCGACTGGCGAATTCTCGCTGGGGGGTGGTTATTCGACGGACGTTGGTATCCTTGGTAACGCCTCTATCAAACAGCATAACCTGCTCGGAACGGGTGTGGATGCCGGTATTTCGGGAACAGTCGCCTATTACGAAAAACAGGCCGACATCTCGATCACGGATCCATACTTCCTGAACCGGAACCTCGTGGCAGGTGCAGATTTCTACTTCATCCAGAACAACTACCAGACGTATCAGAGCTATAAGGAATCCCAGTACGGCATGAGCCTGCGTCTGGGTTATGCCTATAACCGCTATCTGTCGCAGTCGTGGAACTATACCCTCGTTGATCGTCAGGTCGGTAATTTCTACGATGCTTCTGCGGTTGCTTCTGATCCGAGCCTGATCCAGTGGGTCCCCTCGATCTATGTCCAGCAATCTGCTGGCTGGTCGTTGCTGTCGCAGCTCAGCACGTCCATAACCTATGATCGTCGTGACCAGCGGGCAAAGCCGCACTCCGGTTATATGTTTAAGGTTGGTGGTGACTTTGCGGGTCTGGGCGGTAACTCCAAATATGCCCGCGTTAAGGCTGACGGCGCCTATTACCTGCCGCTTGATGACCTGACCGGAAACCATGACTGGACCTTCCAGTTCAAAGGTGGCGTCGGTTACATGGGAGACTGGAGCTCCAGCGGAAACCGCAACATCATTGATAACTTCTATCTTGGTGGTGAAAACCTGCGAGGCTTCCTTCAGGGTGGTGTTGGGCCGCGTTCAGGCCATCTTAAAATCAACGGCGTTTATATTCCGGCTCAGGGACAGGAAGATCTTCTGGGTGGTCGTTTCATGTATACGGCCTCCGCACAGCTTAACTTCCCGCTGCCCATGGGGGACGATCTCGGGATTTCCGGTCGTGGCTTCATTGATGCCGGTAGTCTCGCGGGTGTGCGCGTCAAGCATCTTTACACGAACCGTACGAATGACGGGGACAACTATACCCCGATCACCGGTGACAATCTGATCCCGCGCGTTTCTGGCGGTCTTGGTGTGTCGTGGAAGAGCCCATTTGGCCTCGTCAACATTGATGGCGCCGTGCCGATCCGTAAAGAACATGGCGACCGTCTGTATCCGCTGCGTTTTGGTTTTGGCCAGCAGTTCTGATCTGCCTAAACCTTTTGCCATCCTGTTTTCCAACCCCTTGCCAAGAGGTGGTCATGACCCTCAATTCCCTGATGCGCACGGTTTCGGCCGGCGCGCTTCTGGCCGCGTCCCTTTTTGTCTCTACTCCGGGCGCCCACGCTCAGGCTGCTGGCGGCAATGGTGGCTGGTTCGTTCCCAAAGCCGCTCATCCTGATGCTCCGCCGCCGCGCCCCGTTCAGCGTCGCGTTCCCGAAGCCGCTCCTGAAGAGGAAGAAGAAGCCGCTCCTTCCGATCAGCAGCAGGCTCCTCCCGTCCTGCCTCTGCCTCCAATCCCGGCTCCTCCGAGCATTGCCAAGGGCGCTCCGCCTCCGGCTGCCATTATCGGTGTGATCAATGTTCAGGCCGTCATGCAGATTTCCAGTGCATGGCAGGAAATCCAGCAGGTTCTGGGCGCGCGTCGGGATCGTCTGGCGCAGGCTGTGCAGCGTGAAGAGGCTGCGTGGCGTGGTGAGCAGCAAAAACTGCAGGCTCAGGCTCGGACTCTGACATCCGACCAGATTCAGCTGCGGGAGCGTCACCTTCAGGAACGTCGCGCCAAGGACCAGCATGATTTCGGCGGTCAGGCCCGGATTATTCAGGAAGCAGCTCAGGTCGCCATGCACCAGATCGAGCGTGAACTGGAGGAGCCCAACGGCATTATCGCTGCCGTTGCCGCTGCGCATAACATGAACCTGATCCTGCATGCCGAGCAGGTCGTGTTGCATGTGGGTGGTCAGGATATTACCGAAGAAGTCGCTGCGCAGCTTAACAAGACGCTGCCGCATGTCTTTATCCCCGACGACGGTGTGGATCCGGAACAGCTCGCTCGTTCCGGCAAGATGCCGACAACCGCTGACGAACAGCGGCAGGCTCAAGGGCCACAGGCTCAGGGCGCGCAAGCCCAGCAGGCTCCGGCTTCTGCACCAAGCGAGTCCGTTCTTCGTCAGCATCACTGAAGCGAGTGACCGTGTCTGAAATGACAGCAAACGAGACCCGTCCCGGCGATAGCCGTTTTTTCCAGCGTTCCGGGCCTTTTGGTCTGGAACAACTGGCTGAGGCCTCTGGTAGCGAGATCGTTGCGTCAGCCTCAGGCAAAAATGTAGCAGCGTTTCGGGGCGTGGCTCCCCTGCATGTAGCTGGACCTGACGAGGTCAGCTTTCTCGATAATCGTCGGTACCTGCCGCTTCTGGCCGAAACGAAAGCGGGCGCTGTCATTCTGTCGCCTGCGTTTTCCGACAAGCTGCCGCCGGATACGGCCGGATTGGTCTGCAAAGCGCCCTATCTCGCCTGGGCCCGTGTCGCCACATTGTTCCATCCCGATCCGCAATCTACCGGAATCCGGCATCCGACAGCCTGCATCGCAGATGATGCAGAGATTGGCGACAATGTTGAAATCGGTCCCTTTGCCGTTATCGGAAGCGGAGCCCGTATTGGTCGTGACACCATCGTGGCCAGTCATGTCAGCATTGGTCAGAGCGTTGAAATCGGTTCGCGGTGCCGTATCGGTGCTCATGCCGCCATTTCTCATGCGCGTATCGGCGATCGCGTTACGCTCTATCCCGGCGTCCGTATTGGGCAGGATGGTTTCGGGTTCGCCGTCGGGCCGGAAGGGTTTGAAACCGTTCCACAGCTCGGTTTGGTCGTTCTCGAAGACGGCGTGGAAGTCGGCGCCAATTCCACGATTGATCGCGGGTCCATGCGGGATACGCTGATTGGTGCAGGCACCCGCATCGATAATCTCGTGCAGATCGGTCATAATGCCCGTCTGGGACGGTGCTGCATCGTGGTGTCGCAGGCGGGGATTTCCGGTTCCACGGAGCTGGGTGATTTCGTCACCATCGCCGCGCAGGCCGGTCTGATCGGACATATCAAGATTGGTTCCAAAGCCCGGATTGGCGCCCAGTGTGGCGTTATGTCGGACGTGGATGCGGGTGCCGACGTTATCGGTAGCCCTGCAATGCCGTTCCGCGAGTTTTTCCGGAATGTCGCCACCTTGCGGAAGCTTTCACGTAAAAGCAGTGACTAGCCGCCCTGTGGCGCGGATGGTAACTCCCCCTCAGGTTTGCTAAGGGAAGCCATTCGCGCTGCCACTGGGTAGCAATTGACAGACAACACCGCTTGAAGGGCATGGTGAAACGATGGACCGAGTGGACGCTCCAGCCGAACAGATGACTCCCGCGACAGACGCCGCCGCTGCAGGCCATCAGCTTCCGCAGAGCATCGACATTCTCAAGATCATGCAGTCGATCCCACATCGGTATCCGTTCCTGCTGATCGACAAGATGGTCGAGATCCATGCCGGGCAGTCCGCCATCGGCATCAAGAACGTGACGGTCAACGAGCCGTTCTTTCAGGGGCATTTCCCCTCCCATCCTGTCATGCCCGGCGTCCTGATTGTGGAAGCCATGGCCCAGACCGCAGCCACGCTGGTTGTGATGACTTTGGGTGAAGCGTTTGAAGGCAAGCTGGTTTATTTCATGACGATCGAAAACGCGAAGTTCCGCCGTCCGGTCGGCCCCGGAGACCAGCTCCGCATTCATGTGGACAAGGAGCGTTCTCGCGCGAATGTCTGGAAGTTCAAGGGTGTGGCCCGCGTTGATGGCGTGGCCGTGGCCGAAGCGACCTTCAGTGCGATGATCATGGGTTGACGTTGATGCAGATGGCAGGGAAGCGTCCCGAAACCGCCGAAATCCATGCGACCGCTCTCGTTGATCCGCGTGCGCGCATCGGCGAAAACGTGCGGATCGGTCCCTGGTGTCTGGTTGGCCCCAATGTTACCATTGGTGATGGGGTTTGCCTGCACGCATCTGTCATCGTGGATGGGTACACGACTCTACGCGAAAACGTGGAGGTCTATCCGTTCGTGACGATCGGACTGGCCCCGCAGGACCTGAAATATGCTGGTGAGCCTACGCTGTGCGAAGTGGGCGCCAATACGGTCATCCGTGAGAATGTGACGATTCATCGTGGTACAGCGCAGGGCCATGCTCTTACGCGTATCGGCGCGAACTGTTTGATCATGGCCAATTCCCATGTGGCGCATGACTGCGTCATTGGTGACCGTGTCATTATCGTCAACAATGTCGTCATGGGCGGCCATGTTGAGATCGATGATGATGCCAAGGTTATGGGATCGGCGGCATTGCACCAGTTCGTTCGGATCGGGCGCGGGGCTGTCGTCGGTGGCGTCTGCGGTGTGGAAATGGACGTTATTCCTTACGGAAGCGTTCTGGGCAACCGTGCCCGTCTGGTCGGGTTGAACTGGATCGGCCTGAAACGTTCAGGGGTTGGGCCGGAGGAAATGCAGGCCATGCGCCGTGCGTTCCGCACGCTTTATCCGCGTCATGGTGCGACGGAAGCCGTTCTGGAAAGCCGCATCGCTGAAGTCAGGGCAGAATACGGGCATCTTCCGCGCATCGCCGAGATGCTGGACTTCATGGAAGCGCCAAGCCGACGGGGCCTGACACGTGTTGCGCGTCAGGAAGGGCAGTCCGAAACCGAAGGCGCCTGAGCATGGGCGATCGAGGCTGCATCGGTATTCTGGCTGGTTCGGGACCACTTCCCGCGCAGGTCGCCGCCGCCGCCATTGCCAAGGGTCGCAAGGTTTTCGTCATTGGCTTCCGTGATTTCGCCGATCGTACGCTTCTTGGTCCTTACCCGCATGAAATCATTCGTCTTGCGGCTGCGGGTGATATTCTCGGCGCTCTCAAGAGAAACAACTGCCGCGAACTGGTTCTGATTGGGCCGGTTCGTCGCCCTGCATGGCGGGATCTGCGTCCCGACGCTGAGGGCGCGCGTATTCTAGCGCGTCTCGGGCGGGCGATTTTTTCCGGCGATGACGGGCTCCTCGGCGCAATCGTCCGTGTCCTTGGCGAAGAGGGCTTTCTTGTTCGGGGCGCCCACGAATTTCTTGAGCATGCCACGGGTCGTTCAGGGACACTGGGACGTGTTTTGCCTGATGCGCAGGCCCGACAGGACATCGCCCGTGGCGTCGATGTTCTTAAAGCGATGGCCGTGCTCGATATTGGTCAGGGATGTGTGGTCCAGAACGGGCTTGTGCTGGCAGTCGAGGCCTTGGAGGGCACCGACGCTATGCTGGGGCGCTGCGGACGCCTGATGCAGGCAGGAAGTGGTGGCGTTCTGGTGAAGATGCCCAAGACCGGACAGGATCTTCGAGCTGATATGCCGACGATCGGGCCGGAGACGCTGGAAAACGCAGCCCGGAACGGATTGCGGGGCGTTGCGTTCCAGCCGGGAGTAACGCTCATGACGGACCCTGACGGCTGCGTGAAGCTGGCCGATCGTTACGGGCTGTTTCTGTATGGGCTGACACCGGAAGATCTGAAGGACAAGTAATGAGTACGTTTCTGCATACGATGGTGAGAATCCGGGATATCGACCGGAGTCTGGCATTCTACAAGCTCCTTGGCATGAAGGAGCTTCGTCGCAAGGAAGTCCGGGAAGGGCGCTACACGCTTGTTTTCATCGGATTCGATGATAACGAACACGGCCAGGCCGAAATCGAACTCACCTATAACTGGGATCAGGAATCCGACTACGAGGTCGGGACCGGCTTCGGACACTTTGCAATTGGGGTTCCGGACGTGGCAGCTCTTGTTGAAACAGTCCGTACTGGCGGCGGCAAGGTGACACGGGAAGCCGGTCCCTTGAAATTCGGAACGATCATCATCGCCTTTGTTGAAGACCCCGACGGCTACAAAATCGAGCTTATCGAGAAAAAGTAGAGTTTTTAAGCAGTTTCAGTGCTTTTTCCAGCGCCTCGATGATGGTTTGCGCGTTCTGCTGGACGGTCCCGTCCTTGTGGCTGCTGAGAATATCGGCACAGAGGAGCGCAGGGGCCAGAGCGTTGCGCAGGTCGTGGCGAAAGGTGGCGGCGTCCTGAAGCGCTGTGCCAGAAGACGGGTTGTTACTGGACTCGGTCATAGGTTCAAGTTCCTGTAGCTCTGGCATTGACATGAAGGGCCTGTGTGCTTACAAGCCCGGGTCTCAATCACCGGGCGTTTCGTGCGCCCGATCGACGCGGATGTCCAGCAGTTGAGGCGTCCGCCTGGTTTTTAAGGATCAACGTCATGAAGCGCACGTATCAACCCTCCAAGCTGGTTCGCAAGCGTCGTCACGGTTTCCGTACGCGTAGCGAAACCGTCGGCGGCCGCCGCGTACTGGCCAACCGTCGCACCAAGGGTCGCAAGAAGCTCTCCGCCTGAGTTTGACCCAGATCGGTACGACCCATACACCGAGCCGTCTTAAAAAACGGCCGCAGTTTCTGCGTGTAGCCGGGAAAGGGCGCAAGGTCGCCACTCCCGGTATGGTTGTGCAGATCCTGCCGGATGACACAGCGACCGAAATCCGCGTTGGTTTCACGGTCACTAAAAAAGTCGGTAATTCTGTCATCCGTAACCGCACCCGCCGTCGTCTCCGCGAGGCTCTTCGCCTCGTTGCACGGGAAGACGGTTTGCCTTCCGGCGATTTCGTCCTCATTGGGCGGGACAAGACCCGTGGGCGCGAGTTCTCCCTTCTCAAAGACGATCTGCGACAGGCCCTTCGTAAAGGTCTGGATGTCAATTTCCGGGAAAAACCTTCTGGAAATCCCAATCATGCCCGGAATCGGACGAAATGATTGCGTCCCTCATCAGGAAAGCCGTCACGGCCCTGATGCTGTCGCTCATTGACGCCTACAAGCTCTTCATCAGTCCATTTATCGGCACCAACTGCCGGTTCGATCCGACATGCAGCACTTATGCGCTGACGGTGATCCGCGAGCATGGCCCTATTCGTGGTGGCTGGCTTGCCGTGCGCCGGATCGGGCGCTGCCATCCCTGGTCGGAAGGAGGTACGGATCTGCCTCCAAAGCCACACCGGCATTAAAAACACCCACCACCTATTGTTTTGGATGCGGTTTTCGGCCACTTGAAGCGCAAGCCCCATTCAGTGAGACGAAAGACCGGCATCCGCCCGATGGACATCAAGCGCATTATTGCGGCCACACTTCTCTCGGCCCTTATCCTGATCGGTTTCGACTATTTCATGCCGAAGCCCCATCAGGACGATCCCCATTCCGTCCCTCATGCACCCGCTGCGCAGGTTCAGTCCAGCGCTCCTGCTGCTGCGCCTGAAACATCTGCGGAGACGCAGGTTGCCGCACGGCGTATCCCACTATCCGGGCCGGACGTGCAGGGATCCGTCAATCTGAAGGGCGCTGTTCTGGATGATCTGATCCTCACGAAATATCGCGAGACGCTTGCCAAAAACAGCCCGCTCGTGCGGTTGCTGGACAAGGCGGGAAGTGCCCATCCGAATTTCGTTGTCATCGGCTGGACGAATGCTCCCGGCTCCAACGCCCATGTGCCGGACCTAAATACGGTCTGGGACAGCACGGACGAGACGCTGACGCCGGACCATCCGGTGACGCTGCACTGGGATAACGGGCAGGGGCTGGTGTTCTCCATCCAGATCGGGCTGGACGACCATTACATGTTCGCGATCAACCAGACGGTCGAGAACCATTCCGGGCAGCCCGTGGCGCTTGTGCCGTTCCAGCGCGTGCAGCGGGACTATGACGCGCCGGAAGGGGCTTTCACCGCGCATGAAGGTCCGATCGCGGTCGTCGGTGGCCGGATGCAGGACGAGAGCTATAAGAACCTCCGCAAGGGTGCTGACCACCCGGACCATGTCTCCTGGTCTTCGACGGGCACGAGTGGCTGGGATGGCATCAGTGACAAGTTCTGGCTGACAGCCGTGGCTCCTGCCGACGGTACGCCCGTTACGGCGAGCTTTGCTTACGTCCCGGGAGCGCCGGCATCTTATCAGGTTGGGATGTCCACACAGGCTCCCCAGCAGATCATGCCGAACGGCTCCATTACCGAGAAAAGCCATGTTTTCGCCGGGGCCAAGGTTCTCAGCCTGTTACAGGCTTACAGTAAGCAGCTTGGGATTCCTGATCTGGACAAGGCGATCGACTTCGGCTGGTTCAGCTTCCTGACCCGTCCGCTGCTGACGCTTCTGCACTGGCTGTATCTGCATATCGGCAATTTCGGTCTTGCGCTGATGGCGCTGACGCTGATCGTCAAGATCGTTCTCTTCCCGCTGGCCTCCAAGGCGGCCCAGTCTTCGGCGCGGATGCGTCTGCTGGCACCCAAGGTCAAGGAAATCCGGGAGAAGAACAAGGACGATCCGATGGCCATGAACCAGAAGGTCATGGCGTTGTATCGTGAAGAGAAGGTCAGCCCGGCCAGCGGCTGTCTGCCGATGCTGATCCAGGCTCCGATCTTCTTTTGCCTCTACAAAATCCTGAACATCAGCATTGATGCCCGTCATGCGCCGTTCTTCGGCTGGATCCGCGATCTGTCGATGCCGGATCCGACGAACGTCTTTAACCTTTTCGGACTGCTGCCCTTCGATCCGACGCATTATTCTTCATTCCTGCATGTCAGCATCTGGGGTGCGGCGCTCGGCCTGACGTTCTGGCTGCTGCAGCGCCAGACCAGTTCGACCGCAAGCCTTGATCCGGCGCAGGCACGCGTGATGCAGTTCATGCCGCTGGCTTATGTGTTCTTCATGTCCGGCTTTCCAGCCAGCCTTCTGGTCTATTACACATGGAATAACCTGCTGACGGTCGCGCAGCAGATGTTCATACAGCGCCGGACCGCTCTCCCCGTTCCGGTGTCCCGGACCTGAGGCATGATGAAAGAAATACCCGGGCCTCCGACCGAGGCCCAGATCGAGGATGGGCGGCTTCTGTTCGCTGGAGAATGTGAATTCTTCTTCGGCTCGCAGAAGATCGACCAGCTTCCTCCCATCGGTCGGCCCGAAGTGGCTTTCGCCGGCCGCTCCAATGTCGGTAAATCGAGCCTCATCAATGCGCTGACGGGACGTCGTGCGCTGGCACGGGCCTCTTCCGAGCCGGGGCGGACCAAGCAGCTCAACTTCTTCAATCTCGCTGACCGGATCTCTCTTGTGGATATGCCGGGCTACGGGTTTGCCAAGGCTGCGAAGTCGGTCAAGGAAGACTGGCAGGACATGATGTTCGCCTATCTTCGGGGGCGCACCACGCTGGAGCGGGTCATTCTGCTTCTGGATGCGCGGATCGAGCTCAAGGCGTCCGATAAGGACGTCATGGAATTGCTGGATCGTGCTGCCGTAGTGTTTCAGATCGTGCTGACCAAATGCGATCAGGTACGCCCCAAGGCGCTCGCAGCAAAGACCGCTGAAGTCGAAGCGCTGGCGCTCAAGCATGCCGCCGCCTATCCGCGGATCATCTCCACAAGCAGCGAGACCGGTTTCGGGATCGAGGATCTGCGGGCGGAAATCGCCCGTTTTGCCGTGCCACTCGAGACGTCAGGGGAAGGACAGTCCGGATCATGACCAGCAAGACCCACAGCGACAAACTGCCGGATGTGCCTCCGGTTGTGAATGCGGAAGAAGCGCAGGCACAGGCAGCTATCCTGTCGAGTGCCCTGCCGTTCCTACGCCGGTATGCCGGGGACACGATTGTCGTCAAATATGGCGGCCATGCCATGGGTGAAGGCAAGCTGGCGCATGCGTTCGGCTATGATATCGCTCTGCTCAAGCTGGTCGGGATCAATCCGATTGTGGTGCATGGTGGCGGACCGCAGATCAGCGCAATGCTGGACCGTCTCAAAATCCGCTCCGAATTCATTGACGGCCTTCGGGTTACGGACCAGTCGATGGTTGACGTGATCGAGATGGTTCTGTCAGGCAGCGTCAACAAACAGGTCGCCGAACTGATTAACCGGGCTGGCGCACTGGCTGTCGGTATTTCCGGCAAGGATGGTGGTCTGCTGCAGGCGCGCCGCCTGACACGGACAAAGCGCGATCCGGACAGTGAGATCGAAAAGGTCATTGATCTCGGTTTCGTCGGGCAGCCGGAAAAGATTGATCCGCGGGTCCTCTATGCGCTGCTCGGGGCCGGGCTGATCCCCGTGATTGCTCCGGTTGGCGTGGGTGCGGACGGCGAAACCTATAACATCAACGCCGATACGGCAGCGGGTGCGATTGCCGGTGCGGTCCATGCCTCGCGTCTGCTGATGCTGACGGATGTTCCGGGTGTGCTGGATGAAAACGGCAAGCTGATTGAAGAGCTGAGTGCTGAAGAGGCCCTGCGCCGGATTGCTGACGGTTCGATTTCGGGAGGCATGATTCCGAAGGTCGAAACTTGCCTTGAAGCCGTTCGTCAGGGCGCCAAGGCGGCTGTCATTCTGGACGGCCGTGTGCCGCATAGCTGTCTTCTGGAGCTTTTCACACGGGCAGGCCCGGGAACGCTCATCAAGGCATAAGCGGCCTGACGTTTAAATTGGCCTGGAGATTATGGCGCTTCGTGTGAGAAGCGCCATTTTCTGTTTTCGGCCAGTCCTTCCTGTAAAGCCAGCATCCCGCGCTCCAGCAGGCTTTCCGGCGTTTCCTCGGCATTGGCTTCACGGGAGACGAGCCCGAGTTGCAACGGGAGATGAACGGGAGGGTCGATCAGGATGGGAATGCCGTGCGCCGTCATGCGTTCAGCCCGTTCGGCTGCTGCGAAACGATCGCCGCCATCCATCCAGAGCCCGAAAATATTATTACTGATGCGGCCTATTGCGTCCGTGGGACGAACCGCTTTGCGGAGCAGTGCGACGCATTGCCTGAGGGCTTCTTCGCCTGCTTCAAACCCCCGTGTTTTTGAGAGTTCCGTCAGGCCGGGAACGCGCGCGATGATCAGGGTGGCGGGCATAACCTCCTGATCCAGACGGCGGGTGCGGCGGTCTATTTCCGCTTTCAAACCCTGCCAGTTCAGCAGATTGGAGGAAACATCATAGTCGGAATCGAGCAGGATCCGGCGATGAATGCTGTCCAGTTCCCAAAAACCCGCCAGCAGGGAGCAGACGGCCTGACAGAGTTGCTGTTCCGGCAGTGACCATGAGGTCGCGCGCCAGACAACCAGACACATCTGTGCGAGACTGCGGATGTTCTCGCGACAGATCATGGCATAGCGGGTGCCAGCTCTAAAAACGATTGTCCCTGTCTGTGCGGGGGTGGCGGAGAGAACGGCCTGAATGTCGTCTGTCAGACTTGAGGAACTGAACAGAAGTGTTTCGGGAGCTGCCGTATCCAGCAGGGCACCCTCGGCGGCGAGTGGCTCCAGCAGAGCCTCCATGGCGGAAGCAGCGGCTAGTCGGGGTACGATCGCCTTGCGCAAAGCTGTCGTCACGGCAGCAAGAATGGCGATTCCATCGTGTTCGGGGACAGGGACGGATTCGTTTGTAAGGCTGGAAAGGGGCGCGGAAACGGCTGTGAGTGTGCCGCGTGTTCCTGTAATGCGTCCTTCGCTGTCATGAAATGGGCAGGAAGACAAGATCGCGGTCAGAGGCGGCCCTTGCGGGGGCGTGATGGAAGCGGGCGTGCCCGTATGGGGCTGAAGAATATCTACAGAATCGCATAATGCGCTGAAAGGATGCCCGATCAGAGGAGTGGTCGGCTGCCCGAGCCATGTGTCCGGGGAAATGAGAATGATCCGACCGCGGCTGTCTGTCTCGAAGACCAGATCTACCGCCTGATAAAGCAGGGAGCGCCATCGTTCGCGGCTTTCCAGCGTGGACGCCAGCATGTTCCGCAGATCCTGCTGCGTTTTGCCTGCCGCAGATGGATTCACGAACTGGGACATCAAGGAACGTATATCAGGCAAGAGTGACATATCCCGCAGAAAGCTCTAGGTCGGGCCAGCCAGTCAAAGCCCCTCGCTTTCATAAGCTTGACGGATTAAGGATTCATGAACAACGCGCGAATGTGTGTAAGGTGAACTCCGGGGTAAAGATCCGTTGACATGCACCGTCGGGAACCGCATGGTCCGGCGGATTTTCTGCTTTTCTGACCGGAACGACCTGATGCCGAATGCACCCCTTCGTACTGCCATCGAAGCCCTGTGGGAGCGTCGTACGACTCTCAGCGCCCGTACGGAAGGCGAAGACCGCGACGTCGTGGAAAAAGCCCTGTCCGGGCTTGATGCCGGAACCCTGCGTGTCGCCGAGCCTTCCGAAAACGGCTGGGTCGTTCACGAATGGCTGAAGAAAGCCGTTCTTTTGTCGTTCCGTCTGAACGACAGCCGCGTCATGGAACGCGGTTGCGGTGGTGAGCCGGCCTTCGACAAGGTTCCACTGAAGTTTGACGGCTGGGACCAGTTCCGTTTCGCAGAAGCCGGTTTTCGCGCCGTTCCGGGTGCGATCGTGCGCCGTTCCGCCTTTATTGCGCCGAATGTGGTACTGATGCCGAGCTTCGTGAACGTAGGCGCACGCGTCGACAGCGGCACGATGATCGACACCTGGGCGACCGTCGGCTCCTGCGCCCAGATCGGCAAGAACTGCCACATCAGCGGTGGTGCGGGGATCGGCGGCGTGCTGGAGCCGCTGCAGGCTGCTCCGGTTATCATTGAGGACGACTGCTTCATCGGTGCGCGGTCTGAAGTGGCCGAAGGTGTTGTCGTCGAGAAGGGCTCCGTTCTGTCGATGGGTGTGTTCCTTGGCGCGTCCACCAAGATCGTGGACCGTGCGACCGGTGAGATTTTCATGGGCCGGGTCCCGGCCTATTCCGTCGTCATTCCGGGCACGCTGCCGCCGAAAGAGCCGGGTATGCCGTCACTGGCCTGTGCGGTGATCGTCAAGCGTGTGGATGAGCGGACGCGCTCCAAGACCTCCATCAACGACCTCTTGCGCGACTGAGTGTCGTGAGCGGATCACACCTGCCGACAGACCCCGTGACACTGGCGCGGGATCTGCTGCGTTGCCCGTCCGTGACCCCGGCCGATGGAGGCGCGCAGGCGCTTCTGGCAGGTGTGCTGGAGGGGATGGGCTTCGAAGCAGTCCATCTTCCTTTCGGCCCCGCGGAGGCCCCGACGCCCAATCTGTATGCCCGGATGGGGGCGGGCCATCCCGTGCTCTGCTTTGCGGGACATACAGATGTCGTGCCGCCCGGCGAAGGCTGGGCGCATGATCCGTTTGCAGCTGTGGTTCAGGACGGTCGGCTTTATGGACGCGGCATTGCAGACATGAAGGGCGGTGTGGCCTGTTTCGTGGCCGCCGTGGCCCGGCGTCTGGAACAGGGGCCGCTGAACGGCTCCATCTCCCTGCTGATTACGGGAGATGAAGAGGGCCCCGCGCATTTCGGGACGAAGCCAGTCATCGAATGGCTGGCGGAACGCAAAGAGCTTCCGGATTTCTGTCTGCTGGGCGAACCCACGAATCCCGAGGCTCTGGGCGATGTCATCAAGATCGGCCGACGCGGCAGCATGAATGCCGTGGTGACCGTTCAGGGCATTCAGGGGCATGTGGCGTATCCGCATCTGGCGGATAATCCGGTGCACCGTCTCTTGGCAGCGTTCTCCGAACTGACGGCGCGCGAGTTGGATACGGGCAGCGAGTGGTTTGATCCGACTTCGCTTCAGGTCACCAGCATCGACGTGGGTAATCCCGCGACCAATATTATTCCGGCGCAGGCCATCGGGCGGCTGAACATCCGTTTCAATGACCTGCACACCGGGGCCGCTTTAACGGCGTGGATCGAAGATGTCGTCCGGCGTCACGCACCTTCAGCTGATGTGCAGGTGTCCATCAGCGGTGAGGCTTTTCTAACACAGCCTGGAGAGGCCGTAACGTGCCTGTCGGATGCCGTGCGTCAGGTGACGGGGCGTACGCCTCGGCTCGATACCGGCGGCGGTACGTCCGATGCACGCTTCATTTCGCGCTATTGCGAGGTTGCGGAGTTCGGTCTTGTGGGGGCGACCATGCACAAACGGGACGAGCATGTGGGACTTGAAACGCTGGAGGATCTGACGCGGATCTATCAGGCGTTTATAGAAGGATACGGGCTGTGAATTCCGGACGGCAGGGGTCGTTTCCTCCCTCCGGGAACATGGCCATACCGCTGGGTGTGTGGCTTCTGGGGCGCGGGCGCTCCGAAGGGATCAACTGCTTCGCTCCGGGAGCAGGTGCGTTGTTCGCGGCTCTGGCACCCACGATCGCACTGGCGCTCATCGGTGTGTGGATGGCCTTCATGCTGCCTCCTGCCGAACGGGTCATGGGGCTGGTACGGGCGGTGGTGCCGCTGGTCTGCACGCTGTTGCAGCTTGTGGTGTCAGAGCTCTACGCGGTTTTTCTGAGCCGGAAGGGGCTGTGGACGCGCTATGCGACAGCCTCTTTATGGTGTGGCTGGCTGCCGCTGGTCATGCTCATTGTGGCCCAAGGCGTGCTGCATCTTGTGTTTCCAGGGGCTGCGGCCTCCGGTCAGGCGCTGGCCGGTCTCGCCTTCGGGGCACAGCTTTATACGCTGTGGCTGACCTGGTACGTCACGAAAGTCGGGCTTCTGACGACAGGGTGGCAGGCCTTCGTCATGACGCTTCTTCAGACCCTGCCGGTTGCCGCATTCCTCTGGATTCTGTGGCTTCTGCCGCCGCATTACAATGCGGTGGTGGATCTGCTCGGGATCTCGTTTTAGGTCCTGCTGAACGGATTGTCGGGATAGCCGACATCCATCAGGCAAAGTCCTTCCGGCGGGGCTGTCTGTCCTGCGGCGCAGCGGTCTTTCGCTTCGAGAATCTCAATCATTTTTTCGACCGGCCACAGGCCCGCGCCAATCATCATTAGGGTGCCGGCCATGTTGCGGACCTGATGATGCAGGAAGGAGCGCGCCTTCGTGTCGATCATGACCAGTTCGCCCTCGCGACGGATCGTCAGAACGTCCAGCGTACGAACGGGACTTCTGGCCTGACAGGCGACCGCGCGGAAAGACGTAAAATCATGCGGGCCGAGAAGATGGTTCGCGGCCTGCTGCATAAGGTCCACATCCAGCGGACGTTTGATGTGCCACACCCGGTTTTCCATCAGACCCGGACGGGCAGGGCGGTTGAGGATCGTGTAGCGATAGCTGCGCCATGTGGCGGAGAAACGCGCATTCCACTCCGGCCCGACTTGCGCGGCTTCCAGCACGACAACGCGGTGGGGCTTGAGATGATATCCCATGCCGTCGCGGATCTGGCGGGCGTCGATCGGGGCGTCATCCGGGAAATCGAGATGGATGACCATCCCAGCGGCATGGACGCCTGCGTCCGTGCGTCCGGCAGTGATGCTGGGCACGAGCCGGTTGCGGACCAGTTTCGAGGCGGCAGCTTCGATCAGGCTCTGAATGGAGACGCCGTCATTCTGCTTCTGCCAGCCGAGATAGCCGGTGCCGTCATATTCGATGCGTAAGGCCCAGCGGTTCAGGCCGGAAGGTTCATGCTCCTGAGCCTGTGCGTCAGACAAGTCCCATCCCTTTCGGCACGGGCTGACCGCGCAGGAAATCGGCGGCGGACATCATGCTGCGCCCGGGCTTCTGAAGGCGGTCGATTCGAATCGCACCGGTGCTACAGGCGATCGTCAGCGCGCCGTCGAGCGTGGTGCCGGGGGGGGCGTTGTGGACTGCGTCCGGCAGCGGAGTGGCTGTGCCGATTTTCAGCACGACACCATTGAGCGTCGTAAAGGCGCCGGGCCAAGGCGTGAGGCCACGGATCTGACGATCGATCTCGGCTGCCGTGCGCGTCCAGTCGATACGGCCATCATCGCGGGTCAGGCGTTCGGCATAGGTCACGCCGTCTGTGGACTGCGGCACGGGTGTCGGCTGCTCGGCGAGGGCACGCACGACCAGACGGCTCCCGATTTCGGACAAACGGTCATGCAGTGTGCTGGCGGTATCGGTCGCGCTAATGGGCGTGGCCTCCTCCAGCAGAACCGCGCCGGTGTCGAGGCCCTCATCCATCTGCATGATGGAAACGCCGCTTTGCGTGTCGCCTGCGAGGATGGAGGACTGGATGGGCGAAGCCCCACGCCAGCGCGGCAGAAGGCTGGCATGGATGTTCAGACACCCCAGACGCGGAGCGGCCAGCATTTCCTTGGGCAGAATGAGGCCATAGGCGGCGACCACGGCGGCGTCGGCATTCAGGGCTGCAAAAGCGGCGTGCTCCGTTGCGTCCCGGCGAACGCGGGCGGGTGTCCGCACTTCGATTCCGGCGGCTTCAGCGGCTTCATGAACCGGCGAGCGACGCAGCGCCTTGCCACGACCTGCCGGACGCGGTGGTTGTGTGTAGACCGCAACCACCTCGTGACCGGCGTCGAGTAGAGTGTGCAGCGCCGGGACCGAGAAGTCCGGCGTTCCCATGAAAATCAGCCGCATCGGAAATCAGCGCCTTCCGATTTTCTGCTCTTTGGCGAGGCGGCGCATGATCATGTTGCGCTTGAGCGTCGAGAGATGATCGACGAACAGGATGCCGTCGAGATGGTCCATCTCATGCTGGATGCAGGTGGCGAGCAGGCCGGATGCATCACGCTCGATCGTCTCTCCCGCGAGGTTACGATAGCGCACGCGGATCGATTCGGGGCGGACGACTTCGGCATACTGGTTCGGCAACGAAAGACAGCCTTCCTCGCGAGCCGCCATCTGCTCTGAATCCGTAACGATTTCCGGATTGATCAGCAGCATGGGCTCACGCGGCGCGTCTTCTTCGGCCACGTCCACCAGAGCAAAGCGCATGCCAAGACCGACCTGCGGCGCGGCGAGGCCGATGCCGGGGGCCTTGTACATGGCGGAAAACATGCCCGGAAGCTGATCGCGGATGAAGGCGATATCCTCGGGGCGGACCTCACGGGCGACCTCCCGCAGCACGGGCTGGGGGGCGATCAGGATCGGGGTGGGCGGCACATCGTCGATGCCGGACAGGAAATCGAATTCGCTCATGCCCTGCGATGTAGCGAGCACGGGCGTCAAATGCCAGTGCAACATGCAGAGCAACATGCCATTAACGTCGGTTTTGCACGTGCTTGGTTGAGAGCAGAGCTTGCATCCCTAGGGGTGGTCACCATATCGTAGGACCAGCCAGTTGCCGCAGAATGGGACTGGCTCTGTTTTACGTCTCGCTCATGGAGGAGGCTCTCGCCCTATGTCCGGTCGCCTGTTCACGTCCCCGATGTTCCTCGGCTTCGATCACCTCGAGCAGATGCTTGAGCGTGCTGCCAAGTCGACGTCCGATGGCTATCCCCCCTATAATATCGAGCAGCTTAGCTCCACGGCCTTGCGCATTACGCTGGCAGTTGCGGGCTTCGTCATGGACGATCTGCAAATCACGCAGGAAGACAACCAGCTCGTGATTCGCGGGCGTCAGACCGATGACAGTCAGGGGCGCATTTTTCTGCATCGCGGCATTGCGGCGCGGCAGTTCCACAAAGCCTTCGTACTGGCAGAAGGCATCGAAATCGGCGGAGCGTGGCTTGATAACGGCCTGCTGCATATCGATCTTCTGCGTCCCGAGCCCGAAGTTCGGGTCAAGCGGATTGCGATTTCGCAGGGGCGGCGAAGCCCGGCACCGGCTCCGACGGTTCACCACGAAGTGGTGCCGCCCGTCGTGAAGACCCGGCGCACGACGCGTCCTGCGCGCGATATCGACGACGAATAAGACCGGCCGCGCGCTTACAATTTTTACAGACTGAACCCAAGGCCGGGCGGCAGAAGCCGCTGCGGCTCCAAAAGGAAACGGAATTGAACAATCCCTTCGAAAACGGTGATCGTTCGGACGAAAAACTGCCTGCGGATCTGCGCCGCATCACGGGGCCGCAGCTTCTGACGCTGGGCATGTCCCGCCTCGCCTATGTCAGATCCGTCATGCATGAGGGCGAAATGCTCGTGGCCATCCACGCTGCCGACGGCACACCCATGGCCGTTGCAGAAGACGAGGAAAGCGCGCTCGACGCCATCCTTGAGCATGAAATGATCCCGACGCTTCTTCAGTAACCTCTTTCAGAAGGTCCGCCCCCATGAGCAAAAACGCCGATATTTCCCGTCACCTCGAAGAGCAGCGCCTTGCAGGCGTCGTCGTCCATAACGGGCTGGCCTATCTGGCCGGTCAGGTCGCGGACGATGCCACGCTCGATACGGAAGGGCAGACGGTTGATATCCTGCGCCAAATCGACGCGCTTCTGGCCTCGCTGGGAACGGATAAGAGCCGGATCCTGTCGGTGCAGATCTTCCTGACGGATATTTCGGAAATCGGGGCGATGAACCGCGCTTGGGATGCGTGGCTAGACACGGACAGCAAACCAGCCCGTGCCACGGTTGAAGCAAAGCTGGCCGTTCCGGAATGGCGCGTGGAAATGACGGCGATTGCTGCGCTGAAATAAGAGCAATCAGCGGGGGCGGTTCAGGCAGGAAACAGAAACGCTCTCAATCGACGGTCCAGTTCTGCGTGCAGGGGCAGATCATGGCCGTCGATGCTCGAAACGGCTGTCAGGGACAACGCATTGACCAGCCAAGCCCCCGTCACCGTTTTGAGGTCCTGCGGCAGAAGACAGCTTTCCATGCAGAAACCGCCGTCCAGCAGTCGGGCGCGGGACGTTCCCGGCAGGGCGCCGTCAGCGATGGGGGGCGTTTGCAAGCATCCCCCCCGCAAAAACAGGACGTTCGCAGCACTGGCTTCTGCAATAGCCCCTGTCGTGCCCAGAAGAAGCGCATCGTCCAGTCCTACTGCGACGGCTTCCATGCGGCTCATAACGGAGAGCAGACAGGCCAGCGATTTGACACGTGCCAGTGGAGAATCCCCGTCCCGCCGGTAGCGGCTGAGGCCCAGCCGGACCGGAGCAGGCACAGTCATTATGGAAGCCGTGGCCTGAATGAGAACTGTCGGATGCGGCATAGCAGGTGGCACAAGGCCACGCGGTCCGGTGCCTCGTGTGACTGTCAGGCGCAGCGATCCGTCTGACAGATTTGTGGTATGCAGTAGGTCGGATACGGCCTGTGTCAGTAGCGTCCGGTCCGGTGAAGGCAGGCTGAGGATCGCGCACCCTTCTTCCAGCCGCGCGAAATGACGTGCCAGATGAGGCGTTTGTCCGTTAGCAACGCGGATTGTTTCAAACAGACCATCGGAGAGCAGAAATCCCCGGTCATTCGGGGCAATATGGGCATCTGTAATGTTCAGAAGGCGCCCGTTGAGCCAGACTGTCGTGCTCATGCTTCAAACGCTTTCAGGATCGGGGCGACTTTCAGAAGCATTTCCTCATATTCCCGCATCGGATCGGACAGCACGGTAATGCCGCCCCCTGCGCCGACGGAGACGGTATCGCCCGATCTCGCCAGACTGCGGATGATGACGGAACTGTCCATCGCACCATCATTTCCGATACGGAACAGGCTGCCGCAATAGGCCCCACGGGCCGAGGCTTCCAGCAGGTCGATGATCTCCATGGCCCGTTTTTTCGGTGCCCCCGTAACGGAACCCGGCGGAAGCGTGGCCTGAAGCAGATCAATGGCGTCCAGTTCGGGGCGAAGCTGTCCCTGAACGGCCGAGACCAGATGTAGGACATGCGGGAACTGCTCAACCTTCGAGAGTTGCGGAACACGGACGGAGCCGATCTCCGAAACACGACCAATATCGTTCCGCATCAGATCCGTAATCATCAGGTTTTCGGCAAGCTCTTTTTCGTCCGCAGCCAGTGTCCGGCTGTTCCGGGCTGTGTCTTCCAGAGTGTGTCCGAGGGCAATGGTGCCCTTAATAGGGCGCGTCTCGATCAGGCCGCCCCGCGAGAGTGAAATGAACCGTTCCACAGACGCACTGAGCAGCGAAAAATCGGGTGTTTTCAGATAGGCCCCGAACGGAGCCGCGGAGGTCTGGCGCAGTGTCCGATAGGCAGCCAGTTCATCGAAATCGCCCGCACAGTTCGCAACCCAGCGCATCGTCAGATTGGCCTGAAAAATATCCCCGGCCCGAATGAAATCGACAATGCTGCGAACTGCATCCGTCCAGACATCCCGGGACTGTTCAGGCGCAAAGTGCAGGGGAGTTGCTGTGAGGCTGACGACGTGTTGGGTCAGATCAGGGAGGACCGGGTTTCCAGTCTGACTGATCCACCAGCAGCGTTCTTCATGCCGGTCGAACGCCAGTACGTCCGTAAAGGAGGTCGCAACCAGTCTGGGCGCGGAAGAAACATGACGGGACGGGACATTTTCAAGCGCCATGCCTGCTTCGTAGCTCACCATTCCGATTACCCCGCCCGTAAAGGGGATGACGCCCTCGGCCTCGGGGAAACGGCGCGCGGCAGCGGTCATATCGCGAAGGTGCGTCCAGACATCGCCTTCTACGGACACACCGTTCCGGCAAAGGCTTTCTCCCTGCCATTCGAGGGTCTCGGCAGGAGACAGGCAGAGAAAGGACCAGCGGGCCCGACCGTCCGTGTCCAGCCCCCCGCTATCGAGAAAAGCGGCCCAAGGGGCAGCTTTCATGGCAGAAAGTGCCTGTTCGGGAGGTTTCCAGGGAATTTCAATGAGAGACAGTGGGAATATCCTGCTTCGACGTCATGGAGACATGATGCAGGACGCTAGCCATCAAAGCACAGGATGGGAAGGTTCGGTATTCTGTCAAAATGAGACCATTGTTCCCGACAGAATGCCGCCAAAGGCAAAACAGGGATGTGATCAGTCCTGAAGTTCAGCCTGGATTTTCTTGATTTCGGCTTTGAGGGCATGAATGCGTTCGGGATCGGATTTTTCAGCGCGGGCAAGGTCGCGCTCAACTTCTTTGAGGCGCTGTTCGAGTTTCTGCTGAAAAGGCAGTGCGTGAGAATGATCGGCCATGAAATGTAATTCCTTGTCAGAACATGAAGCGAAGAGTGTGTTGCTCTTAGTTAAACATGGTTTGACATAAATACTTTTCAAGATGTCCGGCGCAGTCGCTTGCGCTGGCTGGACTTCGCAATGCCAAGCCCCTCACGATATTTCGCAACGGTGCGGCGTTGAATGGAGAAGCCTTCTTTTTGCAGAAGGGTCGTCAGGGCATCATCGGACAGAACATTGTCCCCTTCCGCCGAGACGAGCGCCTGTAGGCGATGCTGGATCGCATGGGCGCTCTGGGAGGTTCCGTCTTCGGACGTCAGGGCTGTAGAAAAAAATAGCTTGAGCGGGACGGTGCCCTGTGGCGTGTCGATATATTTGCTGCTCACGATGCGGCTGATGGTGCTTTCGTGCAGATCCGTGCGCTCGGCGATGTCGCGCATGGTCAGCGGGCGCAGAGCGCTGGGACCATCGCGCAGGAAATCGGCCTGATGCTGCACAATGGCGCGACCAACCGCGAGCAGGGACTGCTTGCGGCTGTCCAGCGCGCGGATTAGGGCCGTGGCCTCTGCCGCACAGACAAGGAGTGCCTTATCAGCGTCCGTGCGCCCGTCGAGCTGCGCGCGCATCGTGTCATCAAACCGAAGTTGCGGCAGCAGGCGCGTATTGAGAGTCAGACGGAAGCCAGCGCCGTTGGGACGGACGATTAGATCGGGTTCGATGGGGGGCTCGGGCGGTGGCAGGGTCAGGCCTGGACGCGGGTCGAGTGCCTGAATCTCGGCGAGCATCTCCAGCAGATCGTCCTGCTCAAGAGCGCATTTCTCGCGCAGCCTGCGCCAGTCCCGCCGTGCGAGAAGGTCAAGATTATCGAGCAAAACCTGCATCGCGGGATCAAGGCGATTTCGGACGCGGAGTTGTGCGGCCAGACATTCTTCAAGCGATCTGGCGAAAAGCCCGACAGGTTCAAAATGCATGAGACTTTGACGGATGGCTTCGAGCCTTGTCGCCTCCATGCGAAGGTCGCCTGCAAGATCCGCTACCGAAACGGGGAGGCGACCGCTTTCATCCAGACTGTCCAGAAGATGCAGTGCCGCATCCTGTTCGTCCGCAGGAAAAGAGAGGCGAATCTGAAGGATCAGATCGTCCCGGGCCGATGGAGGCGGGGCTGCGGCTTCCGGGCGATCAGAGGCCGTGGTGAAGCGGTCCGGGTCGTCGTCGTGAAACTCTTCCGAAGACGGTGCAGCTTCGGGCGCTGTGTCGCCGGGCTCCAGAATGAGAAGCGGATTGGTTTCGCAGACCTGTCGCAGATGCTGGGCGAGGTCGAGCTGCGTATATTGCAGCAGGGCAATCGCCTGACGCAGCTGGGGCGTCATGACGAGAGACTGCGACTGACGCTGGATCAGACCCGGGACAAGCATCCCGGCATGTTACAGCGAGAAATTCTCTCCGAGATAGACCCGGCGGACATCTTCGTTCGCAACGATGGCTTCGGGCGTACCTTCCATCAACACCTGACCGCCATGCATGATATAGGCGCGATCAATAACTTCGAGCGTTTCGCGGACGTTATGGTCCGTAATCAGCACGCCGATACCACGATCCTTAAGGTGAGAGACGAGATCGCGGATTTCTCCGACGGCGATCGGATCAATACCCGCAAGCGGTTCGTCGAGCAGGATGTAGTTCGGCTGACTGGCCAGCGCACGGGCAATTTCCAGTCGACGGCGCTCACCACCGGACAGGGCCAGCGAAGGGGAGCGGCGCAGATGGGTGATACCGAATTCAGCCAGAAGGCCGTTGAGCATCAGGTCCCGCTTTTCCGGGTCGGGCTCGACGACCTCAAGGGCGGCCATGATGTTTTGCTCGACATTCAGGCCACGGAAAATACTGGCTTCCTGTGGCAGGTAGCCAACACCGAGGCGCGCGCGGCGATACATCGGCAGCTGCGTGATGTCGGCGCCATCCAGCGTGATGGTGCCGGTATCGGGCTGAACGAGACCGACGATCATATAAAAGCTGGTCGTCTTGCCGGCGCCGTTTGGGCCAAGGAGACCGACCGCCTCGCCGCGCTGCACTTGAAGCGAAACGTTTTTGACGACGGCGCGTTTCTTGTAAGATTTGCCGATACCGCTTGCGACCAGACCGGTTGCGGGCGGCTGAGAGGGGATATGTCTGTCTGTCACTTGGGTGCCTGGCTGCTGTTGGCCTCGTTTGGCACGACGAGCCCCTGAATAGGGGAATCCGTGCCCGGCAACATGGTTGCGATGCCGGTCTTCATGTTCACGATGGCCTGCGAGCCATTGTTCTGGTTCTGCCCCTGCGTGACATGCACATGGCCGATCAGGCGGGCGATCTGGGTATCGAAAACATAGACGCCACGATCGCCCGTGGCGGTCTGGGTCGGTGTCCGCAGAACGACATGCCCCCAGCCATAGGCCCGGTCGAGCTTCGAGGAACCACCGCTCATCGGATTGGACGAATCCGCTGCCCCGGCCTGTCCCGGTTTTGCAGACTGTCCCGGAGCAGGCGCATCGTTAGGTTTGCTGAATGAGACGAGCACATCTGCCTTGACCTGCTTGCCGTCATTGGTTGTGACGGTCGCATCGCCCCGGCCAACCGACATGCGCGTCTTGGCGTGATATTCCATGACGTCGCGGGCCGTCAGAACGTCCTGCGGCGTCGTCAGTTTCAGATGCTTGCCGGTCATGACCATGACGCCCTGATCCATGTCGTACAGCGCATGATCGCCCCAGCCCTGATCGGTCTGGTTGTAGATATGGACATTGCCGCGCGCCTCGATCCGGTACAGTTCAAGCGAACCGCCCATCGGATCATTGCTGCTGGCGCTTTTGCCGTCGGCCGGTGTCGGCGCAGGAGCGGGCTGTCCGGGAGCAGGCACTTTCTTGCGCAGATATCCGATCAGCGTATCCGCATCGACGGTCGTATCCCCGCGCACGGCCCGCGCTCCGCCCGTGAGTGTCACGGTCTGGGCATTGCGGTCGTAGACTTCTTCCTTTTTCCAGAAAAGCTGCACGGCTTCCCCGTGGGACATGTCCAGCCCGTCCGCATAGGCAGGAGCGGAGGGAAGAGCCAGAGGAAGGGCGATCAGGAAGGGAAGGAAGGCTGCGGAACGGCGGGTCATTTCTCTGTCTTCAGTCCTTGCAGGTGCAGGCGGGCCGCCGCACTCGGAGGGCCGTTGTCATCGTTGCGGACCGTCAGTCCGGGGCCCGTAAACTGCATGATACCCGCATGCTGGTCCAGAAAATAGCCTTGGGCATCCTGCGTGCCGAACGGACCTTCCGCATGGACCCAGTCCCGCGAGGCGATGACGTCCGCCTTGAGGTCCAGATCGGCGGAGGGGCCATTCAGGAGAAAACCATCGTCGCGGTAGAGCACGACGTTGTCGTCAAGATCGAGCGTCTGTTCGTGCTGCATATAGACGCCGCGATCAGCCTTGATATGTGCCCAGGAATTGCCCGAAAGCTGGATGTCGGCAACCGGCTCTACCAGGTCCACGCGATCCGGGCCCTGCTGGTGGGTGGTGCGGGCCGTGATCATGTAAAGATGGTCGTGGGCGTCGAGGCCGCGATAGGTGGCCTGTTCCATGTTGCCGCTTTCCACGCGCAGGCGGGCCATTTCCTTCAGGGCGGCGCGGTTCTGGTTCATGAGATGGGAGATCTCGGGCCAGGCCGCGATGGAACTGAGGAGGACGAGAGCGAGCCCCGGGAGTGCCCATTTAGCGAATCCCAGAAGCGAGCGGCGTCGGGCGAGTTCCTGAGCGTTGGGGGCTTGGCGGATCCGCTGGAAGGCGGCGCGGCGCAGGTTGTCGAGACGGGCGAGGCTCTCTGTCCGGTTCGGGTCGAAATCTTCCCGGCGGATGCGGTGTTCGCCGTTATCAGGCGTGGGGTCGCTCATGACAGGCCGCTTCGCAGGAGGTCGTGAATATGGACGATTCCCGCAGGGCGGCGTCCTGCGTCCACGATGAATATGCTCGTGATGGGGCGCTCGCGCTGGTTCATAAGATGCAACACGTCCTGCGCCAGCGTGTCGGCACGTGCAGTGATGGGGGCGGGATTCATGACGTCCGCGGCCGTGGTCGCGTCGAGGTCGCCGGAGAGGGCGCGGCGCAGATCGGCGTCTGTGATGAGGCCCTGAAGTTCACCATTGTCATCAATGACACCCATGCACCCGAATGACTTGCGTGTCATCTCGAGAATGACGGAGCGGAGCGGGAGGCTGCCCTGTCCAAGGGGCAGAGCGTCGCCGGTATGCATGAGGTCGCTGATCGGGCGCAGGCGCGCCCCGAGAAGCCCTCCGGGGTGAAAAGCGCCGAAATCGCGGGCGGTGAAACCGCGCTTTTCCAGCAAGGCAATGGCGAGTGCGTCGCCCAGAGCCAGTTGCAGCAGAGTGCTCGTCGTTGGCGCCAGCCCCATCGGGCAGGCTTCGGCGCTGGTGGGCAGGACCAGCGGGATCTGTGCGGCACGGGCGAGGGCCGAGGTGCCGACGGCGGTCACAGCGATCACGCAGTGATTCTGTCGGGTGGCATAGGCCAGAATCGCGGCAAGTTCTGCGGTTTCGCCCGAATTGGAGAAAGCGAGGATCAGATCGCCGGGCGCTACCATCCCAAGATCGCCATGTGCGGCTTCAGCGGGGTGCAGAAACAGCGACGGGGTGCCCGTAGAGGCGAGGGTTGCCTGAATTTTGCGGGCGATATGACCTGATTTCCCGATTCCGGTCACGATCAGACGCGCGCGACTTTCTGCGATGCGGTCAACGGCTTCGCTGAACGCAACTCCGAGCGGGCCAGAGAGGGCCTGTTCGAGCGCTTCCAGCCCTTTGCGTTCGATGGAGACGGTCTGGCGGGCCGATTCCAGAGCGGTGCGGGAAAAACCGGGCGACGGGCGGTGCATGATCAGTCGGGCCGGAATTCAGGCGCGGTGCGAGAAAATGTCGGACTCGTCGTAGCCCAGCAGGTCGAGGCGGCAGCGGGCCGGAAGGAAATCGTAGCAGGATTGCGCGAGGTCGCGTCGGTTTTCACGGATCAGCATGGCTTCGAGCTTATCCCACAATGCGTGAAGATGCAGCACGTCCGATGCGGCATAGCGAAGCTGATCGGGGGTGAGGGTCTCGGCACCCCAGTCAGAGCTCTGCTGATGCTTGGAGATTTCGACGCCGAGGAGGTCCCGGCACAGATAGGCCAGACCGTGACGGTCCGTGAAGGTATAGACCAGCCGGGCGGCGATTTTGGTGCAGATGACAGACGGGATCGTAATATTGAAGGCGTTCTGCAGGACTGCGACGTCAAAGCGTGCGTAATGCATCAGCTTGGTGACGGAATCGTCTGTCAGGAGCGCTTTAAGGTTTGGGCAGTCATAGCCCCGGCCACCCATGGAGACCGGTTTGATCTGCACAAGATGGGCTTCGCCATCGCCGGCTGAGAGCTGGATGAGGCAGAGGCGGTCACGATGGGGATTGAGACCCATGGTCTCGGTATCGATGGCAACGACAGGGCCAAGATCAAAGTCATCCGGCAGATCGCCGTCATGAAGATGGATGGCGTCTTGCGAACTCATTTGTCGTCACCAAATTTTTTTGATCACCAGAGGATCGAGGCGATTGATCGCCTGATCGTCTGTGGTGCCCAGAAGAAGACTCGAACTTCCACGTCCTTTCGGACACAGGTACCTGAAACCTGCGCGTCTACCAATTCCGCCATCTGGGCTCAGAAAGCACCGGAGTTTTTTCAGTTTCCTGAAGCATCCCGGCTCGGTGAAGAGGCGTTTACCCCTCCACGTATGGGGCGTCAACAGCCAACTGAAAGAAAAATGCAAATGCGTAGAAATTTTTCCGTGGACGGGACGTCGAGTGGAGAGGGAACAGGCCGCAGTCCAAGGGTTGTGGCGGTTCTGGGCGGAGGAGGCTTTGTCGGGCGCGAACTTGTCGGACGGCTCGTGGCCTTGGGGCACGTCGTGCGGGTGGGGAGCCGAAACCCCGAAGACGATCAGGGACTGGCGCGGTTTCCGGGTGACGGGCGTGTGGAGTTCATCAAGGCATCCGTGAATGACGCTGCTGCGCTGGAGCGTGTGTTTGCCGGGGCTGATGTGGGGATCAATCTGGTGTCCATCATGTCGCCGGACGTGCAGGCGATGCATCGGGTCAATGTGGAAGGGGCGCGACTTGCGGCGCTCGTGGCGCGGCGTGAGGGCGTGGGGCAATACCTGCATATGTCGGCCATCGGCGCGTCGCTGACGTCGCCGGGGAATTACGGGCGCAGCAAGGGACTGGCCGAAAGGATGGTGCGGGAGGTCTTTCCCGAGGCGGTTATGTTGCGGCCTTCGGTGATTTTCGGGCCGCAGGACAGTTTCTTCAACATGTTCGCGCTGATTGCGAAGCTCTCCCCGGTTCTGCCGGTGTTTGAGCCAAAGACGCGGTTTCAGCCGGTCTATGTTGGTGATGTGGCGCGGGCGATCGTCACACTGACTGAGCCGGGGCACGAAGGTCTGACTGTCGAAGCAGGTGGACCGGATGTTCTGAGCATGAAGGACTTGATGGCGTTCGTTCTGGAGGCGTCGGGGCGTCATCGGATTCTGGTGTCTGTGCCGGGATGGGCGGCGAAACTGGAGGCCGATGTTCTTGAGTCGCTGCCGGGACATTTGCTGACGCGCGATCAGGTGGCGATGATGGGCGTGGACAATGTGGTGCAGCAGGGAGCGGTCGATCTTCAGGCGCTTGGGATCAGGCCTGCGGCGATGCGGAGTATCGTTCCAGACTATCTGAGGGGAAGTGTTTGTGAGAGCTGGCGGCGTTTCCGAAAGTGATTAGTCCGTTTCGGACCTAAAAATCTGTGTGAAAAATGGCTCATACGACAAGAAGATGGGTCATTTCGCACGAAAGGTCAGCATTACTGACTGTTATTGAATAAAGTGACGGAATAGCTGCATTCTCACTCGCATGTTTGCAGGAGACACGACGCATGGCCGAACGGATGTTGCAGTTCGTCACCCACCCCCAGGTGCTTCCGGAGAAGCGCGACGCGGCCGAACGCCGTCAGGATTTCGGGGAGATTTATCGTGGGTTCGCGCGCAGCCGGGCGGAAGAGCAGGCGTCGCGGTGTTCGCAGTGCGGGATTCCGTTCTGCTCCGTGCATTGTCCGCTGGGGAACAACATTCCCGACTGGCTGAAGCTGACAGCGGAAGACCGGCTTGAGGAAGCGTATGAGATGTCGTCCGCGACAAATACGTTTCCAGAGATCTGCGGGCGCATCTGTCCGCAGGACCGGCTGTGCGAAGGCAACTGCGTCATCAACAAAGGCTTCGAGAGCGTTACGATCGGCGCTGTCGAGCGCTTCATTACGGAAAATGCGTTTGAGCAGGGCTGGGTGAAGCCATCGCTTCCGGACCGGGAGCTTGGGCGCAGTGTCGGGATCGTGGGCTCCGGCCCGGCGGGTCTGGCCTGTGCGGAGCGGTTGCGGGCGCAGGGTTATGAGGTTCATGTCTATGAGCGTCAGGACCGTGTGGGCGGGTTGCTGACTTACGGCATTCCGAGCTTCAAGCTGGAAAAACATGTGGTGGCGCGCCGTCATGCGCTGCTGGAGGAGCAGGGGATCGTGTTCCACCTCTCCACGCCTGTGGGTTCGGGCGAAGGCGAGACGGCGCTTGAGGATCTGCGGGCGCGGCATGATGCGGTGTTTCTTGCAACGGGCGTGTACCGCTCGCGCGATGTGAAGGTGCCGGGGGCCGGGCTTGAGGGTGTTGTCGATGCGATCGACTTCCTGACGGCGTCTAACCGCCGCGGTTACGATGAAGATCCAGGCGAAGATGCTGCGCTTCATGCGAAGGGGCGTCGGGTCGTGGTCATTGGCGGTGGCGACACGGCCATGGACTGCGTGCGCACGTCGATCCGTCAGGGTGCCGAGCGTGTGACCTGTGTTTACCGTCGGGACCGGGCGAATATGCCGGGATCGCGGCAGGAAGTTTACAATGCCGAGGAAGAGGGCGCGCAGTTCGAGTGGCTGGGGTCGCCGGAAGCGTTTCTGGGCGATGGCGGAGTGTCGGGCGTGCGGGTTCTGAAGATGCGGCTTGGGTCTCCGGATGCGTCGGGGCGTCGTTCCATTGAAGGCACGGGACAGCATGACGTGATCGAGGGCGATCTGGTCATCAAGGCTCTTGGCTTTGATCCCGAAGATCTGCCGGGGCAGTTCGCGGCCCCCGAGCTGGCCGTGACGCGCTGGGGCACGCTGACGGTGCCGCCGGGCGGTTTTGAGACGAGCCTTCCGGGTGTGTTCGCCGGTGGCGACATCGTGCGCGGAGCGAGCCTTGTCGTCTGGGCGATCAAGGATGGCCGGGATGCGGCCGATGCGATCCATCATCATCTGACTGAAACAGTAACCGGTTCTCTGGAGGCCGCGGAATGACACACAATAACGATTTCATCCGCGAGTATGCTGAGAACGTCGAACGCCTGAAGGGGCTGTATGACCCGTCCCAGGAGCGCGATTCCTGCGGTGTGGGTCTGGTCGCGTCGCTGGATGGCAAGCCGTCGCGCAGCGTGGTGCTGGCGAGCATCGAGGCGTTGGGCAATATCTGGCATCGCGGTGCGGTCGATGCCGATGGCAAGACCGGCGATGGCGCGGGCATCCATGTTGAGATCCCTCAGGATTTCTTTGCCGAGGCGATCCATAACAGTTCCAGCGACGATACGATTGACGGTCGCATCGCAGTGGGCATGGTGTTCCTGCCCAAGACCGATTTAGGCTCGCAGGAGCGGGGCCGTCAGATCATTGAGACGGAGATCCTGAACTTCGGTTACGGGATCTATGGCTGGCGTCAGGTGCCGATCGATACGGCGTGCATTGGCGAGAAGGCCAACCAGACGCGGCCGGAAATCGAACAGATCATGATCCGCAACCGCCTCGGCCGGTCCGAGGACGAGTTCGAGCGCGACCTGTATGTGTTGCGTCGGCGGATCGAGAAGCAGGCGACGGCGCAGCAGGTTGATCTGTATGTGTGCTCGATGTCCTGCCGTTCGGTGATCTACAAGGGCATGTTCCTTGCGGAGAACCTGACGGATTTTTATCCCGATCTGCTGGATGAGCGGTTCGTGTCGCGGTTTGCGATCTACCATCAGCGCTATTCGACCAACACGTTTCCGACATGGAAACTCGCCCAGCCGTTCCGCAAGGTGGCGCATAACGGCGAGATCAACACGATTTCGGGCAACACGAACTGGATGCGCTCGCACGAAACGCGGCTCGCCCATCCGGATCTGGACCCGTACATGGCGGATTTGAAGCCTGTGGTGCAGGCTGCCGGCTCCGATACGGCGGTTCTGGACAATGTGTTCGAACTGCTGAGCTTCGCCGGGCGTGATGCGCCGATGGCGAAGACGATGCTGGTACCGGCCTCTGGCGGTGCGAACTCGGCAATGTCCGACGCGGCGCGCGCACTGTTCCGGTATTGCAATGCCGTGATTGAACCGTGGGATGGCCCGGCGGCTTTGTGTGCGACAGATGGGCGCTGGGTTGTGGCGGGTCTGGATCGCGCCGGACTACGGCCGCTGCGCTACAGCATCACGCAGGACGGTCTACTCATTGTGGGGTCCGAGACCGGAATGGTCCGGGTGCCGGATGCACGCGTTAAAAGTCGCGGGCGGCTTGGTCCGGGGCAGACGCTGGCGCTCGATCTGAAGGAAGGGCGGCTCTACCAGTCTGAAGAACTTCTGGAAATGCTGGCCTCGCGGCAGGATTTTCAGGGCTGGGTGAAGCGGATCCGTGATATCGAGCCGATCGTGCGCGATGTTGTGGAACCCGAGGCGCTGGACCCGGATGTGCTGCGGCGGCATCAGATGGCGGTCAGTCTGACGCATGAGGAGCTGGAGACGATCCTGCATCCGATGGTGGAGACGGCGGCTGAGGCTCTGGGCTCCATGGGCGATGATACGCCGCTTCAGGTGCTGTCGAAGATTTATCGTGGGCTGGCGCATTATTTCCGTCAGGGGTTCAGTCAGGTCACGAATCCGCCGATCGATTCCCTGCGTGAAACGCGGGTGATGAGCCTGATCACGCGGCTGGGCAATCTGGGGAATATTCTCGATCAGGCACCGGAGCAGTGCGACCTATTGCAGCTGCCGAGCCCGGTCCTGACGATCGGTGAGTTCGACGAATTGCGAAAAGTCTGCGGCGAGAACGCGGGCGTGATCGACTGCACCTTCCCGGCTGAGGAGGGCGAGGAAGGTCTGCGGGCTGCTATTGCGTCCATCCGCGTGCAGGCGGAGGATCATGTTCGCGGCGGGTGCACGCATCTGTTCCTGACGGACGACAACACGGACGCGACGCGGGTTGCGATTCCGATGATCCTCGCCACTGCGGCCGTGCATATCCATCTGGTGCGCAATTCGCTGCGGACGTTCACGTCGCTGAACGTGCGGACGTCCGGGGCGATTGATGTTCATGCGATTGCCGTCACGATCGGTGTGGGTGCGACGACGGTGAACCCGGCTCTGGCGCAGCATTGTGTGGCGGACCGGCTGCGGCGTGGTCTGTTCGGCAAGATGTCGCTGCGTGAGGCGATGGAGCGGTACCGCAAGGCCGTGGACAAGGGTCTGCTCAAGATCATGTCCAAGTCGGGCATTTCGATCATTTCGGCCTATCGTGGCGGGTATAATTTCGAGGCGATCGGACTGTCCCGCGCGCTGGTAGCGGAGTTCTTCCCCGGTATGCCCTCGCGGATTTCGGGGATCGGTCTGCCGGGCATTGCGCGCAACATCCTTGGCGCGCATGCGGCCGCGTGGAACCGGAAGGTCGAGGCACTTCCGGTCGGTGGACGCTACAAACTGCGCCGTCAGGGTGAGACGCATGCGTTCTCGGGGCAGCTTGTGCACATGCTTCAGAGTGCGGTGACGGCGAACAGTTTCACGCTGTACCGGCGTTATGCGGATGCGGTGCGTCAGATGCCGCCTGTGGCGCTGCGGGATCTGCTGGATTTCAAGCCGCTTCATGCGCCGGTTCCGGTGGATGAGGTGGAGAGCATCACGCAGATCCGTCGCCGTCTGGTGGCACCGGGAATTTCGCTCGGCGCTCTGAGCCCAGAGGCGCATGAGACACTGGCGATTGCCATGAACCGGATCGGCGCGAAGTCCGATTCTGGTGAAGGCGGCGAGGATGCGGAACGCTCAAAGCCGCGTCCGAACGGGGACAATGCGTCTTCGGCCATCAAGCAGGTGGCGTCCGGGCGTTTTGGCGTGACCGCGCAGTATCTGAACGACTGCCGCGAGATCGAAATCAAGATGGCGCAGGGTGCGAAGCCTGGCGAGGGCGGGCAACTTCCGGGCTTTAAGGTCACGGAGCTGATCGGGCGGCTGCGTCATGCGACGCCGGGGGTCACACTGATTTCGCCGCCGCCGCATCACGACATCTATTCGATCGAGGATCTGGCGCAGCTCATTTACGATCTCAAGCAGATCAACCCGACGGCGACCGTGACGGTCAAACTGGTGGCGCGGACGGGCATTGGCACGATTGCGGCCGGTGTGGCGAAGGCCAAGGCGGATGCGATCCTGATTTCCGGTCATTCGGGAGGGACGGGTGCGAGCCCGCAGTCTTCGATCCATTATGCGGGTCTCCCGTGGGAAATGGGGTTGTCGGAGGCGCATCAGGTGCTGATGCTGAACCGGCTGCGTCATCGTCTGGTGCTGCGGACGGATGGCGGCATCAAGACTGGCCGCGACGTTGTCATGGCGGCGATGCTGGGTGCGGAAGAGTTCGGCATTGGTACGGCCGCACTTGTGGCGATGGGTTGCATCATGGTGCGCCAGTGCCACTCCAATACCTGTCCGGTGGGCGTGTGTGTGCAGGACGAGAAGCTGCGCGAGAAGTTCGGAGGATCGCCGGAGAAGGTCATCAACCTGTTCACGCTGATTGCGGAAGACATCCGGCATATTCTTGCAGATCTCGGCGTGCGGTCGCTTGAAGAGGTGATCGGGCGGACGGATATGCTGCGTCAGGTGTCGCGTGGTGCGGATTATCTGGATGATCTGGATCTGAATTCCCTGCTGGTTCAGGCCGATCCGGGAGAGCATGCGCGGTTCTGCACCCGTGAGGGGCGCAACGAAGTGCCGGAGACGTTGGACGGGCAGATTATCCCGGATGCGACCGCGTTGTTCGAACGTCGGGAGAAGCTGCACCTGCATTACACCGTGCAGAACACCCATCGTGCGATCGGTACGCGGGTTTCAGGGCTGATCACGCGCAAATTCGGCATGAAGGAGCTTCCGGAAGGCCAGCTCACGCTGTCGCTTCGTGGGTCTGCCGGGCAGTCGCTGGGCGCGTTTGGTGTGCAGGGGCTCAAGATCGAGGTCGAGGGCGATGCCAACGACTATGTCGGCAAGGGGCTTTCGGGCGCGACGATCGTTGTCCGCAAGTCACCGGCCGCGCAGTGGGCGTCCGAGCAGAGCGCGATCATCGGCAACACCGTTCTGTACGGCGCGACGGCAGGCACGCTGTTTGCGGCTGGACAGGCCGGTGAGCGCTTTGCGGTCCGGAATTCGGGGGCGACAGCGGTGGTCGAGGGCTGCGGCTCGAATGCCTGCGAATACATGACCGGCGGCACGGTCGTGATCCTTGGAGAGACAGGCGACAATTTCGGCGCCGGTTTCACGGGTGGCATGGCCTATGTGCTGGATGTGAAGGGACGGTTCGAGGCGCAGATCAATCCCGATACGGTGATCTGGAGCCGTGTGCAGGCTGGCAGCCGCTGGGATCAGGAGCTTCGGGCGTTGGTGGAGCGGCATGTGGCGGAGACGGGCAGCACCTATGCCGAAGATCTGCTGCATTGCTGGGAGCGGACGCTGGAGCGGTTCTGGCATGTCGTGCCGCGTGATTATGCGCGGATCATCGGGTATGTTCAGGAAGACCTGTCGCAGCTTTCGGCTTGAAGCACGTTATCCCTGCCTGGGACGGAGTTTCAGGCAGGGGCGCTCCACGAGGCGCCATGACAGGATTGCGCCGGCGATCGTGGTGAGGATCGTGAGAAGTACGGCGTTTCGGCGGCTGAGGCCGTAGCGGATGTGAAGGTCTCCGGCCATCATCACCAGCGGGAGATGGCACAGATAAAGCCCGTAACTATGGGTGCTGAGGCTGCGGACTGCCGGGTCGATCACAGGCGGCAGGGTTCGCAGGCGCATCATTGCAGGCATGCAGAGCGCATAACCGAAGCCTACAGTATCAAATGAAATGATGGCGCTGAAGCGTGGCGGCCAGAGCGGGATGGGCAAGAGATCCCCCAGCCATGTCGTGAGGACGATCACTGTGCCAAGAATGGCCAGTGGTCTGTACAGGCGGGGGATGCTTTTCGAATATCGGTTCAGGCACGCGGCGGCGACGCCCCATGCGATGGAGTCAAGGCGGCAGGGCACGATTTTGCTGATGGCTTCCTCCCAGTTGAGGTCTGTGGGCAGCGACAGGCGCCAGCAGACCGGAACGATGAAGAAAGCCGCAAGTGTGAGTCCGAGAGCCCGAGTGGGTCTGATCCGGCAGGCAAGAAGCGTGAGTAGCAGGGCGGGAAAGGTGATGTAGAACCATTCTTCCACGCAAAGCGACCATGTAACGCCATACCAGTTCGAAACCATGGGCCAGCCGAGATTTTGCGTCAGGGTCAGGAACCAGGGCAGGACGCGTCGGGCTTCATCCCATGTCACGCCGTAGGGGCCGAAACGGGCGAGCGGGATCAGCAGTGCGAACAGCCAGACATAATAGGCCGGGAGGGTGCGCATCCATCGGCGGACGAGAAAAATTCCCCAGCCTTTGAGGGAGGTTCCGCGTTCCAGCAGATCCAGTATGATCGTGCCGATCAGAAAGCCACTGAGAACGAAGAACAGCATCACGCCATAAAAGCCGAGGATCACCAGATGGAACGGAAGCACGCGGTGCCACCAGTCCAGAAACAGGCTTCCGTCATGGCAGATCAGGACATCGAGGATGGCGACCGAACGCAGCAGATCGGGGCCTGCGATTCGCTGCTGCAGATTTTCAAAGGATGTCAGAGTAATTGATGCCTGGGGGGGGGTATTTTTTCATGAAATGGCGGAAGATCCCGGAGTGTGGCTCCATTAGGCTCCGAGAGGCGATTTTATACTACAGATTTGTCATCAACATCCCGTTTGACGGCGCGGATTGTGGCTCTAAGGTCAAGGTATGACCATGCTCTTTTCTGCCGCTGACGGCACGCCCAATTCATCCTCCGGGGAGCAGATGCCGCCCCGCTGGGACCTATCCGATCTCTATGCCGCGCCGGAAGATCCGGTTTTAGCGACGGATTTCGATCGCTGGGCGGCAGAGGCGCGCCGTTTCTGCGAGACGTATAAAGGACGTCTGGATAGCCTGAATGGTGCCGGACTCGCAGCAGCCTTTGCCGAATATGAAGCGATTGAAGAAGGTCTCGGGAAGATCGGGTCTTTCTCCAGCCTTGGCTTTGCGGCGCATACGACTGATCCGGTCTGGGGGCGGTTTGCGCAGGGTGTGCAGGAGCGGATGACGGAGGTGGCCTCCGATCTGATGTTCTTCACGCTCGAACTGAACCGGATTGCGGACGAGGATCTGGCGCGGATCTGCGAAGCGCCGGAGATGCGCAAATGGGATGCTTATCTGCGGGATCTGCGGATGTACCGGCCCTACCAACTCTCCGATGAGGTCGAGCAGGTGCTGATGGACAAGTCGGTGACGGGACGGAATGCCTGGAACCGGCTGTTCGACGAAACGATGGCGACGCTAAGCGTCACGATCGACGGTGAGGAAAAGCCGCTCGGCGAGGCGTTCAATCTGCTGACGAATGCGGATCGTGCGAAGCGCGAGGCTGCGGCGCAGCAGATCAGTGCGGTTCTGGGCGAGAATTCGCGTCTGCTGACGATGATTACCAACACGCTCGCCAAGGATAAGGCGATTGGGGACAAGCTGCGCGGCTATCCGCGCCCGACGAGTTCGCGCAATCTGGCAAATATGGTCGAGGACGAGGTTGTCGATGCGCTGGTGGGCGCGGTGGACGAGGCTTATCCGCGTCTGGCGCATCGGTATTATGCGCTCAAGGCGAAGTGGCTCGGGCTGGAAAAGCTGGAGCACTGGGACCGCAATGCCCCGCTGCCAGGTGTGGAGGCGCGTCAGATCGACTGGGAGCAGGGCAAAGAGATCGTGCGGACGGCCTATGCCGGGTTCGATCCGGCTCTGGGTGAGATCGTCCAGAACTTCCTGACCAATCCATGGATTGATGCCGCCCCTGTAGCCGGGAAGTCTTCGGGGGCGTTCTCCCATTCCTGCGTCCCGTCCGTGCATCCGTATATTCTGATGAATTATCGCGGGCAGCCGCGGGACGTCATGACGCTGGCGCATGAACTGGGGCATGGCGTTCATCAGACGCTGGCCGGGAAAAAACAGGGCTATCTGAATGCCGATACGCCTCTGACGCTGGCCGAGACGGCATCGGTGTTTGGCGAAATGCTGACGTTCCAGTCCCTGCTGGATGCCGAAAGCGATCCGAAGCGTCGTCGTCATATGCTGGCAGCGAAGGTCGAGGATATGCTGAACACGGTTGTCCGGCAGATCGCGTTCTATCAGTTTGAAGTGAAGGTCCATGACGAGCGGGCGAAGGGTGAGCTTTCGCCGGAGCGTCTGGGAGAAATCTGGCGGGAGGTTCAGGTCCGGAGTCTGGGGCCCGTGTTCCACTTCACACCAGATTATGACCTGTACTGGTCTTACATTCCGCATTTCGTGCATTCCCCGTTCTATGTTTATGCGTATGCTTTCGGTGACTGCCTGGTGAATGCGCTCTATGGCGTTTATCAGGAAAAATCTGAGGGTTTTGCTGCGAAATACCGCACCATGCTCGAAGCTGGCGGGACGCTGCGGCGCAAGGACCTGCTCGCGCCGTTCGGACTTGATGCGACAGATCCGGGTTTCTGGCGTAAAGGACTGGATGTGATCTCGGGGCTGATCGATCAGCTCGAGCAGGAGGACTGAGGAGCATCATGGCGAGGGATCTCGACAACACCGGCCTTATGGGGGAACTGCGTCGCATGGCGCGGACTTCCGGCGCGGTCGGCGGTATTGCAGCGCGGATGGCGGGTAACCGTCTGGGCTTCAAGACGGACAAGGGCGTTCATGCAGAGGGCCTGAAGTCGGCGTTGGGAAACCTCAAGGGGCCGCTGATGAAGGCGGCCCAGCTTCTTTCCACCATTCCCGGCGCGCTTCCGGACGAATATGCGGAAGAACTGGCGCATTTGCAGTCCAACGCGCCGCCGATGGGCTGGAGCTTCGTGCGCCGTCGCATGCAGGCAGAGCTTGGGGCGGGTTGGGAAAAGCATTTCCGCTCCTTCAGCCACGAAGCCGTGGCAGCGGCGTCGCTCGGGCAGGTGCACCGGGCGCGTCTGGTTGATGGGCGCGAAGTGGCGTGCAAATTGCAGTATCCGGACATGCAGGCGGCTGTGGATTCAGATTTGCGGCAGTTCCGCGCCGCACTCGGTATTTACAAGCAGTTTGAGACGACGATCCGTCAGGACGAGGTTTACACTGAACTTGCGGACCGACTGCGCGAGGAACTGGATTACCGGCGGGAAGCCAGCCATCTGCGGCTGTATCGGGACATGCTCTCGGAAACGCCCGAAGTCACGGTTCCGGCGCCAGTCGAGGAACTGTCCACCGGGCGCCTGCTGACGATGGACTGGGTGAGCGGCCGCAGCATGAGGACCGTTCTAGGCGAGAACCTGCCGCTTGAGGATCGCAATGCGATGGCCACGGCGCTGTTCAAGGCCTGGTACACGCCGGTGTATCGCTATGGTGTCATTCATGGTGATCCGCATATGGGCAATTTCACCGTGCGGGATGATTATGGTCTGAACCTGCTGGATTTCGGGGCTGTTCGGATTTTCTCGCCGCGCTTTGTGGAAGGGATCATCGACCTGTTCACGGCGCTGCGTGAGAACAACGAAGAGCTGGCGTTCCATGCCTACAGCAAATGGGGCTTCGTCGGGATTTCGCGTGAAACGGCGGGTATTCTGAATGAATGGGCGCGGTTCTTCTACCGCCCGCTGATGACGGACCGCGTGTGTTCCATGCAGGAGAGCAATGATCCGGCGGAAGCGCGTCAGGTTCTTGAGAAAGTCTATGACGGTCTCAAGCGCACGGGCGGTGTGAAGCTGCCGCGTGAGTTCGTGCTGATGGACCGGTCCGCGATCGGGCTGGGCAGCGCGTTCCTGCGTCTGGAGGCGCGGTTGAACTGGCACAATATGTTCGAGGAACTGATCGAGGGTTTCGATGTGAATGTTCTGGCCGCGCGTCAGAAAGAAGCTCTGGAGAAGGCGAGGGTGCCCCCGGCACTGTCTTCACTTTAAGGGGTTCAGCCAACAAAAAGGGCGCTTCCTTTGCAGGAAGCGCCTTTTCTGTTTCTGGAGTGCTTATAACGGTTCAGAACTGGGCTGCAATCGTTCCAAAGAATTCGCGCGGCGCTGCGACAAACAGGTTTGCGTTGTCATCGCCAGCAACCGAGGCTGCGCCGTAGACGCCGCCGATATAGTTCTGATTGTAGAGATTGGTGATGCCAAAAGACGTCTTCAGGTTCTGGGCAAAACCCACCTTACCAAAATCGTAGGCAACGTTGAGGTTTGACGTCCAGTAAGCGGGGATTTGCTCATCGTTGGTGTAGGTCATCTGACGTGCGCTGGTGTACGTCGTGTTGAAGTTGAAGGTTGCGCGATGCCATGTGTAGCTCACGTCAGCCTTATACATGAACTTCGGGTAGTAGACCTGCTGCTTGCCCTTGATGCTGACGTAACCGCCATTATACGGCAGATGCGTGTCTTCGTAGGTGGCATCATTCCAGCTGAAGCTATTGGTGATGGCCAGACCGGGCAGCGGGCGGAACGTACCTGCGACGTCTGCGCCATTCATGGTTTCACGACCCACATTCATGAATGCGCTGTAGGTGTTGCCGGTTGATCCGCTGGTGATGGCGGCAAGGCGGTTATAATAATCGGTGTGGTAGAAATCGGCACTTCCGGAGAAGAAGTGGGAGTTGAAACGGTAGCCGACCACATAGTTCCAGGTCCGCTCCGGACGCAGGGATTTTTTGTTCTCGTCAAAGACGGTTTGTGCCGGGTTGGCTGCGCTTCCAAGACCGGACCAGGGCGATCCGCTGGAACTCTGGGCGGAGTAATCATAAGCGCGCATGTTTTCAGCAATATCGAAATAGACTTCGTGCTGATTCAGGAAATGATAGTCGAAGTTGAAATGCGGAAGGAACGCGTTCGCTGCCGTCAGATTACCGGAAGCAGGATGGCTGTAATAGACGCCCCATGAGGACAGCGTGCTTGTGTTGTCGACGCTGGTTCCGCCATGCGTCGTTTGCAGCAGGGAGCGGAAGCCTGCCTCAACGGTCATACCTGGGATGATGTGGTATGTATCCTGCAAATAGAACTGAAATGTATTGGTGTTAAAGGAGTCTGCCCACCAGGTTGTTCCGTTCTTGAAGTTGGAGATGGAGGAATGCGGTGTATCGACGCCGTCTTCATACATCATCATCGGGTAGTTAAAGCGGTCGTTTTCGTACCAGATGCCGGTTTTGATATCGTTGTTATGACCGGCATGGATATCAAAATTCTGGACAAAACCGAGACGTCGGACGTCGGGATGGCCGGTTTCCATCGCCATGGGAACCTGTGAGGTCGGGGAGGTCAGGAACGGGTTCGTGGCGCTGTAATCGCCGTTCGAGACGTGGGCGTAAGCGATTGTCTTGGATGTGACGTTGGGGAACAGCTGGAACTCACCCGTGATGGCAGAGAGATAGTTCCGCTGGGTCTGGGTGCCGTCGTAAGCGTAATCGCCAATTTCATCGTTGGACAGAACGCCTTCAAGACCAGCCGGGACGCCGCCATTCTGGGCATAATAGGCGTATTCTTTGGCAAGAGCATAATTGGGTTTCAGATAGGTCGTATTGCGCCCCATCTTCTGCCACATGTTCTTGGTCAGGCTGAGATAATTGTACTGTTCAAAGTTTGAATAGTCGAAAACTGCCGTAATTTTGCCGCGATCGCCAACGGGCTGGACCAGTTTGAAATTGGCCTGCTGTTCCTGCTGATCGCCATAGCCTTTCCAGAGATCCTGATCGGTTCGGGCATAGGCAGCGTAAAATTTGGTGCCGCTGGAATTCAGCTTGCCACTATCCACACGGCCGAAAGTTCTGAAGCCGTTATAACTGCCGAAAAGCTGACTGATCTGGCCGCCTGCCTTGTCGGAAGGGTCTGCAGAAGTAAAGGTAATGGCGCCTCCAAGCGTCTGGGCTGATGGCGTGTCCAGTGCGCCTGCGCCCTGAGACATGGTCAGGCTGGTGATGTTTTCCTGAATTTCCATCTGGTCGACACCAAGGCCGTTCCAGTTGTGGAAGCCCTGCCCACCCATCGGGATTCCGTCGAGCGAGACACCGAGCTGGGTCTGATTGAAGCCGCGGACATAAAGGGTATTGGCGACTGTATCGAGTCCGAAAGCGTCATCGGAGGCAAAGTTTGCGCCGGGTGTTGTCAGAGCAAGGATCTGCATTGGGCTTGTGCCGGCGACGAAATGATCCATTGTCTCACGTGTGACGACTTCCACCGCACTATGCGAGCCTCTGCGCTGTGCATGAACCGTCATATCTTCAGTGCCGGATGCCACTGTTGCATGTTTATGCGTCGGGAGTGCGCGGTGTGCAGGCGTCGTGGTCCTGGCGTGGTTTGCATGATGCGGATGTGTTTTGTGCGTAGTGCTGGCGGCCCGCGTCGGGCTGACCAGAAGGCCGATCAATGCGACACCAGATAAAAGATATCGTCCCAAGGCTGACTGCACGAGCGGGTTCCAGTTCTTGTTCATAAAAATTCTGGAATTCACGCTATGTCATCGAATTGAAACACTGCAATATGTTTATTAAACAATAAGTCATAATTCCAGTCGGGCTGGCAAATACATCACATATGAAACGAATTGTTGCGGCGAAGATTCCTGAGAGAATTTTATAAATAAAAAACAATTCGGAATATAATTATCAAATAATGCAACTGAAAATTTATATTATTATCTTATTGGGTATTTTTCATTCATTATATGTTGGAGTGGTCGGTAAAAAGATTTTCGTTTTAGAGATTGCTAGAGGCTGGCCCGTTGGCAAGTCGGGCCTGATCATGACTTTGCGCAATAGAGCGTGTCAGAATGTACGGAAAATCAGAAGATTTCCTTGATAAGGTCGTTGCCAATGCTGAACCCTGCGCCAGCTTCGACCGAGCGGGCAAAGCCGGAATTGAGGATATCGGAAATGAAATTGTTGTCGGGCAGGGCCTGAACCGGTTGGACGGGGATCTGCTGCGTCGGGGCTTGATAGGTCGTTGATGTGCCGTCATCGGGCTGCGCGTTGGACAGGGCTGCGTGAAGCTGCTGCAGAAGATTCGTGACCTGCTGCTGTTCCGCCTGAAAGGCGAGGGCGAGTTCACGCAGGTCTAGAGACCATTCCCGGGCCTGCATATCACCGCTCTGGACAGCAGTCTGCATCTTGGACCCGAGAGCCTGAAGTGCCTGCGCGGTCTGCTGGGCCTGCTGCTGGAGCTGGATATAGGTCTGTTCGATCGTTTGGACGTCCATGACGGTTTTTCCTTCAAAGAGACATGGGCGTTGATAAGGCCGGACGGCGAGTCTCTCCATCCCTTTCAGCAATAAAATGTCATAAAGATATGCGGGCGAAATGTTGTCCGGAGAGGCCTCTGTGCAGATGCCTCTTGCCCTGTGTCGCGCGGTTTCCCATCTTGCGATGATGGCCAAAAAACCGACCTCTTCCATTCGCAATGCTGCTTCCATGCCCCTGACGCAGTTTCTCCCTGAGAGACAGCCCGTCAAACCCAAAACGCGCCGGCTCGTCGTCAAGTCGGATTACGAGCCGGCGGGCGATCAGCCGACGGCGATTTCGGAGCTTGTGAAGGGCGTTGAGGGCGGCGAGCGGGATCAGGTCCTGCTGGGCGTCACGGGCTCGGGCAAGACGTTCAGCATGGCGAAAGTCATTGAGGCGACACAGAAGCCGACGCTCATTCTGGCGCCGAACAAGACACTGGCGGCTCAGCTTTACGGAGAGATGAAGCAGTTCTTCCCGGACAATGCGGTCGAGTATTTCGTGTCGTACTACGATTACTATCAGCCGGAGGCCTACGTGCCTCGGTCGGACACGTATATCGAGAAAGACAGTCAGATCAACGAACAGATCGACCGGATGCGCCATGCGGCCACGCAGGCGCTGCTGGAGCGCAATGACGTTATCATCGTGGCGTCTGTGTCCTGTATCTACGGTATCGGGTCGGTCGAGACATATTCGAAGATGGTCGTGCGACTTGAGGTCGGTGGCTCCATCGATCGCGAACGGCTGATCAAGGCGCTGGTGGAATTGCAGTACCGGCGCAACGATGCAGCATTCGAGCGCGGGACGTTCCGGGTGCGGGGCGAGCAGATCGACATCTTTCCGGTGCAGAACGAGGACCGGGCCTGGCGCGTGTCGCTATTTGGCGACGAAATCGATCAGATCGTGGAGTTCGATCCGCTGACGGGGAACAAGACGGCGGATCTGGCGGAAATCAGTGTTTATGCGAACTCGCATTACGTGACGCCGCGTCCAACACTCAATCAGGCGATGATCGGGATCAAGAACGAACTTCGCGGACGCCTTGAGCAGTTCACCGAGGACGGAAAGCTGCTGGAGGCGGAGCGTCTGTCGCAGCGGACCACGTTCGATCTGGAAATGATTGAGACGACGGGTGCGTGCAAGGGGATCGAGAACTACTCGCGCTATCTGTCCGGGCGTGGTCCGGGCGATCCGCCGCCGACATTGTTCGAGTATCTGCCTGAAGATGCGCTGCTGATCGTGGATGAAAGTCATGTCACCGTGCCACAGATTGGTGGCATGGAGCGTGGAGACAGGGCACGGAAAAGCGTGCTGTCGGATTATGGTTTCCGTTTGCCGTCCTGTATCGACAACCGTCCGCTGGCGTTCGGGGAATGGAATGCGTTCCGGCCGCAGTCGATTTTCGTCTCCGCGACGCCGGGGCCGTGGGAAATGGAACAGACGGGCGGTGTGTTTGCCGAGCAGATCATTCGTCCGACGGGGCTGATCGATCCGGTGACGGATGTGCGGCCTGTCGAAGGGCAGGTCGATGATCTGCTGCATGAATGTCGGGACGCGATCAGCAAGGGCGGGCGGGTTCTGGTGACGACGCTGACCAAGCGGATGGCTGAGGATCTGACGGATTATCTGGGTGAGGCGGGCGTCAAGGTCCGGTATCTGCACTCGGATGTGGATACGCTGGAGCGGATCGAGATCATCCGTGATCTGCGTCTCGGGGCCTTCGATGTGCTGGTGGGGATCAACCTGCTGCGTGAGGGGCTGGATATTCCGGAATGTTCGGTCGTGGCCATTCTCGACGCCGATAAGGAAGGATTCCTTCGGTCCAAGACGTCGCTGATCCAGACGATCGGGCGTGCGGCGCGTAACGTCGACGGGCGTGTCCTGCTTTATGCGGACAAAATGACGGACAGTCTGAAATACGCGATCGAAGAGACGGCGCGGCGTCGAGCCAAGCAGACGGAATGGAACGAGGCACACGGAATTACGCCGATGACGGTGCGGTCAAAGATCGGCGATGCGCTGTCGTCGGTGTTCGAGCAGGATTATGTGACCGTGGCGCCAGATGGCTCTGGCGATACGGAACAGTTTGTCGGCAAGTCGCTGCCTGCCACGATTCAGGATCTGGAAAAGCGGATGCGGGAGGCCGCGGCCAATCTGGACTTCGAACAGGCCGCCCGACTGCGCGACGAGGTCAAGCGGCTTGAGGCGATTGATATGGGGCTGGAGCCGCCACCGATTGCGAACTCGACTGCCGGACGTCCGGGTGCCCGAAAGGCTCCGAAGACGCCTGTTCCTCTGGGACCGGGCGGGGGCGGGTATGATCCGGCCAAGAAAAAACGCGGTCGGGGAGGCCGCTGAGATGGCTGAGAAAACGCCGCTATCGCATTATCTGTCGCCAAAAGGGGCGTCTGTCATGCGGGCTGAACTGAAGGAGTTGGCGCAAAAGGAACGGCCACGCATTGTGGAAATCGTGTCCTGGGCGGCCAGCAATGGCGATCGTTCGGAGAACGCCGATTATCAGTATGGCAAGCGCAGGCTGCGGGAAATCGACCGGCGGATGCGGTTTCTGGGCAAGCGGCTGGAAAACGCGGTGATTGTCGATCCTGCGGCCCAGACGACGCGGGATCGTGTGTTTTTCGGCGCGACCGTGACTTATGTGGACGAAGATGACGTCGAGCACACGGTGACGATCCTCGGTGTGGACGAGTCCGATCTGGCGCGGGGCGAGGTCAGTCTGGTCTCGCCGGTGGCGCGGGCACTGATGCGGACGCGGGTCGGGGACGTGGCGATGTTACAGACGCCGCGCGGGCCGGTCGAGATCGAAATCCTGAAGATCGCCTATCCCGTGGCGGTAGCGGCCTGACGTATGAACGCGCGGCAGGGGAGTGGCTTTGAAAAAGTACGACCTGCGTTTACACAGACTGTTCCACTCCCATTTCCCCGGACCGGAGTTTCCTGATGTCCCGTTCTCTTCGCGTTGCTGTTCAGATGGACCCTCTGGAGTCCGTCAATATTGATGGCGACTCCACGTTTGCGATGATGCTTGAGGCTCAGGCGCGCGGCTATGAACTGTGGGTCTATCCGGTGACGACGCTGAGCCTTGTCGAAGGACAGGGACGTGGCGGGCGTGTTCAGGCGCGGGCACGGCCGGTTGAAGTACGGCGCGAGCGTGGCAATCATGCGACGTTCGGCGAAGAGCAGGTTCTGGATCTGGGGCAGGCAGATGTGATCCTGATGCGTCAGGACCCGCCGTTCGACATGGGCTACATCACGGCCACGCATATGCTGGAGCATGTGCATGGTGTGGGCGAGGGACGCTCGCTTGTGGTGAACGATCCGGTGGCAGTGCGGAACGCGCCGGAAAAGCTGCTGGTGACTCATTTTCCGCATCTGATGCCCCCGACCCTCGTGACATGGGATACGCGCGAGATTCTGGCGTTCCGCGAAAAATATCACGACCTGATCGTCAAGCCGTTGTTCGGTAACGGTGGGGCCGGGATTTTCCGGATCAAGCCGGACGATGAAAATCTGGGCGCGCTACTGGAGATGCATTTCGCACGTTCGCGTGAACCGCTCATGATCCAGCGTTACGAGCCGGCCGTGCGTCAGGGAGACAAGCGCATCATTCTGGTGGATGGCGAGCCGATCGGCGCGATCAACCGGGTTCCGGCAACGGGAGAGGCGCGCTCGAACATGCATGTCGGCGGTCGCGCCATGAGTGTGGAACTGACGGCGCGTGATCTGGAAATCTGTGAGTCGATCGGGCCATATCTGCGCGACCATGGGCTGATTTTTACAGGAATCGACGTGATCGGGAACTGGTTGACGGAAATCAACGTCACGTCCCCAACCGGTTTGCAGGAACTGGACCGCTTTGATGGCATCAACAGTGCGGGGCTGATCTGGGATGCGATCGAGAGACGCGTTCTGGCGTGAAGTCTGTCGGGGACGGGCTGCCGGTCAGGGCTGTCCGTCCTCTGAAGGAAACCTGTGAGCGAAGGACGTCCGCGGTTCCTCCGGCGGAAGTTCTTTCACCTTGGGGGGCTGGTCCCGGCCGAAACGGTTGCCGAACCACTCCTCAAGATGTTTGCGGAAATACATGAAAAAGATGCTGCCCCAGGCCACGCAAGTGAACGCCACAAGGAAATAGATCAGCACGTTTGTCCTCCCTGGTCTTGTTCATGGCATGGGTTTGAAGGGTCATGCACACTGCGTGTCTTGCCAGATGCCTATCGGGGAGGGCAAGAAGGTGCGAATTGAACATGTTCCGGATAGCTCTGGTCTGCGAAGGCCGAGCGGACAAAGAAGGTCGCATATTACGATGTCCTCAACCCTTTCCCCGCGTTCGGCACTGGACGCGGAAGCCGTCAAGACGGCTTATCGTCGTTGGGCCCGTGTTTATGATACTGTTTTTGGCGGTATTTCGGGTTACGGGCGCAAGAGAGCAGTGGCTGCGGTCAATGCTCTGCCAGGCGAGAGGGTTCTGGAAGTCGGTGTCGGAACGGGGCTGGCCCTGCCGTCCTACTCCCAGAGCAAACGCATCACGGGAATCGATCTTTCCGAAGACATGCTTGAGCGTGCACGGATGCGGGTGCTTCAGGAGCATCTGACGAATGTGGACGATCTGCTGGAAATGGATGCGGAAGCCACAACGTTCGAAGATAACAGCTTCGATATTGCGGTGGCGATGTTTGTGGCCTCCGTTGTCCCGCACCCTGACCGGCTGCTGGCCGAACTCAAGCGCGTCGTGAAGCCAGGTGGGCACATTCTTTTCGTGAACCATTTTCTGGCAACCGGTGGCGTGCGTCTGTCGGTGGAGCGTGGCATGGCCCGGGCGTCGCGCTCGTTGGGCTGGCATCCGGATTTTGCCATTGAGTCGCTCCTGCCGCCGGAAGATCTGCGTCGTGCCACGCTGACGCCGGTTCCGCCTGCGGGGCTGTTTACACTCGTGACATTGCCGCAATGCGAGAGTAAAAGCGACGCAGCAGCCCTGGTCGCCTGATCGGCGTTTGGTTCCGCATGTGTGTCGGCGCCGAGTATTCCGACGCTCGCTGCGGTATTCCTAAGTTCAGGGACCGACTACGCGATCATGACTTATCAGGCCGTCGATACTGCTCCGGATACTGGCTCGGACCGCTCAAGCCGCCGAGTCGGAACATCCTTCATTCTGCTGGCCCTGTTTGCGGGTCTGCTGGGTGGGTCGCTGGCCCTGCCAATTCTCCAGACACATCCCACAAGCGGGCAGGCCTTCTGCCACGGTATTCTCATGACGTTCTTCGTCATGTGTCCTGCCGCGCTGGGTGGGTTTGGGCAGTGGCTTCTCCCGGCAGCGCTCGGAACTGACCGGACGGTACTTCGCGGACTGACGCTGGCGGGGTTCGGTTTTCTTTCGGCAGGCGTTGTCCTTCTGCCCCTCCTGCCGTTCGTCGCGATGCTGCTCTGGTCTGCTGGTATTCTGGCCGTAGCGATTGATGTGATTACAACCTGCCTCGAAGGACGGACCTGCCGCTTCAGGGACATGGCCCCGTTGGCATGGTCGCTTCTCGCAACGGCATGCAGTGTCGTTCTGGTGGCGCCGGTTCTGGCGGCTGTCGTGACGCGCGGTATGATGAACGGACTGACCACCGACGCTCTCATCGAAACGCTCCATCTGCCTGAAATGGCACTGATGCTGACCCCAGCACTCGGGCTGGTCACGTCGGCCCTTCTGTCACGTTCTGCCCGTGGCGGGGCATCATGGACGGTTGCACCTTATGTGTTCGGCGTGATGGGGATTGGCGGACCGCTGTTCTGGATGGACGGGCTGTATGGGTCTTTGGCATCCGGGGTAGGGGCCAGTCTTGTTCTGGTGACGCAGATCGTGCCGTCAGTGGTGCTGATCGGGGCGCTATGCCGGGATGTGTGGCAGCAGAAGCGTGATTTGGACGGAGCGGCGCTGTGGGCGGTCGGCAGCATCCTGCTGTTTGCGGCGGGATGGCTGTCAGATGGTCTGCCGGGCCATTCAGGCGATCATACGGCCGTGGCGTTTGGTGGGATCATGGCGCTGTGTGGCGGGTTCTATGCCTGGGTTGAGGGGCTTCTCCCCGGTCGTATTCCTGCTTTGCTGAGCCGGGTCCATGCGGGTCTCATGCTGGTGGGTGCGTTCTGTTCAATCGTGCCGGGCGTGATGATCTATGGTGAGATTCTGATGGGTGTCAGTCTGCTGGCCTTTGGGCTGGTGGGGCTGTTCCTGTTGAGGGAGACCGGGCGTGCCCGGGTCTCGGCATGAGCGATACGACAACACCTCTGGCCCCTTCGGGGGTTTTTTCCGTTCCGGGGAAGGATAATGATCCGTCCCTACGCGAGTGGCTGGCACTTCTTAAACCGCGTGTGATTTCTCTGGTGGTGTTTACCGGGGCCGCGGGTATGGCCGTGGCGCCGTGTTGGCCGTCCATTCCCATCGGACTGATTACCATCCTGTGCATTTGCATCGGGGCAGGGGCCGCAGGCGCCATCAACATGTGGTACGACCGCGACATCGACGCGATCATGAAGCGGACGGTCGTGCGGCCTATCCCGGACGGGCGGATGCCGGAACAGGCGGCGCTGGTTTACGGGATCGTGCTGTCGGTTCTGTCTGTCGTTGTGCTCTGGCTCGCGACGAATGCGCTGGCAGCCGGTATTCTGGCGTTTTCGATCTTTTTCTACAGCGTCATTTATACGATGTGGCTCAAGCGGAGCACGCCGCAGAACATCGTAATCGGTGGGGCTGCGGGCGCGTTCCCGCCGATGATCGGCTGGGCTGCAAGCATGAATTCCATGGCGGTTCTGCCGGTCGCAATGTTTGCGATCGTGTTCCTGTGGACGCCGCCGCATTTCTGGTCGCTGTCGCTTTATGCCTGCAAGGATTACGACAAGGCTGGCATTCCGATGCTGCCGGTCGTGAAGGGCGCGCGCCATACGCGGTGGCAGATCCTGATCTATACGTTCATTCTTACGGCGGTATCGTTAGTGCCGACGTTCGTTCATGAAGTCGGGCTGACCTATACGATCGTGACCAGCTTGTTGGATCTGGGATTCATTCTCTGCGCGTTCCGGGTGCTGATGGACAAGCAGGATGCAGCGGGTGTGAGCCTGACAAAGGACAAGCCCGCGCGCTTCGCGTTCCGTTACTCGCTGGCTTATCTGTTCCTGCTGTTCTGCGGACTTCTTGTTGACCGGGTTCTGATCGGATGACCATGACGACGGATGTTGATCTTGCCCGCAAGCGGCGACTGAGCCGGATTACGGGGATTGTCAGCGGCGTGGTGCTGCTGGCCGTGATTTTTTACGTGATTACGCTGACGCGGCTTTAAGAAGCGTTCAGGCAATAAAAAAGGCCCGGGGTTATGCCCGGGCCTTTTTCGTTTGAGGCGCTTTTCAGCCTGCCTGCTGGATGGCGGACAGGATCCAGTTGCCGCGACCATCGGCCCGAACGAAAGTCCAGAGTTCTGTTACGGTCACGGGTTCGGTGGAACTGCCGTCAATGACATTGCCCATGGAGTCCGTCGTAACGTCTGTCATGGCGTAACGCATGGCGACGGTGGCGTAGGTCAGATTGCCTTCACGCCAGGCTTCGGAGAGATCACCGCGCTGGAACTGGACGTTGGACACGATGTTCCGTGCGCCCCGGCTGGCCAGTTCGGAAAGCTGGGCGTTGAAATAGCCCGTCATTTCCGGAGTGGCCATGCTGGCAAGCGCACGTATGTTCTGTGCGCTCCAGGCCGCCTGAATGTCGAGCAGAAGCCTCTGGAAGCTCGTATAGTCGTCATTCGTGAGCGTCACGGGTGTGCTGCCGCCGTTATTGCCGAAAGGCGAGGCCCCTGCGGGCATTCCTGTGGAACTGGCGCCCATCTGGTTCTGACGGCGATTGCCGAACAGACGCAGTACAAAAGCAATCAGGCCGCCGATGATCAGAACCTGAAACAGGAAGCCGAAGAACGACGTTCCGCCTGTCATGCCGCCCATCATGCCGTGACCGCTGAGGAGACCGAAAAGCCCCGCGCCCAGAAAGCCGCCCGCAAAGCCGCTCAGGAACGGATGCCGGACCGGATAGGACGGTCTGTAGGCCGGAGCACCGTAACCCGGCATCGGACGGGCCCGAGCGGCATAGCCGGGTGCGCCGCCGTAATTGGGCGAGGGACGCGGGGTTGCGGACTGGTCCATCGGGCGCGCCCAGCCGGGCGTGATGGACGTGCGCGGCGGGGCGCTCCAGGTGTGGGAGCCGCGGCTTCCGATGGAGCTGCCGCCGCCCGGACGCGCATCTGCCGTTCCAAGAAGGCAGAAGACCGCGAAGGCGATGGGGAGAAGTCGAAAATTACGCATCAAAGTCCTGCAATGTTCATGCCGTCGATCCGGATGCTGGGCGCATTCACGCTTTGCCGGAAGATCAGGTCACTGCCCGGAACCATGCGGGCAAACATGTCTTTCAGATTGCCCGCAACCGTGAGTTCGGCGACGGGTTCGGCAATCTCGCCGTTGCGGATCATGAAACCCGAAGCCCCACGGCTGTAATCGCCGGTCAGCATGTTGACCGATGAGCCCATGAGTTCGGTGATCAGGATTCCTTCACTGATATCGGAACGCAGGGCGTCGGAAGAAAGGGTTCCGGCTGCGAGATGAAGATTTGTCACACTTGGGGAAGGCGGAGAGGCGACCCCACGGCTGGCACGACCGTTTGTAGGCATGTTGAGCTGGCGACCGCTGCGGGAATCGAGCAGCCACGTCTGAAGGACGCCATCTGCGATCAGGTCCAGCGGCAGGGCGGCACAGCCCTCAGCATCGAACGGACGGGACGCCGCGCCCCGGATGCGGCGCGGATCGTCATGCACAATGAGGCCAGCGGAGAGGATCTGCTTGCCAAGGCTGTCCTTGAGGAAGGACGTTCCGCGAGCGATGGCCGCGCCGTTGATGGCGCCAACCAGATGACCAAGCAGTGATGCGGAGACGCGAGGGTCGTAGATGACGCTGTAAGTGCCTGTACGGGGGCGGCCGGGATTGATGCGAGCCAGAACCCGCTCGGCAGCTTCGCGTCCAATAGCGATCGGGCTTTCGAGGTCTTCCAGATGTACGGCACTGCGATACGCATAGTCGCGCTGCATCGTCGCCCCTTCGCCAGCAAGAACGCTGGCGCTGGTGGAATGAGCAGTGCGGCTGTAAGCGCCGAAGAACCCTGCCGAAGTACCGAGTGCGACCGAGGTCCGGCCGTGCCCGGCGGAGGCGCCGTTGGTGTTGGTGATGCCTGCAAAAGACAGTGCAGTATCCTCAGCTTCACGGGCGCGGGCGAGCAGGTCGTCCATGCTCGGCGAGGAACTGCATTCGAGATCCAGTCCGGCGGCATCGAAACGGCCCTGAAGGGCGGATTCGGCCAGTCCGGCATACTGGTCTTCGGGAATGACGAGGGCCATGGCGCAGGCCTGTTCGGCCAGACGGTCGAATTCGGCCTCGTTCAGAACGCTTGTCGAAACCGTGGCTGCGCGTTTGCCGCGAAAGACGCGCAGCCCGAGCGCGATGCTTTCGGAGCGCTCGATGCCTTCGGGGACGCCCTTGCGGATGAGCGCGGATTCAGATTCGTCACGGATGAAAATGGCATCCGCGTGATCTGCGCCGTGGCGGCGGGCCGCGGCGAGGAGGGCTTCGACGGGCGTTGTGGTCATGCGGCAAGCCTTGCTGTGATGTCCTCCAGAGAGGGCATGGTGCCGACGGGGCCGATCGCGGTGAAGGTCGGCGTGCCGGAGAAAATGGTACGGGCCACGCGCAGGATGTCGGCTTCCGTCACGGCGTCGATTTTCGCAACGGTCTCGGAAGTCGGGACCGGGCGGTTATGGACCTGGATCTGGCGGGCAAGCTGTTCGCAGCGGCTGCCGGTGCTTTCCAGCGACATCAGAAGCGAGGATTTGAGCTGGGCGCGGGCGCGGGAGAGTTCCGCTTCGCTCAGACCGTCCTGAAGACGCTTGAGTTCGTCGATCATGACGGGAACAAGTTCGGCAGCCTGATCCTCGCCCGTACCAGCATAGAGGCCGAACAGGCCGCTGTCGCTGAAAGGGGACGCGAAGGAATAGACGCTGTAAACCAGCCCGCGCCGCTCACGGATTTCCTGAAACAGGCGCGAAGACATACCGCCGCCAAGCAGGGTCGAGAGGATCATGACCGCGTAATGGTCGGGGTGCAGGTAGCTGACCGAGGGGAAGCCCATGACGAGATGGGCCTGATCCAGTTCTCGCGTCGTGCGGAGTTCGCCGCCCTCATAGGCCGCGGCACGGGGGCGGGGCGTCTGGTGGGATGGCAGATCGCGGAAATGCTCCTTCACCAAGTCCACGACGTCCTGATGGTGCAGGTTTCCGGCGGCGGCGATGGTGATATTGTGGGTGGTGTAGTGTTCGCGCATGTAGGACATGAGCGTGTCGCGCGTCATGCTCGACACGAGCTCTTCCGAGCCCAGTGTGGGGCGGCCCATGGGCTGTTCGGGGAAGGCGCGTTCCTGAAACTGGTCGAAAATAATGTCGTCGGGGGTGTCGTTGGCCTGACCGATTTCCTGAAGGATCACGCCGCGTTCGCGCTCGATTTCGGCATCGAGGAACGTGCTGTGGGTCAGGATGTCACCGATGATGTCCACGCCCAGAGCCAGATCGTTCTTGAGCAGCTTGACGTAATAGGCCGTGGTTTCGCGGGCCGTGTAGGCGTTGATGTAGCCGCCCACGTTCTCGATATCTTCTGCGATCTGCGCGGCGGAACGACGCTCGGTGCCCTTGAAGGCCATATGTTCGAGGAAGTGGGAGACGCCGTTATTGGCAGCGGTCTCGTCGCGTGTGCCGATGGAGACGTAAGCTCCGAAAGACACGGTTTCAACGCGGTCCATCCGTTCGGTGATGATGGTCAGGCCGTTATCGAGGCTGGTGACTTCAATCGTATCGGGCATGAGGTTCCGTAATGTCGAAGGAAGGCAGGCTCCCCGGATGGAGAGCCTGTGTTTTTCTGAAGATCAGGTGTGTTTGATATGAGCGCGGACAGCGTCCTGAAGACCAGCGATCTGACTGTCCATGCACTCGTAACGCTCGGTGCGCTCGAACAGGTCGGACAGGTGCGGCGGCAGTTTGGGATGAATGCCGGTAGCAGCGGTGACGGCATCCGGGAACTTGGCAGGGTGCGCCGTGGCGGCTGCGACCATGGGGATGCCGGGTTCCTGAAAACGCTTGCCCACGGCGAGGCCGATCGCGCTGTGCGGGTCCGCGAGATAGAGGCTCTCGTTATAGAACAGGCGCATGGCTTCGCTGTTTTGCTCGTCGGTGAGGGTCATGCCCTCGAAGACGTCCTTCATACGGGTCCAGGCGTCGTGCGGGACGGCCATGCGACCAGTCTCGCGGAACTCGCGCATGATGGCGGCGCAACGCGTGGAATTGCGGTCCAGCAGTTCGAACAGCAGGCGCTCGAAATTGGACGAGACCTGAATGTCCATCGATGGTGACAGGCTTGGTTCGACAGTACGCACGCTCATATCGTTGTCGATGACGAAGCGCGTCAGAATGTCGTTGCGGTTGGAGCCGATGCAGAGCTTTTTGATGGGAATGCCCATCTGCTTTGCGGCCCATGCGGCGAGGACATTGCCGAAATTGCCGGTCGGGACCGAGAAGGAGACTTCGCGGTCCGGAGCGCCAAGCGCTAGAGCTGCGCGGACATAATACGGGATCTGGGCGGCGATACGGGCCCAGTTAATCGAATTAACCGCTGAGAGCGAGACTTCGTCACGGAAAGCGTGGTCGGCGAACATCGCCTTGACCAGATCCTGACAGGTATCGAAATCGCCCTCGACGGCAATGTTGAGGATGTTGTCGTCCTGAACGGTCGTCATCTGGCGCCGCTGGACGTCAGAAGTGCGGCCCTTGGGATGCAGGATGACGACGGAGAGGCGTTCGCGGCCACGGCAGGCTTCGATGGCGGCCGAGCCCGTGTCGCCGGAGGTCGCGCCGACGATCGTAACATGGCGGTTGCGCTGGGTCAGGACGTGATCGAACAGGCGGCCGAGCATCTGCATCGCCATGTCTTTAAAGGCGAGCGTGGGGCCGTGGAACAGTTCGAGGGAGTAGAGGTCCTGCTCGACTTCAACCAGCGGGACGACGGCGGCATGGTCGAAACCGGCATAGGCGTCCCGCGTCATGTCGCGCAGGGTGTCGACGTCGATGGCGCCTTCCGTGAAGAGGGCGATGACTTCTGCGGCGAGGTCCGGATAGGAGAGCGCACGCCATTCGCGCAGGGTCTGCGGGCTGATCTTCGGCCAGCTCTCCGGCATGTAGAGACCGCCGTCTCCCGCAAGGCCAGCGAGAAGGATGTCAGAGAAATTCGGGGCGTCGGCGGTCAGCTCGCCGCGGGTCGATCGGTAGCGCATGGGGGATTTTATATCACGTCCTGTCAGGGCAAGGCGATGCGAAGAATGTGCGTTTTGCCATCTTCCGTCGCGAGCACGGCCATCTGGTGGCTGTCGGAGACTGCGGGCGCGCCTGCATCATAAAGACGAGGGTCTGTCAGTATCCGCAGGGGAATACGGTCAGTGCCGAATTTCAGGATGCTGCCGACGGTAATGTCGGAAAGGTAAAATATGTTGTCCGGCGTCAGGGTTTCGCCGCCAATGCCAGGGGTTGTCCGCCATTCAGTAATGCCGTCAAGCTGCTCGACGGGGGTGAACTCCGTGTCGGTCAGTAGAGCGGTGTCGATGCGGGACATTGGGCCGCAGGCGGGTTGATAGAACAGCCACTGGCCTTTTGCATCCAGAAGCAGGAAGCGCACATTGCCACCTGCCATGGGGCGGCCATCTGGTCCCATCCGGGGCTGGCCAGCGCGCAGGAGCGGATGACGCCCGGTGAGAGAAGGATCATAGGACAGGAAACGCTTTGCGTTGCCAGTCTTGAGATCAACCGCGACGAGAGCAGGTTTGCCTTCGTCGGCCAGATAGGCCTGTGTGCCGTGAACCTGAAGCGCGACAAGATTGCTGCCCGCAATCGCGGCACCTGTCAGCGGGAGGCGGGACTGGGCTGCTCCATCCGGGGACATGCGGATGAGGGTGGGAGTTTTCTCTGTCGAAAGACCCCACAAATCATCGCCTGCGGTCGCAAGCACGCTCAGCGGTTCGGTGGGAACGTCAGGGCCGGACAAGGGAGTCGGCGTGTTGGTGGCGTCGATCCGGACGGGATGTCCGCTGGCATCAAGAGCGAGATAGGTTCCGTTCTTACCTGCAAGCAGCGCGGTGGATCGAAGGCCGGGGAGTGCTGCGTCGGCTGTAATGGAAGCCTGAGTGGGAGAGTCCTGCCAGGGGTGATCCGCTCTGGCGGGAGAGGCGCTCAAGGCCAGTGCCGCCAGCCCTGTTGCGGCGGCGACGTGCAGGAGACGGGTTTTCATAGGACTGACATTGCCTTGCCGGACGCATTTGGCAAGGATGAAGTGGACTCAGGAGTTCGCTTCGGTTTTCTGTTTGAGAGTTTTCGGAGGTGCCGGAAGGGGCCCCTGACCATCAGCAATCGGGCTCTTTATCGGTCCAGCAGCATTGCTAAGCGCGGACGGGGCAGGCTTGGGATTGGAGAGCCAGGGAGAGAGTTCCTGTTCAATCGGGAACAGGACTGCGGCATGCATGAGCAGCGCGGCTTCGACGGTCAGGCATTCGATGGACCAGCGATTGTCTGGCATACGGGAGATATAGTGGCCGGAAGCCGTACGGCGTACTTCGATGGGGAATGTTCGGGTGGTCATACCCTGTCGGACAGTCGCGTACACCAAGCCCGGCACAGGACCGGTTCGTTGCTCAAGATGCATTGCTGAAAAACCTCTGCTTCTGTCTCGGACTTACAATATTGACCAGAGAATCGTGAAAACTTCGTTAACACTATCTTTGGGAATTTTTAGGATTTTCCGGAGCACGAAGAATTGATGACAGTGCTATTTTCTTCTGACCCCACAGAAACTGCTTTCGCCTGTTTCGACGCAGGAGACCTCTCAGGCGCGGAGGAGGGCTTTCGCGTCATTCTGACCACCGAACCGGGCCAGCCGGATGCTCTGCACGGTATGGCGTGTCTCGCCCGAGCCCGCGGGCAAAGTGCTACAGCAGTCGCCTTGGTGGGGCGTGCCTTGCAGAAATCCGCTGTTTCTCCCGATCGCAGGGCACGGATGCACATAACGCTGGGCCTGGCCTTGCTTGAACAGGGTCATACTGAGGCGGCGCGGGCAGCATTGCATGTGTCCGTACTATTACAGCCTGCCGATCCGCGTGCCCACGCTGCGCTTGCGGAGGCCCTTGCAGGGCTGGGGCGTCGAGGCGAAGCGCGGAAGGCTTTGCAGAAAGCAGCGGGTCTGCTGCTAGATAAAAGTAATGTGAGAACCCGAATCGGGGAACTTTTTCTCGATGACGGTTTGGTGGTGCAGGCGGTCGAAGAGTTCCGGCAGGTCGTGCGCGACAGGCCCGGTGACGGCGCAGCGCTGGCCAATCTGGGTGCCGCTCTTTTCGCTGGAAATGCTTTCGATGAAGCAGGAGACGTTTTGTTGCGGGCCTGTGAACTCGGGGCTGGGACGGCGGAGACTCTTAACAGTCTTGGCCTTGTGCAGATGGCACGGGGCGAGCTTGCGGCGGCGTACAGCACATTAGGGCAGGCGTTGGAGTTACGTCCTTCGGATGCACGGATTGCCAACAATCTTGGCACGATCCTGATGGAAATCGGGCGCGTGGAGGATGCGGACGCTCTGTTCCAAATGATCATGGCCCGTGAAGCGGGGGAAGAAGCCGAGCGGGCGCGCTTCAACCGGGCGACCGTTTTATTGGGGCAGGGACGGTTCGCGGAAGGTTGGCCGGACTTTGAAAGCCGCCGCTCGCTTCTGGGGCTGGCTTCGGAAAGTCCGCAATGGGATGGCGCGGCGGGAGAGGAGCCTGTTGCAGTCGTGGGAGAGCAGGGAATGGGCGACGAGGTCCAGTTCCTGCGGTTTCTGAGAGAGGCGGCGCGGCTCCGTCCGTTGCGTCTGCGGTTCCGCACGGCCGCGCTGGCGGGGCTGATGCCAGACCTGGATCAGGGGCGGATTCTACCAGCGGAAGGGCCTGTGGCGGCGGAGATCAGCCTGTTAAGTCTGCCGGCTGTTCTGGAGCTTGAAGCGCCACCTTGTACTGAGCCCTATCTTGCGGTTGGAGAAAAGTCTGAGGCGGGGCGCATCGGACTCTGCTGGTCGGGAAATCCGTCCTACCGCTTTGATCGCAGACGCTCGGTTCCGACCGGATGTCTGGAGGCTTTGCGACAGCTTTCCGGGATACGGTTTGTGGCGCTTCAGCCCGGCGATGCGCCGGAATGGATGGAGCGCCTGTCGCTTGAAACTTCTGAAGATCTGGCGCGGGAAGTGGGGCGATGTGCGTTGGTGATCAGTGTGGATACGCTGGTGGCGCATATGGCAGGAGCATTGGGGCGTCCGCTCTGGCTGCTGAACCGTGAAGGCGGAGACTGGCGCTGGAAAGACGTGAACTGGTACCGCGATGTCCGTCAGTTCCGCCCGCCCGCCGGAGCGGGCATCGCTGAAGGATGGTCGATTGTGTTGAAGGACGTGGCCGCGGCGCTCAGTTTGCGGGAGCGGTGACCGGAGGGCTTGTGAGGGACGCCAGCAGGGTCTCGCGCAGACGGGTAAGGCGGACCGGATCGGTGATTTTCAGGCCCAGCAGGTCCCGCACATAGAACACGTCCACGGCGCGCATGCCGTAGGTCGTGATGTGGGCCGAGGAAATCTGGAGGGACTGGCTGCTAAGCGTTGATGTGATGTCGTGCAGCAGACCGGGACGGTCGCGACCGTTGACCTCGATAACGGTATGACGGTCCGAAGCCGTGTTGTCGATGACGACGCGGGGAGGCACATGAATGGCGCGCATCCGGCGCGAGGTGCTGTGGTGGCTGGCGTCTTCGATGCCCTTGCGGATGTCGAGGCGCCCTGACAGTGCCTGTTCCACGAGATGGTTGAGGCGCCCGAGTTGATGAGGCTCCTCGAAGGAACAGCCTTCTCCGTCCTGTACCCAGAATGTGTCGAGCGCCATGCCGTCGCTCAGCGTGTGAATGCGGGCATCCACGATGGAGGCCCCGGCGACCGCGAGCGCCCCCGCAATCTGTGAGAAGAGGCCCGGATGGTCGGCGCAGAGGACGGTGAGTTCGGTAACGCCGCGTTCTGGGATCGGGAAGGCTTCGACCGTCACAGGAGAGCGATATCGGTCCGAGTCGTGGACCATGCGGGCATGGCGCATCTGGGTATCGGTGTCGAAGCCGAGCCAGTAGCTCGGATAGCCGAGTTCCAGAAAGCGTTCGATGCTGCTTTCTGGCAGCGTGCCAGTGAGGCCATCCCGGGCCAGGTCCCGGGCATGGTTGACGCGGCTGTCGCGTTCGGTGGCAGCCAGTCCGCCTTCCAGAACCTCGGCAACGCGGGAGAAAAGCTCGCGCAGAAGCGTTGCTTTCCAGGCGTTCCAGACTTTTGGGCTGACGGCGCGCATGTCGGCGATGGTCAGCAGAAGCAGCAGGCGCAGGCGTTCGGGAGACTGAATGGTGTCGGCGAGGTCGAGAATCGTGCGAGGATCGTCGATGTCGCGGGTGAAGGCGGTCTGGGAAAGCAGAAGGTGGTGCAGGACCAGCCAGGAGACGGTGTCGGTTTCTTCAGGGTCGAGTCCGAGTTGTGGACAGATCGTCAACGCAAGATCGGCACCGATTTCGGAATGGTCGCCGCCGCGTCCCTTGCCAATATCGTGGAGCAGAACCGCGACGTAGAGCGCGCGGCGGGAGCGGAGGTCGCTGGCCAGCGTATAGGCCAGCGGGATCTCGTCCGCCATGCGACCGGCTTCAATCTGACCCATCATGCGCACGGCTTCGACGATATGCTCATCGACCGTATAGATATGATAGCTGTCGAACTGCATCTGCCCGACAACACGGGACCAGTCCGGAAGGAGACGGCCGAGAAGGCCGGTTTCGTTCAGGATCGGGAGCCAGAACGGTACGGCTTTGGTGTCGTCCGCACTCGGCTCGCAGAGCAGATCCAGAAAGATTTTTGCAGTCTCGGGATCGTCACGCAGGGTCACGGCATGGCGTTCGTTGCGGATGATCTGCTGCATTGCGATGGGATGCAGCGGCAGGTCGTGACGACGCCCGCAATCGAGCAGGCGAAACATCTCGCGGGGCTCGTCTGCGAAAGTGACGGGCTCGATCGGACAGATGCGCCCGGCGATGGTCTGGAACTCTTCGGGTCCGGGAACGATTTTGGGCGGCTCGCCGGTGGTCTGATCCTGAAGATGCATCAGCACAACGGGTTGCAGCACGCTGGTCAGGCGCATGACGTCGCGGGCGGTCAGGAAGTAATGCCGCATGAAGCGTTCAACACCGCGCTGTCGGCCGTGCGTTGCATACCCCATACGACCGCCGATGACGGGCTGGACATCGAAGGTCAGGCGTTCTTCTGCGCGGCCGGTGATGTAGTGCAGATGCAGACGAACGGTCCACAGGAAGTCCCACGAGCGGCGAGCACGGTGTGCTTCACGTTCCGTCAGCAGGCCGAAAGACGCGAAGGACGGCGTCTGGGGTGCTTCGGCGGGTGCACCGTTGCGGTCCGGTGTCGAGACGGCACAGCCTAGAGCTGCACGACCCATCCAGTTCAGGGTTTGCAGATCCCGCAGGCCGCCACGGCCTTCCTTGATGTTGGGCTCAACCATGTAGGGGTTGTCGCCGAAGCGGCGGTGACGCTGCTCGCGTTCGCCGATCTTGCCCATGACGAAGTCGCACAGACGATCGTTTTGGAGATCAGCGCCCAGAGCGCAGCGCAGATTGCGGGCGAGGGCGCGGTCACCATGCAGGAAACGCAGATCCAGCAGGGCGGTGCGGATCGTCAGGTCTGTGTCGGCATCGCGGACGCATTCTGTGATGGAACGCGTGGCATGACCAACGCGCAGGCCAAGATCCCACAGGGCGTAAAGAATGAACTCGATCCGCGCCGTCATGGCCGCGGAAGGATCACCCGGGATCAGGAACAGGATGTCGATGTCGCTGAAGGGGGCGAGCAGGCCCGCGCCGTAGCCACCGGTGGCGCAAAGGCAGAGTGTTTCGCCGGGAGCACCGTGTTTCTGCGCAGCGAGGTCGGCCAGCGCGCAGACCATGTCGTCGGCCTGATGGGCGAGCGCACGGGCGGCATCGATTCCCGAGATCCGGCGCTTTTCAAACTGGTAGCGGACGGAAGCGTTCCCGCTGCCGAGATGCCGCCGCAGGATGGAGAGCACGGCTTCGCGGCTTGTCTGGCCCTGTTCCGCAGCCGTATCGAGAGCGCTCTGCAGGGAGGAGGCCGGGTCATACGGGAGGGGGGCGGTTCGGTCAGACAGGGGCTTATCCGTATCGTCAGCGAAGGAAAGAGGGAGAGTTTCGCCCCAGAAAGAGTTTTCTTTCAAGTGCCGTTTCCTGAGGCAAGGCGTTTCAAAGAGTATAACGCATCCAGCGCGTCCCGGGGAGAGAGATCGTCGGGGTTCAGGGCGTAGAGTGCGTCCTCCAGCGGAGTGGGTGCGGGAGGTGTGGCAGGCGCAGCCGACTCTGGTTCCGCAACCGCTTCAAACAGCGGTAGAGACGATCGGGAATCGGCCTGTTCGCGCTCGAACTGGGTCAGAAGACGGCTGGCACGGTTGATGACTGAGGCCGGGATTCCCGCCAGTTTTGCGACATGCAGGCCCCAACTCTTGCGGGCCGCACCGGGGCGGACCTCGTGCTGGAAGATGACCTCGCCGCGCCATTCCTTCACGGCCATCGTGTAAGGCGCGAGGCGGGGCAGGAAGTCGGTCAGCGCGCCGAGTTCATGGAAATGTGTGGCAAAGATTGTCCGCGAGCCAAGCTGTGTGTGCAGGGCTTCGAGCGTAGCCCATGCGATGGACAGACCGTCGAGGGTTGCGGTGCCCCGCCCGATCTCGTCCACGACCACAAGCGATTTTGGTCCGGCCTGATTGAGAATCGCGGCTGTCTCGGTCATTTCGACCATGAAGGTGGAGCGGCCCCGGGCAAGATCATCCGCGCCGCCAACGCGGGAGAACAGACGGTCCACGACACCGATCTGCGCGGATTTTGCCGGGACAGGCAACCCCGCCTGAGCCAGGATCACGGCCAGTGCGGTTTGTCGCAGGAAGGTGGATTTGCCCGCCATGTTCGGCCCTGTGAGCAGCATAGCGCGGTGTTCGGGCGGCAGGGCGCAGTCATTGGGGATGAAGCGGGCGTCCGCGCTTCCCGACTCGGCCAGCGCAGCTTCCACAACCGGATGTCGGCAGGCGACAAGACTGAACTCCGTGCCATCCGTGACAACGGGGCGGCACCATGATCCACCTTCGGCGAGCAGACCGCAGGAGCGCAACACGTCGGCGAGGGCGAGGAACTCCGCCACCTCATCAAGGGCCGGGGTTTGGAGAATGCGGGCGCAGAGTTCGGAGAAGATGCGGCGTTCCAGCGCAGAGGCTCTGTCGGCGGCTTCGAGGATCGCACGATCCAGACCGGCAAGCTCTTCGGTGGAGAAGCGGGCGAGACTGGCAGTCCCCTGGCGGAACGAGAGTTCGGGGTTGTCGCGCAGTTTCGCGCCAGCCGCGGACGGGACTTCGATGACGTAGCCAAGCTGGGCGTGGTGTTTGATTTTCAACGTTGTGACGCCGAATTTTTCAGACAGTTCGCCCTGCATGGCGGCAATGATGCGCCGGCTTTCGTCACGCAACCCACGATAACGGTCCAGTTCCGCATTGTAGCCGGGCGCGATGAAGCCGCCGTCTTCGATGCGGGCGGGCAGGGTTTCGGCGACAGCGGCCTGAAGCTGTTCCAGCAAGGTATCGGCACGGCCGTACAGACCAGCGGTGAGCGTGCGGATCAGCGTGGGCGTTGACGCATCGCAGGCAGGCTGGAACAGAGCTGTTATGTCGTTGGCGGCGATCAGCGTGTCGCGGATGGCGGCGAGATCGCGCGGCTGCCCACGCCCAGCGGAGATGCGGCCAAGGGCACGGGCAGGATCGGGCGTGCGGCGCAGAATATCGCCCAGCGCACTGGACAGGTCGGGAATAGACTGGAGCCAGAGCCAGCCATTCTGGCGATCCGTGATGGCGGTGGCATCCGTCAGCGGAGAAGCGAGCCACTGGGCCAGAAGACGCGAACCTGCGGCTGTAGCGGTGCGAGTGACAGCGCCGAGAAGGCTGTGTTTCGTCTCGCCGTCACGGGTGCGGAGGATGTCGAGGCTGGCGCGGGTGGCGGGATCAATGCCCAGCACACCGTCCGTGCCCTGCGGAATGGGACGGGAGAGGCGCGGAAGCGCTCCGGCCTGACTGCGCTGGACGTAGTTCAGGGCAATGGCGCAGGCAACGGCCTGTTCGGGCGGAAAGTCTCCGAGGGCATCGATCTGCGCCACGCCATAGGCGCGGGCGACGAGGGTGCGGGCGCTGTCGAGCGTGGGCGGGACGGCCACGGGAGCCAGTCGGCTCGCATAGTCGGGGGCAAGCAGGTTGGGTTCGGACAGGATTTCGGCGGGGTCAAGCCTTGCCAGAAGTTCCGGCAAAGCGGCATCGCTGACCGAAGCTGTCTCGAAGGCCCCAGTGGAAATATCGATCCAGGCCGCGCCGATCGTTTTTGCGCGTTTTTCCGGGCTGCGGGCGAGGGCGAGCAGGAGATTGGCGCGTCCGGCTTCGAGCAGTTCGTCTTCGGTCAGGGTGCCGGGGGTGACGACGCGGACAATGGCACGGGCGAGCGGGCCTTTCTGGGGCTTCTCGCCCTTTTTCGGCGGGGTCTGCGTCTGTTCAGCGACGGCGACGCGAAAGCCGCGTCGGATCAGCCGCGAGAGATAGGCGGGGGCGGCCGCGACCGGGACGCCACACATGGGGATCGGCTCGCCCTGATGTGTGCCGCGGGCTGTCAGTGCGATGTCGAGCGCCATGGCGGCGGCCTGTGCGTCGGCGAAAAACAGCTCGTAGAAATCGCCCATGCGGAAAAACAGCAGAGCATCGGGTTCGCGGTGTTTGAGATCGAACCACTGGGCCATCGCGGGGCTGGCGTTTTCGGCGGTAGGCAGGGGCATGAAAGTGCCGATGGGTCCGGTCTCCGGGTTGTCAGGTCGGGGAAGGGGAAAACAGTGCCTTGGCAATACCGTCTTCCTGCCGGTGTGTGAACCGGCAGGGCGGGGTCAGCGGGTGCGTCTGCGGTTCAGGCGTGACTGGAAAGCCACGGCGACGTCACGCAGGCGCACCACCTTCAAGGCATCGAGCGTCATGACATAGACCAGCATGCCGAAGACGATCAGAGCCATAAGCATGCTGAAGCGCCACACGCCATGCCAGGAAGGCAGGTCGGGCGCTGCGAGTTTTTCTGAAGCCGCGACCCAGAGCGCCATCATGATTGCGGCTCCCGTAATTCGCAGGGCGCGACCTTTGAGGAGCGGGTCCGCGATGAACAGGCCGCGCCGATGCAGGATGATGGCGAGGAGGGTGCAGTTGGCGAAAGCGGCAATCGTGCTGGCCAGCGGCGGCCCAATATGACCCAGCGGGCGATACAGCAGCAGGTTGAGGACAAGGTTCAGCCCCAGTGTGAAGAAACCGATACGGACGGGTGTGACGGTGTCGCCTTCCGCGAAAAAGGCCGGGGAGAGAACCTTGATGAGGACGAAGGCCGGCAGGCCGAGCGCATAAGCCTGAAGGCACTGGCCGGAAAGGAGAGCGTCCGCGACGGTGAAATGGCCGTAACTGAAAAGAGCGGCCATGATGGGGAAGGCGAGGACGATCATGCCAATCATGGCCGGCAGCGTCAGGAGCAGCGTGTAGTCGATTGCGCGGTTGACGCTGGAATGAACGGCGGCGCGGTCGTTGTTGGCGATATGGCGGGTCAGAAGCGGCAGAAGAGCTGTTCCCGCCGCCGAGCCCAGAACGCCGAGGGGAAGCTGGTTGATACGGTCCGCGAAATACAGGATCGAAGGCGTTCCCACAGGCAGGTGGGTTGCGATGATCATATCCACGGTCAGATTGATCTGGGTGACGCCGGAGCCGACAAGGCCCGGCCCCATACGCCGTAGGAGTGCTCGCATGTCCGCCGACAGGCTGGGCCATGTCAGATGTGGTCCCATCCCTGCGCGATGGGCGGCCCAGTAGAGAGCGCCAAACTGCACGATGCCTGAGAGCGTCACGCCCCAGGCACTCACGACGGCCGTATTATGCCAGACCAGAGCGCCGAGGAGAATCGCCGCGATGCCGATGATGTTGAAGGTGACGTATGCGGCGGCTGCGGCAGTGAATTTCCCAAGCCCGTTGAGGATACCCGAGACGAGAGCCGCGCCGCAGATCAGCAGCATGTAGGGAAACGTGATTCGCGACAGATGTACCGCTATTTCGAAACGGGTGCCGGTGAGGCCCGAACCGATGAAGCTCACGACCAGAGGCATAAAGATTTCGGCAAGGATCGTCAGCAGGGCAAGCCACAGCATCAGGCCGGAAAGCGCCTGACCGGCGAAGCGCAGAGCGGGCTGGGGGCCTTTTGTTTCGTAACGCTCGGTGAACATCGGCACGAACGCCGCGTTGAACGCGCCTTCGCCGAAAAGACGCCGGAACATGTTGGGCAGCCGCAGCGCGATCAGGTAGGCGTCCTGAACGGGGCCGGCACCAAGGAACGCGGCGAGAAGCTGGTCACGAACGAGGCCGAGGACACGCGAAAGCATGGTCCAGCTGCCGACTGTCAGGAAATTGCGAAGCATTTCCTGATCCTAGCCTATCATTCAGCGCTGCAACATATACTCCGTGACAGGAAAAACACGCCGTTGCGGATTGGCCTCAACGCAGGATCGTTTCGCGGTTGTACGGGGTCTTGCTGCTGCGCTGCGACTGGCCCAGGCTGGGGCGGACGGCGGCAAGACCGATGCAGAGCAGCGTGACTTCCAGCATCAGCATGGCGCTGGCCCAGAAAATGCCGGACAGACCGAGGAAAGTCGTGACGTGATGGGCCACGGCCGGGGTTAGGGCACCAAGCGCCGCAACCACCAGAAGGGGCAGGATCGGACGGAGTGCTGAGTCCTTCATAACGAATCTCCTGTCACATTTCTGACTTGAACTGTGACGGATTTCGATACGGATATTCAAGGAAAAAAGACGATAGCCCACATCTCTCCTGTGTGAGAGCGGCCCGTCAGTTGCTCAGGATAACCCTGCGGATGGCTTCCTCGACCCGGTTGGAGGCCGGTTTGGCCAGCGGGGTGAACCAGTTCGCAAGATTGCCGTCGCGGTCGATCAGGTATTTGTAGAAATTCCAGCGTGGGCGGGCGAGGAAGCCGCCCTGCTTATCAAGCCACTGAAAAATCGGCGTAATTTCAGGGCCGCGGACATGCTGTTTGGCTGTCATGGGAAAAGAAACGCCGTAGTTGCGGTAACAGAAAGTCTTGATATCTGCCGCAGAGCCGGGTTCCTGCTCGCCGAAATCGTTTGACGGAATACCAATGACCATCAGACCATCCGAGGTGTCACGGCCATAACGGGACCAGACATGCTGGAGATCTTCATATTGCGGAGTAAAGCCGCATTTTGAAGCCGTGTTGACAATCAGCAGTGGTCGTCCGCGATAGGCCGAAAGGTCGATCGTATCGCCGGACAGGCCGGGGAGGCTGAAATCATAGGCACAGGTCATGGGGCGTTTCCCTATCAGTCGGGCGGCATCCTAGCGGTTCAGACGCGTGCAGGCGAGAGAGGAGGGGTGGACAGAACGTGACATGATGGACAGGTTCAGATCGTTTCAGGTTCAGTTCTACCTGTTTTTCATGAGGAGTTTGCCTGAGTGATCCTGCGCGTCCTTTTCGGCATGGCCGGGCTTCTGTTTCTGGGGGCGCTCCTGTCCACCAACCGCCGGGCCATCGACTGGGCGCTGGTGGGCCGGGCGTTGCTCTTGCAGGTGCTGATTGCGGCGGTCGTGCTGTGGGTTCCGGCAGGCGCGCATGGACTGCATGTCGTGTCCGATGCGGTGACGAAAGTTCTGTCCTTCGGGGATGTGGGCAGTGCGTTTCTGTTTGGTGGTCTTGTTGGCCCGAAAATGGATGGATTGTTCGGCAATGGCGGCTTCGTCTTTGCGTTGAAGGTGCTGCCGGAGATCGTCTATGTCGCTGCACTTCTCGGGCTTTTACAGCACTGGGGCGTGTTGCAGTTCCTCTCGAAGCTGATTGGCGGGGCGCTCTCGCGGATCCTGGGAACGACGGGGCTGGAATCGTTTGCAGCGGTGCTGACGATCTTTCTGGGACAGAGCGAGATTCCGATCGCGCTTCAGACCTGTCTGGCGGAAATGTCGGAGGGGGAACTGGCGACGGTTCTGTGCAGCGGAACGTCGTCCATCGCCGGGTCCGTGCTGGCGGGATATGCGTCGCTGGGTGTGCCGATGGAGAACCTGCTGGCGGCGTCTTTCATGGCCATTCCGGGCGGGCTGCTGTTTTCACGCATTCTGTTTCCGGGGCCGCGCCACTCTGACGCGCAGATTGCGGGGGCGGATCATGGTCATCACAGCATGTTCGAGGCTATTGCCGACGGCGCGATGAATGGTGCGAAGATCGCTGTGGCGGTGGGGTCTGTTCTGATTGCCTTCGTGGGGCTGATTGCGTTGGCAAATGGGCTTCTGGGAGCGTTTGGGCTGTCGCTATCGTGGATTCTGGGGATGGTCTTTGCGCCGTTTGCCTGGCTGCTTGGCGTGCCGTGGAGCGAATGTGTCGTGGCGGGGGGGCTACTGGGGCAGAAGATCGCGTTCAATGAGTTCGTGGCCTATGTGAACCTGTCGCCGCTGATCCATGCCCATGCGCTGTCTCAGCGGACAATCACGATCCTGTCCTTTGCCCTGTGCGGATTTGCGAATATTTCGACGATCGGCATTCTGATTGGCGCGTTTGGAAGCGCGGAGCCGCGTCGGCGGACGGATGTGGCGTCGCTTGCAGTGCGAGCCGTTGTGGCAGGAACGTTGTCCAATGCGATGAGCGCGGTCATTGCGGGGCTCTTTGTCTGATTCTGGGCGGATCACGAATCTCTGATCGGAAGATTTGCCTGACCTAAGCTAAGATGAGAATAGTTATCATCTGACTTTGCAAAGACTGTGAGTGCCCATGCGTCGTTCCGGATTTCTGACCATTCTTTTGGCCTCCGCCATAGCCATCCCTTCTCTGGCCTGTGCGGCAGACAGCGTTTCGGGAGAACTGAAGGGGACGGATGGCGCGTCTCATGGGATCGTGACCGTGACGGACGCGCCAAAGGGCGTTCTGCTGCGCCTTCAGGTGCAGGGGCTGACACCGGGCTGGCACGGCATTCATTTTCATGAAAAGGGCAACTGCGCGGCTCCGAAATTCACCAGCGCGGGCGCGCATGTTCATGCGACAACGCCGGTGGTGCATGGTCTGCTGAAAGCGGATGCGAATGACGCCGGTGATCTGCCGAATCTGTATGTCGCACCAGACGGGACCGCGACGGTAGAGCTTTATTCCACACTGGTTTCGCTGAAGGGTGGCAAAGCCCTGCCTGCGCTGATGGATGCCGACGGCGCATCTGTGGTGGTGCATGCCAAGCCGGATGATTACCAGACCCAACCGATCGGTGGTTCAGGCGACCGGGTGGCCTGCGCCGTTCTTCACTGAAGCGCGTCGTTATTCCCGGGTTGGGGGGCGGTCCAGCAGAAGATGACGCGCTTCCTCGATCGAAACGCCCTCGTTAAGGAGGCGGGTGACGGTCTCGATAATCGGCACCCGCACATTATGTTTGCGGGCAAGGGCGAGCATCGCGGGGGCGGTCAGAACGCCTTCCGCCACCGTTGTGCGCGAAGCGAGAATATCCGCAAGCGGGCGACCTTCACCGAGTTCCAGACCCACGCTGTAGTTGCGTGAACCGCGACCGGTGCAGGTCAGAATAAGATCCCCCATGCCCGCAAGCCCTGCAAGCGTGATGGCGCGGCCTCCAATGGCTTCGGCCAGGCGGCCGATTTCGGCCACCGCGCGGGTGATAAGAGCAGCGCGGGCGTTTTCGCCCAGTCCAGCGCCGATCGTGATGCCTGCGCCGATAGCAATGACGTTCTTGGCGGCTCCTGCAAGCTGAACACCAGCGGCGTCATCGCTGGCATAAAGACGAAAGCTGGATGTGTTGAGGAGCGCCGTGAGGGTCTGTGCAAGCGCAAGGTCCGCGCAGGCCAGCGTTGCTGCGGCAGGGAGGCCCTTGGCGATTTCGATGGCAAAGTTCGGACCGGAGAGAACGCCTGTTGGGCGGTTCGGCATGGTCTGGGCTAGCACATCGAGCGGCAGGAGAGAGGTGGCCTGTTCCAGCCCCTTGCAGCAGGTCACGACCGGAACGGCCAGGTCGAGTACACTCTGAAGCCGTGTTGAGACATCGCGGGCGGTCTGCACCGGGGTCACGAGCAACACAACATCGGCGGTGCGCGGGAAATCACCGGTAATGGTGACGGTGTCGGGCAGGGGAATGTCCGGCAGACGCGGCAGGGTGCGGGTTCCCGGCGGGACTGGGTTTCGCATCCAGAGCGTGACGTCCGCGCCGGTCGCCGCCATGGCGCAGGCCAGCGCGGTTCCCCAGGCTCCGGCGCCGATAACGGCGATATGCGGACGTCTGCTCATGATTATTCCTCTGCCAGCCGTTCGATAATGATCTGGATGTCTTCGGCATCAGGGGAACGCAGGCCGGTGGCGAGGGCTTCAAGAATATTGCGGGCATCGTCTTCGAAGCCGAACGGCGCGTTGACGACCAGCAGTCCACAGCCATTCAAACGGGACGGATCGACGGGCGGCCGGAGCAGGAACTCGCAGGCGAGCATGTCTCGGATGCCTGCGTCCTGAAGGGCCGTGTAGAACGCGCGGACAGGTGTGCGATGCTTGATCGGGTACCAGACGGCGACGATGCCGGCGCGGAAACGATTGCGGATCAGGGCGATGGCCTCGGCGCAGCGGGCGAAATCGTCCGGTTTTTCAAACGGCGGATCAATGAGAACGAGACCGCGCTTGAAATCTTTGGGCGGGAGAAGCGCACGCAGGGCCTCGTAACCGTCACGGTGATGCACGGCGGCCTGCGGGTCCGCATGGAAGAGGCGGCGGAGGGGGCGGACGTCTTCAGGATGCAGTTCGCAGGCAATAAGCTGATCCTGCGGACGCAGTTCGCTGCGGGCGAAAGCCGGGGAGCCGGGGTAGCGGTGCCGGTCCTGCACGTTGGGGCGGACGGCGTTGAGATAATCCGCAATCGCGGGGGCTGCAGGATCGTCAAGCAGGCGGCCGATGCCCGCGCGCCATTCCCCGGTCTTCTCGGCTTCTTCTGACGTGAGGTCGTAGCGGCCGCATCCGGCATGGGTATCGAGGACGACGAAGCCTGCGGGTTTACGCTTGAGCGCCTTGATCAGTGCGAGAAGCAGGGCGTGCTTCATGCAGTCGGCGAAGTTTCCGGCGTGATAAATGTGACGGTAGTTCAAGATGTCTGTTCCGGGGTGGAGGCGGGGAACTGCCTGAGGATGACGGGATCGTTGATTTTGTCATCGGCAGCGAGAAGGAAGAGTTTCGACAGGATGACCGAGAGGGTCTGGTCGTCGTCGAAGGGCAGGGCGATGCTGGATTTCTTTTTGCGGGGGTCGGGTACGATGCAGATATAGCGCCGGTCGGGATCGAGGAAGATGTTCCCTGTTCCGATATGGATCTGGTAGCTGTGCAGCACGCCGCGGACATGGACATGCGTGTCGGTGAGTTCCAGGCGGTCCGCGATGGTGAGGCGGGGGAGGATCCGTTCAAGCGTCTCATAGCGGATGCGGGCGCGGCCGTTGAGGGACGTGGTTTCGTCCTGCCCCCACATGGCGAGATCACTCAGGCGGCGCCATTCGCCGATGGAACGGCCTTCCGCGCCGTCGAGATAGGTGACTTCGAGGCCGATGGAGGCCACGCTCACGAAGAGGTCCAGATCGCGCATGACTTCCGAAAAAATCAGCGGCGGGACGTTTTCGAGGGGAACAGTGTCCTTGCCGATGGCGAGCTTTTTGCCGCCGTCGTGACGCCAGGAGCCCTTGTCCGTGACGGTGCGGAACTGAACCCGATCAGTGAGGATATGGGTGAATGTTCCGTGCTGGAAAGCGGCCTGACCGTCGACGCCGGCGGTCCAGATTTCGGCATGCAGACCGGCGGCGGGAATGGTCAGGCTGGTGGGATCGCCCTCGCTTGAGGGCAGGTGCATGCTCAGGGTGCGCACGCGCCAGCCGCGCTGGCGGCCGAGTTCGACAGACTGTGCCTGACGCAGGACCTGCTTTGCGTAGCGAAGGGAGGCCGGGGACGTGGCGCGCTCGGCGTCCGTCAGGACATAGGTTTCGCGCCAGGCCTGACGGATGGGCTGGATGAGGGCGATGGCTTCCAGCGTGTCGCGCCACTGGTTGACGAAGGCCATATCAGCGTCCAGCGGGTGCCAGAGTGTAAGGGTTTCGTCGTCGCGCAGGGGGGCGGTCGGGGTGCCGTTCGGGGCGACGGGTGTGCCGTTCGGGAAGAGGACGGTGCGCTGTGTGCCGTCGGGCGCGGTGAGGGTCCAGATCTGGCGGTGGGCGAGCCAGGACAGGACGGGATGGGCCAGATAGTTCGTGCGGAAACGTTCGGCAGTCCAGCTTTCCTGAGTGAGCCAGGAGCGTTCGAGGCGCAGGCGGTGGGCCTGCATTTCCTTTGTCAGGGCGCGGGCTTCTTCCCTGAGTTTTTCATAGGCGCGGATGGTTTTGAGCTCGGCTCGGATCGCGGGAGGGACCGGGCGCAGTTCGGTGCCATCGGCGGAGAAGAGTGTGACCGTGCCGGAGCCGTTGGTTTTTACGGAGAGGGTCGCGGTCAGGCCGTTGGGAAGCGGAACGGCCCGTTCATGATGGCTGTCGAGGTCGTGGGTATAGGCGGAGCGTTCTTCGAGTTCGGTGATGCTAGTGCCGGATTTTTGTGCGGAGTCGGCCAGGGCGGCGTTGATCTGACCGAGCATCATGGAATGACGGGTCTTCTGGCGCAGGGCGATTTGTTCGTTGATGGCGTCGCGGTCTGCGGTAATGCCCAGGGCGCGGATGATGCGATTGAACTCGAAGACTTTCTCGTTCTTCTGGAAGTTTTTTGCCAGTGTGCTGAGGAGTTGCACATCTTCAGGCTTGCCACTGACAGCGACGAGCCAGAGGCAGCCGCACAGGATTTTATTGAGCTTGAGCAGTTCCGTTGGAGGGCGTTTGCCAAGGTTTTGTAGTCCCAGTGCCGCAGTGTCCATTCGCCAGAGGGTCTCTTGTTCCGGTATGAAAGCGTCTGGCTTGGCGATTAGTTCGTAGGCCGCTTCCCGAACGGAGCCTGTGGCCTTGATGCGGTTGTTTGCATGCAGGATGAGGATGGGAAGAATGGTGGCCCGATAGAGCGGACCGTCGATCCAGCGACCGTCCGCCGTATCGAAATCGCGAAGAATAGTACGGGCCAGGGTCAAAACGTCCTGTCCGTCAGGGGCGGCGAGAATGGCAGCTCGGTCGTGCAGGGTTCTGACAGAGGGTGTAACATTATCGGGGGTGGAGAGGCGATCAAAGACGGGATCGTCCACATTGCTCGGATACAGGGTCAGGCGAATGATGTACTGGCGGATGAGGCGGAACGCCCCAGGGCGTTCGACCGGAACCCGGACATAATCTGCTCGGGCCTGGGCTAGCCATTTCAGATCTATGATGCGATGGGATTCGGAATTCACGGACGGGACTGGACCCGAGCCGAATATTTCGAAGCGGGTCCAGTAGGAATGGCGCTTCGCCAGTGGAATGGGAGCTTCGGGATCAAGGCTCTCGCGAGAGAGACGCTCCAGCCATTTCGGAGACGCAGGCCGTGGCGCGGTGCCCATCGTCTCGGGCAGGAAATAGGCGGCGAGAGGAATGGTATCGCTGAGGTATTGGTACGCATGCTCCCTAAAGGCGTAGCCTTTGTAGTCGCATCTCTGCTGTTCGTAGAGTTCGACCCATTTTTTTCTGGCGTCTTCGAAAACCGTAGGGCAGCGGGAACGCATCAGGGCGCGCCACTCAATGAAGGCCTGTTCCATGTCGCCGACTTTTGACAGGAGGCGATAGAGCGGACCACCGGGCAGGGAGGCGACAAGCACTGGATCACGCTGCTGCATCTCAGCCTCCGACCAGCGGGATGAGGCGCATAAAGGTGATGGTCATGTCCGGGCTGAGGGTGATGCCGTCATCCAGATGCGGGATCTGATGGTCATTGATGATGACCAGATAGGCCCGGCGTTCAAAAGCCTTCAGGGCATGGTCGATGGCGGCTTCCACGGTTTCGATACAGGGTGCGCCCTGCGGAACGAGGGCGGTTTCTTCGTTCTCTGTTTTGCCGCCGTTGTCCCATTCGAGACGGACGCGTTCTGCGATCAGGTCCCGCACGCGCAGATGTCTGCGGGCTTTCCAGTCAAAGCGCAGGGCGAGTCTGCTGATGCCGGTTCCGGTCTCGTCGCGGATGAGGATGGCGGTCATGAGGCTTCCTGTTCAGGCGTGAGCGGGAGTGCGTTCAGAGAGCGGCCAGCGGGGGCGGGCGGCGGTGTCGATGTCGTTGGGTGTTTCGCCTGCATGAAGACGCTCAAGCGCAGCCCACGCAACCATCACCGCATTATCCGTACACAGCCGCAGGGGCGGAGCGAAGAAAGGGATGCCGTGATTGGCGGCGACCTGTTCGAGCGCATGACGCAGGGTTTTGTTGGCCGCCACGCCACCTGCTACGACGAGCGCCGTGGCATTCGGGCTGAGGGCAAGAGCATGCTCGGTACGATCAGCCATCACATCCGCGACGGCGCGCTGGAAGGAGGCGGCGACGTCTGCGGCGAACTGGCGCGGAAGGGCATTGCGCGTTCCGGTCGGATCCTGCGTGTCGATCAGGCGGCTGACAGCGGTTTTCAGGCCCGAAAAAGAGAAATCGCAGCCTTCGCGGCCTTTGAGCGGACGGGGAAGTGCATAGGCATCGTCCCGGCCTTCGGTGGCAAGTTTTTCCAGCGCAGGGCCGCCGGGCCAGCCAAGACCAAGCATCTTGGCCACCTTGTCGAAGGCTTCACCGGCGGCATCGTCGATCGTACCGCCTAGGCGGACATAGTGGCCCGTCTGTTCGACCGACACGCACTGGCAATGACCACCTGAGACGAGCATCGTCAGGTAAGGAAAGTGAAGTGCCGCTCCGAGGCTGGGAAGCCGGGGCGTGAGAATATGGGCTTCGATATGGTTCACGGCCATGAAAGGACGCTTCAGCGCCATGGCCAGTCCCTTGGCGTAGGAACTGCCAACAATCAGGCCGCCAATCAGGCCCGGACCGGTCGTGCCAGCGAAAATATCAATCTCTGCGAGCGTCAGAGAGGCTTTTTTCAGGACTTCCGCCACCAGAGCGGGCAGCGCGTCCAGATGCGCACGGGCCGCGATTTCCGGGACGACGCCACCAAGAATGGCATGATCGATCTGGGACAGCACGCTTTCGGCCAGAATGGTGCCGTCATAAGCGAGAATGGCGCAGGCCGTATCGTCGCAGGACGTCTCGATTGCGAGAAGGGGACGCGCAGGTGTGGGAGAATGAGTAACGGGGGCTGACATCCCCTTATTATGGCCGAGTCTGTCATATCATGACAGTCCCGTGTGAATGGGCTAAAGCTGCCGTTCATGAATGCTCCCGTCCTGCCTTCCGATGCGCTCCAGCGAGTTGCAGCGGAAGCCGTCCGCCGTTCCCATGCCGCTGAGCCGCCGACTGGCCGCAAGCTCCCTCTTCGTGTCGGGTCGCGGGCATCGCCGCTGGCGCTGGTCCAGACGCGCAATTTTCTGACGCGTCTGACGCGCTTCTGCCCGGTCCTGCGCGACATGGGCGCGTTTCAGGAATACCAGATCAGCACAGAAGGCGACCGCAATCAGGTTCAGCGTCTGGCAGAAATTGGCGGTAAGGGACTGTTCGCTAAGGAAATCCACGAGGCACTGGTGGCAGGGCGGATTGATTTTGCCGTGCACAGCCTCAAGGATCTGGAAACCAATCTGCCGCCGGGCCTCGTGCTGGCCTGCACGCTCAAGCGTGAGGACGCGCGCGATGCGCTGATCCTGCGGGACCGGACCGTAAAGATCGATCCCGAACGCCCGTATGACTGCCTGCCCGAAGGCGCGCTGATCGGATGTGCGTCCGTGCGGCGTCAGGCGCAGATGCTGCATGTGCGGCCTGATCTGCGGTTCGGGCTGCTGCGGGGCAACGTGCAGACTCGACTGGACAAGCTGCGGGCCGGGGCGTGCGATGCGACACTTCTGGCGCTGGCCGGACTGCGTCGTCTGGGCATGGAGGACCGTGTGGATGTGGTGTTCGAGCCGCATCAGATGCTTCCGGCCTCTGGGCAAGGAATCGTGGGTGTGACGGTTCGTGAAAGCGATCTGGAACTGCGTGAACTGCTGTCTGCGATCGAAGATCCAGAGGCCCGGGCCGTTTCGACAGCCGAGCGCGCGCTTCTGGCGGAGCTTGACGGCTCCTGCCGGACGCCGATCGGAGGCTATGCCCGCATCGAGAAGGGCGTGCTGAAGCTGACGGGCATGATTGCAAGCGAGGACGGCACGTTCCTGTTGCAGCGCCACATCGAAGGCGCGCCGCTCGAAGCTGCCCGTATGGGAACGGAACTCGCGGACGAACTGCGCCGCGATACGCCGTCCAACATTTTTGAAGACATGAGGCGTCCCTGACACTTCTATCGGATCGTGTTGTTCTGGTGACCCGGCCGGAGCCCGGACTGTCCGTTACCATGGCGGAAGTCAGGGCACTGGGCTGGCAGGCGATAGCGTGTCCGATGCTGGACATCACGGCGCTGGCGCCGGTTGCTCCTGAAAACTTTCGAGCCGTTCTGGTGACAAGCGCGAATGCGCTGCCTGCATTGCGGGACTGGCCGAAGGAGCGGCTTGTCGTCGCCGTGGGCTCGCAAACGGCGGCGCGGGCGCGTCAGGCCGGATTTATCCATGTTGAAGCGGCAGACGGAGATGCCCGGGCTTTGACCGCATTCTGCCGGATGCGGGGCATTACGGGCGCAGACGTGCTTCTGGCCAGCGGCGAAGGCTACGGTCTGGATCTGGCGAGAAATCTGGAGGTGCAGCGGGCGGAAGTTTATGTGGCCTGCAAGCGTATGACCTTGCCGGAGGATGCGACGGCGGCTCTGCGGGAGCGGCGAGTCAATTCTGTGCTGCTGTATTCCGGGAAAACGGCGGAAGCGTTTCGAGAAGCACTTGGAGCCGAAGATGTGACGGCACTGTCTGCCGTGCGGGCGCTCTGTCTGTCAGAGGCCATAGCCGCGCGCCTGAACCATAAGGAATGGCGCGCGGTGATGTGGCCCGATCCGCTAAAGCAGCTCGGGCCAGTTGCCTGAGATCAGGCTTCGCCAGCGGGTTCCGGGAACTGCTGGGCGCGCTTGGCCTGCCACAGGGCCACGAAGTCGATCGGCTGAAGCACGACGGGCGGGAAACCGCCGTCACGCGTGACATCGCTGACGATGGCGCGGACATACGGGAAGATCAGGCGCGGCACTTCAACCAGCAGGATCGGCTCGACCAGTTCCTGCGGCGGGTTGGTCAGCGTCACGACGGCAGCATAGGTCAGTTCGGCGATGAACACCGTACGACCGGCCTGTCCACCTTCCTGTGCGGGCGGTTCAGCAGCTTCGGCGCGGACGGCCAGAGCCACTTCATAGACAGCCTGATCTTCTTCCAGACGGTTGGCCTGGACGTCGATGTTGACGGAAATCTGCGGGGCAGAGCGCAGCGTTGCGAAAATGGACGCGCCAGCCGGAACTTCGAAGGAAAGATCCTTCGTATATTGCAGGTTGATGGCGAGCGGCATTGCCGGCACGTTTTCCTGACCCATCACGGTGTTGTCGGCGGTGTTCTCTGACATGCGGTCTCCGGTTCCGCAGGGGCGAACCCCATGGCGGACATCGATTGAAACGATTGCGATCCCTCGGCGGTAGCATGATGTCTGCTGAACGCCAAGACACGCTTCTGGCCGACAGATGGTTGAGATCAGAGGGATTGCACCCTATCTGTAGGGCAACGGATCTTTAACCGGACACTTCGAAGTCCGGACAGTGAGAAACAGAGCTTCATGTCTTCTGACGACATTCATCTCCCCGCTGGCCTCATGGCACATGCTGGCCATTCTTTCCCCTGGGACCTCGTGGTCCTGTTCGTGCTCGCCGTGGTGCTGGGTGTGAGGCTGTACCGTGTGCTCGGTCGTCGCGTCGGGATGCAGGGTGTGCGGCAGGAACGTCCGGGCGGTGGCCGGTTCGGTTTTGGACCGCAGAAGGGCGCTGCTCCTGATGCAACGCGTCCAGGCGCGCCGCCTCCGCTCCCGGGACAGGCCTCGGGCAAGGGCGATAACGGTGCGTTCGCCGCCACAGTGCCGGATGTGGACTATGAAATTCCCGCTCCCGTAACCCGTGTCGGTGGCGTTCTGGCTGAAATTGGAACGACTTTCCCCGGTTTCTCGCCTTCCGGTTTCCTGAAAGACGCTGAAGACACGTTCCGGCAGGTCGTTCCAGCCTTCGCAGTCGGGGACCGTGCCGCGCTTGAAAAACTGCTGACGCCCGCTGCGCTGGAAAGTTTTTCGGCTGCGATCGACGTGCGGACGCAGGCTGGTGAGACGCAGCGGAGCGATCTTCGCGGCGTTGAGAGCCTTTCCATTCTGGATGCGATGCTGATGTCAGCGGAAGACGGGCAGCGGACAGGGCGAATCGAGGTGCGCATCGTGTCGCGGCAGGTGAATATCCTGACCGATCGTCAGGGCGACCCCGTGGTCGGAACCGAAGCTGTCACCGAGTTCCATGATCTGTGGCTGTTCGAGCGTGTGGCAGGACAATCCGATGCACAATGGCGTCTCGCGGCGTCCTGCCCGGCCTGATCCTTTTCGAGATTTTTTCTATTCGAGTTTTCTGCCTGTCCGATGAAAAAACTGCTGACTCTGCTGACTCTCGGCGTGCTGTGCGGCTGTACGCCGCAAGAGGCGCCGTCGTCACTTTCCCTTTCTCCCGTTGGATATGATTCGCTTGCCGGATGGGGGCAGGAGGATTTTGCATCGCTGATGCCGCTTCTTCGGGAGGAGTGCCATCGACTGGCACAATTGCCGCCCGAAACGCTGCTCGGTGGAAGTGATGCCATCACTTATGGCCGTCATGCTGCCGATTGGAGCAATGCCTGTACGGCGCTGGCGACGGCAACGGACGCCAGAACGTATCTGGAAACATGGTTCCAGCCTTACGAGACCGGCACTGAGGCATTTTATACCGGCTATTTCGAGCCACAAATTCCTGCCTCCCTGACACGCGGCGGGGAGTATCAGACGCCGGTCTATGGCCGTCCGCATGATCTCGTCCGGGCAAAGGCGACCAATGGCCAGATGGTCAGCGGGCGCTGGGTGAACGGACAGTTCGCACCCTATTACGACCGGGCCGCGATTGATGGCGGTGCGCTGGAAGGACAGGGGCTTGAGATCGCCTGGCTGAAAAACCCGATCGATCTGTCGTTTTTGCAGATTCAGGGCTCAGGGCGGTTGATCCTGCCGGATGGCGGACAGGTGCGTGTTAGCTATGACGGGCGCAACGGGCAGGCTTATGTGCCGCTGGGGCGCGTGCTTGTGCAGCAGGGCGAACTGCCTGCGGATGGTGTCAGCATGGACAGCATCCGGAACTGGCTGGAAACGCATCCGGACCAGATGATGGCCGTGCTGGAGCGTAATCCAAACTATGTCTTTTTCCGTCGTGACGACGGCAATCTGACGCAGGGGCCGAAAGGCGCGTTCGGGATGCCGCTGACGGCTGGACGTTCCGTGGCGGTTGACCGGTCTCTGGTGCCGTTTGCAATGCCGCTCTGGGTTGAGACGAAGCTGCCTTATAGTGCGGGGCAGCCTGTGGCTTGGGATCATCTGGTGTTCGCGCAGGATATCGGAACGGATATCAAAGGTGCGGGGCGGGCTGATCTGTTCACCGGATGGGGCGCGAGTGCGCAGTCCATCGCTGGGAACCTGCATGCACATGGCCGGATGGTGCTGTTTCTGCCGCGCCCACCTGCGGATTCCGGGGCGCAATGATCCGCAGTCGCCGGGAAAAACTCGGTGTTCATACGCTGATCCGGGGAGACTGCACGACGGTTCTCAAGCGGATGCCGTCGCAGAGCGTGGACGTGGTGGTGACGTCGCCGCCCTATAATCTGGGTGTGTCGTACCGGACATATCAGGACCGGCTGCCGGAAGACGCGTATCTGGACTGGCTGGAGGATGTCTGCACCAGTTTGTGTCGTGTGATGAAAGATGATGGGTCGTTTTTCCTGAATATTGCAGGATCGTCGTCCCAGCCCTGGCTGCCGTTCGAGCTGATGACGCGGCTGCGCAAGCTGTTCGTGCTCCAGAACCACATCACCTGGATCAAGTCGATTTCGGTCGGTGAGATCACCTACGGACATTTCAAGCCACTGAATTCTGCGCGTTTCGTCAACCGCAACCATGAGCATGTGTTCCATCTGACCAAGACGGGAAACGTGCCTGTGCAGCGGCTGGATGCGGGTGTGCCGTTTACGGACAAGAGCAATATCGTGCGGCGGCAGCACATTACGGACCGGCGTTGCCGGGGCGATACATGGTTTATTCCCTACGAGACCGTGCGCAGCCGCAAGGAGAAGTTCAGCCATCCGGGGACGTTCCCGGTGGCGCTTCCCGAAGCCTGCATCCGGCTGCACGGGCTGCGGCCCGGTGGCGTGTTGCTGGACCCGTTTATGGGCTCCGGGACGACGCTGGTGGCGGCGGAGCGGATGGGGTGTGTGGGGATCGGGATTGATACCGATACGTCTTATGTGAACGTGGCGCGCAAGAGGGTGCGGGCTGCGATCGATCACGAGGACGAAGATTAATCGACGACACCTGTTTTTCTGACAGGTTCAATCACTTTGACTTTGCGTGTCACTTTTCGACATTATCACGACACCGTGAGTATGAGGAGAAAAGTGGTGCGTTCCAGCACGATTACAAAGGGAATTGCCGGTCTGGTGGCGCTGGGCGTTGTCGCCTGGGGCGGGACTGTCACTTATCTCGAGCATTTCGATCATGCTGGAGCACCGCAGCTTCCTGCCAGCAGCCCGACGCGACAGGACCCGACGGCCATGGCGGCTTTTGCGGCTCTGCGCGAAGTGCGCTGCGATTACTGCCACACGCAGAATGCGAACCTGCCGTTCTATTTCAGCCTGCCGCTGGCTAACCAGATCATGAAGCGCGACTTGGTGCAGGGACAGCGTCATTTTGAATATGCACCGGTTCTGGCCGCGTTGCAGCAGGGCAAGCCGCCTTCGGTCGAGCAGCTTTCCCGCATCGAGGAAGTCATCACCCAAAACCGTATGCCGCCGGCGGCCTATTTGCTGATGCATCCGCATGCCCATCTGAACGAAAAGCAGCGCGTGGACATCCTGAATTGGGTGCGTGAACAGCGCGAGCGTTATTATGCGACGCCGGGCGTGGCAGCGCAGTTCCGTGGCGAGCCGATCCAGCCAATTCCCGAGAGCGTGGGCGTAGACTGGAAGAAGGCCGAGCTTGGCCGGGCGCTGTTCTTCGACAAGGGCCTGTCGGGTGACGGGACGCTCAACTGTGCAAGCTGTCATGGTCTGAACAAGGGCGGCGTGGACAACCTGACGACTGCGACGGGTATTGGGGGCCAGAAAGGGCCGATCAATGTGCCCAGCGTCTATAATTCCGTGTTCAGCATGTCCCAGTTCTGGAATGGTCGTGCGAAGGATCTGGCGGAGCAGGCGGCAGGGCCGGTCATGAACCCGCTCGAAATGGGTTCGCATGACTGGGCGACGGTGGCCGAGCATGTCCGGAGCACACCGGGCTATGCCGGGCAGTTTGAGGCGGCTTTCGGTTCCGATCAGATCGACAAGGACACGATCACTGGCGCGATTGCGGAATATGAAAAGACGCTGATCACGCCGGACAGCCGTTTCGATCTGTATCTCAAGGGCGATGCGAAGGCGATTACGGCGCAGGAAAAGCGCGGCTATGAGCGCTTCAAGGAAATCGGCTGCTCTGGTTGCCATAGCGGTATTGCCGTGGGGGGTGACGCTTATGAGATCCTTGGACTGGAAGGCCCGTATTTCGAAAACCGTCACACGAAGCTGACGGCTGCCGACGAAGGGCGTCTGTCTGTGACCCATGCGGAAGGCGATCGGGCGCGGTTCAAGGTTCCGAACCTGCGCAATGTCGAACTGACCGGACCGTGGCTGCATGATGGCTCGGCCACCACGCTGGAGCAGGTCGTACGGGAAATGGCGCGTTACGAGACACCGGATCGGGACATTGCCGATCAGGATGTCACGGATATCGTGGCGTTCCTCAAGACGCTGACAGGCAAATATGAAGGCATTCCTCTGAAGGATGTGCCCGCTGATCAGCCGCTACAGGCTCCGGCTTCGAACTAAAGTCTGCGGAACCTGCGGAAATAAAAAACGGCCCCGGATCATCCGGGGCCGTTTTCTTATGGGCTGTGTCTGTAAGGGCTTATTGCTGCGGCACGGGGTTGCACTGCGGCGGGACGGGCTGGCCGGTCATGACTTCGTTGGTGAAGATCGCGGAATCGGCCAGAGAGCCGTTGACCGTCTCACTGTGGTTCAGACCCTTGTAGAGATGTGCCTGAACCAGCGATCCGGCGGCGCAGGCCGCTTTGACCAGTCCGAGCTGGAGTGCAGGAGGGACGTCACGGTCTTCCGTGCCCGTCCCGGTGAAGAGGGGCTGGGCCAGCTTGAGGGTTGGGAACTCCATGCCCTTCAGAGCCGGGCTGATGGCCTTGAGAAAGGTCGGCTGGAGCGTGTTGTGCAATGTCAGGCCAGCGGCCTGCGTCTGCTGGGACAGGGATGTCAGGCATTCATGCGCCGCCTTGCGATAGAAGGGCAGCGCCTTGGGTGTGAAGGCCTCTTCGGGACGGAAATGCGGGTCGTGTCCTGCCAGTCCGGTGGCAAGGTAGAGGACATAATCGACGAGCGGGCTGTAGCCTGCGTCGGGATGGGCGGCATTCTTGAGCAGATCCCCAAGAAGTTCGGGCGTGACGTAGGGGGCTCCGGTGGCCACGGTGCCGCGGATGTCCAGTTCGGGGGCGTAGGTCGGCGCATAGGCCGCCGTAGCGACGGCGGCGCCACCGCCCTGAGACTGGCCGACGATCATGATTTTGTTTTTCAGGTCCGGCACGTTGGCCAGTGCGGCGCGGATGCTGTCGAGGACGCTATAGGCTTCGACCCGGGTGTCCAGATAGGCATGCGTGCCGGGTCCGCCGAGGCCCTGATAGTCCGTTGCGACGATAGCGAAACCGCGTTTCATCCATGTTGAAAGATAGGTGCTGTTGCGATCGTTATAGGGATTGAGGGAGGGCGCGCAGCTATCGTCCACGCCGACAGTGCCGTGTGCCCAGGCGACGATCGGCCAGCCGCCTTTTGGCGCAGGGCCGGGGGGAAGGATGATTTCGGCCGTGACGGGAACGAGGCCCTTGCCGGTAATGCCGTTCGTCGAAAGATAAGTGATGCGCAGGGCGCGCCCGGCGTCTGGAAGGCTGAGCGCTGCGGCCAGCGGCGCCGAGGTTGTGATGGTTCCGGGTTTTTGAGCGCCGGATGGGGCTGCGGCCTGTGCCGCGCTGAAACAAAGGGCGGTGCTGGCGAGAAGGGGGGCGAATTTGCGCAGGAGAGGCAGGGGCATGGAAGATCCTAAGTCGGTCTTGGGCCGGTCTGGCGTTGCAAGCGAGACTGACGGCATGGTCCTTAACGTCAAGTGAATTTAAAATGGCTTTATGTAAGAGACGGCGCCTGAAGTGATGCGGGACGATCAATCGTCCTGCGCGAGGCGGCGGTCAGCGGCCTTGTCGATCCGTTCACGCTCTTCTGCCGTCAGCAGGCCGCGTTCGTATTCCTGTGTGGCGCGGGCCTTGGCGTTGCTGGCGCGAGCGCGGGTATCGATCGGATAGGCGCGTTTTTCAGGCAGGGCGAAGGCGCTGTCGGGGAGGTTGTCGCGCTCTTCCTGTGTCAGATGGCTCATGGCCCTGTTCTTTCGGAAAATGGAACGTGAGGCGTAAACGCATCCGCGGGCGGAAAGTCCCGAAAGAACATTGTTCAATGATGCCCGAAGCCGTTACATGCTCGGGGCCTAAACTGTCTGATGGACAAGGGCGGCCGGACAGGAAGTGAGGATAGTGTGGCGAAGCGGGATCTGAGGGAGGAAGAAGCGACGCTGTGGCGGATGGTTGTCCGCGATATCAAGCCGTTGCGGTCTCCGCGCTCCCCGCGTCGTCTGGCGCCTGCGGTCAAGGTCGAGCCTCCTGCGTCCATATCGGAGGCACCGCGCTCCATGCCTGCCGTGACGGGACGCTCTTTCCTGCCTGTACAGTCTGAGAAGCCGAAACCGCGTCCTGCGGAGCTTTCAGTGGGTGTTCGCGCGCCGGGCTTGGATGATACGAGCTGGAAACGTCTGTCACGCGGGCAGATGAAGGTGGATGCGCGGCTCGATCTGCATGGTTATGTCGTGCAGGAGGCCTTCGAGCGGCTGTATGACTTCATGCAGCGCGCGCGAGTGCGGAATTGGCGCTGCGTAGAGGTGGTGACGGGGCTTGGAAGTGGACAGACCAGCGGGCTGATCCGTCGTGAACTGCCAATGTGGCTTCAGCGCGGTGACCTGCGGTCGATGGTTCTGGCGGTTGTGCATCCCCATGCGGCCAATCACGGATCGGTCCGGATTCTGCTGAAAACGCGCCGTCGCTGATGCTGTCAGAGGTGGCGGGTTTCCTGTCCCTCGCGCCAGCGCGGTGTATTGACGGAGAGCCAGCGGCGCAGGGCCAGCGTGGCGCCCAGATCGGGAACGGCACGTGAGAGAAACGGGGCCGCGTTGTCGCCCGTGACCAGCTTGAAATGATGCGTCTCGGCCCAGCGCCTCACACCGGCATCCGCCGTGGCAGCCGTGCAGGCGCGGTTCCATTGCGCGACGATCTCAGGCGGAGTCAGCATAGGGAGGGCAATGGCCATGGCCGTATCTGCCGCGGCGGAGACGGCCTGCCACGCGTGATAGAACGGCCCTTCGGGCGCGCGATGCCTCGCCTGCTGATAGGCTTCCATGAAAATGGGGATGGTCGTCGAATGCGTATCGGTCAGGTCGCCGGTGTAATAGATCGCGCTCGTGCCCTCGGGCAGGTTGGCGAGGACGTCATCAAGCGGTCGGTCGAGCGTGTAAGGAGAAATCTGCACGGCATCGACGGTGCCTTCGTGCAGGGCGGTCAGGGCGTTTGACGAATCCACATAACCGGGCACGGGAATGGGGCGCAGGCCGAGAAGCGAGAGGCCCATCAGGGCATTCAGTTCCGGGCCGCCAATGCGGGAGACGGCAAGGCGGACAGGATGATCGTGGAAGAAACCCGTCAGGCGGCTGCGCAAGGTCTTGTGCAGTTCGGCGCGGGCGATGACGACGGTCGTGGTGGAAGCCACCAGAACCGGGGTCCAGCGTCCGAAATCGTAATGGACGCGGGAATCGCCTGTCAGGGATGCCAGAAGTGTGGCGCCGGGAAAGGCCAGCGCCGTATTGCCGTCAGGCGCGCTGTTGGCGTCGAACAGGTTTGCGGCGCGAACGCCGTCCTGTCCGATATCGGGGGTCAGTTCGAGAGGCGTCGCCAGATCCAGTGTGTGGGAAATGGCGCCACTTGCCAGTTCTGCGAACTGGCCGGGGATGGAGGCGAGCGTGCCGCCCAGAAGGAGCTGAACATCCGTCAGAGTCCCGGCGCGGGCCGGGGTGTTCAGGAAGGGAGCGGTTCCGCCAAGGGCCGCCAGCCCTTTCAGGGCGGCACGTCGGGTCAGTCTCACGGCCAGCGGACTTCCGGCGGCATGCTCATGAGGATGGCTTCGGTGTTGCCCCCTGTCTTGAGACCGAACAGCGTGCCACGGTCATGCAGCAGGTTGAACTCCACATACCGGCCACGGCGGATGAGCTGGGCATCGCGGTCCGCTTCGGTCCATGGGGTGAACATCCGGCGGCGCACGACAGCGGGGTAGGCATCATGGAAGGCCATGCCGACATCCTTCGTGAAGGCGAAGTCCTGATCCACATTTCCGGTAGAGAACTGATCGTAGAAAATACCGCCCAGACCGCGTGGTTCGTTGCGGTGGGACAGATGGAAGTAGCGGTCGCACCATTCCTTGAAGCGGGGGTAATGCTCCGGATTGTGCCGGTTGCAGGCATCTTCGAACGATTTGTGGAAATAGTCCGCGTCCGACCGCGCTTCTGCGGTGTCGGGGAACATGGGCGTGATGTCCCCGCCGCCGCCGAACCAGCCCTTCGTCGTGATGATCATGCGCGTGTTGAAATGCGCGGCACTGACATGCGGATTGCACGGATGGGCGACGAGGGAGACGCCGGTTGCAAAGAAACGCGGGTCTTCTTCGGCCCCCTGAATGTTTTTGCGGAATTCGGGGGAGAACTCGCCCCAGACGGTCGAGACATTGACACCGACTTTCTCGAACACGCGGCCGCGCATGACGGACATGACACCTGAACCGCCTTCGGGGCGGCTCCAAGCCGTGCGTTCGAAACGGCCGGGGGCAGTGCGGTCGCGCAGGACCTGCGACCCCCCTTCGGCGGCCTCGTCTTCGAGTTTTTCGTAGGACGCGCAGATGCGGTCACGGAGGGTTTCGAACCAGGCTTTGGCGTCCTGCTTGAGGGCGTCGTGAGGTACGTCTGGACGAACGGTTTCGGCGAAACCGGGGCTGATCTGGTCCATTTTTTCTTCCCCCGTCTATACAGGACAAAACTTCGTTACGCGCAGTGTCCTAGCAAATCGTGCCGTCGTCGAACAGTTGGCTGATGCATGACTGACGCTCATTGGTGGCGGCCATCCGTGGCGGGACGATGGCGCAAAGACATTTTCATTTCGTAAAAGCGCTGGGTTTTGTGAAAATATTTTGCTGAACGCGGGAAAGGAGCGTGTGCGGCGTGCGAGGGTTGCGCGCCGGGCGTTCTCGTGGTCCAGAACGGGCGAGCGGACCAAACAACAGTCAGGAACAGACATGTCTTCGGAACAGGAAATCCAGCCCGTCATCGGTGTGATCGGTGGTTCGGGACTGTACGATATCGACGGACTCGAAAACAAGGAATGGCGCAAGGTCGAAACGCCTTGGGGTGAGCCGTCCGATGAACTGCTGTTCGGGACGTTCGAGGGCGTGCAGTGCGTGTTTCTGCCGCGTCATGGACGGGGCCATCCCATTCCGCCGTCGCGCCTGAATTTCCGCGCCAATATTGATGCGCTCAAGCGTGTGGGGGTGACAGATATTCTGTCGCTTTCGGCTGTGGGGTCGCTCAAGGAAGAATTGCCGCCGGGGCATTTCGTGCTGGTGGACCAGTTCATCGACCGCAGCTTTGCGCGTGAGAAGAGCTTCTTCGACACGGGCTGTGTGGCGCATGTTGGCATGGCGGACCCGGTTTCGGCGCGCGTGCTGGATGTGGTGCAGGGTGAAGCGGCTTCACTCGGTATTCCGTTCACGCGGGGCGGAACATATCTGGTGATGGAAGGTCCGCAGTTCTCCACGCGCGCAGAGAGCGAGCTCTACCGGTCCTGGGGCTGTTCGGTAGTCGGTATGACGAACATGCCGGAAGCCAAACTCGCACGCGAGGCGGAGATGAACTACGCGACCGTTGCGATGGTCACGGATTTCGACTGCTGGCACAGCGAGCATGACAGCGTGACGGTCGAGGCTGTCGTGAAGGTCATGACGGGCAATGCGGAGAATGCGCGTCGCCTTGTGAAGGCTGTCATTCCGGTGCTGGGCAGGAAGCGCCCGGTCGATGCCAGTGCCGAGCGTGCTCTTGATCATGCGATCATCACGGCTCCGGCTGCACGTGACCCGAAGTTGGTGGCCAAGCTCGATGCTGTGGCCGGACGTGTTCTGAAACAGGGCTGAGGCTCTGCTGAACGCCGCGCCTGCGTAAAACGGGCGCGGCGGATATCATTGATCAGTCGAAATTATGGTTCGGATCTGCGTTCAGGTCGATGCCTGCCCGTGCATCATCAATTTCCACGCCGTCCAGTTCCACCGGCGGCAGGTCCTTAACCGGAGTGCCCTGCGGCACTCCCTTGATTGCGATCAGGTCGGCGGCTTTTTCGAGATAGCCTTCTGGACCACAGTCCGGCTTGCCATCGGCTTCCCACAGAAGACGCGCTTCGTGACGGATCGCGGCGTCGTGCTTGGGGTCGTCTTTGAGCGGATTGGTGCTCATCTTGAAACTCCTGTCTGATCCGGTGCGGTATTCGCCGGGATTGTTATCAGTATAGACCCCTTCCACGGTTTTGCGACAGTCTGTGTCACCGTGTCGGGAGAGTGCTTCAGGCGAGATGTGTTTTCAGAAAATCGACGCTGCGGGACCAGGCGAGATCGCGGGCGTCACGGTTGAAGCTCGGGCGTTCGGGGCAGCCGAAACCGTGACCGGCGTCGTCATAGACATATTCCTCGACCTCGGGGCGGGCGTCGCGGATCTTCTGGATTTCGGTGTGGGGGATGGAGGAATCCTCGCCGCCGAAATGCAGTTCGACGGGACAATGCGGCGCGGTATCGACATGGTTGCCGATGCTGCCGCCATACCAGCTGACGGCGGCGTCCACGTTATGGGTCTGGGTCGCTGTCAGCCATGCAAGCAGACCGCCCCAGCAGAAGCCGATGATACCGACTTTCCTGTGTCCGGCATCACGCAGGACCTTCGCGCAGGCAGCAATATCGGCAAGCGTCTTGTCGGACGGAATCTGGCTGCGAAGTTCGAGGCCTTCTGTCACGCCAGCCTGTGAGTAGGGCAGGACGATATCGGCTTTCGCGCGGTCGAAGACGGCGGGCGCAATGACGTGGAAGCCTTCTGCGGCGAAGTCGTTGCAGATACTGCGGATATGGTCGGTCAGGCCGAAAATTTCCTGCACGACGATGAGGGCGAGGGGCGACTCCGCCGAGCCGGATTCCCACGCGCCGAAGCTGTGTCCATCTGAAGCTGCCAGCTTGACCATCTGGCCTGATGCGGGGGTTTTCTTGTCCGATGGGCTGTGTTTCATGTCTGTCTATCCAGTTTTGTCATGCCCGAAAGGCCATGAATCATGAGCGACGTCATCAATCTCCGCCGGGAACGCAAACGCCGCAAGGGCGTTGAGGATGCCAAGGTTGCGGATGCCAATCGTCGTTTGTATGGACGGACCAAGGGCCAGAAACTGACGGAAAACATGGAAAAACAGCGGCTGAAAAGCCAGCTTGACGGGCGGAAACTTTCTTCTGATCCGTCTGGGAACGACAGCGAGAAACCTTGACGGAAACGGGTTGGGCGCCTATGTCATTGGCACTCTCCATACGAGAGTGCCAAATGCACTGCAGTCATTGAGTGCAGCAACCCGGTCATGCTGCTTTTTACAAGGGTGTGACCAATAATGGAGCGATCCATGACGAAGTTTCGTCCCCTTCACGACCGCGTGGTGGTCCGTCGCCTGACGGGCGAAGAGAAGACCGCCGGCGGCATCATCATTCCTGACACCGCCAAGGACAAGCCGACCGAAGGCGAAGTTGTTTCCGTCGGCCCGGGTGCCCGCAACGAGCAGGGCCAGATCGTGGCTCTGGACGTCAAGGCTGGTGACAAGGTGCTGTTCGGCAAGTGGTCCGGCACCGAGGTCAAGATCGACGGCGAAGAGCTGCTGATCATGAAAGAGAGCGACATCATGGGTGTGATCGGCTGATCAGCCGTCCCCGTTTCCTCTCGTAAAAACCTCATTCAGGAGTAAGAATTATGGCTGCCAAGGACGTAAAGTTCGGCGCTGATGCCCGCGAGCGTATGCTGCGTGGCGTTGATATCCTCGCAAATGCCGTCAAGGTCACGCTCGGCCCGAAGGGTCGTAACGTTGTTCTCGACAAGAGCTTTGGCGCACCGCGCATCACCAAGGACGGTGTGTCGGTTGCCAAGGAAATCGAACTGGCTGACAAGTTCGAGAACATGGGCGCCCAGATGGTCCGCGAAGTCGCGTCCAAGACGAACGACATCGCAGGCGACGGCACCACGACCGCAACCGTGCTGGCTCAGGCCATCATCCGTGAGGGTGCCAAGGCTGTTGCTGCTGGCATGAACCCGATGGATCTCAAGCGCGGCATCGACAAGGCTGTCGGCGTTGTCGTTGAAGAGCTGAAGAACAACACCAAGAAGATCACGTCTCCAGAAGAGATCGCTCAGGTCGGAACGATTTCCGCCAACGGCGAGACCGAAATCGGCGAGATGATCGCTTCTGCCATGCAGAAGGTTGGTTCCGAAGGCGTCATCACGGTTGAAGAAGCCAAGGGCCTGCACACGGAACTCGACGTTGTCGAGGGCATGCAGTTCGACCGCGGCTACATCTCCCCGTACTTCGTGACGAACCCGGAGAAGATGACGGCTGATCTCGACAGCCCGTACATCCTGATCCACGAAAAGAAGCTCTCCTCGCTTCAGCCGATGTTGCCGCTTCTCGAAAGCGTTGTGCAGTCCGGCCGTCCGCTGGTGATCATCGCCGAAGACGTCGATGGTGAAGCCCTTGCCACGCTGGTCGTGAACAAGCTGCGTGGTGGCCTGAAGATCGCTGCCGTCAAGGCTCCGGGATTCGGTGACCGTCGCAAGGCCATGCTGGAAGACATCGCCATTCTGACGGGCGGTCAGGTGATTTCCGAAGACATCGGGATCAAGCTGGAATCCGTCACGCTCGAAATGCTGGGTCGCGCCAAGAAGATCCACATCGAGAAGGAAAACACCACGATCGTCGAAGGCGCTGGTAACAGCGACGACATCAAGGGGCGTTGCAACCAGATCCGCGCGCAGATCGAGGAAACGACGTCCGACTACGACCGCGAGAAGCTCCAGGAGCGTTTGGCGAAGCTGGCCGGTGGCGTTGCCGTCATCCGCGTCGGTGGCAGCACCGAGGTCGAGGTGAAGGAGCGCAAGGATCGCGTTGACGACGCCCTGCATGCAACCCGCGCCGCTGTTGAAGAAGGCATCGTTCCGGGTGGTGGTACGGCTCTGGCCCGCGCATCCTCCGCTCTGAAGGGTCTGACCTTCGACAACGACGACCAGCGCGTCGGTGGCGAGATCGTCCGTAAGGCTCTGCAGGCTCCGCTGCGCCAGATCGCCTTCAACGCTGGTGAAGACGGTGCAGTCATCGCAGGCAAGGTGCTTGAGAACGACGGTTATGTCTTCGGTTTCGACGCTCAGAAGGGTGAGTACAAGGATCTGGTCGCGGCCGGTATCATCGACCCGACCAAGGTTGTGCGTACGGCCCTGCAGGATGCCGCTTCGGTCGGCGGTCTGCTGATCACGACGGAAGCCATGGTTGCTGAACGCCCTGAGAAGAAGGCTCCGGCCGGCGCTCCGGGTGGCATGGGCGGCATGGGCGATATGGACTTCTAATCGAAGTCCGGTCCGTCTCTCGCCTCTTTTACGAAAGAGGCGAGATGCCAGATCTGTTGCAAAAAAGCCTCTGGCCTTCGGGTCAGGGGCTTTTTAAATTTCAGTTTAATTACTGAATCCAAACCAAAACCCTGGCTGGGTATAACCGTTGCATTTATCACACATGTTGCATTCAAGTGTCCTCTGAAGACATGGCTGGTATGTATTTTTCGTGACAGTCACGCTCTGAGATCTTTAGACAGGGAACAACATTCTTCTGAAGGATTTTGTTCTTTGATGAGCACATCTCGTCGCCACCTGTTGCTGTGTGCATCAATTCTCGGAGTTGGGACCCTGTCAGGAACGGCTTTCGCCGCTTCTACGACACAGCCGGAACACCGTTCCCACAAGGCTGTGCATCACAAGACAGCCGCTTCGACGACTACTTCCAAGGCCGTAAAGCCTGCTGTGGCCGCTCCAGTTACTGCACCGTCCGTTGCCGTACCCGTTGCTTCCACGCGGAAAGCAAAAGCCATATTTGCACCTGCTGCTGTCGAAGGCGGTAGTGAAAGCATGGTGGTTACGGGCTCTGCACTGCGCTCGTCCAACAACCAGAATGCGAACCCCGTCCAGATCGTGACGTCCAAGCAGATCCAGATGACGGGCGCGACGTCTGTTGGGGACTTCCTGCAGCGTCTGCCGTCCATGGGGTCCGGTGGAACATATAACAGCAGCACCAATGGCGGCGGCGGCATGTCCTGCGCGGATCTGCGTAATCTTGGTCAGCAGCGCGTCCTGGTCCTGATCGATGGCAAGCGCACGACGCTGAACACGAACGGGACCAGTTCCTGCGTGGACATGAACACCATTCCGGTTCAGGCGATTGCAAGCATCGAAGTGCTCAAGGACGGTGGTTCGGAGCTTTATGGTGCGGATGCCGTTTCGGGTGTCATCAACATCAAGCTTAAGCATAACCTGAACACCGGCAACATCACGCTGCATGGTGGCATCAGCGACTTGGGCGATGGTAAAAATGGCCAGATTTCAGCCTACAAGGGCTGGAATTTTGATCATGACAAGGGCAACCTGACGCTGTTCGCGCAGTATCAGACCAATCAGGGCGTGATGAATCGCAACCGTGACTGGGCCTATTCTGCCGCCCAGAACAATCCGGGCGCGGGCGGGACGGTTAAATATGGTTCGGCCATTCCGCCGAACGGTCAGATTAGCACAGCTGATGGTAACTACGCCTGGAGCACGAGCAATAACGGTACGCAGTTCCATAATTGGTCGAATTCTGACCGTTATAACTTCGCCCGTCAGTCTTCGCTGCTGAATTCCTGGCAGGATGCGACAGCTAACGGCGATTTCCATTATGATTTCAACCGTCATCTGACGGTCTATTCGAACGCCATGTATTCGCACCGTACGACGTCCACGTTCATGGCTGCTGAACCCACGTCAGGTAGTGTTCCGCCGTCGACGTTGCCGAACGTTCTGACGATTCCGGCAAACGACCCTTACAATCCGACTGTAACCGGTGCGAATGGTTTGTATTCCGGCGACCCGCAGGATGTGCAGCTTTATCGCCGTCTGACCGAGATGGGAAACCGTCGCACCGAGACGTCCAGCGATACTGTGACGGGGATGTTCGGTGCCAAGGGCGAGATTACCCACAAGTGGATGTATGACGTGTCCTACACTTACGGCAACAGCCAGATGGCTGATGTCGGCGAGAACATGGGCAATTACCAGCACCTGCTGAACACCTACGGCATCCAGCAGCTTGATCCGAGTGATCCGAACAGCGGCGTGAGATATAATCCTGCCGTCTGTCAGGCCTCTGCCGGTTGTACGCTGTCGACCAATCCGTTCGGTAAGCTGACGCCTGAGCAGATTAAATACGTCAACTACAATACGCATGACAACGCGACGTATCAGATGCGTGACCTGAACGTCCGCATCAACAACAACGACGTTGTGAAGATGCCGTGGGCGAATGGTGGTCGTCTGGGTATTGCTCTGGGGATGGAGCATCGCAGCGAGCAATTGTCCTACCATCCCGATCCGCTGGCCGCGGCTGGTCTGAGCATGACCAATCCGTCGGGTGCGACGGGCGGTGGCTTCAGCGTCAGCGAAGCCTATCTCGAAGGCCGTCTGAACCTTCTGCATAACGCACCATTCGCAAAAGATCTGACCATCGACGGACAGGGGCGTTTCTCGTCCTACAACAATGTCGGCGACACGGAAAACTGGAAGACCTCAATCAACTGGCAGCCGGTTCGTGACGTGCATCTCCGCGCAACGCTGGGAACGTCTTTCCGTCAGCCGAACGTGTATGAACTGTATGGCGGCCAGTACCTGAACTATCTGCCGGGTGCCGATCCGTGCACGGAAGCTACGAGTCCGACCGTCATTGCCAACTGCATGAAGCACGGCGTCTCCAGCCCGCAGACCATGCAGGACGTGAACTCCGGCCAGATTCCGTCTCTGACGGGTGGCAATGCGAAGCTGAAGCCGGAAACCGGCCGGACCTATACGTTCGGTGCAGAATTTACCCCTCACTGGATTCCGGGTCTGTCCGCGTCTATCGAGTATTGGCATTACACGCTCAAGAACCTGATCTCGCCGCTGAGCCCGCAGTATATCGTCAATCAGTGCTATCAGGGTGGAAACGAATCTTACTGCTCGGATATTAACCGTTCGTCCATTTCCCAGCAGATCAACGACGTTTCCACTTTTTACGTCAATCAGGGTGGTCTGAAGACAGGTGGTATCGATTTCGATCTTGATTATCGTATCCGCGTCACGCCGCATGACGTCCTGACAATCAGCAACAACTTCCAGCAGTTGATCAGCTATCTCCAGCAGTTCCAGGCTGGTGGTCAGTGGGACAATCTTGCCGGTCGTCTGATGTACACGACGGGTAACGGTCAGCCGCGCGTTCGTGACTATGCAACCGCGACTTGGCAACATGGCAATTTCAGCTTCACCTATATGATGAATTATACAGGTGGCATGATGTGGAATGATGGTGAGACGGACCTCGCCGCCTATAACCGTCAGTCCCCGGGTAGCTATGGTCGCGTCAAGACGCCGGGCATTTTCACGCATGATATTTCCGTCGGATACCATTACAACGACTGGAACTTCACCGGCGGCGTGAACAACCTGCTCGACAAGAACCCTCCCTATGTTGTGGACGGTTCCACGAACAGTGCGCAGGGCCTGTATGGCAGCATGTATATGGGCCGTTACGCCTGGCTGCAGATTTCCCGCGATTTCTGATGGCGGCTTGACTGTCTGAAGACAGGCTTTCTGAAAAGCCCCCGGTCATTGCGACCGGGGGCTTTTTTTTATGCGGACTTTTCGAAAGCGGAATTTCCTGATTGACGGGAGAGGAAACCTGTCGAACTGTAACAGCCGATGTCGAAGAGGGGCTCATGACCGGCAATATCGACGATCTTGCGGCGCTGATCCGGGACGCTGAAGGCGGTCGGGAGCGTTTTCTGGAAAAGTTCGCAGCTTTCTGCGAGCAGGCCTTTCCGCGTCAGGCAACCGTGACGCGGAAGGCGCGAGGATGGCTGAAACGCACGGTCGATATCGAGGAGCTTGCCCTTCGGTTTGAAACGCGGGTTTTCGTGCTCCGGCGTGACGGAGCCGGGGTGGTCGCCGAGATCGCCCACGAGGTGCGTGGAGTGGCGATCAGTCGCAAGCAGGTTCCGGTCCGGGACTGGATCACAGAGTTGCGTCAGAAAATCCATGAAGCTGGGCTGGCCGTTTCGGGTGAGGGTCACGCATCTGCCGAACTGACGGATTTCCAGCCGTGATGCGCCTGTTCCCTTGGTCCTCCGCTCCGAAAAAAGAGGCCGAGGCACGGGCGTTTCACGAGCTTGGCGATCGGGCACGTCCTCTGGTGCGTCTGGGATCGGTGCGACAGGCGCTTCTGACGCCGTCCATGGCGATTGTGCCGCTGGGGAATGTTCATGCCGAAACCTGGTGGAAGTCCGGGATGAACTGGCAGGCCGTGCATGAAGCAGGCTGGCGCACGGCAACGGACCGAATCCGCGAGCAGGCGCGGGCGTTGGGGGCGGGAGCTATTCTGAACCTGCGATACCGGCTTGAGCATCATGGCGGGGCCCTTGGCTTCATGCTGCACGGGGAAGCCGTGCGTGTGCCGCAGCTTGAACGTCTGGATGTGCTCCCTTGTGTGCCGTGGAATGTGGCGACGCTGGATGTGGCGCTTGCAGCCGGGATCGTGCCTGTGAATTACGGCGTCGGGACGTGGGAAGAGATCCGCTACACGGGGCCTCTGGAAGGCTTTTTTGATGCGTTCAGCATTGGGGAAAGCGCGCTTTTGACGCAGACCAAGCGGTCGGCCCGAGATGCAGCGGCGCTGAGTTTGCGGAACGATCCGGCCTGTCGGAACTGGGACGGGGCGCTGGGGCATGACGAGATCGTCGGACTGACGGTGCAGTCGGAACGGGGTGTCGTGAAGTCGCTTCGGGTTCGGGCGGCTGTGAGTATTCTTGGATATCGGCGCATCGGCGGTCAGGGTTCAGTGTCGCCTGCGATGGTCTGCGGACTGGAGGGTGTGGTCCGTTCTGGCTTGCAGCATCGGCCGCTTTTCGCTGGAGTTTCGAACCGGATCGAGGTTGAGGACGAGGCTGGCGAACGGGGCAGGGATGGTCGCGTTGAGGCCGCTGTTCTGGGCCTTGAAGTCGGCGGTGAGGTTGTCAGCGAGGCCGTCGAGGGACTGGATGGTCTGTTTGACGGCTTGAATGATCTGTTCTGAGGCTCGTTCCGAGCGGCCTCGTGATGTTGTGGATTTTACGGCGGGAGTCCCATGGGTATCTTCGATCAGGTTCCGGGTTTTGACGCGCTTCCTCCGGGTTGGGGCGGGGGTGGATCTTCCGAACCAGCGCAGGGTGGTGGACAGGTGCCGCCGGTGAGGGCTTCTGGCGGTCGGGTTGCGACGTCGGATTTCAGCGTGCGCGAGCTGCTGGTCGTCGAGCAGGCCGGGTTCCGGGCATTGGGGTTATGTCTGGGCAACAGCATCTGGAAGGTGCAGGCCAATACGCAGTTTCGCAACACGTCTTATGAACTGACGGATCTGACGGGCGCCATGTATGGTGCGCGTGAGAAGGCCGTTGAAATCATGCGCGAAGAGGCCGAGCAGCTTGGTGCGGACGGGATCGTGGGAACGCGTCTGGAGATTTCACAGCTTGCCGATAGCGGCATGCTGGAATTCCGGGCGTTCGGGACGGCGATCGTGCATGCGGAAGGACATTCTGGATATCGGCGTCCGGACGGACGCCCCTTCACATCCGATCTGTCGGGGCAGGATTTTGCACTGGCGCTGCGGTCGGGGCGGCGGCCTCTGGATCTGGTTCTGGGATGCTGCGTGCAGCATATTCCGCGCCGGAGCCTGATGACGACGCTCAAACAGGCCATGCAGTGTGTGGAGTTGGATCTGTTCACGCAGGCTTACTACACGGCGCGCGAGCACGCGATGGAGCGGATGTCGGCTCATGCGGCGGAAGTCGGGGCCAATGAAATCATCGGGACGACACTGCGCGAAGAATCGCATGTCTGGGGTGATCATATCGTCGAGTTTCTGGCCATCGGAACAGCCATGTACGACACTGGAAAGCCGGACCCGAATTTCCGTATCGCCCCGACCTTTACCCTGACGCTGGATGACTGACATGAGTGCTGACGAGACCAGACCGCTGGATCTGAGCGATCTTTATGCTGATGAGCCCGCACCGGTTCCTGTGAAGGTTGAAGTGCCGGTTTCCAGCAGTGCCGTTCCGGTGGCGCTGGAGCCGATGCCCGCTTTTCCGCGGCTGGTGGAAATCAGCCGTCTGCCAGCGGATATGGTCGAGGAGGCGCATCGGCGGGCGGAGACGATCGATTTTGGGGATCTGAATACGCTTTTGTCGCACGGGATGGGCGCACTTGGTGAACTGGCGAAGGTTTCAGACCGGATGTTGGCGGGGCGGACGCTGGGTGAAAGCGATGCGGTTGGTGAAATCGCGGCGGGTGTTCTGGATGGCGTAAAGATCCTGCGGATTGGGGATTTGCAGAAGCTGGCGCGGGGCGAAGGCGGGACACCGGGTGGCTTTCTGGCGAAGATGGGCGGTCTGCTCGGTGGGGCGAAGGATGCGCTCAGCGGGTTTGCCGAGAACCGCAAGAAGTTCAACGCTCTGATGGATCAGCAGGAAGCCAAGGCCCGGGTGACGATTGCCGATCTCAAGCGGAACATTACGTCCTTCGAGGACATGTATCAGGCGCTGCGGCATGGCGTGCGGGAACTGAACATTGATATCGCAGCCGGGCAGCTTGCGCTTGAAGAGGGCGAGCGAAAAGTTGAATCGCTACGACAGCATGCGCTGGAGACACAGGACCCTGTGGATGCGGCTGAAGTCATGGAACTGCGAGGGCGTCTGGCGAATTTCTCGGGGCATCTGAGCGAGCAGCGCGAAGGGCTGATGAGGGCTGCGCTGACCATTCCGATGATCAAGAGCACGCGCGAGGCGGCGGAAGCGCGGATCATGGCGCTGCATTCGGCGCTGACGAAGACCATTCCCAACCTGAAAGCGGCCTGTGCGGTGGCGGTGGGGCAGGTGGACAACCGCAATGCCGCTACCGCGCGCGATGCGCTGAACGAGGCGGACCGCAAGATCCTTGGACTCGTGGCCGACGGTGCGCTGGATGCGGCGCGGACGACTGCCGCCAGCCGAGGTGTGGACCCGCGACAGATGGAAGCACTGGCGCAGGCGGCGGACAAGGTCACGCAGGCTCTGGGCGAAATGGCACAAAATGACAGGCTCGCAGCCGAAAGGGCGCAGGAGCAGGAAAAAGAACTGCATCAGCTTCGGGACCGTCTGGCGAGCAGCATGCACAGCCTGGCGCAACAGTCGGTACAGCCCTTGGCTCAGCCCTGAAGGAGGGGCGGCTCGTTTTCCTGCTCTTGGGGACGCAGGAAGCGCGCGATGTCTTCCAGCGCGTCGGCCAGAGACATGCGGCGGACATCCACGCCGTCGGGAAAAGCCGAGAGCAGACGTGAGGGCATACGGCGGTCCAACATGACGAATACGCCGCGATCATTGCCCTGACGGATCAGGCGGCCGAACGCCTGCCGCAGACGCATCCGGGTGATGCGGTCGTCATAATCACCGGGGCGGCCTTCGGACAGCAGGCGGCGGCGTTCGCGGTGCAGGATGTCCGGGCGGGGCCAGGGCGTCTTTTCAAACACGACCATGCGCAGGGCCTCACCAGGGACGTCCACGCCATCGCGCATGGCGTCCGTGCCCAGCAGGCAGCTATGAATTTCGGTGCGGAAGACGTCCACGAGCGTTGCGTTGTCCATCGCATCCACATGCTGAGCATAGAGCGGAAAGCCTTGCGTTTCCAGAGGCTCATGGATGCGGCGGTGGACTTCGCGCAGACGGCGGATGGCTGTGAACAGGCCGAGCGCACCGCCACTGGCGGTTTCGAAAAGGGCACGGAAGGCGTGTGCCAATGATGGGATTTCGCCAGAGACGTCCGTAATCACATAGGCGCGCGTCTGCGTGGCGTAGTCGAACGGGCTCATAACCGAGGCGCGGATGGGCGGCTTGAGGAAATGTGTGGCGCCCAGACGCAGTTCGGCTGCGTGCCAGCTTGCTTCGTTCTGCGCGTCGCCATGGCCGGTCTGGTCGCGCAGGGTGGCGGAGGTCAGCAGCAGGCCGTGGGCGGGCGTCTGGATGGTCGAGACGAATGGAATGGTCGGGTCCAGCCAGTGCCGGTACAGCCCGATATCGTGGTCGCCCTGTGAGGCCCGGGGGCGGGGCAGGCGCTCGGTGCGGATGAAGTCCACGAAAGTGGGGGTGACGTCCGGTTCTGGCGGTGTTTGCAGCGCATCAAGCATCCCGATCCAGCCGGACAGGCGACTGATGGCACGGCGGTGCAGGGTGCGGATCATGGCTTCGATGCGCTGTCGGGTTGGGGCGTCCATTGCCGCATCGTCCTCGACCTGTGCGGCGAGACGGTCCGCCAGAAGACGGATGGGATCACGCAGGCGCGTCAGGGCGCGGCTGAGCGTTTCGGAGGCAGCGGCCACGTCGTCATTGACGGGATGCAGGTCGCATTCAGCAGAAATGTATCCGTCCCGAGGGTCTTTGGTCTGTCGCGCGCGGAGTTGCTGGTCGAGCGCGCGCAGGAAAGCTTCGGACGGGTTTTCCGGCGCGGGGTCTGCAGGGATCAGCAGGGCGGGCGCATCCTCGGAAGGCGGTAAGATGCTTTCGTCAGCGAGGCTCTCGGGACGCAGGCGCGTGCTCCAGCCGGGGGCGGGGAGGCTTCTTGCGGCCTGAAGCGCCGCTTGCAACGGCGTGTCGATCATGGGCAGGCGTTCGACCAGATCGTCGAGGCGCCGTTGCAGACCCCGCGCGCGGGAACGGCTGCCTTCCGCACCGAGAAGCCAGCGGCGGAGTTCGGCGGCTTCGAGACCGGACAGGGCCGTAGCGAAGGCGCTGTCTGCCGCGTCGGGGATGTGGTGACCTTCGTCGAAAACATAGCGGGTGGGCGTGGTGTCTTCGTCTGGCAGGCCGGGCGGCGCGAGGGAAGCCCACGCCGCCTGGGAGAGAACGAGGGCGTGATTGGCCACGACCAGATCGGCCTGCCGAGCACGGCGGATTCCGTGTTCGACAAAGCAGGTCTGATAATGCGGGCAGGCGGCATGGATGCACTCGCCGCGTCGGTCTGCGATGCCAAAAAGCGTGCCATGCCCGAAGAGTTCGCCGAACCAGCCGGGGAGGTCCCCGCCCATGAGATCGCCGTCGCGGCTGGCTTCGGCCCATCGGGCGAGCAGGGCCATCGGCAGGAGCGCGGCGTAACCGTCAGGGCCACGGGAACTGGCGACGTTGAGCAGGTCTTCCATGTTCAGCAGGCAAAGATAGTTTTCGCGACCTTTGCGAACGACGACTTTCTCCCGAAGAATCTTTTCACCCGGATAGAGGCGTCGGAGTTCCTGTTCGATCTGGCGCTGGAGATGGCGGGTATAGGTGCTGATCCAGACGGCGCCATCACTCTGCTCGGCCCAGAGGCTGGCGGGTGCGATATAACCAAGCGTCTTGCCCGTACCGGTTCCGGCTTCGGCGAGGACGACATTGGGCGAACCGATGCTTTCGCGCGGCTCGAACGCAGCGGTGGCGACCGAGGCGAAATCGGCCTGTCCGGGGCGGATTTCGGCGTTTTCTCCTAGGATTTCTCGCAGGCGCTGACGGGCTGCGTTTGGTGAGACCGGCTGGCTTCCGGGGGCGGAGCGCGGGGCGGTTTCTTCCCAGCGTGGCAGGCGCTTCCAGATGCGGATGGCCTCGTAGGGATGAGCGCCGGTTGTGTCATGCGGAGTACCGAGGACGTCTGTGACTTCGCCGCTCCAGGCCCATCCGGCACGGGTCAGGGGGACCATCAACTCGCGCAGGCGGGCGCCTTCGGGTGTTGCGGCCTTGTGGCGCAGTTCGTCGAGCAGGGTTTCGCACAGAACGGGCAGGAGGTCCGCGCCAATGGTTTCGGGCGGGTCGATTCCGAGGGCGAGGGCCAGTCCGCGCGGGGTGGGCGCGACGGTCGTGGCGGGGCGGACGAACAGGAACAGGTCCAGCAGGTCAAACCATGGCACAGGCTGGGACAGCGGAGTGAGGTCCAGGGCGCGCAGGGCGGCGGGGCCGTGGACCAGAAGGGGCGGGGGGAGTTGTGTGAGGCGCTCTCGCGTTTCTTCCGCCGTAAGGTCCAGCAGTTCGCCATCCGGCGTCAGGAGGGAGGACAGGCCACGACGGGCGACGAGGGCCGGAGCATCGAATGGCGACAGGAAGGTAGGGGCGCGGGGCATTGTGGTTAGTGTAGCGGGAAGGAAAAATTCCGGCGAGGATGTTTTGCGGGTTTTGCGAACGGAACGTGAAAGCTGGCTGTCTGCAAGGGGTTGGGAAGAGCAAAAAAGTTACTGAAATATTTCGTAATGTGAAGGATTGGTCAGAGTGAAACGGGAATGTGTCGTATTGCTTGACCAAGAAGGGGTGTCTCCCTACTTTTTCCTGTAATCATGCAGAAATCCAAGACACCTATCGCCCCGTCCCTCTCTCCTGACGCGCCGCTTCCGAAAGCATGGCCGTTTGAAGAGGCGCGAAAAATCACCGCGCGCATGGACGCGCGCGCATCAGATGCTTCGGAACAGGCTCCGGTTCTTCTGGAAACGGGCTATGGTCCGTCGGGTTTGCCGCATATCGGTACGTTCGGTGAAGTGGCACGGACGACCTGGGTGCGTCAGGCCTATGAGGCGCTGACCGGCCGGCCGACGCGCCTGCTGGCGTTTTCTGACGACATGGATGCGCTGCGTAAGGTGCCAACCAATGTGCCGCAGCAGGAACTTCTGGCAAAGCATCTCGGCCTGCCGCTGACGCGGGTGCCGGATCCGTTTGGCGAGTATGACAGCTTTGCCGCGCATAATAATGCGCGCCTGCGCCAGTTCCTCGACAGTTTCGGTTTTGAATACGAGTTCGCCTCCGCCACGCAGTATTACACCAACGGCACGTTCGATGCGGCGCTGCGCCGCATGCTTGAAGTCCATGACGAAGTCGTAGCGACCATTATTCCGACGCTTGGTCCGGAGCGTCGTGCGACCTACTCGCCGGTTCTGCCGATCCATCCCGAGACCGGGCAGGTCATGCAGGTGCCGATCATCAAGGTTGATCCGCATGCCGGGACCGTTGTCTGGAAGGACGAATCCGGCAAGACGTTCGAGACATCCGTTCTGGGCGGTCATGCCAAGATGCAGTGGAAGGCCGACTGGGCCATGCGCTGGTATGCGCTGGGCGTGGATTATGAAATGTCGGGTAAGGATCTGATCGACAGTGTGAAGCTGTCGTCGAAGATCTGCCGCATTCTGGGCAAGGAACCGCCTGCGGGCCTGACCTACGAACTGTTCCTCGATGCGCAGGGGCAGAAGATCAGCAAGTCCAAGGGTAACGGCCTGTCGGTCGAAGAATGGCTGCGCTATGGCACGCCGGAAAGTCTGGGGCAGTATATGTTCCAGCAGCCGACGCGGGCCAAGCGTCTGTTTTTCGATGTTATTCCGCGTGCGACGGATGATTACCTGACGCTCGTGCAGAAGGCGGAGACGCAGGAAGGGCCGGATCTGATGGCCAATCCGGTGTGGTTCATTCATGGCGGGACGATCCGCCCGGAAGACACCAGCCCGGTCTCGTATACGGCGCTGCTGAACCTTGCGAACGTGGCCAATGCCGACAAGCCGGAGACGTTGTGGAAGTTCCTGCGCCGCTACGATCCGACGCTGTCGCCCGAGACGCATCCGTATGTGGACCGTCTCGTACGTTGTGCGCTGACGTATTTTCAGGAACAGGTTTACCCGAACAAGACCTATCGTGCGCCGACCGAAACCGAGCGCAAGGGCTTGGTCGATCTTGCGGACGAACTGGCAAAGCTCGCGCCGGAAACGCCGCCGGGCGATGTGCAGGATGTCGTGTTCGAAGTCGGCAAACGGTATTTCGAGAAGTCCGAGCTGCGGTCGTGGTTCGGGTGCCTGTATGAGGTTCTGCTGGGGCAGACCGAAGGGCCGCGTTTCGGGATTTTTGCGTCCCTGTTCGGGCTTCCGGAGACGGTTGGCCTGATCCGGGAAGCTCTCGCGCGGCCTGTTGAAGAGCCTGTACAGGGCTGAGCCGTGGGCGCGCCCAAAGAGAAAAGACCGGAGTTCCGGTCGCCCGATGTTCAGGCTTCGTCTGTGAAGGACGAAGTCTGTGCATTGGTCGAGGCGGATCCCGTGGATTGCGGGTGTGAGGAGGCCAGTCCGTCGAAGCGGCGCTGGCAGGTTCTCCTGTCGCGTGCGCCCGCTCTTGTGGGGCTGGTTCTGCTGGTGGCGGCTGTGGTCGTTATCTGGCGCGAACTGCGACATCTTTCGCTGCATGACATTACCACGAGCCTGAGCGCCATCCCGAACTCTGCGCTGATGGCCGGCGGGGCGGCGACGGTTTTGTCGTATTTTATCCTGTCGTTCTACGACAGGCTCGCGTGTCTGCATGTCCGGGCGGACGTGTCGTATCAGCGCTCCGCTTTTGCGGCGTTCTGCTCCTATGTGCTGTCCCACAATCTGGGCTGTGCGGCGATTTCAGGGGCAGCGGTGCGGTTCCGGCTGTACCGGAGTTGGGGTGTGGCGCCGGGTGCAATTGCGCAGATCATTGCTTTCTGCTCCGCGACCTATCTGCTCGGTACGATGGCGCTGATCGGTGGAATTCTGATTATCGAACCGCACGCGGTGCCGGTTCTGATGCATCTACCGACGTTTCTGCTGAGATTTGTTGGCCTCGGCTTGTGGGCTGTGTTGCTGGCCTATGTGTTGGTCTCGCGCGTCCGCAAGCATGTGCGTGTCTGGAAGTATGAGATTGAACTTCCGGGGCCGGGAATTGCGATTGCACAGATCGCCGTCAGTGCGGCGGACATGGCGGCAACGGCGCTCATTGCGTATTGCGTGCTGCCGCCTCTGCCGCCGGAAGCCCATTTCGGGTTCGGGACGTTTTTGGCGATCTATCTGGCTTCTTATACGGCTGGGCTGATGGCAAGCGTTCCGGGGGGCTTGGGCGTTTTCGATGGCGCCATGCTGCTGGCGTTGCAGGCTTATCTGCCAACGTCGCAGATCATGGGCGCGATCCTCGTATTCCGGCTTTTCTATTACATTATCCCCCTTCTGATTGCGGGGCTGATGTTCGCGGGGCATGAGCTGTTCCTGCGTGGCGAACAGGCTCTGGTCTCGGCGGGGCAGACCCCGCGCAGGGTCAGGCCCAGTCAGGTCATTCGTGAATCGGAAGCGGATTTTTCCGTGGCGGTGGCGACGAGTGTGCAGGCTGTCGTCGGACTTCTGTTGCTGCTCTATGCGTTGGTGGCAGACCTGCCGCCTGTCCAGACCTCCTTTTGGGCGGCGGTGTCTCAGATTGCGGATCTTCTGCTGACGGTGGTTGGTGTCGGGCTTGCGGCACTGTCCTGGGGGCTGTCACAGCGTGTGGCGCTGGCCTGGAAATTTTCTCTTGGGATGCTGGGATCGGCGGTTCTGCTGCTGATCCTGCGTCATGCGCCGTGGGAAGGGCCGGTTGTCATCGCGCTTGTGATGCTCCTGCTGCTGCCGTTCCGGAACTGCTATTATCGCCGGGCACATCTTCTGACCGCCCCTCTGACGCCAGCAACGCTTGCGCCCCTGTCGCTGTGGGGGCTGGGGCTCATGGGGGTTGGCTGGGTGGCGATACAGCGGCATCTGGGGCCGATCTGGTGGCGGTCCATGATCTACGACGCCCATACGGCTGTTGGGCGCTGGTTTCTGGGATTTTCAGCCCTTTGCGGGTTTTACGTCCTGTGGCGCGGAATGCGTCGGACGCGCATTCGGTTTGAGGCATGGACGACCGAGAATGCCTGCCGTTATCACAGTCTGGCCCATGCCTTGCCGCAACTGGGTTTGCGTCGTCCAACCGGGCTTTTGCTGGACGAGGCAGGGCGCGCGGCCATTCCGTTCCTGCGGACGGGGCAGTTCATTATCGGGCTGGGCGATCCGGCGGGTTCCGAACGCAACTGTGTGGCGGCGATCTGGCGGTTGCGGGATCTGGCGTTGCAGGAAGGTTGCAAGCTCGCTTTCATACAGGTTGGCCAGTCCCTGATGGCCGTTTATAACGATCTGGGACTGACGGTCTGTCCAGACAGGACAGCCGGGACGGTATGCTGTTTTTCCGAGGACTATCGGATGCTGCGGGCTTTTCTGAAGGGTGAGGAACGTCTGGCACGCAAGCGCCAGCCACAGGCTGCAACAGGCTCATGAGTCTGGCGCCCGGGCTGGGGAATACGCTCAGCAGCTGGCTGATTGCCTTTCCCGCGCTGTTTTCGATCATCAATCCGCTCGGGGCCTCGCTGATTTTCGCGCAGGCAACAGAAGGGCGCGAGCGCCGCGAAGTCGTCGAACTGGCGCGTCAGGTCGCCCTGAATTCGCTGGGCATCATGCTGGTGTCCATCTGGTTCGGAAGCTGGATTCTCGGGTTTTTCGGTATTTCAATCAATGCGTTGCGTATTACTGGTGGTCTTGTCGTAGCCTCCCGGGCCTGGGTGATGTTGTTGCAGCCTGAAACGTCCGAGGCGCGCAAGGAAAAGCAGGCGCTTCAGGGTGGCCGCACCGTAACCACACCAGATCTGCGGGAGAGGGCGTTCTTTCCACTGGCAATGCCGTTCACGGTGGGGCCGGGAAGTATTTCCGTCGCCATCGCCCTGAGTTCGTCCACGCCGCCCCATATGCCAACAGCAGATTACTATCTGGGCGTTTCCGCTGCGGCGACGACCATGGCCGTCGTTGTGGCCATCGTTTACGCCTATGCCGAGCGTGTCGTGGCGATGCTGGGTGTGACCGGTGCGCGGATTGTCAGCCGTCTTGCCGCCCTGATCCTGCTGGCGATCGGGATTCAGATTCTCTCCTCCGGCGTCGAGGGGTTTCTGGTCGAGGCTTTCAGGCAGGCTAAAGCCGCCTGAAATTCAGCGCTCGGCAAGCAGCGCATGAACGCGCGCTCGCAGGGCCGGGATGACCTCTTCCTGAAACCATGGCGCTTTCTTTTCCCAAACCCCGGTCCGCCATGACGGATGGGGCAGGGGAAAATATTCAGGCAGGTAATCCCTGAAGTTCCTGACTCGCTCCGTGACTGAACCACGTCCTAGGACGTGGTTTTGGGAATAGCTACCCACGAGAAGCGTCAGGCGGACATCAGGCAGAAGCGACAGGATACGCTGTCGCCATAGAGGGGCGCATTCAGGGCGCGGCGGTTTGTCGCCGCCTTGAGGCAGGCGTCCGGGATAGCACAGACCCATTGGCAGAATAGCGACATGCCGGGTGTCGTAAAAAATGTCTTCCGGGATATCGAGCCAGCTCCGGAGCCGATTGCCGGACGGATCGAAAAACGATTTTCCTGCAATATGGGCCTTGGTGCCCGGTGCCTGACTTGCAATCAGAATTCTGGAAGTTGCGGAGGCGTGGATCAGAGGGCGAGCCCCCAAAGGCAGATGATCCTCACAGACGCGGCAGGCACGGACTTCCCTGAGGAGGGCGTCAAGACGCTCCTCAGGGGAGGGGATAGATCGGGTCATTCTTCCTCAGGAGTCAGCGGCATCTCTGGCTGCCACGCATATTCGGCTCTGGGAACATAAACATGCTCTCCAAGGCTGCGCAGACTTTCAAAGAGTGTAACGTGCTCTACGGACATCGGTTTGCTGCGAAAGAGATTGTGTCTTTGCACCCACTGAATGGCATCCGCCCGCTGACTGGAGGAGAAATGCCCCAGCGTGACGGCTGGCTGGAAGCGTCGCTTCGCGGGAGGACATCCGGCACGGCGAAGGACACTTTCGACCTGAGACTGGAGCGCTTCAAGTTGTGGCGTTCGCTCAACCCCGATCAGAAGGCTGTCGGCATTGAGGCCCTCGCGGATATCGGCCTGTGCGAGCGACAGATCAAAGGGCTTCCAAGCTAGACGGGAGAGGGCGAGGTCAATTTCCTCCATTCGGTGTCTGTCCGTGATTTCCCCGATAAAACGAAGCGTAATGTGGTGGTTTTGGGCAGGAACCCATTGCACGCCGGGCATGGAACCGCGCATCAGCGCAAGCGTTTCCCGGATGTCGACAGGAAGGTCGAGTGCGACAAAAAGTCTCAAGAGGCGCGTTTCCCATGAAAAATAAGTAAGGGACGACGGAGTATTCTTGACCCCTCCGGCAAAACTCCCACATTCAGATGGAGTGTACGGACGGCCCTCCCTGGTTCGTCAAGCGCCCTTTTCAGAAGGGCATCTCATTGGAAAAGGTGTCATGGCTTTTAATTCCAACTTCAGCAGAGCCGGTGTGCAGGCCGGAGCCGGCAGCCTCGATGCCGGACTTCGCGCTTATATGTGCCGGGTCTTCAACTGGATGGCGCTTGGTCTGGTGATCACGGGAGTGGTCGCCTACGGCGTCGCACAGACATCTCTGCGCGCTCTGTTCTTCCATCTGGCTGAAATGCCGAATGGTGCAATCGTCCTGCGACCGACCCTCCTGGGTGGTATCAGTATATTCGCGCCGCTCGTGTTCGTGATGGTTCTGTCTTTCGGCGTTAATCGCCTCTCCCGTCCGGCTGTGCAGGGAATTTTCCTGCTGTTCAGTGCCGCGATGGGTGCCAGCATGGCCAGCCTGCTGTTGAGCTATACGGGCGTTTCCGTGGCTCGGACGTTCTTCGTGACGGCCATTACATTCGCCGGAATGTCGCTGTGGGGATACACGACCGGTGCCAATCTCGCTCGACTCGGTTCGTTCCTGTTCATGGGCCTGATCGGTATCGTTCTGGCTTCGGTGGTGAACATTTTCCTGCACAGTTCTCCGCTGGGCATGCTTGTTTCTGTAATAGGCGTGGGTCTTTTCACCGTGCTTGCAGCCTATGACACGCAGCGGATCAAGATCACATATCAGCAATACATGGCTTATGCTGGTCCGGAAGAAGTAGCGAAGCTGAGTGTCTATGATGCTCTGACGATGTATCTCAATTTCGTGAACCTGTTCCAGTTTCTCATCCAGTTCATGGGCGTGCGTTCAGGTAACAGCGACTGACAGTATTGTCTGGACGATACTGGATATCGGGAAAGGGGCGGCAGTTGATGCCGCCCCTTTCTGCTTTTTGGACCAATAAAGTCTTGAATTATTTCCGCGAATTCTAAAGAGGTTTACATTAAAAATCTGTAATGTTCATATTTAATGAAAGTCATAATTAGATCAAATGTGGCGAAAAACAGCCATTTCATCCTGAGGTCCATGCTGGGGATAGGCTCACGAAATCCGTGATAAGCCTTGTCTTTGAGGCGATTCAGGCAGAAAAAACCTGAGGAACCGGGACAGCCGTGTCCCATGCTGAATGAACTTCAGGATCGGATCTTTGATCCGGTTCCTGACGTCAGGATACGAACGAGAAAGGTAGCAGACTATGGCAGCGTTCGGCGGCACTGATGCGGACCTTATCGTGTCAAACCGTTTCCCGGCGACTACTGCAAGCCGGAACGGATGATGAAAGCAGGACCGATGAAAAAACTCTGGCGATATCTCCCAGCGTTGCCGGCGCTGATGCTATCGGGTTGTACGGTTGATCTGCTTCAGCCGCGCGGCCCGGTCGCAGTAATGAACCGCGATGTCATGGTGGCGGAATTCGTCATCATGATGCTCGTTGTTGTTCCAACCTGCGTCGCGACGCTTTATTTTGCGTGGAAGTATCGTGCTTCCAACAAAGAGGCCGAATACCTCCCGACCTGGGATCATTCGACCGCAATTGAATATGTCATCTGGGGTGTTCCCGCCATTCTGATCGCCTTCCTCGGTGCTATCAGCTGGTGGAGTACGCATGCCTATGACCCCTACCGCCCGCTTCAGACGGATGACAATGTCAAGCCGCTGAATGTTCAGGTGGTTTCTCTCGACTGGAAGTGGCTGTTCATTTATCCGGATCTGGGGATCGCAACGATCAACCAGTTGGATGTGCCGACGAACACGCCGCTGGACTTCCAGATCACCTCTGATTCCGTCATGACGTCGTTCTTCATCCCCCGTCTGGGCTCGATGATCTACGCCATGCCGGGTCAGCAGACGCAGCTGCATCTGATTGCAAGCTCACCTGGGGATTACCTTGGTGAAGCGTCGCAGTTCAGCGGTCGCGGTTTCTCGGATATGAAGTTCCGCACTCTCGCCATGGACCCGGCTCAGTTCAATGACTGGGTTGAGAAAGTGAAGAGCGGAAGCGAAAATCTCGACGACACGACATACCCGAAATATGCTGCGCCGCAGGAAGCTGCACCGGTACAGTATTTCGCGCATGTCCAGCCGGAACTCTTCGACGGCATCGTTGCCAAGTATAATAATGGCATGGTGGTGGACAAGACGACGGGCAAGGTCATGCACATGCAGTCCGTTCTCAACGCTGCACCGTCCGACACTGGCATGAAGGAATAACCGACAGATGCTCGGAAAACTCTCCTTTTCAGCCATACCGTTGGATGTGCCGATTCTTGTCGGTACATTCCTTGGTGTTGCTGTTATCGGTCTCGCCGTACTGGGTGCTGTCACCTATTATGGCAAATGGGGCTATCTCTGGCGTGACTGGTTGACGACTGTCGACCACAAGCGTCTTGCAGTGATGTATATCATTCTGGCGATCGTCATGCTGTTCCGCGGTTTCGCGGATGCCATCATGATGCGGACCCAGCTTGCGCTGGCCTATAATGGTAACCCCGGTTATCTGCCGCCACATCACTACGATCAGGTCTTCTCCGCTCACGGCACCATCATGATTTTCTTCATGGCGATGGCGTTTATGACGGGCCTGATGAACCTAGTGGTTCCCCTTCAGATCGGTGCGCGTGACGTTGCGTTCCCGTTCCTGAACTCGCTCAGCTTCTACATGACGCTGGTCGGAGCCCTGCTGATCAACATCTCGCTGTTCATCGGTGAGTTTGCCCAGTGCGGCTGGCTGGTTTACCCGCCTCTGTCCGAGATGCAGTTCAGCCCGGGTGTCGGCGTTGACTACTACATCTGGGCCGTTCAGATCTCCGGTGTTGGAACGCTGCTGACAGGCGTGAACTTCTTCACGACCATCGTCAAAATGCGTGCTCCTGGCATGGGCTGGATGCAGATGCCGGTGTTCACCTGGACTGCATTCTGCACGACCGTGCTGATCATGGTGTCCTTCCCGGTTCTGACGGTTACGCTGGCTCTGCTCAGCCTTGACCGTTACCTCGGCATGCACTTCTTCACGAATGATGCCGGCGGCAACGTCATGCTTTACCTCAGCATGATCTGGACCTGGGGCCATCCGGAAGTTTACATCCTCGTCATCCCGGCGTTCGGTGTGTTCTCCGAAGTCACAGCAACATTCTCCCAGAAGCCGCTCTTCGGTTACAAGACGATGGTGTACGCCACGTGCTCCATCATGGTGCTCTCCTTCGTCGTGTGGGTGCATCACTTCTTCACCATGGGTGCTGGTGCCAACGTCAATACCTTCTTCGGTATCATGACGATGATCATCGCCGTCCCGACGGGTGTGAAGATCTTCAACTGGCTGTTCACCATGTATAAGGGCCGCGTGGAATTCACGGCTCCGATGTACTGGACGCTGGGCTTCATGATCACCTTCTCCATCGGTGGTATGACCGGTGTCATGATGGCCATGCCGGCTGCTGACTGGATCCTGCACAACTCCCTGTTCCTGATTGCCCACTTCCACAACGTCATCATCGGCGGCGTGTATTTCGGTTACATCGCGGGCATGGGTTTCTGGTTCCCGAAGGCTTTTGGCTTCAAGCTGAACGAAGCCTGGGGCAAGCGCGCGTTCTGGTGCTGGTTCGTCGGCTTCTATCTGGCCTTCGTTCCGCTCTACATCCTCGGTCTCGAGGGCATGACGCGTCGTATGAACCATTACGACAACCCCGACTGGTATCCGTGGATGCTGGTTGCTGAAGCCGGTGCAATCGTTATCGCCTGCGGTATCGTCTGCCAGCTGACGCAGCTTTATGTGTCCATCCGTGACCGTAACCTGCCCGAGAACCTCGATCTGACGGGTGATCCGTGGAACGGCCGTACGCTGGAGTGGTCCATTTCCTCTCCGCCGCCGGCTTATAACTTCGCGGTCATTCCTGACATTCATGGTCTCGACACGTTCCATACCGAGAAGCAGCTGGGCCTGAAGGCTCACGGCAAGCCGCTGGCTCCGATCCACATGCCGAAGAACACATCTGCTGGTGTTTTCATCGGTCTGTTCAGCTTCATTCTCGGTTTCGCTTCGGTCTGGTACATCTGGTGGCTCGCTGCCATCGGCCTGATCGGTATCGTTGCAACCATGATCCTGCGCAGTGCAAACCGCGACGTCGACTACTACGTCCCGGTGAGCGAAATCGAGCACAACGAGGAAGTCTATTCTCGTCGTATCGCTGCGGCGCAGGCAGCAGAGTAAGAAGGAGGCATAAGACTTATGGCTCACGAAGCAACAATGTCGCCTCTGGCACACGCCGACGATCACGGCGGGGAACATCATCACGAAACCCCCAACGTGTTCGGCTTCTGGCTCTACCTGATGACGGACTGCGTCCTGTTCGGGTCGATCTTCGCTGCCTTTGCGGTCCTCCGGAACCAGTATGCCGGTGGCCCGTCGGGCAAGGAACTGTTCGACCTGACGAACGTGGGGATCGAAACGGCTATCCTGCTGTTCTCGTCCATCACGTACGGCTTCGCCTCGCTGAACGCGCTGGCGAAGAACAAGACGATGGTTCTGGTCTGGCTTGCCGTCACGTTCGTGCTGGGCGCGTCCTTCGTCGGTCTGGAGGTGAACGAGTTCACCTCCATGATCGCAGAAGGTAATGGTCCTGACCGTTCTGCATTCCTCTCCGCGTTCTTCACGCTGGTTGGAACGCATGGTCTGCACGTCACCTGTGGCCTGATCTGGATGGTCGTCCTGATGGTTCAGATGATGGGTCCGCAGGATCTGTCCGAGCGTATGATGAACAAGCTGGCCTGCCTCAGCCTGTTCTGGCACTTTCTCGACATCGTCTGGATCTGTGTCTTTTCGTTCGTCTATCTCGCAGGAGTGATGTAATGGCTCAGGCACATACAGCCCACGATAGTAGCCACGGCTCCTATTCGGCTTATCTGATCGGCTTTGTTCTGGCCGTGATCCTGACGGTGGCATCCTTTGCCGCTGTTATGGCCCACGTTCTGCCTCCGTCCATGACGCTTGCAGCGCTGACGTTTCTTGCCGTCGTGCAGATCGTCGTCCACCTGGTGTTCTTCCTCCACCTGAACACCAGCAGCGAGCAGAGCTGGAACCTGATGTGCTTCATCTTTGCTGCGGCATCGGTGATCGTCATCATCGGCGGTACGATCTTCATCATGCATGACACTGCAATCAACATGATGTCCCGCTAAGGTTTCTTTCGAAACCTGCGGGAAGGGCTGGTGGGAGAAATCCTGCCAGCCCTTTTTTTGTGCCGTACGCCTTGGTGGGGATCGGGATGCCAGTCAGAGCAGGTGGCATAAAAAAACCCGATCTCGTAAGAGACCGGGTGAGGATTACTTCGGTATATCGGAGAAAATCAGCCCTGATGCGGTGCCTCGGACAGCATGGCGGCTTTGCCTGGCTTGTCTTTCCATTCTTCCGCATCTGGCATGGCGTCGATCTTGCGGGTCATGTTCGGCCATTGAGCCGAATATTTCGCATTAACCTCGATCCACGGCGCGGCGCGGTTGTCGCTGTCGGGGAAGATGGCTTCGGCCGGGCATTCCGGCTCACATACGCCGCAGTCGATGCATTCGTCTGGATTGATGACAAGGAAGTTCTCACCTGCGTAGAAGCAGTCTACGGGGCAGACTTCCACGCAATCCGTGAACTTGCAGCGAATGCAGTTTTCTGTGACCACATAGGTCATTGACGTCTCCGATCGTTTTGCTGGTCCGGCATCCGGCCGGTTTCATCCGAGCGGGATGATATGCGAAGGTTTGGCGTCAGACGCAAGCATCCTCAGCCGTCTTCTGTGATGACTTCGTAAAGAAGTGCGGCTTCTTTTGCCGGACCGCGGCGTTCACCAAGATCCAAAACGCGCCACACGCGCACTTCTCCGCCAGAAACTGCGGGAAAAGTCAATATGTCGCCGATGTGAAGCTTGGCATGGGGCTTGCTGGTAGGCTGCCGGTTGATGCGGATGCGACCTTTCCCGACGATAGCCGCACAAAGCGGACGTGTCTTGGCGATGCGGGCGTAATAGAGCCACTGGTCCAGTCGCTGATATGCTTCGCTCATGGGCGGACTTTTTCCCTCAGGATGGCGAGGGCCGCGAAAGGACTGTCAGTCCGTGGAGGCGAAGGGCGCCTGGAGGCAGATCCGTGTTGAGCGGCTCTGGGGCGACGGGAGGCTCGGGTTTTGCGATCATTCAGGATCATGAGCGGGCGTGGTGGACCGGCATGGGTGGAGGACTGAGCCTCTGCAGGTTGATGCGCGATGCCCAGACCTTTCAGGACGGAGGGAAGGCTGTCGGATTTTACGCCCAGCCTGGAGCCCAGATCGGGCGGTGCTGTGTGGTCGCGGCGGCGTGTGAGTTGGTGCAACTCCGCAATGCAGCGTTCTGCGATATCGAGGCGCAGGCCCGTCTCTCCGGCACGGATCCAAGCGAATTGCCCGCTGATTTCAGGCCATGGAAGGGAGACGCGACCGGGCGCTGTTGGGCGATGAGGCGTCTGGCGATGTAGGGCGTGGAGCAGTCCCAGAAGATCCAGAGGGCGTTTTCGGAACAGGGCCGGGCAGAAGATCGAGAAACGTCCGACTTCGACTCCGTGCTTCCGTAGCGTGTTGCGCAAAGCGGGAGGAAGCGCCTGATCTTCTGGCAGGGTTTCGGTGATGCCGCCGTCTTCCATGAGACGGTGCAGAATGGCGCGAAGTCCCGGTTCGTGTTCGGCAAGTGCGTGGGCGCGATAAAGGGCTTTCAGATCCGTTCGAATGAGGTTGGCCACAAATGTCAGCAGACGGGCTTCGACATGGGTTTTCTGAACCGTATCAGTGAACTCGGCTGGAAAAAGCTGGATGGCGGGGCGCAGCAGGGAGGTGCCTGCGGTGAGGCGACCCAGAGGAGTTTCGTCCCAGAAAAGATGTCCGGTGGTGGCGTCCAGTTTAAGGGCGGTGTCGGGCGCGTCCTGCAGGAGGCGGATGCGGCGGGGGATTTCATGGATGAGGGCTTTGCGTCCGGCACGCAGGATCATCTGGCGCTCCGGACCGGAGGCGACGTCCGTCTCCAGCGTGAAGCCCCGGATGCGTCCGATGCTATGGCCTTCTACCAGAACGTCGCCATCGGGTTTGACGGCAGACAACAGCGTGCGGTCGCCATCGCTGTCCAGACGGCGCAGAAGCGTCGTGGCGCGGCGGTCCACGAAACGGGCGGTGAGGCGTTCGTGCAGGGCGTCGGAGAGCTGGTCTTCCACTTCGCGGGCACGCTCCTGCCATATGGCGGAATGGCGGCTCCATTCGGTGCGGGCGGCGACATAGGAACACACGCGCACACCGGTGAGGCGGTGCATGAGGGTGTCGATATCGCCTTCGGTTTTGGCCAGACCACGGATATGGCCTTCCATCCAGTTGGCGGGAATGGATCCCTCCTTGACCAGATGGCTGTAGAGGCGCGCGCAGAGGCGGGTATGGCTGTCATCGCCGAGTTTGCGGAAATCGGGGATCTGGCAGACGTCCCAGAGCAGGGTTGTAGCGCGCTTGCCTCGGGCGATCTCGCGAACATCCGGGTCAAGCATCAGGGATTCTAGGGTGGTGACGTCCGAGGCCACGCGCCCTGCGGTCAGGCCGCGCAACGGTGGCGGGCGGGTCAGGCTTTTGAGCAGTTTGGCCGGGTTGGTGAAATCGAGTTCGTGGTTGCGCCAGTAGAGACGCTGAATCGGGTCGAAGCGGTGCTGCTCGACAGCTTCGACGAGGGCGCTGGACATGGGCGGACAGTCGGCCGTAGTGCCGAAGGTGCCGTCTTTCATGCCGCGACCGGCGCGTCCGGCAATTTGGGCGATTTCCTGCGGGAACAGTGGGCGAGGAACCGTGCCGTCGAACTTGCTGAGTTGGGCAAGGGCGACGTGATCGACGTCCATGTTCAGACCCATGCCGATGGCATCGGTTGCGACGAGATAATCCACATCGCGGTTCTGATAGAGCTCGATCTGAGCATTACGGGTACGGGGGCTGAGCTGGCCCATGATAACCGCACAGCCGCCACGGCGTCTGCGGATCACTTCGGCCAGCGCATACACTTCGCTCATGGAGAAGGCCACGATAGCCGAGCGTGGAGGCAGACGGGAGAGCTTGGTGTGTCCGGTGCTGGCGAGGCTCGAGAGGCGGGCGCGGATGTCGATTTCGATACCCGGAACGAGTCTCTGAAGCAGCGGGCGGATGGTCTCGGCGCCGAGGAACAGCGTCTCGACGGTGCCACGAGCGTGGAGCAGGCGATCCGTGAAGACGTGACCGCGATCCGGATCCGAGGCAAGTTGGATCTCGTCGATGGCGATGAATTCGGCCTTACGGTCCAGCGGCATGGCCTCGACGGTACAGGAAAACCAGCGTGCGCCGGAGGGCACGATTTTTTCTTCACCCGTGATGAGCGCGACGCTGCGCTCGCCTTTGATTTTAACGAGGCGTTCGTAGTTTTCTCGGGCCAGAAGGCGCAGAGGAAAACCGATGATGCCGGACGCATGGGCCATCATGCGCGTTAGGGCATAATGGGTCTTGCCGGTATTGGTGGGGCCGAGGGCAGCACGGATGCTGGCTGGCATGGTATGGTCGCTGGACGAGGTTCCGTGGAATGCACCCTTCATGTCTGAATGGTCGGGTGCCTGCGGAGCAAAAGCAAGCATCTGAAGCCCTCCCGGCGGATCTTTCTCGGGTGAGGCAGGTCTTTGAGGAAGAAAAACTATGAATCCGCATCCCCAGCTTCCCTTCGTGACCTCTGCCGAAGCGCCTTCGGCGCGTCTGGTTCATCTGGTGGCCTGTGAGGACAGTGCTGCGGTTTCCGGTCTTCTTGGAGAGCATGCTGCCTTTCTGCAAGCACAGGGATTTTCGGCGAAAGACGGTGCTTTCACGCTGCTGCCGGGTGAGGGCGGGGTCGGAGCAGCAATCCTGTGCGTGGCCTCCGCGCGGGCAAATGATCCGGAGGCTTTCGGGGTTCTGGGAACAGCCCTGCCGGAAGGTGACTGGACGGTCGTGCTGCACGGACTGGAAGCCGGAGCGCTGGAGAGTGCGCTGCTCGGGTTCTGTATGGGGGCGTATCGGTTCGGTCTGGGGGAGGTGAAGCCACGCGCGACGCGGATGGTCGTTCCCGACGATGCGACGCGGCTTGTGGCGCTGTCGAAGGCTGTGTGCTTCGGGCGGGATCTGATCAACATGCCGGCAAATCTTCTGGGGCCGCGCGAACTTTCGGAAATGGCGGGCAAGGCGCTGGTGCACCGGGGGGCGAGCGTCAGTCTTGTCGAGGGTGACGATCTGCGCAGTGCGTATCCGTGTCTGGCGGAAGTGGGCGAGGGATCAGAGCGTAAGCCGGTCGTGGTCGTGGCGCGCTGGAAAGCACGTGAGGGAGCGCCGAAGGTTTCGCTGATCGGCAAGGGGGTGTGCTTCGATACGGGCGGCTACGACCTTAAGGGGGCAGCAGGGATGCTGCGGATGAAGAAGGACATGGGCGGGGCAGCCCTGATGCTTGCCGTGACATGCGCGGCGATCGATCTGGGTCTGGATGTGGATCTGGAACTGCGTCTGGGGTGCGTGGAGAACAGCGTGTCCGGTCATGCCATGCGGCCGGGGGATGTTCTGAAGACGCGCAGCGGCAAAATGGTCGAGATTGGCAATACGGATGCAGAAGGGCGGCTGGTGTTGTGTGATCTCATAACGGAGGCGTCTGAAAACCGTCCGGATTTCATTCTTGATGCTGCAACCCTGACGGGTGCTGCGCGCGTAGCACTCGGTCCGGATGTACCAGCGCTGTTCAGTAATGATGATGAACTGGCTTCACTCATTCTCGAATCGGGAAAAAAGACAGCCGATGTGATGTGGAGAATGCCGCTCTGGCATGGCTATGATGCATGGCTCGATAGTAAAGTTGCCGACTTCGGAAACGTGACGTCAAAACCCATGGCCGGGGCGATTACAGCGGCGCTTTATCTCCAGAAATTCGTTCCGGATGGCCAAAAATGGGCTCATATCGACACTTATGCGTGGAATGATGGAGGGCGTCCGGGTCGGCCGGAGGGCGGAGAAGTGCTCGGTCTGCGGGCGATTCTGGAGACTTTGTCACGAATTCATAATAATTCCTGAGCTTTCATGAAGCGTTTCACTCGGGAAACAGTGTGACGGTGTGAAGAAGGCTTGAAAGATTAGGGTGTCAAACGCGTTTCAATGAGGCATATGCCCCTTATCGTTTCGATGCAGAGTCATCGTCTACTGGAATGTTTTGAAACCCATATGCTTGCGTATGCGTTTCGAATCACCATCTGAGTGTAACTGACGCCTCTCCCGGGAAGGAGAGGTAGAGACAATTTCATGTTGGCTCCCGTGCTGCGGGTCTCTGTTATGGGATCGGACAACAGGGGGTCTAACTGTTTAGGAGAGAGATCATGCCCCAGGCTACCAATGATCAAATGCTCAACCTTCTGTGCGACACCATCGTTTCCATGGTCCGTCGTGACGGACCCGACCTGTCGGCACGCCAGCTTGCCGTGTTCCTGACCTGCTATCTGCGGGACGGTGCTCATACGGTTCGTGGTCTGGCCCTTGAGCTCAAGGTGTCCAAGCCCGCCATTACCCGCGCGCTCGACCGTCTGGGTGAACTGGATCTGGCCCGTCGCAAGGTCGATCCGCTGGACCGTCGTTCGGTTCTCGTGCAGCGCACGCTGAAGGGTTCCACCTTCCTTCGCGAAATGCGCGCCGTCATGACGGAAGCCTCCGGTACCCGTTCGACCCGCACAGAGCGCGCTTCGGCGTCCGTCGAGCGCCTGAGCAGCCGCCGCGCCGGCTGAACGATCTGCTGATTACCAGCGATCCTGCACGCGGGCTTTGGCTCGCGTGCAGACATATCCTGTCCACAAAATCTGTGGCAGGGCGATCATCAGAACTGTGATGATGATCTGACCTGTGGCGAAAGCCACAGCGCCCCAGAGGGCAAACCCCCAGTATAAAAAAGTGACGAGTGGTACGGGCAGTCCTGAACGGACGGCCAGTTGGTAGAGATGGCCACGATGTGCTTGGGCGAGTCTGTCTCCGGCGCGGGCGCGACGCAGCAGCGTAAAGGTCACGTCCCACAACACGCCCGAAAGCAGTGCGATCACGAGCACGCCGCTGCCTGTGCCAAACCCTGTCATGCCGCCCCATGCGATGGCGAGTCCGATGGGCTGGCTGCCAACGTCGCCCATGAAAATCCGGGCCTTTGGAAAATTATAAGGCAGGAAGCTCAGCAGGCAGATGGCGAGCAGCATGAACGCGACTGGTATGATGCCTGCGCTCGCCAGAAAGATGGCGGAGATGGCCATGACGCCAGAGGCGAGACCGTTGATCCCGTCGATGAAATTCAGAGCATTCGTAATGAACACCGCAGCGAGAACGAAAGGCACTACCATCCATGATGGAATATTCGTGCCGTATGTCGCTCCGAATGCCGCGGCAATAGCGGCCAGAAACTGGGCTGCGAGTTTGTAGCGGGCCGGGAAAGGGCGCATGTCGTCGAGCCACGATATAGCGCCCAGCACGATCATGCCGATCAGCAGTCCCGTAATAGCCGGAATGATGGACACCGTGGCATGGGATGCGCGCAGGGCCGGGATCAGGCATAGAACGAAGGCTCCCACGATTCCGATGCCGCCACCCTTAGGGGTTGGTCGTGTATGAGAGCTCCGCTCTACGGGATGATCCAGAACACCGGCCCGGATCATGAGCAGGATCAGGATATTGCACAGCACGACTGCGGCCACGCAGGGGAGCGTAAGGCCGTTGTTAATGTTCTGAAAAGAAAAGGGCATGGAACGACTTTATGGGAGAGCGGCTTTTGGCGCTATAAGGGGCGGGTGACATCTGCTGATCCTACAGGCCCTGCCGCTCCGGCCTCAATGCCCCCTTCGGCGCCGTCTTTCAGGCCGCCTTCTGCCTCGCATACGTCGATGCGCGCGCGGCGCATTGCGCTCAATGTTGCGTTGGACGGAGTCGTGTCTGCGGCTGCCGCACCTGTTGCGCGCTGGCTGGCCGATCCGGCCGGAGGGTGGTTGCATCCGCTTTGGTTTATTGCGGGTGGCGGGATCACGCTTCTGGTGGGTGGGCTGCCGTTCCGCGTTCCGCAGCAATACTGGCGGTTCTCGGGTGTGGCGGATCTGTTCAATATTGCCTGCGCCTCGGTTCTGAGCGCGCTGTTATTTGCGGGACTCTTACGCGTAGCGGGCTATCCGCTGCCGACGCCGACCTTTCCGATCATCCATGCGCTGGTCCTTCTGGTGTTTCTCGGTTCTGTCCGCATGATGTGGCGGCTGGCAGCGCGCCGTAAGAGCACCGCGTTGGCCAGTCAGCGCATTCTGCTGTTGGGTGCGGATCATGAGGCGGATCTGTTCATCCGGGCGATGGAGCGGGACAGCGAGAACAGCCGCAGCGTGACGGGGATTCTGACCGGCGGTTCGCAGCAGGCCGGGCGGCGTATTCATGACTGCCCCATTCTGGGAACGATCAGCGAAACGCCCGCCATTCTGGAGCGCCTGTTCGCTGCGGGAAAGCTGCCGGATGCGCTGGTCCTGACGTCAGGAGATATCAAGGGGCGGGACTTGGCACGCATCCTTGAAGCCGCGCGCGTCTATGACATCGACGTTCAGCGCACGCCGTCTTTGACAGCGTTGCAGCCGGCAGACAGGGTGGAACTTCGGCCTATCGCGATTGAGGATCTGCTGAACCGTCCACCGGTTGCGCTCGATTCGCAGGGTATGGCGCGGTTGATCAGTGGCCGTGTCATTGCCGTGACCGGGGCCGGGGGGAGTATTGGCTCCGAACTCGCGCGGCAGATCGCATCGTTTCAGCCCGCTGTGCTTCTCCTGATTGAGAGCAGCGAGTACGCGCTGTGGCAGATCAATCTGGATATTTCCGAGCGCTTTGGTGATGTGACATGCCATCAGATCGTGGCGGACGTGCGCGATCGGCGACGCATGGCGGAGATTTTCGGGGAGTATCGACCGCAGATCGTCTTTCATGCGGCGGCTCTCAAGCATGTGCCCATCGTCGAGGACAATCCGGTCGAGGGTGTGCTGACAAATGTGATCGGCACACGCATTGTCGCGGACGAAGCCGAGCGCGCTGGTGTGCAGGCGATGGTCATGATCTCTACCGACAAGGCGGTCAATCCGTCCAGTTTGATGGGCGCCAGCAAGCGTTGTGCGGAGGTTTACGGGCAGGCGCTCGATATGCGGGCGCGGGCCGGGCAGGGCGGCATGCGGTGCGTGACTGTGCGGTTTGGCAATGTGCTGGGGTCCACGGGATCGGTCGTGCCGCTGTTTCGGCGGCAGCTTGAACATGGCGGTCCGCTGACCATCACGCATCCCGACATGACCCGGTATTTCATGACGGTGCCTGAGGCCGTGGGGCTTGTCTTGCAGGCGGCTGTGCGCGGAACACATGAGCGTGCGGAAAACGATGCGACGGACCGGCGCCTCAAGCAGGGCGGGATTTTCGTGCTTGATATGGGCGATCCGGTGCGGATCATGGATCTGGCGTTCCAGATGATCCGTCTGGCCGGGCTGCGTCCCGAAACCGATATCGAGATCCGCTTCACCGGCCTGCGTCCGGGCGAAAAACTCTTTGAGGAACTGTTCCATGGCCGTGAGGCCCCGGTTCCGACAGATGCGCCCGGCCTGCGGATGGCCTCTCCGCGCACCGTCGATTTCAGGGTTGCGAGACTTGCGATGGATGAGCTGGAAATGGCCTGCCGCGCAAACGATCTGGGCGCGATCATGACGATCCTGTACAGGCTGGTCCCCGAATTTCTTCATAACCGTGACGGCGGACTGCCGGTCGCGGTCTCCCATCCCGATCCGGAGATGATAGCGCCATGACACGGCAGATTGCTTTTCTCGACCTCCCCGCCCAGCAGGCGCGCCTTGGCGGCAGCATTCAGAAGCGCGTGGATGCCGTCATGGCGCATTGCCGCTTCGTGCTTGGCCCGGAAGTGCAGGAACTCGAGCATCGTCTGGCAGAGTTCGGCGGTGCGAAACATGCGATCGGCGTCTCATCCGGGACCGATGCGCTGCTGATGGTGCTGATGGGCGAGGAAATCGGGCCGGGAGATGCGGTTTTCCTGCCAGCCTTCACCTATACGGCGACGGCGGAAGTCGTCCTGTTGCTGGGTGGAACACCGGTTTTCGTGGATGTCGATCCGCAGACTTTCCAGATCAGTCTTGAATCGCTGAAGGCGCGGCTTGAGGCCGTCCGTCAGACTGAAGATCTGGAGCCGCGTGTTGTGATCGGTGTGGATCTGTTCGGCCAACCCGCGCCCTGGGACGAACTGAAGCTCTGGACGGCGCAGGAAGGTCTGACGCTGGTGGCCGATTGTGCACAGTCTTTTGGGGCGACGTATCATGGTCGTCGTCTGGGACATGAGGCGAAGGCGACCACATTGTCTTTCTTCCCGTCCAAACCACTGGGTGGATACGGGGACGGCGGCGCGATCCTGACGGACGACGACGATCTGGCGGCGCTGTATCATTCCCTTCGCACGCATGGCGAAGGCCGGACGCGTTATGAAGTCGAGCGGATCGGGATCAACGGGCGTCTGGATACGCTTCAGGCGGCTGTGCTTCTGGCAAAGCTCGATGTGTTTGACGCAGAGCTGAAGCGCCGGGATGCGATTGCGACGGCCTATGATGAAGGGATGCCTGCGGGGATCGTACCGCCTGTACGCGTTTCGGATAGCGAGAGCGCGTGGGCGATCTATACGATCCTGCTGCCGGATGCGGAAAAGCGGAATTCGCTTCAGACGTTTTTGAAGGATGCAGGCGTTCCGACTGCCATTTACTACCCGAAGCCGCTGCATCATCAGCCAGCCTATGCGCCGCATCATGACGGAGCCGTGCTGCCAGTGGCCGAAGGGCTTGGCGCACGCGTTCTGGCGCTTCCCATCCATCCCGAACTGACGGACGATGACGTCCGCCACATCATTGCAGCCCTCAATCGCTGGGCAGGAGAACAGGCGTGAGACGCGAGCAGAAACTTCTTCTGGTTTTCGGGGCGCTGGTCCTCATTCCCGTAGGCATCATCTGGTTTGTGACGTGGCCGCTGCTGCATGCGTGGAAATTTCCGCAGGTGACTGCGGGGCAGATGAGCGCGCCGATCAGTCGCGATCTGTCGGCAGATGAGGTTCAGAAGGTCAATCTGTGGCTTCAGTCGCATGAAACGGCCTGGGGGCCGTCGGGCGAGAAAACCGATCTCGCACCGAAAGTCGTTCTCGAAATGGCGGGCGCACAGGGCGAGCCAGTTATTATTTCCATCTGGAAATACAAAAAGCAGGACGACATTGTTGGGATCCAGCTTGCGAAAAATGGCCCGTACCGGATGAACGCCTTTCCTGATGCACAGCTCATGGCCTTGCAGCCTGCTGGAGCGCAGCCCGGAAAGTAAGGACTTTCTGGAGCGTGTTGAGAGCACAAAAAAGACCGGCCTCCTTCGGGAGTGCCGGTCTTTTTTGTGCTGTCGCGGAAAGGGCGAGGCTTATTTCTGCTGTTTCTCTTCTTCTTCCGTGACTTCGCCGACGTCACGACGGGTCTGGTTTTCGTCCTCCAGCGGGGCCGTGGCTTTGTCGCCCATCGCCAGAAGGGCGGAGGTGATGGGGGAGGCGAGGATCAGGCCGGGGGCACCAAGAATGGAGCCGAAAACGGTCTGCGACAGGATCGCCATGGCGGGGGGCATATGCACGGCGCGGCGCTGGATCAGCGGGGCAAGGACATTGCCCTCGAAGAACTGGATCACACAATACAGAATGGCGACGAACAGGCCCTCATGCGTGCCGAGCGACAGACCCAGCAGGACAGCAGGCACGGCACCGAGAATGGCGCCGATATAGGGTATGAAATTGCACAGACCCGCCACGACGCCGAGCGCCAGTGCAAGCGGTACGCCAATCAGCGACAGGCCCACGCCAGAGAGGATGCCGACCACGAGCATGTCCAGTGCCTGCCCGGCGGTCCAGGCCCAGAGCGTGGACCCGGCAGTCAGCATCAGTTCACGCGCGGCGGGACGGTGCTGCGTGGGGACGAGGCGGATCATCCCGTCGATATAGACGGCCGGGCTGAGGGCGAAATACAGACCGGCGATCAGAACGACCAGAAGCGTTCCGATAATCCCGAAGACACTGCTGAGAAGGCCTGTGACCGAGCCTGCAAGTCCTGATCCCAGAGAGCCGAGGCCTCCTGTTCCGGGGGCGTTTCCGCCAAGAGAGGCTGGCAGGTGGTCGAGGACCATCTGGCCGATCGTGGAGCCGGACAGATGGGCGCGCAGTTCACCGGACTGGGTAATCAGCGCCTGTTTAAGGCGGATGAACTGGTCACTGATGGAAGGGCCGCTGCTCCAGCCAAGGCCGATCATGGCGACGAGGATCGCAACGGTCACGAGGGCAACCGCGCCCTGATAGGGAATGACGGGAACGTGACGCCGGAGCATACGGGCCAGTCCATGCAGGACGATGGCCACGAGAGCGGAGGCAAAGATCACGGCCAGAACATCGCCGATCAGCCAGATGGCGAGCAGCATCAGGGTCAGGGCGAGCGTGATCCGCATCAGCCCGGCAATTTTGGACAGTTCCCGCGCACGGGGTTCCGTTTCGCTGCGTTCTGCCGGATCGGAAAAAGAGATGCGCATGGAGGTGTCAGTCCTGAGGCTCAGTCGTTGGCAAATGGCTTATGGGGCGGAGGAAGAAGGGTCAATGGGCCCGGCTCAGGCCGTTGCATCTTCCAGTTCGGCCTGTGCTTCGAGCCAGCTTTCCTCGACGGTTTCGAGCGTGGCGTTGAGCGCGGCAAGATGCACGTTCAGGGATGTCAGTTCTGCAGCATCACTGGACTGGTACAGAGCAGGATCGGCCAGCCGGGCCTCGATTTTTTTCTTTTCGCCAGAAAGCTGGGTCATTTTTGCTTCGGCATCGCGGATTTTCCGCCGCAGCGGGGCGAGGGCACGGGTCTGTTCCTTGCGGTCGATGCGTTTCTGGGCAGACGCTGTGCCGCCATCTGCTGACGCCGTGGAGGCCTTGCTGCGTTCCGCCATCTCGGCACGCGCTTTGCGGGCCCGTTCGAGAAGCCAGGCGCGATATTCTGCCATGTCGCCATCAAACGGCGAGATCGTACCATCTTCGACCAGCCAGAAACGGTCGGCGACAGATTCCACGAGATGGCTGTCATGGCTGATGAGGACGAGCGCGCCTTCGAATGCTGACAGGGCGCGGATCAAAGCGTCACGGGCGTCCAGATCCAGGTGGTTGGTCGGCTCATCGAGGATCAGCAGATGCGGGGCTTCGCGGGTGGAAAGGGCGAGGAGCAGACGTGCCTTTTCACCGCCGGAGAGTTCACCGACCTTTGTTTCGGCGCGATTTTCATCAAGGCCGAACCGGGCAAGTTGCGCGCGGACGGCAGCGGGAAGCGCGTCCGGCATGGCGCGGCTCATATGGTCGATGGGCGTGTCGGTCAGGACGAGTTCATCGCTCTGGTGTTGGGCGAAATAGCCGATTTTCAGCTTGGGCGAATGACTGTAAGTGCCGGACATCGGTTCCAGCCGACCGGCGAGCAGCTTGGCAAAGGTAGATTTCCCACGGCCGTTCTGACCAAGCAGGGCGATCCGGTCTTCCATATCCAGACGCTGGTTCAGTCCCTTGAGGACAACGCGCCCGTCATAGCCAAGGCTCACATTGTTCAGGCTCAGCATCGGGGGCGGCAAAGGCTGCGGTTCGGGGAAAGAGAAGCGGGTGGGGGTGTCTTCCACGACGCTCTCGATCTGGGGGAGGCGTTCGAGAGCTTTCAGACGGGCCTGCGCCTGCTTGGCTTTGGTGGCCTTGGCGCGGAAGCGGTCCACGAAAGATTGCATATGCGCGCGCTGGGCCGCGATGCGCTCGGCAGCGCGGTTCTGCTGAAGCGCTTGTTCCGTGCGGATGCGGACGAAATTGTCGTAGCCACCGGGGGTAACGCTGATTTTCTGGTGATCGAGATGGGCGATGGCATCGACGGTGTTGTCCAGCAGGGAGCGGTCATGGCTGACGATGATCGCGGCCCCGGAAAACTTCGCGAGCCAGGATTCCAGCCAGAGCGTGGCTTCGATATCGAGATGGTTCGTTGGTTCGTCGAGCAGCAGCAGGTCAGGGTTCAGGAACAGGGCCGTGGCGAGTGATACGCGCATTCGCCAGCCGCCCGAGAAGTCCGAAACCGCTCGATTCTGCGCGTCCTGATCGAAGCCGAGACCAGACAGGATGGCCCCGGCGCGGGCGGGAGCCGTGTAGGCGTCGATGGCGATGAGGCGTTCATGGACATCTGCGATGCGGACAGGATCGGTCGCGGTTTCGGCTTCCGCGAGCAGTCGGGTGCGTTCAAGGTCGCCTTCCAGAACTGTATCGAGAATGGACGTACTGCCGGAGGGTGTTTCCTGTTTGACGCGGCCCATCGTAGCGCGGGCGGCGAGGGTGATTGTGCCGCCGTCAGGCGCGAAATCACCAGCAATCGCGGCCAGAAGGGTGGATTTTCCGGCGCCGTTCCTGCCGATCAGGCCGATCTTGCGTCCTGGGTCCACACTGAGGGACGCATTGTCCAGCAGGGAGCGGCCCGCGATGCGGAGGGACAGGTCGGTGATGGTGAGCAGGCTCACGGGCGCCTCGATCAGTCGGAAGAAAAGAAACAGGTCGGTTAAAATACTGCGACAGACCTATCAGGAACGATGAATTTGCTCTAGTGGAACGGCGGTATTGACCCGCTGGTCCAGCGAGGACCGGTCCTAACAGGAGAAGAAAGATGGCTCTCGAGCGCACGCTTTCCATCATCAAGCCCGACGCGACCAAGCGTAACCTGACCGGCAAGATCAATGCCGTGTTCGAAGACGCCGGCCTGCGTATCGTCGCCCAGAAGCGCATCCACCTGACCGAGAAGCAGGCTGGCGCTTTCTATGCGGTTCACAAGGAGCGTCCGTTCTACGGCAGCCTCGTGTCCTCCATGATTGCCGAGCCGGTTGTCGTGCAGGTTCTGCAGGGTGAAGGCGCTGTCGCCAAGAACCGCGAAGTCATGGGCGCCACCAACCCGGCCGATGCTGCTGAAGGCACCGTCCGCAAGCTGTTCGCCGAGAGCATCGAAGCCAACTCCGTGCACGGTTCCGACAGCCTTGAGAACGCGAAGAACGAGATCTCCTTCTTCTTCGCCGAGACGGAAATCCTGCCGTAATTTTTACGACAGGTAATCTGTTCTCAACAAAAAAGGCGCGGACTTCGGTTCGCGCCTTTTTTGTTCGGAGACGCTGGACGTCTTTTACTTTTTTACTTCGCAAAAACGTCGCAGATCATTTCGAGCACGTCCGGGTAGAGGAGGTGTTCCTGTTCCAGCACGCGGGCGGCAAGGGTTTCCGGCGTATCGGTTTCAAGGACGGGAACGCTGGCCTGCCCGAGGATAGGGCCTTCATCCACGCCGGATGTGACGAGGTGGACGGTGCAGCCATGTTCTTTTGCGCCAGCCTTGAGGGCGGCTTCATGGGTGTGCAGACCGGGGAAGGCGGGTAGGAGGCTCGGGTGGATGTTGAGCATCCTGTCTTCCCACGCCTTGACCAGCCATGGTGTCAGGACACGCATATAGCCCGCGAGGACGACCAGCATGGCGCCGGAGGCCTGAAGGGCTGCGTCTATTTCGCGTTCGTGGGCTTCGCGGTCCGTACCGAAAGGCTTGTGGTCGATGACGAGGGTTTTCAGGCCCGCGTCTTCGGCGACCTCAAGGCCCGGCGCATCCGGGCGGTTGCTGAGGACCAGCACGATTTCGGCGGGATAGTCCGGTCGGGCGCAGGCCTCGATCAGGGCGCGCATATTGCTGCCGCGACCGCTGATGAGGATCGCGACAGGCACCTTCTGGATTTTTTTTGGCGCGTTTTTAGGCTGGGCTTTGGCTCTGTTTCTGACGGGCGGCTTCTTCATGCGAAGGAAACCGGTGCGGTCAGGGTGTAGGCGTCGTCGGAGCGGACGATCTGGCCCATGAGGAAACCGGTTTCGCCGCGCGCATCCAGTTCCGCCATGACCTTTTCCGGCTCGGATGTGACAAGCACCATGCCGATGCCGCAGTTGAAGACGCGGAGCATTTCGTCAGCCGCCACATTGCCGGTTTTGGCCAGCCAGCGGAAAACGGACGGAACGACCCATGCGGAGCCGTCAATGCGGACGCCAAGGCCTTCGGGGAGGACGCGCGGCAGGTTGCCCGGCAGGCCGCCGCCTGTGATGTGGGCGCAGCCGTTCAGCAGGCCCTTGGCGTGCAGGTCTAGCACCGTGCGGACATAGAGCTTCGTGGGCGTCATCAGGGCTTCGGCCAGCGTGTGACCTTCGGCGAAGGGGGCCGGGTCGTTCCAGCCGAGGCCGGAGCGGCGTACGACTTCGCGCACCAGAGAGAAGCCGTTGGAATGAACGCCCGAGGAGGGCAGACCGATCAGCGTATCGCCTTCGGCGATGTTGGCGGGAAGCAGGCTGTTGCGCTCGGCAGCACCCACGCTGAAGCCTGCGAGATCGTAATGGCCGGGAGCGTACATGCCGGGCATTTCAGCCGTTTCGCCGCCGACGAGAGCGCAGCCGGACTCGGCGCAGCCCTTGGCGATGCCCTTCACGACCGTGGCTGCGGCTTCGACGGAGAGTTTTCCGGTGGCGAGATAGTCCAGGAAGAACAGCGGGGTGGCGCCTTGTACGACGAGGTCGTTGACGCACATGGCGACGAGGTCGATCCCGACATCATCATGCTTTCCGGCCTCGATGGCGACCATCAGTTTCGTGCCGACGCCATCGGTGCAGCTGACGAGGACGGGATCGGTGAAGCCTGCGGCTTTCAGATCGAAGAGCGCGCCGAAGCCGCCGAGGCCGCCCATCGTGCCGGGACGGTTCGTGGCTTTGGCTGCGGGCTTGATCGCGTCGACCAGTGCATCGCCTGCGGCAATATCCACGCCGGCCTGTGCGTAGCTTGCGCCGCCAGTCGTGCTGTGGCTCGATCCGGGGGCGATATCAGGCTGATCGGTCATGGTCGAAAGGTTCCCGCTGGTTGACGTGACGCCGTTCTAGAGCATCCTGCGCGCTGGCGGAACGCCTGTTTGATGGTGTTACGGCATGAAAAAGGGGGCTGCGATGACGAAACGGGATGTGGGCGGGGTGTCCGGAAGACCCGCGGCCACCCAGATGGCGTTTCCCCTGCGCCGGGTGACGGCGATGACGTCCGATCGTTTCATCAATGGTCCGTCGAATGTGGCGGCGCGGGCATGGCTTGCGCGCAGTCAATGGCCGGATGGGCGTTTATGGCTCTGGGGGCCTTCGGGAACGGGAAAGACGCATCTTTTGACGGCATGGGCGCATGAACATGACGCGACGGTGCTGGATGCCCGCCTGTTCTCCACGTCCTCTGCGGGCGGGCGGATCCGGGTTCAGGGGAATCTTGCGATTGATAATACCGATTCGCCGGGCGATGAGGCGACCATGCTGCATCTGCTCAATGATGCGTTCTCCCAAGGCGATCGCGTTCTGATGGCGGGCCGCCTGCCGCCGTCGCGCAGTCATTTCATGCTGCCCGATCTTGCGAGCCGTTTGCGGGCGACAGCCACGACCGCGACGGGCGAACCCGAGGACGATCTGCGGGCGACGCTGCTCCTGTCGCTGCTGGCAGACCGGCAGCTTGTCGTGTCGCAATCGGTGACGGACTGGCTGTGGCGTCATCTGCCCCGGACGGGCAACGCACTGGTTTCGGCAGTGGAACGGCTGGACGAGGCGGCGTTGGTGCGCAAGCAGCCCATCACGCGAGCGTTGGCGCTGGAAATGCTGCCGGATCTGCTGACGCCTGAGGAATAGATGTCACGAACGTGACACAAAAACTCCGTTTGACATGCCTATCCCGTGGCATGACCCTTGAGGCGATTTTTAAATCCGTGTGTTCCGGAAGGCCCCATTGTGACGACTGAAGATTCCCGGCCCGCGCCGCGCCGCCGCTCTCCCCGCAAGCCACGCAGTGCAGTCACTCCAGCCCAGAACCGCAGCCGTCGTCGGCAGACTCCCGCTATCCGGGCCGAAGATTACGCGCGTATGGCAACGTCGCCAGAGCGCTTCCTGAACCGGGAACTGTCTTGGTTGGATTTCAACGAGCGCGTTATTGAAGAGGCCGAAAATACCCGCAACCCGCTGCTGGAGCGGGTGCGGTTTCTCTCGATCAGTTCCAGCAATCTGGACGAGTTCTATTCCGTGCGCGTGGCCGGGCTTGTGGGGCAGGTGCGTGAAGGCATGGTCGTGCGCAGTCCGGACGGACTGACTCCCATCCAGCAACTTTCACAGGTGCGGCAGAAGGCGCGGCATCTTCTGGCGGAGCAGCAGCGCGTCTGGCATGTGCTGGAAGGAGAGCTGAAGGACGCGGGGATCGTCATTCTTCCGACCGACTCGCTGGATGAGACGGATCTGGCGCAGCTTTCCACGCTGTTCGACGAGCGGGTCTTCCCGGTGCTGACCCCGATGGCGGTCGATCCCTCCCATCCGCTGCCTTTCATTCCGAATATGGGTCTGGCGCTGCATCTGCGTCTGAAGGATGCGGCCTCTTCAGCACATGTGATGGATGGACTTATCCTGCTGCCAGCGCAGGTTCCGCGTTTCTTGCGGCTTCCGGCGCGGTTGAAGGAAGGGCAGGAAACACCGGACCAGACCCGCTTCGTGCTGCTCGAAGATCTCATCACGCTATTTGCCGGACGCCTGTTTCCGGGGCTTGTGATCGGGGCGGCGGGTGTGCTGCGCGTGATCCGCGATACGGATGTGGAGTTTGAAGACGAAGCCGAGGATCTGGTCCGGTCTTACGAAACAGCGCTGAAGCAGCGTCGGCGCGGCGTGTGCATCCACCTCGCACTTGATCGCAAGCTGCCGGATACGCTGGGTCGTGAGATGGGTGAAGAGCTGGGCGTGGGTGAGGAGGACGTTGTCGTTCTGCCGTGCTTCGTCGGCGTGACCGATCTCAAGCAACTGATCGTGGATGACCGGCCGGATCTGGTGTTTCCGGCCTATACGCCGCGCTTTCCGGAGCGGGTTCTGGATTATGACGGCGACTGTTTCGCGGCGATCCGGGCGAAGGACATGCTGGTCCATCATCCGTTCGAGAGTTTCGACGTGGTGGTGCAGTTCCTGCGTCAGGCGGCGCTGGACCCGAACGTTCTGGCAATCAAGCAGACGCTGTATCGCACATCTCGCGACAGCCCGATCGTTCATGCGCTGATTGAAGCGGCAGAGGCCGGAAAATCAGTGACCGCCATGGTCGAACTACGGGCGCGGTTTGACGAGGAAGCCAATATTCGCCTGTCCCGCGCGCTTGAAGCGGCGGGTGTGCAGGTCGTGTTCGGCTTCGCGCATCTCAAGACCCATGCCAAGCTGAGTCTTGTGGTCCGTCGCGAAAACGGCTCGCTACGGTCCTACGCGCATTTCGGAACAGGCAATTACCATCCGATTACGGCGCGGATTTATACGGATCTGTCGTTCTTCACCTGTGACCCGAAGCTGGCTTCGGATTCGGCGCGTCTGTTCAATTACATGACGGGCTATGCCATCCCCGCGAAAATGGATGCGCTGGCCTTCTCGCCCATCACCATCCGCTCCACGCTGGAACAGCTCATTCAGGACGAAATCGACCATGTGAAGGAAGGGCGTCCGGGGCGGATCTGGCTGAAAATGAACAGCCTCGTGGATGCCGAACTGATCGACAAACTCTACGAAGCCTCGCAGGCCGGGGTGAAGATCATTGGGATCATTCGCGGAATCTGCTGTCTGCGGCCCGGTGTGCCGGGGCTTTCGGACAATATCGAAATCAAGTCGATTGTCGGGCGTTTTCTGGAGCATTCCCGGGTTTTCGCCTTTGGAAACGGGCATCGGATGCCGTCCGCCAAGGCAAAAGTTTTCATTTCTTCGGCAGACTGGATGGTGCGGAACATGGACTGGAGGGTAGAAGCCATGGTGCCCATCACGAACCCGACGGTCCATGCGCAGATTCTTGGCCAGATCATGACGATGAACATCAAGGACAACCTTCAGAGCTGGACGCTCACGAGGGACGGCTATTGGCATCGGGTTTCGCCGGGCGCACATCCGTTCTCCGCCCACGAATACTTCATGAACAATCCGTCCCTGTCCGGCCGAGGCTCGGCTGCGCGGGAGAAGGTCCTTCCGGAGGCACATCGCCCCCGTGAGCGGCCCGACAGGATTCTGGAAGACTGATTTTCATGTCCTCATCTGCACAGCGTTCCGCCATTGTCGATCTTGGGTCCAACTCGGTCCGGCTGGTTGTTTTTGAAGGGGTGACGCGCAATCCCCTTCCGATTTTCAACGAGAAAGCCACGCTCAAGCTGGGGCGCGGACTGGATGTGACCGGGCGTCTCAATGACGAGGGCGTTACGCTGGCGATGGACGTGCTGGGGCGGTTCCATGCCGTCGCCCGTGCCATGGGGGCCGAGCCTTTCGAGGTTCTCGCCACCGCAGCCGTTCGCGATGCGACCAACGGGCCGGATTTCGTGGATGCTATTCGCGCGCGGATGCCGGGTGTGCCGATCCGCGTTCTGGAAGGAACGGAAGAAGCCGATTACGCGGCCCGCGGCGTTCTGTGCGGTCTGCCGGAAGCGAATGGTCTGGTTGCGGATATTGGTGGCGGTTCTCTGGAACTGATCCATGTTGCGGACAGCCAGTATTTTGAAGCCGTGACGACGAAACTGGGCGTGATCCGGCTGCATGATCGTTCCAAGGGCAGCATTGAGCGGGCAGCGGAAATTGCGAACGAGCTTCTGGCAGAAGTGAACTGGCTGCCGGGTATGACCGGGCGACCGCTTTATCTTGTGGGCGGGGCGTTCCGTGCGCTGGCGCGACTTCAGATCGCGCGGACGCAGTATCCATTAAACCTCGTGCATCTGTTTACCCTTTCCGAAGGGGAAGCGCGGGAAATGGCGGACTGGGTCATCAGTTCCCCACGCCGGACCCTTGAGAAAATGCCGGGGGCTCCGCGCAAGCGTCTGGCGGATGCGCCGTTTGCGGCGGTCGTACTGCGCTGTCTGATGGAGCGGGTCCGTCCGTCCAAGGTCGTGTTCAGTGTCGATGGACTGCGCGAAGGCTGGTACATGCGCCACGTGGCGTCTTCGGTCGCGGATCTTGATCCGATGACGGATCTGGCGACAGAGATGGCCAATCGTCTGGCCCGCAGCGCCTCGCTGGCTGAAGCGCTGGTGAGTTGGACGGCACCGCTGTTCCGCGACGAGACGCGCACCCAGAAGCGTCTGCGCGAACTGGCGTGTATGCTCTCCGATATCGGTTCTTACGATCACCCGGAATATCGGGTCGAGCAGACCTATCGACGGGTAATGTATGGGCATGGTGTGGGCTTCGATCATACGGCTCGGGCTTTTATCGGCCTGACGCTCGCCGTGCGGTATGAAGTCTCGATGGACTCTCCCCTGATTGAACCTTCCCGACAGCTTCTGTCGCGCTCGGAGATTGACCGTGCGGTGCGTCTGGGCCTTGCGCTCCGGCTGGCCTATACACTCTGCGCGGGGACGAAAGTCCTGCTCGATGAGTGCAGGCTTCTCGTGGAAGACGGAACGCTCGTGCTGGTTCTGGGCGCGCGCAGTGTGCGGGCGGCGGGCAGTGCGGTCCGACGTCGTTTCGAGAGGCTGGCGGCTGCGATGCAGCTTGAATGTCAGGTTAGGGAAGAATGACTTTGCGGGATTACGGGACGGCGGCCAGATTTGGTCTTGTAGCGGCGGCAGTGGTTTTCGGGTTGGCCGGCTGCGGAAAATCCCATGACCGGGGTGCGCTGTGGAAGGTCGTTCACGGGCGTTGTGCTGTTGATGCGGATCACAAGCCCTGCACGGTTTATGACGAGAAAGATGGCTATGCCCTCCTCAAGGATCAGACCGGACGCGGCCAGTATCTGGTGATCCCGACGCAGAAGGTGCCGGGCGTTGAAGATCCAAGTTTGCTGAAGCCTGAGACGCCGAATTATTTTGCGGAAGCCTGGGGGCAGCGTGCCCATGTAGCGCAGTCCTACGGGTTTGAAATCCCTGACTCGCATCTGTCGATGGCGATCAATTCGCGTCCGGGGCGCACGCAGGACCAGTTGCACATCCATCTGGATTGCCTGACGTCCTATGCGCGTGCCGAGCTCGACAAGAACATGATCACCGAGGATTGGTCTTTGGTCTCGTTGTACGGTCATCCCTATCGGGCGCGGATCGTGACGTCTCTGGAGCCGTCGCCGTTCCGGGTGATTGCTGCTGATGACATGTCCATCCACACGCTCGTCATCACGCCGGCGAAGCATGGCGGTTTCATCCTGCTCGATGACATGGCGCATGTGCTCGATCATGGATCGGGCGAGGAGCTTCAGGACCATGAATGTCATCTCGATGATCCGCACCACAAATCCATGATCATGGATGGCATGGATATGGGGCAGCACCCCAACGGAATGATGTAAAACAGCTTTGGGTTGTCCGGGGATTCCGGGTGTGGCAGGGTTCGATTAATCTCGAACAATCTGTCCTCCCGGAGACCGGTCTTGAAACTGGCAGCGAAATCGTCCCCAAACTGGCCACTGCTTTCGCTCGCTGTTGGCGCCTTTGCCATCGGCACCACAGAATTTACGCCGATGGGCCTGCTGCCCGTCATCGCGCATGGTCTTCAGGTCAGTGTACCCAAGGCCGGTGGGTTGGTGACGGCTTATGCGGTGGGGGTGATGCTGGGCGCGCCCGTCATTACGCTGCTGATGGCGCGTTTTCGCCGAAAACTGGCCCTGATCTTGCTGATGGGGCTGTATGTGGGAGGAAATTTGCTCTCTGCGGTTTCCGCCAGCTATGACCTGCTGTTTGCCTCACGCGTCCTGACCAGTCTGGCCCACGGGGCGTTCTTCGGTCTGGGGGCCGTGGAGGCTTCGCTGTCTGTCGCGCCAGCGCGCCGGGCGAGTGCGGTGGCGTCCATGTTCATGGGGCTGACGATCGCCAATATCGTTGGTGTTCCAGCAATGACATGGCTCGGGCTGAATTTCGGCTGGCACAGCGCATTCGGCGTGACGGCCATACTGGGGCTCGTGACCATGCTGGCCGTGCAGTTTGCCCTGCCGGCCCGCGAGATTGGCCCGGCCCCGGAGGTCGGGCGCGAATTGCGGGTTCTCGTGAAGGGCAATGTACTTCTGGCGCTGCTGACGACGGCGATCGGCGCGGGGGCGATGTTCGTGCTCTACACCTATATCGCGCCAATCCTCGAACACATCACCCATGCCAGCCCGACCATCATCACTCTGGCGCTGATGCTGACCGGGGTAGGGTTCTCGATCGGCAATGCCATAGGCGGCCGAAGCGCGGATCGCTCTTTGGATGGGAGCCTGCTGGTCTTTTTCCCCGTCCTTGGCGTGATCATGTTGATCTTCCCGTGGTTGGCGCAGAGCGTACCGGGCGCACTGTTTGCGGCGCTGCTGTGGGGTGCGGCGACCTTTGCGCTCATGCCTGCGCTTCAGATGCGGGTGATGCAGGCGGCGCATGATGCGCCTGCTCTGGCGTCGTCCATGAATATCGGAGCGTTCAACCTCGGCAATGCGATCGGTGCGGCTTTGGGAGGGATCGCACTGTCCATGGGGTTGGGCTATGGCGGTGTGTCCGTCATTGGTACGGCTCTGGCGCTGGTCGGGGTCGGGCTTGTTCTTCTGTCACGAAAGGTGGCTCCTCCATGATCCGTTCCCTCCTGCTCGCCACCAGCCTGTTTGTTGCGCCCCTCTCGGCGCTGGCCGCACAGCCTGCGAATGTTGGCGATGCCATTATGGCCGCCAGCGCCTATCACGACAGCGGCGATTATCAGCGCGATTTCGACGCCGTGGTTGCTCAGGCGCGCCAGTGGATCAAACAGACGGCGCCTAAGACGCGTCATCCCGCAATCGTTCTGGATATCGACGAGACGACCTTGTCCAACTGGGACGAGATCCGCGCCGATGATTTCGGCTATATTCCGGCGGGCCCGTGCGACGCCCTGCCAAAAGGGCCGTGTGGAGCGATCGCCTGGGAAAAGAGTGGCCGTGCCCCGGCTTTTGCGTCCATGCGGGCGCTGATCGAAGAGGCTCAGGCGCATCATGTCGCGGTGTTTTTCGTGACAGGGCGTCATGAGGACGAGCGGGACGCGACCGAGCGGAACCTGCATCTGGCGGGAATTCAGCACTGGGACGGGCTGTATCTGCGACCGATGACCTCCCATGGATATGCTGCCTTGTACAAGGCGCCGACCCGCGAGCGGATCGAGCGTAAAGGCTATACAATTATTGCAAGTCTTGGGGATCAGCCGTCCGATCTGAGCGGTGGCTTTGCAGAAAAGACTTTCCTGCTCCCGAATCCGTTTTACCGTGTTCCGTAATATTATGTAATTCAAGGGAGCGAGATCGTTTTTGCCGCCTTTGAAAAACCCCGGTGCCGTGATGGCACCGGGGTTTTTTTGTCTCAGAACGATTTGAGGAGCCGTTCCAGATAGTCCAGTTCGCTTTGTGGGCGGGTACGGTCGGAGGCGCGGCGGCGGAGTTCGCGTTCGATGTCGCGGGCGCGGTCCCGGGCGCTTTTGTCGGGGATATGGGCGTCCGAATCCTTGCCTTTGTCACCTTCGCCGAGTTTACGGCCCAGCGGATCCTGATCCTTCTGGTCCTCATCATCACCGTCTTCATCGCCAGCCTGCGGCTGGTCGCCGTCATCGCCCTGCTGGCCCTTTGCGCCGTGCTGGGGTTTTCCGGAACCGCCTGCACCACCGGAGGGGATAAAGCTCAGGCTGCCTCCACCCTGTCCGCCCTTGCCGGACCCGCCAGATTTCTGGTTCTGGCGCATCTGCTTTCCGGCTTCGGACAGGTCGGCCAGAACTTTCTGCTCGGCTGTCTGGGCGTCGGCGTCCTTGCGGTCCGCGAGGGCTTCGCGAGCGCTCTGCATGTCCGTTTTGGCCTTGTCGAAGGCTGTGGCGGGCTTGCCGGTCAGATCCTTGACGCGGTGGCTCAGGATATCGTTCACGCGCTGAAGGGCGCGTTGCAGGGCGTGATCCGCACGGCGCCCGTCGGACTGGGCAGCAACCGTCGCCGGATCGACCGGTGCAGGCGGTTTGTCGGCAGGCTGATCCATTCCGGCAGGCGGCTGCATCCCAAGCTGGCGGAGCAGGTCCGCCGTGGACATCTGGCTGACATCGGGGGGATTGCCGTCATCGGGCGGTGCTGCGGCCTTGCGGGCGGCGGAAAGGCGGGATTGTGTGTGGTCGAGCAGCGTGGTTTCGCGGTGGACGAGATCATGCAGGGCCGCGCGCTGCGCCTGTGCTTCGGCCTGCGCTTTCATCTGGGCGGCGAGCGCCTTGAGGTCTTCGGGGCGCGCCTGACGCATGCGTTCGGCCATGTCTTCCATCTGCTGGAGACGCCGGAGGGCTTCGTCGCCATGACCCTGATTGGCTTCGGACTGAAGGCGTTGCATTTCGTCTGAAAACGGATCGGCCGAGCTGGTGCCGGATTGCGGCATCATGATCCCGCTCTGGGCAGCGCGTTCGAACAGGAGCTGCATCCGGCGGTTCAGGGCGTCCTTGAGGGCCTGTGTGCGGCGCTGGAGTTCTTCCTGTTCAGGAAGAGTATGACCTTTTTCTCCCAGATCGCGCATATGGTCGAGCTGCTGCTGTACACCCTGTTGTGCGGCACGGACTTCGGCCGCGGCATCCGCGATTTCGGGGCCGTCACGGCGCAGATCGTCCAGATAGAGCGCAAGCGCCCAAAGATCACCGGGGACGCGACCTGCGGAGCCTTCCGGAGCGTCTTTGCGAAGGGACGCAATTTCCAGACCCAGCGCTGCAAGGATCGCGCGTTCGTCGGTTGTCTGTGTCAGGAGTTCCAGTTCGTCCGAGGCTTTTGAAGCGCGTTCCTGCCCGAGCATGAGGCGGCGGCGCAAAGCCACGAGGGCGCGGGCCAGCGGGTCGGTGAATTTGCGGGCGCCGATCTGGAATTTGACGAGATCGCTACGGCTTTCGCGACCCGAAACGCTTTTGGCATGCAAACGGCCTTCGACGTCCATTCCCGCAAAAGGATCGGAGGAGAGGTCGGGTGTGGCGATCCCTTTCGCGTCCTTCGGATGGCCGTCGAGAGGGATTGGAACGCGCAGGACGCGGCCGCGCGAGAGGCCGGGCAGATGGATTTCGGCCTCCAGCGACTCTACGCCATAGGTCTGATGGATGTGCCACGGCAGGCCGGTGCGCCAGTCGTCTTTTTGGGGGCCCGGCTTGCCGTCCCATGTGACGGTCGGGGGCAAATCAGGCTCGATGGTTACGTGCCAGGCGCCGAGAGTGCGGCCACGAACGACGATGCGGACAGTCCCGGATTGCTGGAGCGTGCCGTGGCTGTTCCAGCTTCCTGCATCCAGACGGCTCTGTTCGGGCGAAGCGACGCCGGACAGAGTGGGTTTTCCGTGGGCGCCGGTGATGGTGGCGTTCAGGATCGAACCCTGCGGCACATCCAGCGTGGTGCGGCCTGTTGAGGACAGGAAAATGGGGGCGCCGGGCGCATAAGGCGGTCGGTCGATCCAAGCCTGAAGGGTCGGGAGCGGGACGCTGTCATCGTCCACGCCGGGGACCAGTCCGGCGTACAGACGCGATGGTGTGTGTGTGCTCGCCAGCAGCGCGGCGCCGATCAGGGCCAGAGGGACGGCGATAAGACCGATGCGGTCTTGCAGGCTGGTCTCGGGATGCGGAAGATCGACGCGGAGCGTTCCGAGCGAGGCTGTAACGCGTTCGACATGGCGCGCCCAGATGGCGGACTGTTCGCCGTTTCCGGCAAAAGCCGGCCGGTCGGTCAGGCTGAGCAGTGGCTGGCGGGCGAGGCGGGAATCGTGCTCGATCCTGCGGTCTGCTGCCGGGATGCTCACGGAGGCGACACGGCGCAAACCGGTGACGGTCAACCAGAGGGCCGTGCCGAGCACACCGATTTCGAGCAGCGCGTGCAACCAGTCGGGCAGGGACTGTGGAATGCGCGCCAGGCTGGCCAGGCCGTAGAACGCCACGAGAAGTAGTGGCCAGCGCAGGGGTTCCCACGCACGTTCCCACCACAGGACGCGCTGGGCCTTGCGCCGCAGGGTTTTGAGATGGAGGGCCGGGTTTGGCTCAGCCATGGTCATTCCCAGCCGCTGTCAGCCATTCGGGGACGGATTCAGCGGCAATCAGTTCCGCAACGCTCTGGGGCTGGCGGATGATGTCCCATTTCCCATTGTCGATCAGAACCTGCGCGGCGAGCGGGCGGGAATTATAGGTGGAACTCATGACAGATCCATAAGCGCCGGTGTCGAGCAGAGCGATCAGGTCACCACGTTTCGTATCCGCAGGGAGCCCGCGATCGCGGGCGAAGATATCGCTGCTTTCACAGACCGGGCCGACGATATCCCAGAGTTTTGTGGGGCTGTTCAGGCTTGTAGGCGCGACAGGCATAATGCCGTGCCAGGATTCGTAGAGGGACGGGCGGGCGAGATCGTTCATGGCGGCATCGAGAACGACGAAGTCAGGGTTGCCAGCTTTTGTTTCGATTACGCGGCTCAGCAGGATGCCGGTTGGTGCGGACAGCCAGCGGCCGGGTTCGATGCTGAGGCGGACACCAAGGTCCCCCAGCGTCTCGGCAATAACGCCTGCGAGCATATCCGGCGAGGGAGCGATTTCGTCACGATAGCGGATACCGAGGCCGCCGCCGCAGTCCACGGCTTCGACGGTGTGACCGGCGGCGCGGATTTCGCGGACCATATCGGCCAGTCGGGTATAGCCTTCCCGAAAAGGGCCTGCGGTCAGCATCTGGCTGCCCAGATGAACGGCAAGGCCAACGAGGCGGACGTTCTTCAGGCTGGCGGCTTCACTATACAGGGCCACGGCGCGGCGGTGTTCGATACCGAACTTGTCTCCGGCACGACCTGTGGAAATCTTGTCATGGGTGTCGGCGTCCACGTCTGGATTAACACGCAGGGCAGCACGCGCGACACGACCGCAGGCCCGGGCGATGTCGTCGAGACGGTACAGCTCCTCGACGCTTTCGACATTGATCTGTGCGATATCGTGCTCGACGGCTGCCCGCAGTTCCGCATCGGATTTTCCGACACCGGAGAAGACGATCTTCGAGGGTTGGATCCCGGCATGGAGCGCGCGCTGCATTTCGCCGCCGCTGACGATATCCACGCCGTAACCGCACTGCCGCAGGATGGTGAGTGTGGCCTGATGGTCCTGCGATTTCATGGCGAAATGCATGCTGATCGGCAGGTTCCGAGCCTCGAACGCCGCGCGCAGGGCTTTTGCCCGCCGTCGCAGCGTTTCTGCTCCTGTGATCCAGCACGGCGTGCCGACAGCGGCCGCGATGACGTGTAGGGGCACGCCTTCGAACAGGAGGCCGTCCCGTGCATCCATCGTCAGGGAAGAGCGGGTGTCCAGCATGTCGTGGAAGGACGGGTCGGTAGCGGGATCGGAGGGAAGCGGTGCACTCATGATGGTGATACCGTATCGCTCTTGGAAGCATGTTCCAAGCTGAACCCGCAGGGGATAATATCATCGGTATGATACAGGAACTGATCCGGGAGGCCCTTGAGGCCCGTTCGCGTGCTTATGCACCCTATTCGCGCTTTCAGGTGGGCGCGGCCTTGCGGTGTGAGGGGGGTGTTCATTCAGGCTGCAATGTCGAGAACGCCGCCTATCCGCTGGGAACATGTGCTGAGGCCGGTGCGATTGCCTCCATGATCCGTGCTGGGGGACGGCGGATTGAGGAAATCGTGGTCGTGGGCGGCGATGCGCCGTGTACGCCCTGTGGCGGGTGTCGGCAGAAACTGCGGGAGTTCGGTCTGCCGGACCTGCGGGTGCATATGATCTCGCCCAAAGGGGATATTCTTCTGACCCGGACTCTGGCCGAACTGTTGCCTGATGCGTTCGGCCCGGATCATCTGGGATGAAAGGCGCCGCTGCGCTGCTGATGTTCTGGATCTGCGGCGCAGCAGCGTTCGCCGCTCCGGGTGTCGCGCTGCCGGGACTCGGACCTGACAGCCATCGCAGCGTGGTGGATGTGAATAAGGCGCCCTGGAAGATTTTGGGGCGCGTCCAGACCTCTCTCGGTAGTCGTTGCACGGGATTCGCCGTAGCGCCGACGGTCATGGTGACGGCGGCGCATTGTCTGTGGCTGCCTGCGACGCGGCACTATATCCAGCCTGAGGATGTTCATGTCCTGATGGGGTATATGCTCGGACATTACCGTCTTCATGCGCAGGTGACACAGTTTGTTATTGCGCCCGGTTACGACCCTGAAAACGAGGGCGGCACGGCGTCCGAGGATCGGGCAACGCTGGTGCTGGACCGCAAGGTCATCGCGTCGGCCGATCTTGTTCCTTACGGCGCAGCAGAGATGGGCGCGGCTGCGATGCTGGTCGGATATCCGCAGGATCGGCAGGAAGTGCCCTATGGTGATATTGCCTGTCAGATCAATGGATTGGCAGCGAATGGATTGATCCATCATGACTGTTCGGCAACACGCGGAGACAGCGGTGGCCCCCTTCTGGCACGCCAGCCAGACGGCCAGTGGGGGATTGTGGGTATCGATGTTCTGGCGACGCCGGAGCGGGGCGGGTTTGCCGCACCCTTGCCGCACTGAAATTTGCGTGTTTCCGCAAAGCATAATGCGTAAGATTTGCGTCAGAAAAAATTCACTCATGCAAACATGAGCCGTGTTTCCGCGTTGTTGAAAAGACGACACCATTATGGTGTTAAAGGTTTTTTAATCCCGGAAAGTAACTGCCATGTATGTCATGTCCATGAAGGGAGCATCATCCAGCGTCGTTCCGCAGGGAAACGCGCAGGGGGAGAGTAAAAAAATCGACAGAAAGCATGTTCTGGTCGTTGAAGATCAGGCGCTTCTGCGATTCCTCGCTGCGGACATGCTGGAAGAGGCTGGTTACGAGACGTCGCTTGCGGCTGATGCTGACGAGGCACTGGCTGTTCTGGCCCGACACCCGGACATCTGTACGATTTTTTCCGACGTCAATATGCCCGGTAATATGGACGGCGTGGGTCTTGCGCATGCGATTCGCGAGCAGCACCCTGATATCGGTCTTGTTCTGACGTCAGGAACCCGGATTCAGGAGCTGGGGGAACTGCCGGGCGGCACGATGTTTTTGGCCAAGCCCTATGAATGGGACGAGGTCTATCGCTGCCTTGAGCGCGTGCGCCACTGAATAACAGGTAAAATCTTTTAAGGAGAAGGCAATGTGGTGCACCCGAAAGGACTTGAACCTCTAACCCCCAGATTCGTAGTCTGGTGCTCTATCCAGTTGAGCTACGGGTGCGGACACATTGTATAAGTCTTCATCAGGAGAAGACTGGTGCACCCGAAAGGACTTGAACCTCTAACCCCCAGATTCGTAGTCTGGTGCTCTATCCAGTTGAGCTACGGGTGCGCTGTNNNNCTGGTGCACCCGAAAGGACTTGAACCTCTAACCCCCAGATTCGTAGTCTGGTGCTCTATCCAGTTGAGCTACGGGTGCGCTGTGAGGCGGGGTTTTACAGAGGCTTAACTGACCTGACAACCCCGCTTTCGAAAAAATTTCAGTTTCGCGTCATGGTGATATGAGCGCGGCATGACGGCGAGCCGAAAATGCCGCCGATCGCCTGTCCGACGGGGTAGCCGTTGAAGACGGCGGCTGTGGGATGGTGGTCCAGATCCGTCATGGCGAGTTCTGCATGATAGTGCTGGTTGCCGGGTGTGTAGGTGCCGTGAAGAACCTGTGAGCCGTCGGCGGGTGTGAACAGGATCTCTCTGCCTCTTATACGAAGGGTGGAGGGGTGCTCGGTCGGGCATGTTCCCTGATCCGTAACAAGAGCACCAACCCAGGAACCGGTTGGATCGTGGCCGGGGTCAGGCGTGCCCGCACATGCGGTAAGCAGGGCCGTGGCGGAAATGGCGAAAAATGCTGGCAGGCGCATGTTGTTCCTGTTCGATGTTGCAGAATGGATGACGCAGACGACACAACACCTTATAGGAGAGCCTCAAAAGGCACCATGAAACCGGAACGCGAGGCCACGACATTGACCCAGCAGGACGCCAGCACCGTCGAAAAGCTCGACGAAACTCTTCACGAAGACCGTATCCTCATTCTGGATTTCGGCAGTCAGGTGACGCAGCTCATTGCGCGCCGCGTCCGCGAAAGCGGTGTGTACTGCGAGATCTGGCCATACACGGCGACCGAGGAAAAAATCCGCGCTTTCAATCCGCGCGGTATTATCCTCTCCGGCAGCCCGGCCAGCGTCCATGACGAGAATGCACCGCCAGTTCCAGAGGTGGTTTTTGCTCTGAACCGCCCTGTGCTGGGCATCTGCTACGGCCAGCAGGCCATGTGCCAGCAGCTGGGTGGCAAGGTCGAAAACCACGATCATCGCGAATTCGGTCGGGCCTATATCGATATTGCCGAAGACTGCTCGCTGTTTCGTGGCGTCTGGGCGCGCGGTAAGCGTGAACAGGTCTGGATGAGCCACGGCGACCGCGTGACGCAGCTTCCGCCGGGCTTCCGTGCCGTCGCCCATTCCGAAGGCGCGCCGTTCGCGATCATCGCGGATGAGGGACGTCGTCTGTATGGCGTGCAATTCCATCCCGAAGTTGTGCATACGCCGCATGGTGCAGCGCTGATCCGCAACTTCACCCATAATGTCGCGGGTTGCAGCGGAAGCTGGACGATGGCGGGTTTCCGCGATCTGGAAATTGCGCGTATCCGCAAGCAGGTCGGCTCTGGTCGGGTGATCTGTGGTCTGTCCGGTGGTGTGGACAGCTCGGTGGCTGCAAAGCTGATTCATGATGCGATTGGCGATCAGCTCACCTGCATTTTCGTGGATCCGGGCATTATGCGGACGGGCGAGGCGGACGAGGTCGTCAAGACGTTCCGTGGCCGCTTCAACATTCGTCTTGTGCATCGTGATGCGTCCGAGCTGTTCCTCAAGGAACTGGCTGGCGTGACGGACCCGGAAACCAAGCGCAAAACGATTGGCCGTCTGTTTATTGAGGTCTTCGAGGAAGAAGCCGCGAAGCTAGGCGGTGCACAGTTCCTCGCACAGGGTACGCTGTATCCGGATGTGATCGAGAGCGTGAGCTTCTCGGGCGGTCCGTCCGTGACCATCAAGTCCCATCACAATGTCGGCGGCCTGCCGGACCGCATGAACATGGAACTGGTCGAGCCGCTGCGTGAGTTGTTCAAGGACGAAGTCCGGATGCTGGGCCGCGAGCTCGGGATTCCCGAAAGCATCGTGGGACGGCACCCGTTCCCGGGACCGGGACTGGCGATCCGTATTCCGGGCGATGTGACGAAGGAAAAGCTCGATCTGCTGCGTAAGGTGGATGTGATCTATCTTGAGGAAATCCGCCGCGCCGGACTTTACGATGCGATCTGGCAGGCTTTTGCGGTTCTGCTGCCGGTGCGGACCGTGGGCGTCATGGGCGATGGCCGGACCTACGATCAGGCCTGCGCCCTGCGCGCCGTGACCAGCACGGATGGCATGACGGCGGAAGTCTATCCGTTCGACTTCGAGTTCCTGAACCGCGTTGCAGGCCGTATTGTTAACGAAGTGCGCGGCATCAACCGCGTGACCTACGACATCACGTCCAAGCCGCCCGGCACGATCGAGTGGGAATGATTCTGTTTCGTTAGTGCTTGAACCTCTTCAGGTTTGACGTGCTGAAAACCCCGCAGTGATGCGGGGTTTTTTGTTGTGGTTATTATGTGTTGTGATGGAGAGGCTATGTTGGGGTTGCTTGACCCTGTGGAGGATGACAGGGTGTATGTCTCTGAAAACAGGAGACTCTCGATGTCGATCCGGTTCATTTCCTCTTCCGCCCCTCTGCTTCTTGCTGCTCTGGCCGCGCTGCCGCTGGGAATGGCTCCGCAGGCTATGGCGGCTGACTCTACTGAGAAGCCCTGTGAAACCGATCTGTGCCGGAGCGTGCGTCAGTCCTGGGCCGCGGTTCGTCATGACACGTCCGATGCGGCGCAATGGACGAAGAAAGAGAGCGTCAAAGGTTGGGACGCTACGAAAAATGGCGTTTCCGATGCGGCTCACTGGACTGGCAGGGAAGGCGAGAAGGGCTGGAAGGCCACCAAGAACGGCACGAAGGATGCGGTGCATGACACTGGCGTCTGGACGAAAAAAGCCGTGCATGATCTTGATCCGGAACAGCCCGCCAAGGCTCCCGCCACGAAAAATTCCACGACAGGCGAATAAAACTGCCCGCCAAACTGGATCTGTTGCCAGTCTCATGAAAAAGGCCTGCCCTGTGAGGGGCAGGCCTTTTTTAATTTGCCGTGATGACAGTCTTATTCCGCGTGGTGGCGATGGCCGGTCAGTTCCGTGGTCAGCTGGGCGCGGGCTTCTCCGTCCGGGAATTTTTCCGTGTGAAGATTGATGTAGCTCCGTCCGGCCTGAACGTCCTTCACCTGATCCGGCGTGAGCTGGAGTGTGCCAGTCATGCGGGTGGTGTAGGGACCGTTGATCGGGGCCAGAACGCCTGCGTCTTCCCCTGCGTCTGCGGGGCCATGAAGATGGATGGCAGTAACGGGACCGGACAAGCCATTATCTTCGAACCGGTAGGTCAGAGTGTTTTTCGTGGTGTCCAGCATGGCGGACGCCGAGCCCTTGATCGGCGTTGTGGCACCGTGTTCACCCTTGAAAGGGCCAAAAAGATGCAGGGTCTCGGCGGAAGCCGGGAGGGCTGTGACGGAAAAGCCGAGGGCGAGTGTCGTCAGCAGAAGTCCGGTACGCATGGAAGTCCATCCTTACAGAATTTGGAACAACAGAACGTCTGCTCAGGTTTCGAGTTCGGTATTCCAGTACAGATAATCGCGCCAGCTTTCGTGAAGGTAATGGGGCGGGAAGGTCCGGCCATTTTCCTGAAGAAGGCGACTGCTGGGCTGTACCGGCTTGCGGTGCGGGTGCATGCCGAGTTCGCTTGGCAGTTTTGAGCCCTTGAGCAGGTTGCAGGGGCTACAGGCAGTAACGACATTTTCCCATGTCGTGCGCCCGCCGCGGGCGCGAGGGATGACGTGATCGAAGGTCAGTTCGTGCGTGGGCAATCGGTCGTGACAGTACTGACACGAGAAATTGTCCCGCAGGAAGACGTTGAAGCGCGTAAAGGCTGGTTTGCGCGCGCTGGGAATATAGTCCTTCAGGGCAATCACGCTGGGCAGGCGCATACTTTGGCTTGGGGAATGCACAACGGCATCTTCATATTCCGAAAGGACCGAGACGCGATCGAGGAAGACGGCCTTGACCGCTTCCTGCCAGGACCAGAGCGAGAGCGGGAAATAGGACAGCGGACGGAAATCCGCGTTCAGGACAAGAGCCGGAAAATGCTGACCGCTGACGGACACCACACGCATCCTTTCTGCAAGGACGACACATGCGGGGTTAGGCGCCGAATGAAAACGGGACAAACAGCGGGAAAACACGTGTCGTCGGCTTCTTTGAGGAAACTATTCCAGTAAACTGCGCGAACCGCAAGCAAACGCTGGTCACACATTCATGACGCTTCCCGCCACAACACGATTTGCGCCGAGTCCTACGGGGTTTCTGCATCTGGGACATGTGGTGTCAGGGCTCTATTCGCGGATCATGGCGGGTGAGAGCGGAAGGTTCCTGATCCGTATCGAGGATATTGATACGACGCGCTGTACGCCGGAGCTGACAGCGGCGCTGCGGGAGGATCTGGACTGGCTTGAATTGTCGTCAGACGCGCCGGTTCGGCAGCAGTCCAGACATTTGTCTGAATATCACGCCGTACTGGAAACTCTGCGGAAGCGGGGGCTGCTCTATCCGTGTTTCTGCACGCGGCGGGAGATCGCCGACGCCGCGACGCAGACCGCGCCGGACGGGAGCGTCGTGTATCCGGGAACCTGTCGGCATGGCGCAGTTCATGCAGGTCGGGAGCCGGTCTGGCGGCTCGATATGGGGCGGGCGATTGATGTGTTGCAGGAAGTGCCTGGCTGGCAGGAGTTAGGGCATGGGCGGATCGCAGGGCAGGCCGGGACGTTCGGCGATATTGTGTTGGCGCGGCGGGATACGGGTGTTTCGTATCATCTGTGCGTCACGCATGACGATGCGCTGCAAGGCGTGACCACAGTCACGCGCGGGCGGGATTTGTACGAGGCGACGTCAGTGCAGCGGGTGTTACAGGACCTGATGGGCTGGCCGGAACCGGTCTATGCCCATCATGCCCTCATCATGGATGCGGATGGGCAGAAACTGTCCAAACGGGATGGGGCTGAAGGCGTGCGGGTTCTGCGGCAGAAAGGGTGGACGGCCCGACAGGTTCTGGAGCATCCACTGGTGCGGCAGGCTTTGAAAGAGAGCTTTATTCCGGCGGGTAGGTCCCCGGATAGGTGATGTCCTGCGCGGGGCCGGGGGCGTGTGGCGCGCCTTTCTTGCCGCAGGCGGTCAGGCTGAGAGCCATAACCGCCATGCTGACGAGCAGCAGGGTTTTCATGCGGATTCTCCGAGTTTTGCGAGCCACGCTTTGGCCTGATGCGTCACATTGGCCGGTGCGGTGCCGCCTTCGCTGGTGCGGGACGCCAGAGAGGCCTCAACGGTCAGGACATCGAAAACGCCCGCGTTGATCTGGGGCTCGACGGACTGCATTTCGCCAAGCGACAGATCCGCCAGATCGCAGCCTTTCTGTTCCGCCATGCCGACGAGCCGACCTGTGACGTGATGGGCGGTGCGGAAGGGAACGCGCAACTCGCGGACCAGCCAGTCGGCGAGGTCGGTCGCGGTGGAGAAGCCCATGCCCGCGACTTCGCGCATCCGGGGAGCGTTGGCCTTTAGGTCCCGGATCATGCCGTCCATGGCGGCGAGGGAAAGCGTCATGGCCTCGGTGGCGTCGAAGACGGGTTCCTTGTCTTCCTGCGTGTCCTTGGCATAGGCGAGCGGCAGACCTTTCATGACCGTCAGCAGACCCACGAAATCGCCCATGATCCGGCCGATCTTGGCGCGAACCAGTTCGGCGGCGTCCGGGTTGCGCTTTTGCGGCATGATGGACGAGCCGGTCGTGAAGGCATCGGACAGCGTGACGAAACCGAAGGGCGCGGAGGCCCACATCACGATTTCCTCGGCAAGACGCGACAGATGCATGGCCTGAAGCGACAGGGCGGACAGGAATTCGAGCGCGAAGTCACGGTCCGAAACCGCATCGAGCGAATTGGCGGTCGGGCGGTCGAAATCCAGCGCCGCAGCCGTCATGCGACGGTCGATCGGGAAGGACGTTCCAGCAAGAGCGGCCGAGCCGAGCGGGCATTCGTTCAGACGGGCGCGGGCGTCACGCAGACGGCCGCGATCGCGCGACAGCATCTCGACATAGGCCAGAAGATGATGTCCGAACGTGACCGGTTGTGCGACCTGAAGATGGGTGAAGCCGGGCATCGGCGTTGCGGCATGTTCCAGCGCGCGCTTGGCGAGGGACCGCATCAGGGCGGCGGTCTGGTCCTGAAGGCCGTCGATGGCATCGCGGACCCAGAGGCGAAAATCGGTGGCGACCTGATCGTTGCGCGAGCGGGCCGTGTGCAGGCGTTTGCCGGCCTCGCCAATCCGCTCGGACAGACGTGCCTCGATGTTCATGTGGATGTCTTCGAGGGCCGGGGAGAACTCGAAGCGCCCTTCGCCGATTTCCTGCGCGATGTCGCCAAGGCCCTGACGGATTTCGGCAAGTTCCGTCTCGGTCAGCAGGCCGACTTTCTGAAGCATGGCGGCATGGGCGAGGGAGCCGCGGATGTCCTGTCGCCACAGGATCTTGTCAAATCCGATAGAGGCGTTGATCTCACCCATGATGGCGGCAGGGCCTGAGGCAAAGCGGCCACCCCATTGCGGATTGGCGGCAGTGCCTTCAAAGGACGTGGCGGCATCTGATTGTGTGTCGACAGGAGCGTTTTTCATGATAACCGTAAGCAGATGATTCGGAAGCAGATCGACCGGCGAACCCTTCTTGGAGGAGCTGCCAGCCTAGCTGCGGCAGCCTCCCTCTGCAATTGCGGGCTGGGGAATTCCGCCCGCGCGGGGGATGGAGCACAGCCAGTGCTGCCCTCGCTCGCGCCCGGCGCGCCTAAGTTGGAGCCCGTGAATTTCCAGCTTAAGGGACCGGATGGCACGATGTTGGCACTCTCCTCGTTGAGGGGGCGGCCCTTTATTCTGCATCTTTGGGCGACATGGTGCCCGCCGTGCAGGCTCGAGCTTCCTGCACTGAATGCGTTCATCGAGAAAACCGAAGCCAGCATTCCTGTCATTCCAGTCGCCGTGGCGAGTCCGCTGCCGAAAGTGATGATCTTTCTGGCGCAGGGCAATCTGCCGCACATCGCGCCCTGGACGCTGGGCCAGCATGAGTTTTCTCAATGGTTCACGTCCGGCGAGCCAAGCCTCCCCATGACCTGCGTGGTTGATTCGCAGGGACGGTTGCGCGCCAGTGTCGAAGGGGAAATGGCGTGGAGCGCACCGGACAGTCAGGCCTCTTTTGAAAAGGTCCTGTCGGGCCTTCAGGCGTCCAAACCCGCGTGAAGGCAGAGCTGGTCAGTCGGCGGAACGTTGTTTTTGGAACGGCAGGTCTTGCGGTTCTGGTCGGGGTCGGGGCTTCGAAACTGGCCGGGACGGTTGTGCGCCGTGGGATGCCGATTGAGCAGCTGATGCCGGGGCGGGCCGTGTCGGAACCCGTTACCCTTTCGCTGTCCGGCCCTGAAGGCGCGCATTCGTCACTTGTCTCGCGTCGGGGAACGCCTTTCCTGCTGCATGTCTGGGCGACATGGTGTCTGCCCTGCCGTCATGAACTGCCTGCTCTGGCGGGGTTCATGCGGGCATGGGGGACAGATTGCCCTGTTGTTCCGGTCGCGGTTTCAAGTGGATCGCCCGACGATGTTCGTGCGTTTCTGGACCGAAACGGCATCGCAGATTTGCCCGCATGGACAGTGGACGGGACGGCTCTGAAAGACTGGTACCGGGCTGCGGCGCTTGCCATTCCTGTAACATTCCTGATTGATGATGCAGGGCGCATTCGCGCGACGGCGGCCGGTCCGCTGGACTGGATAAGTTCCGATGCCGTTGGCGTGCTTCATCAGGTGCTTGCCGCCACGATCATCTGAGTCGCAATAAAGTAGAAATGAAAGAACGGATTTCCAACATGACTTCCCACCTGACGCGCCGTCATCTCATGGGTCATCTCTTAGGCGGAGCCGGTGCCCTTCTGGTTTCGGGGCGGGCCATTGCCGCAACGGCGGCAAAGGAAGAAGCTGGCAAGGGACTGGCCTTCGAACCGAACTCTTTCGGCAAGCTGGCTGTGCCGAAAGTGCTGCCGCCGCTGAGCGTGAAGAACGAGCAGGATCAGGACGTGCCGCTGTCGCACTGGTATGGCAAACCGTTCATCCTGCATTTCTGGGCAACATGGTGCCCGCCCTGCATCCGCGAACTGCCTTCGGTGAATGCGACGGCCAAGGCGCTGGGGGCCGAAGGGCCGCAGATCGTCGCCGTCGCGGTGCGTGGCAGCACGATTCCCAAGGTCAGGGCGTTTTATGACAGCCACGGCATTGATGCCCTGCCGATCCTGGTCGATCCGCTTTCAGCCGTGATGATGGAAACGGCCGATCAGGCGGCGCTGATCCAATCGATCCAGCAGGTGCGTCCGGATGATCTGAAGAGCCTGACACCGGACGTTATGTCTCTACATGGCGTGCCCCGGTCGCTGATCCTGAATGCGAAAGGCGAAGTCGTGGCGGAATCCATTGGGAACATGGACTGGTCTGCGGACGCTGTGAGGCATACTGTGCAGGCTCTGGCTGGATAGTAAGAGTAAAGTCCTGATGTCTGCTCCCCTTCTTGGCGCCAATGACCCGGCACCCTTCCTTCTTTTTCCTGAAAAGACACCGTCTCCGTTCGTGTTCGTGAGCGATCACGCAGGGCGGGCGGTGCCGGATGCGCTGGGAGACATGGGGGTGCAGACCGAGGACTGGGACCGGCACATCGCTTGGGATATCGGCATCGTCGGTGTCGGGCGCGTGCTGCATGAAACGCTGGGCGCGGCGTTGATCGAGCAGGTCTATTCAAGGCTTGTGATCGACTGCAACCGCGCGCCCGGCCATCCGACATCCATGCCGGGTGTGAGTGATGGCACGCCGGTTCCGGTTAATCAGGCGGCGCAGGAGAGTTGCCGGGCGAAACGCGAGCGGGAAATCCTGCATCCGTATCATGATACCATCGCGGAAGTTCTGGCCGAGCGCGGCTCGCGTCCGACGGCGCTGATTACGCTGCACAGTTTTACGCCGCAGATGAACGGGAAAGACCGCCCGTGGCAGATCGGCATTCTGCACAATCAGGACAGCCGCATGGCGTCGATCGCGCTGGACCTGCTGCGCGAAGACAGTGTGTTGTGCGTGGGCGATAACGAGCCTTACGTTCTGACCGATACGTCCGACTACACGGTGCCGCGCCATGCGGAAGCGGCGGGCCTGCCTTATCTTGAAATCGAAATCCGGCAGGATCTGATCCTTGAAAAAGCTGGACAGCGGGCATGGGCCGAGCGTCTGGCCGACTTGCTGCCGAAAGTCTGGGAAAGGCTGGCGGCATGATTGACGGGCATACGAAACTCGCGGGCGTCATGGGCTGGCCCGTCGAACACTCGCGCTCTCCGATGATGCACAATCACTGGTGCCGGGTGAACGGGGTGAATGGCGCCTATGTGCCGTTACCAACACGGCCTGAAAGGTTCGATCAGGCGTTGCGCGGGCTGGCAGCGGCCGGTTTTCAGGGCGTTAATGTCACGATTCCGCACAAGGAAGCCGCGATGCGCGCCTGTGATGAACTCACGCCGACCGCGAAACGGGCGGGAGCCGTAAACACGATCTGTTTCGTGGCGGGACGGATCATCGGTGACTGTACGGACGGAACGGGCTTTTGCGACAATCTGAGCGCACATGATGTCGCGATTGGTGGTCGCGCGCTGATTCTGGGTGCGGGTGGTGCGGCGCGGGCTGTGGCGGCAGCGCTGCTGGACCGGGGCTGCGAAGTTGTGATTGCGAACCGGACGCTGGAGCGGGCCGAGGCTCTGGTCGAAGCGCTTGGTGGCGGTGAGGCCGTCGCGTGGTACGACTGGCCGTCCCTGCTGTCGGGGTGTTCGCTTCTGGTGAATGCCACCTCCATGGGTATGGGTGGCCAACCCGGCATGGACTGGGATTCCGCGCTGCGAGAGGCCGCACCGGGGCTCTGCGTAACCGATATCGTCTACACACCGCGCGAGACGCCTCTGCTGCTGGCAGCTCAGGCGCGCGGACTGCGGACGGTGGATGGTCTGGGAATGCTCGTCCATCAGGCGCGGGCCGGGTTTCGGGCGTGGTTCGGTGTTGACCCTGAGGCCGACCAGACGACGTTCGACCTTCTGGCGGCGAGCCTGCGCTAGGGCGTGCGGATTATTGGCCTGACGGGCGGGATGGCAGCCGGAAAAAGCACTGTTGCAACACTGTTCCGCAGAGCCGGAGTGCCGGTTTTCGATGCCGATGCATGTGTTCGGAGGCTTCAGGGCGAAGGGGGAAAGGCACTCCCTTTGATCGAACAAATATTTCCGGGCACGGTGGTTGAGGGACGTCTGGATCGAGGGGCGTTGCGAGAGATTGTACGGACGCAGCCTGACGCGCTGAAACGTCTGGAAGCCATCATGCATCCGTTGGTGCGCGCCGAACGGGCGCGTTTTCTGAAGCAGTGTCGGGCGCGGAAAGAGCCGTTCTGCGTGCTGGATATTCCGCTGCTCATGGAAATCGGGGAAGACCGACGCTGTGATCTGGTCGTGGTTGCTGAGGCCCCGATGAGTACACGGCTTTCGCGTATCCGACAGCGCGGACGCAGTGGGGGGCGTATGAGCGTGACAGATGCCAAAGGATTGCTGGCCCGTCAGATGAGTGACCATGAACGCAGACGCCGGGCCGACATCGTGATACGAACCGGCCTGTCCCGTGGACACGCCGCCCGGCAGGTCCATGCCCTGTTGCACCGGCTGCGTGAGGCGTCATGAAACGATCCATCCTGTTCGATACGGAAACCACGGGATTTGACCCGGATATGGGCGACCGCATCATCGAGATCGCGGCTCTCGAACTGATCGACGACCTGCCGACGGGTGAGGCGTATCATGTGCTGATCCATCCCGAGCGCGATATCCCGCCCGAAGCGACCAAGGTGCACGGGTTTCGGATCGAGGATCTGGAGGGGAAGCCGAAATTCGCCGAAGTTGCGGACGGTTTTCTGGAGTTCATCGCAGACAGTCCGATGATCGCGCATAATGCCCGCTTCGATTTCAAGTTCGTCAATGCCGAGCTGAAAGCTTGTGGACGTGAGCCGCTCGATTATGCGAGCCGGGCCATCGACACTGTGGAAATGGCGCGGAAGAAATATCCGGGCCTTCCGGCAAGCCTGGATGCACTGTGCCGACGTTTCGGCATCGATCTGTCGCAGCGCGGCACACATAACGCACTGCTGGACTGTAAACTTCTGGCGGAAGTGTATGTCGAACTGATGGGCGGCCGGCAGCGTGGCTTAGGTCTGGCGGGTCCGTCCCGCAGTCGCAGCATGACGGACGGGATCAATGCGCTCGCCAGTCGTCCGCCACGGAAAATGGCCCCGCCGACCGCGGAAGAGCTTCAGGTGCATGAGGCATTCGTCAGCACCATCAAGGACGCGGTGTGGCATCGCGAATGATGCGGATTTTGTTCATCACGTCCAACCGTCTGGGCGATGCGGTGATTTCCACGGGCGTTCTGGATGCCCTGCAGAAGCGCTATCCGGCGGCGATGTTCACAGTGGTTTGTGGTCCTGTAGCGGCGGGGCTTTTCGAAGCGGACCCGCGATGTGAGCGCATCATTACCATGGAAAAGCGCCCTCATGACCGGCATTGGATTGATCTGTGGCGGGCCTGTTTCCGAACACGATGGTTCATGGTCGTGGATCTTCGCGGATCGCTGCTCGGGCTGACGTTGTGGGCGCGGCGTCGGGTCATCGTGCGAGGTGGGCGCCGTCCGGGGCGAAGGGTCGAACAGCTTGGAGAAGCGCTCGGATATCGCCGCACGCCCATGCCGCGTGTCTGGACTTCCGAGGCGCAACAGGCGAATGCGGTTGCGGCATTGCCTGAAGGGCGCTGGCTGGCATTGGGGCCGACGGCGAACTGGGATGGCAAAATCTGGCCGCCCGAGCGCTTCGTGGCGCTGGCGCAGGCACTAAGGTCGGAAAATCTACGTCCCGTCGTGTTTTATGGACCCGGTGAGGACGAGCGTGCGCGGGCGGAGCCTGTGCTAAAGGGACTTCCCGATGCGCTGGATCTGGGCGGGAACCATGCGCTGGGTGATGTGGCGGCACGTCTTCAGCGTTGCGCGCTGTTTGTAGGTAATGATTCCGGCTTGATGCATCTCGCCGCCGCTACGGGGACGCCGACGCTGGGTCTGTTTGGGCCGTCCCGGGCGTCGGAATATGCGCCCGCCGGTCGTCTTGCGCGTTTTGTGGAAGCCCCAGGGCCGGAAGGTCATGCTCCTATGGCCGGATTGGATGTGGCGCAGGTTCTGAAAGCTGCGACGGAAATCCTGAATGAAAAAAGCGTGTTTGTTCCGGACCTTGGAACAGACTGACTTGATGCCCTGTCGGTCATGGCCGATAGAGGAAGGATGATGTCTGCATCGTCCAACGAATACCGGGGCCGCGTGGCCCATGTGATGGCGGGGGCTCCCCGAGGGGGCGCAGAGCTTTTCTTCGAGCGCCTGACGATGGCCCAGATGCGGGATGGCCGTCCCGTTCAGGCGTTAATCCGACACGATGCTGGTCGGCTCGCACGGCTTGAGGAAGCAGGAGTCGACACCCGGACGTATCGGTTCGGCGGTCTGCTGGACCTGCGGACCCGGCCCGGCTTGCGGCGTAGTCTGAATGCGTTCCGGCCGGATGTCGTTGTGGCGTGGATGAGTCGGGCGGCGCGTCTGGTGCCGTCAGGGCCATGGCAGATGGCCGGGCGTCTGGGTGGATATTATGACCTGTCGAACTATCGTCGCTGCGATCATCTGATCGGCAATACGCGGGGGCTGGCGGACTGGATGAAAACGCAGGGCTGGGCCGCCGATCGCGTGCATCATCTGCCGAATTTTGCGACGGATTTTTCAGACGTAGCTCCGCAGCGTCCCGGTTTTCTGCCGCCCGGTGTGCCGTTTGTGCTCGCTCTGGGCCGTCTGCATGAAAACAAGGCTTTCGATGTCTTGATCCGGAGCATGAAGCATGTACCCGGCGCTCATCTCGTGATTGCGGGTGAAGGACCAGAGCGTGGCGCGCTTGAGGCGCTGACGAAAGCGGAAGGGGTTGCGGATCGTGTGCATCTTCCCGGCTGGATCGGGCAAAGCGGCCCATGGCTGCGGGCCTGTAATGTTCTGGTCTGCCCGTCCCGGATCGAGCCGCTGGGCAATGTTGTCATCGAGGCCCTCTCCGCCGGGGTTCCGGTCGTGGCAAGCCGTATTCAGGGCCCGCAGGAAATCCTTGAAGGCACGGAAGACGGGCTTCTGGCGGCAGTCGAGGACGAGAAGGATCTTGCGGCGCAGATCGGTAGTGTTCTGGACAGCCCTGCTCTGGCGCAGCAGCTTTCCCTGAACGGGCGGGCGCGGTTTGAGCGGGAGTTTTCGCAGAACGTGGTCATGACGAGATGGTCCGCGTTTCTGGACGGGGTGCGGGCCTGATGTGTGGCATCGCAGGCCTGTCCTGTCTGCCGGGGCATCGCCCGGACCACGCGGCGCTGGAGCGCATGTCACAGGCGATTTTTCACCGTGGACCGGATGGGGAAGGGCGGCTGGATCTGGCGGGGGCCGCCCTGCGTCACCGCCGGCTGTCCATCGTCGATATCGCAGGCGGTGCGCAGCCCTTTAAGCTTGGCGCAGCAGCCCTGATCGCGAATGGTGAAATCTATAACGATCCGGTCCTCCGCAAACGGTTCCCCACAACCTGCTTTCAGACACACAGCGACTGCGAGCCTCCATTGCATCTATGGTTGCAGGATGGTGCAGGTTATACCCATGCATTGCGGGGCATGTACGCCATTGCGATCGTGGAGAACGAGCATGGGCGTCATGAAATGGTGCTCTCGCGCGATCCGTTCGGGATCAAGCCACTCTATATTGCGGCTTACGAAGGGGGTATCGCCTTCGCATCCGAAGCGCAGGCATTGCTGGCGGGCGGATTTGGGCGACGCGCCGTTCGCGAAGGCGCGCGCGATGAACTGATGCAGCTTCAGTTCACAACAGGCCAAGACACCATTTTCGAGGGCATCCGGCGTCTTCTTCCGGGTGAGACGCTTAGGATCGTGGACGGGCGAATCGTGGAGTCACGCCGCCGTCACGTTCTGCACGAGGCACGGGATACGGTTCCGGCCGGCCTGACGGATACGGACGCACTGGCACGGCTGGACACGGCGATTCTCGACAGCGTGGCAGCCCATTTGCGGGCGGATGTACCGCTTGGGCTGTTCCTGTCGGGCGGGATCGACAGTTCGGTCATTCTGGCGGCGGCCCATCGGCTTGGACTGCCGCACCCCAAAACATGGACCGCGCGTTTTGATGCCGGATCGGCAGATGAGTCCGCCGATGCCGCCGCTTTGGCGGCGTCTGTCGGTGCGGAGCATCATGTCCTGACCGTCACGGAAGATATGGTCTGGCGCGATCTGCCATCCATCGTGGCCTGTATGGACGATCCGGCTGCGGATTACGCCATCATCCCGACATGGTTTCTGGCACGTGAGGCGCAAAAGGACGTCACCGTTATTCTCAGCGGTGAAGGCGGGGACGAGCTTTTTGCGGGCTATGGTCGCTATCGGCGGGTCATGAAACCCTGGTGGAAAGGTGGCCGTGCGCCGTATCGCTCCGGGACCTTCGGCCGAAATTTTCCGCAGCGGGGGCGGCAGTGGCGACACGGGATCGCCATGACGGAAGTGGCGCTCGGAACATCCGGGCTCGAAGGCGCGCAGGCGCTGGATATCGCGGAATGGCTGCCCAACGATCTGCTGCTCAAGCTGGATCGCTGTCTGATGGCCCATTCTTTGGAAGGACGTACCCCGCTGCTGGACCCGGTGGTGGCCAAAGCGGTGTGGTCTTTACCTGAGACGTTCAAAGTGCGTGACGGTTACGGAAAATGGCTTTTGCGCCGCTGGCTTCAGGACGCACTGCCTCAGGCCCGGCCGTTTGCGCCAAAGCAGGGATTTACGGTGCCTGTAGGGGCATGGATCGAGAAACAGGCTCCGCGTCTGGGGCCGCTGGTCGCGCGTCAGCCCTGTATCCGCGCCATGATGCCGCAGCAGGATGTAGAGCGTCTTTTCGCCCGCGCCAGCCAGCGCGGCGTTGCGCGGCAGGCCTGGACATTACTGTTTTATGCGCTCTGGCATCGCCATCATATCGAGGGTGTTCCCGTGGATGGGGATACGTTTGAAACTCTCTCGCGCGCTTTATGAATAGCTTACTGATTTTTAAGGACGGAACATGCATTACGATCTGATTATCCGCGGTGGACGCTGCGTTTTTCCCTGGGGCGAAGCGGAAGCAGATATCGGAGTTCGCAACGGCAAGGTCGCGTCGCTGTCCGTTGCCTCGACGGATGAGGCGGATCGGGTGATTGACGCGCGTGGCCTGCATGTTCTGCCCGGCCTGATCGACGCGCATGTTCATCTGCGTGATCCGGGCAAGCCGGAAGTTGAAACACTGGAAACCGGAACGCGCGCTGCGGCGCTGGGCGGTATTGCAACGGTTTTCGACATGCCCAATACGTCTCCGAGCATCACCGACGTGACGATGATCGACTGGAAACGCGATCATATCCGCAAGACGGCTCATGTGGATGTCGGGATGTATGTGGGGGCCACGCGTGAGAACACGCCGGATCTGGCGCTGCTGGAGCAGCAGCCGGGTGTGTGTGCGGTGAAGGTTTTCGCAGGATCGTCCACCGGCAATCTCATGATCGAAGATGATGCGGGGCTTGAAGCGGTCATGCGCTCTGGCCATCGCCGCGTGGCTTATCATTCGGAGGACGAATACCGCCTTCAGGCGCGCAAGCCAATGTTCCATGAAGGCCAGCCTTACGAAACACACAGCGTGTGGCGGGATGTGGAATGTGCGTTCCTCGGCACGCGTCGCATCATGGCGCTGGCTCGCAAAACCAACCGTCCGGCGCATATTCTGCACGTCTCGACAGCGGAAGAACTGGAATATCTGGCAGAATATCGCGATATTTCCACGGTCGAGGTCCTGGTGAACCATCTCACGCAGGTCGCGCCGGAATGTTATGAGAAGCTTGGTGGTCTGGCGGTCATGAACCCGCCACTCCGGGACCGGCCGCACTGGGAAGCGAGCTGGAAAGCCGTGCGGGACGGGCGGGTGGACGTGGTCTCGTCCGATCATGCACCGCATCCGCTCGAGGCCAAGCAGCTTCCTTGGCCCAAATGCCCGGCTGGCCTGGCAGGGACGCAGACGATCGTGCCGGTCATGCTCGATCATGTGAATGCGGGCCGTCTGTCGCTGTCACGTCTGGTGGATCTGATGGCCGCAGGTCCGGCGCGGGTTTACGGGTTACAGACGAAGGGGCGTATGGCTGTCGGATTCGATGCCGATTTCACGCTTGTGGACATGAAGGCTGAGCGCGAAATCACCAATGACTGGATCGTCACGCCTGCGGGCTGGACGCCGTTCGATGGCACGCGTGTCACGGGTTGGCCGATGGCGACGATCGTGCGTGGAACGGTCGTGATGCAGGACAATGAGGTTCCGGGTGCGCCAACGGGGCAGCCTGCCAAATTTGCGCCTTGATCTGAGCGTAGGGCGCGCAACGCTTCAATCAGGAAAGGGAGCTGTATGAGACGTTGCGTTGCCGCCAGCCGTAAGGCGGTGCTGTTTGGACTGGTTTTCGCAGGAATTGTTGGTGTCGGAACGGCACAGGCGGGTGAGGCAGCATGGACGGCTCCAAAATGTGGTGTCGAGCCGCAGGCGCCAGCCGTCAAGGCCGGGACGGTCGCGCAATATAACGAAAGCGTTGACCGTGTGACGGCCTATGAAAAGGCTGCCCGCGTTTATAATACCTGCGTTGCGGCTCAGGCTAACCGCGAAGAAACGGCCATCAGTCAGGACGCCAGTGCGCGGATCGCGCATGTCCATGCGGGAAGTGCCGCCGTTCAGTCTCATATTGCGGCGTCATTCCAGACGCTTTCCGCCAATCTGGCGGTAGCGGAGCGCAAGCTCGGCCATCACTGAAACCCCGTTGGGGCAGTTTGCGATTCTTACTGCCCCATGCGTTCCTGATTCTGGAGCGGTGTCAGCGTCGTCGGGCCTTCATAGGTCTGGCGGGCGACATTGGGCATAAGGTCAGGACGCGCCCAGCAGGTCGTGCCTTCAAAACTCGTCGTACAGTAAGGTTGTGGCGGAGGTGGCCCGATCGGGCGGGCACAGAAGCTTTCGTTGTCATACAGATAGGCCGTGTTGCAGTCCTTTCCGGTAATGGCGGACGCGATACGGTCCGGCGCGCAGGCGTCAAGAGCGCAGAATACCAGCGGAAACAACAGAAGCGGGGCGGGCTTTTTCATGGCCGTCAGGATGCGTTGGGTCGCGTTAAGGAAGTCTGAATGTCGGTCGGATTTTCTGACGAAAACCGGTTTTTCAGCACTGCGCGCTACGCGAATATCTGTCCGGGCGTGTGAAGCGTTTGCCGCGACGGTTCGGCACCTGTATGGTCGTGCAAACAGTTTGAAGACCGATCCAGCAGGGGACCAGGTGGCAGACGATTTCATCACGCAGATTGACGAAGAAATGCAGGCGCAGCGGTTGCGGGCCATGGCACGGCGGATTGGTGCCGTAGCTGGCGTCGTTGTGCTCGTTGGTGCCATCGGGGGTGGTGTGTGGGGCTGGAACAGCCATGCGCGCCATGTCGCACAAAAGGCAGCATCGGCACGCTATTTCACAGCCATGGCCGCTCTGTCTGATCCGAAGCGGGACGCTGCGGCTCTCAGTAAAGCCACCGCAACCTTGCAGGATCTGGCGGAGCACGGCCCTGCTGGTGCGCGCTCCTATGCTGCGCTGCGTCTGGCCGACCTTCAGGTTCAGGCACATCAGAACGCTGCCGCTCTTCAATCCTGGAAGAGTGTTGCGGATGATTCCGCGGCCGAACCGTCTCTGCGGGACATGGCGCGTTACATGGCCCTGAATGCCCAGACGGCGTCTCCTGCTGACCCGAAGTCGGTCCGTTCGGGCTATGAAGCTCTGGCGCAGGGTGGTGGAGCATGGGCGCCTCTCGCTCAGGAAGGTCTTGTGGCGCTGGATCTGCGGTCCGGCGCGACGGCCGACCAGCAGAAGGAGGCCCGGCGTATCCTGACGCAGATCGTCAGTAGTGCAAACGCGACCGAAGGGGTGCGTGCGCGTGCGCAGGCCCTGCTTGAGACATTTGGAGACGCCGGTTGATGCGCCGTCCTGTTCTTTTCCGCTCTTCTCTTTCCGTGAATCGCAGGGCTCTGCTTCGGACGGCCTGCTCAGGCAGTGCGCTCGCAGTCCTCGGCGGATGCAGCCTGTTTGAAGACGACAAGAAGCCACCTCTGGCCGGGCATCGTGTCGATGTGCTGTCCACCGGGGCCGGGCTGACGGTTGATCATGACGATCATACGCCGATCAATCTGGGTCCGGTGCAGCCGGTTCGGGAATGGCTTCAGGAAGGCGGTCGTCCGTCCCATGTCGCGGTGAATGCTGCCTGGAATGGTCCGGATCTGGCCTGGAGTCAGGCCATCGGTGCGCCGACCGATCCATCCAGTTTCCTGTCTATGATCGCCATCATGCCGACCAACCGTGGCGCGATCCAGTCTCCTCCGGTGATTGGAAACGGCCATCTCTACACGACGGACGCTCAGGGCGTTGTGAAAGCCTGGACATGGCCGGGCCGCCGCCTTGTCTGGACACGTCAGCCTGCATCTTCGGCAAGCCGTTCCACCAATATCGGCGGTGGCCTCGCGCTTGACGGAGACACGCTCTACATCGTGGACGGCGTGGCGCAGGCTCTTGCGGTCGACGCGCTGACAGGCAAGGTAAAATGGCGCGTAAGCACGGGAACGCCGGGTCGTTCCGCACCCACGATTGCAGAAGGCCTGATGGTTTTCGGAACCATTGACGAGCGTCTGATCGCGCTGAATGCGAATACGGGCCATCAGGTCTGGGCGTATCAGGCAACGGCGTCCGACACGGTCATTTTCGGCCAGTCCGCTCCAGCCTTTGTGGATGGTGTTATTCTCGCGGGCTTTGGCAGCGGCGATCTGGTTGCTCTGCGTGCGGCTTCAGGCGAGATGGTCTGGAGCGACAGTCTGGGCGGCACCAACGGCATGGGCGCCATGCTGGATTTCTCCTGCATCCGGGGCGCGCCGGTCATCAAGGACGGCACGGCCTATGCCGTGTCCATGTCCCGCGTGCTGGTGGCGATCGACATGCGTTCGGGCCGACGGTTGTGGGAACGTGAAGTCAGCGGGCAGAGCCCTCTGGCGATCTGTGGCGACTGGATGTATGTGCTGTCCACGGATCAGCAGATCGCCTGTCTGGATCGTCTGTCCGGGCATGTCCGCTGGATCACGCAGCTTCGTCGCTTTGTCCGGGTAGACGTGGAAAAGGATGCCATCGCCTGGGTGGGACCGCTTCTGGTGAATGGCAAGCTGGTCTGCTTCTCCACCTTTCCGAAAGAAGGCATGGCGGTCGTGAACGCCGTGACCGGGAAACTTGAACTGACCCGCAAGACCGTTGCCCCGTGTCAGGTTCAGCCGATCGTCTGTGACGGTCATGTGCTGGCTCTGTCGCAGGATGCCGTTCTGCGGGCCTATGGCTGAACGAATGACCTCTGAGAACCTGCCCGTTGTTGTTATTGCCGGGCGCCCGAATGTCGGGAAATCCACTCTGTTCAACCGGCTTGTCGGCCGCCGTCAGGCGATCGTTTCCGACATGCCGGGCGTTACGCGCGACCGCAAGGAGGGCGAAGCCCTTCTGCGTGGCCGCCGTGTGCGACTGATCGATACGGCCGGGTTAGAAGAAGCAGCACCCGATACGCTGTACGGCCGGATGCGCGCTTCGTCGGAATCCGCTGTTGCGATGGCGGATCTGGTACTGTTCTGCATTGATGCACGCTCTGGCATCACGCCTGCGGACGCACATTTTGCAAGCTGGCTGCGTCGTCAGAACCGGCCTGTCCTGCTGATCGCCAACAAGGCGGAAGGGCAGGCCGGGACGAATGCGGCACTTGAAGCCTATTCCCTTGGTCTTGGCACCCCGCTGGCACTGTCAGCAGAGCACGGCGAAGGCATTGCCGATCTGATGGGTGAGATTGCCGAGCGTCTGCCTCCGGCTGAAAAACAGCGCCGTCGGGAAGCGCCGAAGGTTGATGCCGAGGGTGAAGAAGAGGAACGCCCGGCGGGTCCGCTGCGTCTGGCGATTATCGGACGGCCCAATGCTGGAAAATCCACGCTTCTGAATTGTCTGCTTGGCGAAGAGCGGATGATTACCGGTCCTGAAGCCGGGCTGACACGCGATTCCATTGCAGTCACGCTTCATGACGATCAGGGCGAGATCCGACTCGTCGATACGGCCGGAATGCGCAAGCGTGCCCGCGTCGAGGAGCATCTGGAGCGGATGTCCGTTTCGGCCTCCATCGAAGCCCTGAAAATGGCGGAAGTGGTCGTGCTGGTGATCGATGCGACGCTCGGCGTGCATGAGCAGGATCTCCAGATTGGTCGTCTGATCGAGCGCGAAGGCCGCGCCTGTGTCATCGCGCTGAACAAGTGGGATGCAGTCGAGGATCGGAACGCGACGAAAAAAACGATTCTGGACCGTCTGGAAATTTCTCTTGCGCAGGTCAGAGGCATTCCGGTCGTGACGTTCTCCGCACTCACGGGAGCGGGTGTGCATCGTCTCCTTCCTGCGGTGCGGGAGGTTTACGAGATCTGGAACTCGCGCATCTCGACCGGTGAACTGAACCGCTGGTTTGAAGATGCTCTGGAGCGCCATCAGCCGCCTCTGGTGGACGGTCGTCGCCTCAAATTGCGTTATATGACGCAGGTCAAGGCACGCCCTCCGACATTCCTTCTGTTTGGCACGCGTGCGGAACAGCTTCCCGATTCCTACAAGCGTTATCTGGTCAATGGCCTGCGTGAAACGTTCCACATGCCGGGCGTTCCGGTGCGTGTACAATTGCGCGGAACGAAAAATCCTTACGCGGAAAAGTGATTTTCTGTTGGTTTCGATATAGACCACACCCCTGATTGATCATTAAATACAGGACCGTCTGTTTCCGATTTCGGAACATTCGGTTCTGTTCCCCTCGCCGGTATGAGGGGATATGTTTGGGGTGACTAAGGGTATGGTTGGGATTGCTGCGTCTTCCAGCGAAGGTCTGTCGACAGGACAGACCCGCAGCACCGCACGGGCGACAACCCTTGGTATTCTGGCAGCGTTAGCGGGACTGATGTTCGGTCTTGATACCGGCGTTGTCGCGGGCGCCCTTCCTTTCATTGCAACCGATTTTCATGCGGGCGACGTTCTGCAAGGCTGGATCGTATCCTCTATGATGGCAGGGGCTGCGGTTGGGTCGCTGTTTGCTGGTCGGATTTCGGTTCGGTTCGGGCGCACCGGTGCGATGCTTGGCGCTGCAATCCTGTTTCTGATTGGCACGCTGCTTTGCGCTCTGGCTCCTGGCGCTACGATCATGATCGTAGGCCGGATTTTTCTGGGGCTTGCGGTCGGTGTCGCGGCATTTGCAGCCCCGCTTTATATTTCCGAAATCACGGTTGAATCCGTTCGCGGAGCCATGATTTCGTTTTACCAACTCATGGTCTCTCTCGGGATTTTTCTGGCTTTCGTCTCGGACAGCCTGCTGGCTTCGGGAGGGCACTGGCGTTGGATGCTGGGTATCATGGCGGTCCCGGCCAGTTTCTTTCTTGTGATTGTTCTGATCCTGCCGCACAGCCCGCGCTGGCTGATGATGCGGGGGGAAACGGAGCACGCACGCCGGGTTTTGCAGAGCCTGCGATCCGATGAGGAAGTGGCGGAAGCGGAACTGATCGACATCCAGTCGCGGCTCCAGAAAAGCAGCGACGCGGGGATTGGGCTTTTCAAAAGCAACCCCAATTTTCGGCGGACGGTCTTTCTGGGCATGTTGCTTCAGATCATGCAGCAGCTCTCGGGCATCAACGCGCTCCTGTATTATGCGCCGCGCGTGTTTCAGGCCGCGCATTTCGGAACAAACGCCGCCATCTGGGCGACAACCCTTGTTGGGTTGACGAACATGGCATTGACGGGTGTTGCGATTGCCTGTGTCGATCGCTGGGGGCGGCGGCCGCTGCTGATGCTCAGTTGTGCGATTGCTGCCTTTTCTCTGGCCGGCGTTGGAACATTGCTGGCTGTCGGAGCGAACAGTTTTCAATCCCAGCTTCTGCTCTGCGGGTTTGTGCTTCTGTTCGTCGCCGGGTTTGCCATTGGCGAAGGGCCACTGGTCTGGACGCTGTGTTCTGAAGTGCAGCCAACGCGGGGACGGGATTTCGGGATTGGCTGCTCGACCGTGACGAACTGGGCCGCAAACTGGGCCATCTCCAACGTGTTTCCGCTCGGCATGGCCATGATGGGGGCGTCCGTGACGTTCTTGATGTTTGCCCTCTTCAATGGTCTTTTCATCGTTGTGACCGTATTGTTCGTTCCCGAAACGAAAGGCGTCTCGCTCGAAAAGCTGGAGGCCAACCTTTTTGCAGGCATGCGCCTGCGTGATCTGGGGCGCTGATACCATGACGACCACGACGGAAGACGAGCAACAACACGAAGAATACGACTCCAAACGCCATGCCGGGCTCTACGGGGCGCAGCGGGTCAAGGCGATGTCGGCTGTTCTTCTGGCGCTTCTTCTGTCGGTTCTGGATTATGCGATCGCCAATGTCGCTCTGCCGCTGATCGCGGTGGATCTGCATGCGTCATCGTCGCGAGCCATCTGGGTCGTGAATGCCTATCAGCTTGCGAATCTGTCCTGTCTGTTGCCGCTGGCCTCTCTGGGTGCCCGCGTGGGGTTCGGACGGCTAAGCCAGTTCGGGATTTTCCTGTTCCTGATCGCGTCCGTAGCCTGTGCGCTTTCGCAAAATCTGCTGGAATTGACGCTGGCGCGCGCCTTACAGGGCGTGGGCGGGGCCTGCATCATGAGCGTGAACATTGCGCTCGTCCGTTTCATCTATCCGCATAATGAACTGGGGCGCGGGATTGCGCTGAACGGATTGTTCGTCGGTATCGGCGTGGCGCTCGGACCCACTCTGGGGTCTCTGATCCTGTCTGTTGCGACGTGGCCCTGGATTTTCTGGATTAATCTGCCACTGGCTCTGGCCGCTCTGGCGCTGGCACATGCGGCGCTTCCCCAGACTCCACGCAGTGATATTCCAACCGACGTGGTCGGCTCGCTCCTCACGGTGGCGTCTTTCGCCCTGACCGGTGTCGGGCTGGACGGGCTGATGCATGCCGATTTCGTGTCCGGTGCCGCAGTCACGGCTGCAGGTGTGTTGTGCTGGGCGATGTTGTTGCATTACCAACGTGAACGACTTGAACCGATCGTGCCGGTCGATCTCTTGGCGCGCCGCCCGTTTCTGTTGGCGTGTCTGGTTGGATTTCTGGGCTTCGTGGCGTCCAATCTTTACATCGTGGCGATGCCTTTCACGCTGGCTACGGCATTCCATCGCGGGGCGGGAACGATCGGTCTTCTGATCGCACCATGGGCGGTGGGTGTGGCAACGATGTCTTTTGTAGTCAGCCGTCTGGCCGACCGTTTCCCGGCCTCAGTGCTCTCTTCGATCGGACTGTTCATTACTGCGAGCGGTTTCTGCCTGCTCTGGTTCCTGCCGACGGATGCAGGCAACTGGGATATCGCCTGGCGGACGCTTTTTGCCGGATGTGGCTTTGGACTGTTTCAGCCGCCCAACAACCGCGCCATCATGGTGACGGCCCCTCCCGGACGGGAGGGCGGGGCAAGCGGTATGTTGTCTGTTGCACGATTGGCAGGACAGACGACGGGGGCGCTGCTCGTGGCGGCACTGTTTACGATCTTCCCCCATCCGGCCTTTATTTGCCTCGGGGCGGCCATGACCGTGGCGCTGACGGGATCAATCCTCAGTCTGGGACGGAAGTATCTCGCAGCCTGAAGAGTGTGGTAGCGCGTTGCTCCACGCTTTCCAGTTCCTGCGTGACGGAGACGGACTGCCGGACCAGCACTTCAAGCGGCATTGATGGCGCATAATGCCGACCCGGATCGCAGAGCCAGACTTCGCAGGTTTTCGAACACTCCAGAAGCCACGGAATAATGCGTGAGGCCATGGATTCGTTGTAGCAGACGTCTCCGATGACCAGCAGGTCACAGTCCGGAACCGTTCCGATCAGATCACCGGGAAGCGGAGTAATGGTCGTGCGGTTCAACCCCGCATTGAGAACCGTGGCTTCCAGCGCCATGAAGTCGATATCGTTGGCCTGCACAGCCGATGCGCCAGACAGGGTCGCGGCAATGGCCGCCAGTCCACATCCGCAGGCCACATCCAGAACGCGACGTCCGCGCACAAGCTCCGGGTTGTCGAGGATGAAGCGGGCGATGAGCTGGCTTCCAGGCCATGCGAAGGCCCAGAAAGGCGGTTCGATCCCAATCTGTTCGAGATAGGTCTCGCTGGCCTGCCAGATCGGGGTGATCTCCGTTGCCAGATACAGGGAAATCTCGGGAACCAGCGGGGCCTGCTCAACGAGCGTATTGTCGCGGATAAAGCTGACGGGATCGCCTAAGGTGGTGATCATCCCAATACTCTTGCCGCGACGAAGCCTGCGGCCAGCACGAACCCGATGGGCACGTTACGGCGAAATTCCTTCAGACACGCCGGAGCATCATACGGGTTCAGCACCCGGACCTGCTGGAGCAGCATGGCTGTTGCAATGGCGAGGAACGGCCAGAAAATCCAGTGCAGATGCGCATGGATACCGACGAGCGCCAGAGCCAGAATCATGAGGCTGTAACAGGTGCCGATGAAGGAACGGGCGTTTTTCTCCATCAGGCGCGAGGTGGAGCGCACACCGATGCGGGCATCGTCATCCATGTCCTGAAAGCCGTAGATCGTATCGAATCCGAGCTGCCACAGGATGACGGCGCCATAGAGCAGCAGCCCGTTACCCTCGAGCGTCCCGGCTGCTGCGGCGTATCCCATGGGGGCGCCGAATCCGAAAGTGAACCCCATGACGAGCTGCGGCCACCATGTGACTCGCTTGGCCGCCGGGTAGAGCGCGACGAGCAGGAGCGCGAGCGGGGCAAGCGCCCAGCAGACAGGTGGCAGGCAGACCAGAACGCCGAGCCCCATCAGGAGCAGCATCGCCAGAAGCAGCAGCCCCTGTTTCAGGGATAGCACCCCGCTGGCGAGGGGGCGGCCTGCGGTCCGGGCGACTTTTGCGTCGATGTCGCGGTCCCAGATGTCGTTCACGACACATCCGGCGGAGCGCATGACCAGAGAGCCAAACGCAAACAGCGCCGTGTCGATCAACCGCGTCTGGAGAGAGGCACCGGGGGCAAGGAACAGGCCCCACACGCTAGGCAGGAGCAGAAGCCATGTCCCAACCGGGCGGTCGAGACGGGCGAGCAGCGCATAGGAACGCCACGGCTCGGGGAGGCGGGCAATACGGCCGCTCAGATCAATGTCGGTATGGGCGCGGGTCTGGCTCATGGGAAGATGTGATGCTGTGTGGACGTGCTTCCGTCAATGGCTCAGGCGCGCTATCGGAAAAGGATGAGCCGATCCGATCCCCGTCTTTATGTGCCTGCGTCTGAAACAGCTTTCGTGGAAGGCCAGACTGTGCCGCTTCCACCGGGACAGGCGCATTATCTGGGCAATGTCATGCGTCAGGGCGTGGGAAGCCTTGTGCGGGTGTTCAACGAGCGTGACGGGGAGTGGAGTGCCGAGATTGCGGCTCTGAAGAAGGATCGTGGAAGCATCTTGCTCCAACATCGCGAGCGGGACCCCATGCCGACGCAGGGCGTGGAGTTGCTGTTTGCGCCGCTCAAGAGGGATGCGACGGAACTTGTCATCCGCATGGGCACGGAGCTTGGCGTGACACGGTTCCGCCCTGTCGTGACGGAGCGGACCAATACGCACCGGCTCAATCTGGAGCGTCTGGCGGTGATTGCGACGGAAGCGGCAGAGCAGTGTGAACGGCTGGACGTTCCAGAGATCCTGCCGCCAGAGTCGCTGCGTGTGGTTTTGGCGGAGTGGCCGGAGGATCGCCCGCTGTTTGCCGCGCTGGAGCGTCGCCCCGGCGAAGACGCGAACGTGCGGGCCGCCGCTCTGCTGATCGGGCCGGAGGGCGGTTTTTCGGAAACCGAAGTGGAGATGCTCAGGCGGCATGGTGCCGTTCATGCGCTGAGTTTGGGGCCGCTTGTGCTGCGGGCGGAGACGGCCGTGTGCGCGGGGCTGGCCCGTCTGGCAGCGGGAGCCGGCGGTACGCCCTGAGGGTGACAGAACCGTCGGACCTGCTACAGTTCAATCATTATCGAACAACGAATTCAGACCGAGGCCAAACGCCATGTCCAATCCCGGAACGTCCAATGCTGCGTCGATCGAAAGCCGGGCGCAGCTCGTCGAGGCGATCGCAAGGGGTTGCAAACCGAAATCGGAATGGAAGATCGGGACCGAACATGAAAAATTCGGTTTCATCCTTCCTCAGGATGCTGATGGACGCGAGCCGCTCTCACCGCCGCCTTACGCGCCGCGCGGAATCGGAGCCTTGTTGGAAAAGCTTCAGGGCCCGGATTGGGCCCCCATCATGGACGGCGAAAACCTGATCGGATTGAAAGGGCAGAACGCACAGGCTGGACGGGCAATTTCGCTTGAACCGGCCGGGCAGTTCGAGCTTTCGGGTGCGCCGGTGGTGTCGCTTCAGGAAACGGAAGCGGAGATGCAGGAGCATTACGATCAGGTCCGCGGTCCTGCTGCGGAACTGGGGCTGGGTTTCCTGCCGTTCGGTTTTCAGCCGCTCTGGTCGCGCGATGAGATGCCGTGGATGCCCAAGAGCCGCTATGCGATCATGCGCAACTATATGCCGAAAGTCGGCACGCTTGGCCTCGACATGATGACGCGGACCTGCACGGTTCAGGTCAATCTCGATTTCAGCGACGAAGCCGATATGGCGCGCAAAATGCGCGTATCGCTCGCGCTTCAGCCGCTGGCCACCGCGCTGTTTGCGAACTCCCCGTTCGTTGAGGGCAAGGCCAACGGGCTTCTGTCCAACCGCGCGCGGATCTGGACCGATACGGACAACCAGCGTTCGGGGCAGCCTTCGGTGTTCTTCGAGGACGGGTTCGGCTTTGAGCAGTATGTGGACTGGGCGCTGGACGTGCCGATGTATTTCGTCTCCCGCGACGGAAAGAACCTCGACGTGGCAGGCTGCTCGTTCCGTCGCTGGCTGGCTGGCGACATTCAGGAGCCGTTGAAGGGCCTGACACCGACGGTTGGCGATTTTGAAGACCATCTGACAACGGTTTTCCCCGACGTGCGCCTCAAGCAGTTCCTTGAAATGCGCGGTGCGGACGCGGGAAAGCTTGAGATGATGGTGGCGCAGTCAGCCCTGTGGGTCGGCCTGCTATACGATCCGGCAACGCTGGAAGCTGCGGAAAAGCTGGTGCGCGAACAGCCCTGGAGCGCCTATCAGCAGCTTCGGGCCGACGTGCCGCGTCTGGGACTGGATGCTGCATTCCCGGGTGGGCTGAAGCCGTTGGCCAAGCGCGTGGTCCAGCTTGCGGAGCAGGGGCTGCGGGCGCGCGTGCGGAACGAGGCCAGCTATCTCGATCCGCTGCATCTGATTGCCGATGGTGGTCCGAATCAGGCGCAGCACTGGCTGGATCTGTATAATGGTGCCTGGGGGCAGAGCGTGAAGCCGCTCTTTACCGAAGCCGCCATCTGATTTTTATGAGACAGGACCTGCTGCCTACGTGACGAAACTTTCCGAGCTGACCGAACGCGAAATCCTTGCACTGGCGATCGCCAGCGAAGAAGAGGATGGTCATATTTACGCGGATTTCGGCCAGATGCTGACGGAAGACTATCCCGACAGCGCCGCTATTTTCCAGGATATGGCGGAAGAGGAAAACCATCACCGCCGCGCACTGATCGACCTGTTCGTCCGGCGTTTTGGCAATCACATTCCGCTGGTCCGGCGGCAGGATGTGCAGGGCTTTCCGTCCCGCAAATCGGCCTGGCAGATGCAGAATCGCGGAATTGAGGCGATCCGGGCGCAGGCTGCCGACATGGAGCGACAGGCGGCAAGGTTTTACCGTCAGGCCGCCGGACAGACCAATGATGCCGAAATCCGCAAGCTGCTGGGCGATCTGGCGACGGAAGAAGACCGGCATCAGCGCGAAGCGCGACGCCTTGAAGACGCGCATCTGAATGACAATTCCCGGGATCGCGAAGACGAACACAGCCGCCGCGATTTCGTGCTGCGGATCGTCCAGCCGGGTCTGGTCGGGCTTATGGACGGCTCCGTCTCGACGCTGGCGCCCGTTTTTGCAGCAGCGTTTGCAACGCACAGCCCCCATGCGGCTTTTCTGGTCGGGCTTGCAGCGTCTCTCGGGGCCGGGATTTCCATGGGACTGGCGGAAGGGCTGGCCGATGACGGCAAGCTGTCCGGGCGGGGGGCACCGCTTCTGCGCGGGTTGATCTGCGGAGCCATGACGTTCGGCGGGGGCATCGGCCATACGCTGCCGTTTCTGGTGCCGGATTTCCGTCTGGCTTTCGGCGTGGCGCTCGTTGCGGTAGCGATTGAGCTTCTGCTGATTTCCTGGGTGCGCTGGCGGTATCAGGACACGCCGTTCGGCTCGGCCATGGTGCAGGTTTTCCTTGGCGGGGCTCTTGTTTTTGCAACCGGCGTGCTGATTGGCAGTTCCTGAGACATGATGAATCGTTCCTTTTTTCGCGCGGCTGCTCTGGCGGCGCTGTTTCCTGTCTCCCTGCCTTGCAGTGCTTTTGCACAGACGGCTCCCGTGCAACTTCGTCCCGCGGATCAGAGCTGGGTGTCCCGCATTGAAGACACGCTCGGAAAGGTGACGACGCTTCAGGCGCATTTTCGCCAGACGGCTGCGGATGGCAGCGTGACAACCGGGACGGCGACGCTCGACCGACCGGGTCGGATGCGTTTTGATTACGACAAGCCGAGCCCGCTGCTGCTGGTCGCCAATGACGGTCGCGTGGTGTTTCAGGACCGCAGCGTCGATCAGGTCACGACTCTTCCGCTGGACCGTACCCCGCTGGGGCTGCTGCTACGGCCTGATTTCAAGCTTTCAGGCGATGTGACTGTAACAGGATTCGAGCATCGGGACGGGCAGATCCGGATTCAGCTTGTCCGGACGCAGAGTGCCGGTGAAGGCAGCCTGACGTTCGTATTTTCCGATGCGCCTCTGGCATTGGAAGGCTGGAGCGTCGTGGACGCGCAGGGGCGCACGACCACGATTGCCCTGTCCGATGTGCATCTCGGCGGAGATGTGTCGCAATCGCTGTTCGTGCTGCCGAAAGCGGACTGAACTTTCAGTGCTTCAGTTCGCGTGAAAGCTCCAGCGCGCGGGCATAGACCGTGCGTTTGGGCAGCTTGACGATGCCCGCCACCAGAGCCGCCGCGTCCTTGACGGAATGGGTGGCAAGAGCCTCGCGCAAATGCGTGTCCAGATCGGCCGCGCCACTGTCGTCTTCGTCGGATGGGCCGATCAGCAGTGTAATTTCGCCGCGTGGTGCCGTCATGCGAAAATGTTCCAAAACCTCCGCAAGCGTGCCGCGCACCATTTCCTCGAACCGCTTGGTGAGCTCGCGTCCGACTGCCGCTTCGCGCTCAGGGCCGAACACGTCAATCAGGTCTTCAAGGCTCTCGACCAGCCGGTGCGGCGCTTCGTACCAGATCAGGGTTGAGTGGAGACCCGCCTGCTCTGCGGCGCGCAGGGCGGAGAATCCGCTCTTGCGGGCTTCGCTGCGTGGGGCCGGAAAGCCCAGAAACATAAAGGGCAGGGGCGGCAGGCCCGAAAGAGTCAGGGCCGTGATGACGGCGTTCGGACCGGGAATGGCCGTGACGTGTATTCCGGCCGCAATGGCGGCGCGGACCAGTCGGTAGCCGGGATCGGACACCAGCGGCGTACCCGCGTCAGAGACGACGGCATAGCGGGCACCTTCCTGCAGTTTTTCGATCAGGAACGGAGTGCGGTCCTGTTCGTTATGGTCGTGCAGTGTTCGGGTCGGTGTGGCAATATTGCGCGAAAGAAGGAGTTTTGCCGTAACGCGCGTGTCCTCGCAGAGGATCGCATCCACGGTGCCAAGGGCCTCGATTGCGCGTTCGCTGATATCGGCCAGGTTGCCGATCGGCGTTGCAACCAATATCAGACATCCACCTTCGGCCTGGCTCTGCGCTGGCAGGGGGGCGGCCGGTAACGTTTCAGCCGCATCGCTCAAGGGAGTTTCAGCGGAACATGACTTTTCGGACATCTGCATCCTCAGTGACAAACTCAGGGACGTATTGTCGCCCCTTGAGCCGTCTGCGCAAGGGTGTAAGCACCGGCCTTGCCGCGGGAACCTTCCTGACCCTTGCCGCCTGCTCGGGTGGCGGGTCGTCTTCCGTGCCGGGTGTGGGCGGTATTCCGGGCGTTTCCGAAGGGCCGGGAGCCCATGATGTCGGGCTGATCCTGCCGCTGACGGGACGCAATGCGTCATACGGCACGCGGATGCGCGATGCAGCGAAACTGGCCCTTTCCGCCAAGGGTTCTCCTGCGCTCGACGTGCATGACACCAATGGTCCGGGTGGCACGGAACAGGCCGTGCGCGATGCGCTCGCGCGGGGGGACGCTATTCTTCTAGGCCCTCTGACCGCCACCGAAACTGCCGCCGCTGCACCGCTCGCGATCAATGCGGGCAAGCCGGAGCTCGCCTTCACCAGCGACTCCACGCAGGCCCGTCCGGGCGTCTGGGTTATGGGCCTGACGCCGGAGCAACAGGTGCGTCGGATGGTCGATGCCGCGCGGGCGACCGGACGGAAAACTTTCGCGGCCTTCCTGCCGGACAATGCTTTCGGGCACGCCATGGGAGACGGGTTGGCCCGGGCCTGCCGGGATGCGGGTCTGAAGGATCCGCAGATCGTCTTCCATACGATGGATGCCCAGAACATCGACGACGGGCTGAAAACGCTGTCTGCCATCGAAACACGTCAGCCCGCTGCGCCAGTGGTTATGGAGACGCCGTCTGGCCCATCCGCAATTGACCCGACAGGTGAGTCCACTCCGGACGCTGCTGCTCCAGCGGGGACTCCGTCTCCCGCCCCCACGCCTGCGGCGCAACCCGCGCCGATCCCGCCGCCGCCATTCGATGCTCTGGTGCTGGCTGATACCGGGCTGGAGCTTGGACGAGTCATCACCGCGCTTCAGGCCGATCATATCGATTCGTCGCAGGTGCAGATCATGGGGCCCGCGCTGTGGAAGGCCTTTGATGGCAAGCTCGGCGCGCTGCATGGCGCCTGGTATGCAGCCCCCGACGCGCATGACCGGTTAGGCTATGTCGCGCAGTATCGAGCCCTCTACAAACAGGCACCGTCGCCCGTCAGCGATTTTGCGTATGACGCGGCGGCTCTGGCTGGCAGTCTGATCCGGCAGGGCGGTGTGACGGTCGAAGCTTTGACGCGCCCGGATGGTTATATGGGTGTGGATGGCCTCTTCCGCCTGCGGCCGGACGGACATGTAACGCGGGCGCTGGCGATTTATCAGATCCAGCGTGGTGGTGGTGCGCGCATCGTGGTTCCGGCTTCCCGGGATGTGGCGATTCGCCCAAGCTAAGACTGTATTTTTTCAAAAAAAAGCGCGTCCGTTCTTTGAACGGCGCGCTTTTTTTATGTCTGATCGAGAAAGCCCTGGTGCAGGTTCAGGCGGCGCAGGTCTCGGCGAGCGGCAGAACCGGGCGGATCACATGCAGGGCGAGCTCGAAGCTGGCATAGCTGCCCAGTTCATGATCGCGGATCTGATCGATCAGCACCCAGCGCATACCCTGTGGCCGCAGCATGTAAGCGGGATCGGGATTTTCACGGACCCAGACCAGAACATGATCGACAGGTGCGCTTCCGTCTACATTGATGATGTCGTGGGAAGCATCTGCGATTTCTGCATCGAAAACGCCCATACGCTGTCCCGCTTCAAGCCAGCGCAGCAGATATTCGCGATGACGCGGCAGCAGGCCCTGTCGCAGAGGCACGATATTGCTCGTGCTGCGGCTGTGAGAAAGGTCGTGAAGGTGAGCCACCTGCGCCATCAGGAAGTCCTCATCAAAAAGCCGGGCAGGGCACCCGGGCTGTGGTGATGAATTCAGGCTAGGGTTTAGAGGGCACGTTTCACAATCTTTAATAACGTCTGAAGAAGGTTTTGCGACACAAACCATCCCTACTGTGGCAAATCTGCCATGCTGTAAACGCATAGCTCAACAGGGTGTTGCCATATTCCGGTACAGGGATTTGTCCCAACGACGATGCAGCCAGAGCCAGGAGCCCGGGATTTCACGGATCCAGGATTCAAGACGGTCGTTGAAAAGCTGCGTCAGGGCGAGGACGTCTTTTGCGCGATCATCCGTTTTTTCAGGCGAAAAAGGCGGATCAACCACAAGCACGAGTCTGGCAGGTCCGTCACGGCGCACATGGCCAGTGACGATCAGGGCATCATGTCTGAGGGCGAAGACTGCGGCGGCGGACGCTGTCATGGCGGAGCGTCCGAAAAGGCGGGCTTCGATTCCGTCGTTCATTTTCTGATCGCCCAGAACCCCCAGATGACCGCCTTTGGACAAATGTTTCAGGGCTGAGCGTGCGCCTTTGGCCCCTTTGGGGAACATTGGCACATCCTGTCCCATGGCCTCCTGACGAAGGCTATGGATCAGACCGTCGACGCCAGGGTTGCTGGCCGCCCGATAGAAGGAGGCGAATGGCATACCGTAACGCGCAACCACCGGCGGCATGAGTTCCCAATTCCCGATATGGCCGGAAAAGAAAATGACCGGCCGGCCTGAAGCCTTTGCGGCTTCAAGATGTTCTTCGCCCTCGACGCTCCATCCAGCGCCGGAGGGTGTGTTGTGTTTCAGGTGGCCGATATGAGGGAACTCGCCGACAGTCCGGCCCAGATTGTCCCAACAGTCGCGCACGATACGCCGTCGGGCGAGGGCGTCGAGTTCGGGCATGGCGAGTTGCAGGTTCCGGTCCGCTATTTTCGAGACTGGCAGTGCTGGGCCGATCGTGCGGGCCACACCCCCTCCAAGATTCGAGGCTATGGCCGCGGGAAGGGCGCGGATCACGGCCAGAAGTCCACGGATCAGCAAGGTTTCCGCGCGGTACAGAAAAGACGTCATGGAGTGCTGAACAGCAGATCGAGAAGGCGTTCGGGCGCTTTTGGATCAGCCCAGAGCAATTCGACGTTGATGATCTTCACCTGTGTGCGGAATGGAAAGGGCAGTTTCACGGCATCCTTCGCGGTCGTGACCAGTGTGGTGCCCGATTCCCGGCTGAGGGCTTCAAGGCGCTGAATATCACGAGGCGTGTAGATGTGATGATCGGGGAACGGGAGTGCGCGGATGGGTGTGACGCCAGCGTCCCGTAGCATGTCGAAGAATTTTTCTGGGCGTCCGATTCCCGCGAACGCCACGATCCGCCGTCCCTGAAGAGTGCGGATTTCAGGGCCGGGGACCAGTCTGGCCTGTGCGGTCAGGAGATGGCGCGGAAATGTCGGGAGCAGGTTGTGCCTGTCGTCTCCGATGACGACGACGGCCTGTGCGCGGGAGAGCGCGTCCGGGAGGGGTTCGCGGAGCGGACCTGCGGGGAGGACGCATCCGTTGCCGAAACCCGTTATGCCGTCCACCACCAGAATGGAGACGGTCTTGTGCAGCGTCGGATTCTGGAAGCCGTCATCCATGACGAGGCAGTCTGCCCCCTGACCAATGGCGAGACGCGCAGTTTCAGCCCGGTTGGCGCCAATCCATGTCGGCGCGGACTGTGCGAGGAGGAGAGGTTCGTCGCCTACGTCGCGGGCGGTGCTGCGTCCGGGATTGACGTCGATAGGGCCGCGCTCACGTCCGCCATGGCCTCGGCTGAGGATATGGGGATGGTAGCCCCGGTCTTTGAGGCGCTGCACGAGGTCGAGGGCGAGAGGAGTCTTGCCTGTCCCGCCTGTGGTGACGTTACCGCAGCACAGAACCGGAATGGGAGCATGAAACGGAGGCCGTCTGAGACGGCGGCGGGTAAGGGTCGTGGCGACGAGAGAGAACGGCCTGAGGAAGCGGGCGGTGAGACTGCGCCTCGGATGCAGCCAGAAACGGGGTGGGCGACCTCTCATCGTTCAACCGTTCTGAGGATACGGTCTCGCAGGACGCTCACGACCGAGCGCTGCAATCCCGTGGTCCTGACGGGCGGGAGAGGGGATTTGAGCCATCGTGTCAGACACTCCACATCGTTCACGATCCGGATGGTATCAGAAATGGTGGCCATTGCCTCCCGCCAGTTCTCCATTTTCGGGCCAGTTGCTGTTGGAATTTCCAGACGCAGCGGTTCGAACGGATTATGGCCGCCGCCTTTTCCGGTCAGGGAATTTCCCAGAAAACAGCGGTCCGCCAGTCTGTAGAACAGGCCGAGCTCGCCGAGTGTGTCGGCCAGCCAGACTGGGGTTTGTGGCGTCGGTTCCTCGCCGGCAGAGCGGCGGGGGAGCTGGAAACGCTCTGCCAGTTCCGCGCCACGAGCGGGATGACGCGGAACAAGAATGGTTAGAAGATCGGGTTGAAGGGTGCGGGCGTTTTCGGCGGCTTGAAGGACGAGGTCCTCTTCTCCGGGATGGGTGGATGCGGCAACGAATATCGGACGTTCCCCAAACAGGGCCTTCAGACGGTTATATTCCGCTTCGTCATAAGGAAGGGGCGGCGCATCCTGTTTGAGGTCGCCGTCTTCGTAGACTGGAACGGCTCCAAGTGCGCGAAATCGCCCCGCATCTTCGGGGCCGCGGGCTGCTACCCAGGAGAGACGTCCCATCATGCGCCGTGCAGGGCCACGCAGACGGCCCCAACGTTGGGAAGAGCGATCCGACAGGCGTCCGTTGACGAGCATGACGGGAATGTCCCGGTCCGAACAGGCCGCGATGATGCCTGGCCAAAGCTCGCTTTCGACGAACACTGCGCCTTCGGGTTGCCAGAGGTTGAGGAAGCGTCTCAGCCAGCGGGGCACGTCATGCGGAATAAAGCGATGAATGATCCGCTTTCCGAAAAGCGGGTGGCGCGCGACGATTTCGCTCCCTGTAACGGTTGCTGTCGTAAAAAGAAGTGTCAGCTCCGGTCGGGCGTCGAGCAGGGCCTCGGCCAGAGGCAGGGCGCAGAGGGTTTCGCCAACACTGGCGGCATGAAGCCAGAGAATTCGGCCTGCGGGGCGCCGGGTGTTGCCCAGTCCCATGCGTTCACGCAGACGATCGGGGAGTTCACGGCCCTTGTGCAACCGGATGCGGAGCATGACAGTCAGAGCCGGGGCCAGCAGGGTTCCGGTCAGACGCCACAGATGCTCGCTCACGCCAGATTGGTGATGCCTCTGAATACTCTCCGCTCGCCCTGAAAGAGTATTCAGTGCGGTCTGGAGGTCAGAGGCTCCCGGTTGGAACAGGGGTTCGCCCAGAATGAGCGCGCCGCGTCCGAAGGGGAGCGGGAAGGCGAGACCGTCCCACGAGGGCAGACGCAGACTCGTGCAGGCCATGCCGACCGGCACCACGGCGCATCCGGCAAGGCGCGATAAGGCCACGGCACCGGGCTGGACGTGTTCGGCTGGTCCGCGTGGGCCGTCGGGAGTGATGCCTACGATCGCACCACTGTGCAGTTCTTTCAGGGCGGTCCGTAAAACTGCAGCGCCGCCTTTGTTCCTGCCGTTCTTGCTGGAGGAACCGTGGATACCGATAATGCCCCATGGCCGGACAACATCGGCGATCAGCATGCCATCCGGATTGCGGGAAATCAGCACCCGTAATTGCAGCCGTGGCTCCTGCGATCTGGCCCAGAACCAGAGTGCGGGACTGAGCGTCAGGGAGCGGTGCCAGAAAGCAACCACAGCCCCGTTTTGGGGCGTGAGTAGTGTTTCGACCGCACGGGGAGAGCCGCTGACCTGCCAGCGCGTGGAGCGTAGGCAGAGTCCCAGCCACAGGCGGAGCAGGCGTGGAGACAGGGTCATGTCGCGTCGGGTAGCACGCGACGTTACAGGGGGCAAAGACCGAGCATTTCGACAGGCAGAGCCATCACGCTGCCGGATGATTCATCTCAAGGGATGTGAACGTCACGCGCGCTGAGTCGCTGTGACAGGGCATATGCCAGCCGGTCTGCCCGGCAACAGCCTCGAACCACATGGCGGGAGCTGTTGCCGCGGCGGGCATGGCGAATACATTGCGGGTGCCATTCACGACGACAAGCAGCGTTCCATTGGGTCGGGAAGAGAGACCGTAGCTGATGCTCCGGTCAGGATAGATCGTCCCGGCAACGACGCGGCGCGTTTCGGTGCCATTATGAATGACAGCAATAACGTGCGAACGCTTGCCATCCGCGATCAACTGCACGACCGGTCCCCGCGCGCTCTGGATCTGGCCGATAATGACGCGCTGATTGCTGGGCCATGTGTCGATGTGCAGGGTGGCGGTCATGTCCGCCGGGGTCTGCTGGAAATACCATGCCGCCCCTTCGCGCAACACGGTCGCGGGGGCCGTTTGGCCACGGATTGATGGCTGAAGCGCGTCCGTTTGCAGGGTAATGGCGCCGGTCGCGGCATTCTGCTCATAGAACGGGCTGTGATAGCCCTTCGCGAGCGTAGTGCCGGGAACCAGGCGCAGTTTGAGGCGTGCCTGCGGTTCCTGAAGGGTAAAGCCAACAGCCTGAGGTGGAGCGTGCGTGTCCATGGCCCATGCGGGAGCCAGCGCGGTGCCTGCCAGCGTGAGGGTCAGGCAGGTGGCGCAGAAGAGGCGGGGCAGGGACATGGGACGGTTCCTTCAGGTCAGCAGGCAGTAAGCGGCAACAGGCGTGTTCAGCGGCTCATGAGAACCGTGATCTGGGCGTGCTCCAGAATATGACGGGTGACGCCGCCCAGAATCATCTGCCGCAGGCGTGAATGGGAATAAGCGCCCATACCGAGCATGTCGGCATTGAACTCCGTGGCAGCGTTCAGCAGGCCCATACCGATGTCCCTGTTGACGGCCTCAAACTCACGGGATGTGGCGGAAATGCCGTGCATCCGCAGATAGGTCACGACCTCGTCAGCACCCGGACCGCGACGCTGATAATCCTGGCAGGTCAGAACCTGCACCGCTTCGGCCTTGTGGGCCCAGGGCAGGATGCAGCGCAGGGCCAGCGAGGCTTCGGGCGTTCCGTTCCAGGCAATGGCAATCCGTCTGCCGACCGATTTGGGCGGAGACGGCGGTGCGATCAGCAGAGGACGTCCGCTGTCGAACAGGATGGCATGCAACGTCTCGGAAGCACGCGGGTCGCCGTCCTTGGCAAGATTCGGGACCAGCGTCATATCGGCCAGACGGGAGCGCCATGTCAGGGAGTCGTGCTCGGTTCCGTTGAGGACGTCGAGGCTTGCGCTGACGCCTTCTCCGGCCGAAGAGCCGATTTTCGAGGGCTCGATACGACGGATGCCATGTTCATGGACGAAAGCGTCGAAAGCCCTGCGGATCTTGATGGCCCGGTGCTGTGCCTCGGTGATGGCGGTGTCGATCATTTCATTGACCATCCCGGCCGAGATGCCTTCACCGGCCAGTGTCGCGACTTCGGACGGGTCCGATCCGACCACGACCGCGGAAAGATGAGCGTCGAACCGGCGCGCGAAATCCAGCGCGACTGACATGACGGCGTCCAGCTCATAGGTGCCGTTCAGGGGGAGAAGGATGTTCTTGATGTCGATAAGCATGGGTGAAGGCTCCCCGGCCGTAATTTTGTGACGTCGTTATGAGGTATTTACGGATAAAGTCGTGTGACGTTCCATTTGTTTCCATCACGCGTCCACACAGCACGATCATGCAGGCGATAGGGCCGGTCCTGCCAGAATTCGATAACCTCGGGCAGAACGCGGAAACCCGACCAGTTGTCAGGGCGGGGGATCGGGCCATCGCCATATTTTTCGTCCGCAGCCTTCAGGCGCTCCTCGAATGTGCTGCGTTCATCAAGTGGACGCGACTGGTCGGAAGCGATGGCCCCGAGGCGCGACATACGGGAGCGGCTGGCGAAATAAGCATCCGCTTCGGCTGCGGTAACGGCTTCGACCGGCCCCTCGATCCGGACCTGACGGCGGACGGATTTCCAGTGAAACAGCAGGGCGGCGTGCGGATTGGCGCGCAGTTCGCCGCCCTTGCGACTGTCCAGATTGGTGTAGAAAACAAAACCCCGCTCATCCACGCCCTTGAGCAGGAGCATCCGGACGGACGGATGCCCGTCAGGTGTAGAGGTGGCGACGGCCATGGCGTTGGGATCGTTTGGTTCGGCGGCCTCCGCGTCCGACATCCAGGCTGCGAACAGGGCGAAGGGATCGGCCTTCAGATCAATCAGGGGGAGGTCGGACATCGGGTGCTCCTTGGGATCGGCATGACGGAGCGGTGCAGGACCGCTTGATCTGTAATCATAACGCGACTGACGCGTTGCAGCTATCGCGCGGTTTATTGGAGTAGCGTTTGCGGATGGTAACGCAGCAGGATTGCGTCAGGCGCATTCCTGTTGTCGGAAAAACCCATGGCTTCAATATCCGACGGCGACATCTGAATGACTGAAAGGATGCTCATTTCCTGAAAACGCTCAGGAACCGTCGTCGCGCCGGAGTGATGCCTTAATGTCCTGTCAGAAGGCAAAAAACCGGGCAATCGTCGCAAAGTCTTGTCTGTAACGGGCGCTTGTGCAACCACCACCCTCAATACGCCAACGCGATTCAGGAAATCACCATGTCTGAAACGGAAGACAATATCCCGGCACCCGTGACCGGAACCCTCATGAAGGGCAAGCGCGGTGTGATCATGGGTGTCGCCAACAAGAACTCGATTGCCTGGGCCATTGCCAGTGCCTGCGCGGCACAGGGTGCGGAACTTGCTTTCACCTATCAGGGCGAGGCCCTGGGCAAGCGCGTTCGTCCGCTGGCCGAGAGTGTCGGGTCTGAACTCGTCATCTCCTGTGACGTCAGCGATGACGACGCCATCAACACCACGTTCGACGAGATCGAGAAGGTCTGGGGCAAGATTGACTTCGTGCTCCATGCCATCGCTTTTGCGGACAAGCAGTATCTCCGCGGCCGCTATATCGACACGCCGCGCGATGCCTTCCTGCAGGCCATGGACATCTCCTGTTATTCCTTCGTCGCCGTCGCACGTCGTGCATCTGCCATGATGAATCCGGGCGGGTCCTTCCTGAGCATGACCTATCTCGGCGCCGAGCGCGTCATGCCGCACTATAATGTGATGGGTGTGGCCAAGGCGGCTCTGGAAGCCTCCGTGCGTTACATGGCCGCCGATCTGGGCCGCGACGATATCCGCGTCAACGGTATCTCCGCCGGTCCGATCATGACGCTGGCCGCCAACGGGATCAGCGATTTCCGCTACATCCTGCGCTGGAACCAGCTCAATGCTCCGATGGAGCGCAACGTGACGCTCAAGGATGTCGGCGGTTCGGGCATGTACCTGCTCTCCGACCTGTCCAGCGGCGTGACGGGCGAAATCCATCATGTGGATTGCGGCTACCACACGGTCGGCATGAAAAACCCGGACGCTCCGGATATCGCAGCGGTTGGCTCCGGGACCTGACATGTCGGACAACAGCTTCGGGAAGCTCTTTCGCGTCACCACCTGGGGTGAGAGTCACGGACCAGCCATCGGCTGTGTCATTGATGGCTGCCCGCCCCGCCTGAAGCTGTCCGAAGAGGACATCCAGCCCTGGCTCGACCGTCGTCGGCCGGGGCAGTCCCGTTTTACCACGCAGCGCCGGGAGGCGGATCAGGTCCGCATCCTGTCGGGCGTGTTCGAAGGCCAGACGACCGGCACCCCCATTTCGCTAATGATCGAAAATACCGATCAGCGGTCCAAGGATTACGGCGATATCGCAACCCGGTATCGCCCCGGTCATGCCGACATTGCCTATGATATGAAATACGGTATCCGCGACTATCGCGGGGGCGGGCGCTCCTCGGCGCGCGAGACGGCCATGCGGGTTGCCGCAGGGGCCGTGGCGCGCGTGTTGCTGAAAACACTCGTGGGGGAGGGTGTAAAGATCCGCGCGGCCCTGACCGGCATTGGTGGTCAGACCATCGATCCATCCCGCTGGGACTGGGATGAGGTGGAGCGCAATCCGCTCTGGTGTCCCGATGCGGGTTCCGTGGGCTCGTGGGAGGCTCTGCTCGACTCCGTCCGCAAGGATGGATCGTCGATTGGGGCGACTGTCGAAGTCGTGGCGGAAGGTCTACCCTCCGGACTCGGTGCGCCGGTTTATGGCAAGCTGGATGCCGATCTGGCGGGCGCCATGATGGGGATCAATGGCGTTAAAGGCGTCGAGATCGGGGATGGTTTTGCCGTGGCCGCCCTTCGTGGCGAACAGAACGCCGATCCGATTTCGCCCGGGCCGCAGTTCGCATCCAACCATGCCGGTGGCATTTTGGGCGGTATTTCCACGGGACAGCCAATCGTGGCGCGTTTTGCGATCAAGCCGACCAGTTCGATCCTCACACCCGTTCCCAGTATCACGCGCGATGGCGAGTCTGTCGAAGTGATGACCAAGGGGCGGCATGATCCCTGTATCGGGATCCGCGCCGTTCCCGTGGCGGAAGCGATGATGGCCTGCGTACTGGCCGATCATCTTCTCCGTGATCATGCGCAATGTGGCTGGGGCCGCTAAATCCCCGCCAGCATAAGCGACGTTTCAGTGTTCGAGCGTGGCATCCAGCGTGATGTTCGCCTTGATGACCTGCGACAGCGGACAGCCCGCCTTGGCTTTGTTCGCAATGTCGAGAAACTGGGTTTCGGACGCGCCCGGAACCTTGCCGCGCAACGTGAGATGAGACTGGGTAATGGCAAAGCCTTCGCCGGACTTGTCCAGCGAGATGGTCGCTTTCGTTTCCAGTGACTCGGCTTTGAATCCCGCCTGTTCGAGCATCATGGACAGCGCCATGGTGAAACATCCCGCATGGGCCGCACCGAGCAGTTCCTCGGGGTTCGTGCCGGGCTTGTCTTCAAAGCGGGTGTTGAAGCCGTAAGGCTGGTCATGCAGAGCGCCGCTCTGGGTGGAAATCGTGCCTTTGCCGTCCTTGAGACCGCCGGTCCAGTGGGCTGAGGCTGCCTTTTTGATGGTCATGATGAGATCTTTCGCAATGTGGGTTTCGTAATCCAAACGCGATGCCGTTCGGATCGTTGCTCGACGCGATGTTCATGAAATTTCCCAATTCTGTGACCGCTATCACACACCGGGAAAATGCCTTGGGGGAAAACTCTTGGGATAACAACGCTTAGGGGCGGTTTTCTGCGATCAGCACTATATCTAGGGGCATTAACGAATTCCTTCCCTAGATATGGGATAGTTCGCATTCACAGCTCTTTGGATTTTGCAAGCGAACTTCGTGCTTGCGATCGGGTTCGGAGTGATGGAAATGAGTGCTCAAGATTTCGAAAATAGATGCCCTGCGGAGAGAGCGAATGACCCTTCATGACGTGACGATGGACGTGTCCGATCAGTCCGACCGACCGCATGATGTGCGCCCGCTTTCCGACCATCCTGTGGGCGAGACGCCGATTCCCGGAGATGCCAATTCGGCGGACATGTTCGACGATGTGGTGCAGCTTCCAGGCCATCACGCCGTGCGCGTCGATCGCTCGCGCGATTCCCTGCTGACGGATTTCGGCAAGGCGACACTCAACAATCGCTATCTGCTGCCGGGCGAGGACTATCAGTCGCTTTTCGCCCGCGTCGCCTCCTATTACGGCGCGGATGCGGGTCATGCGCAGCGGATTTATGATTATATTTCCCGTCACTGGTTCATGCCGGCTACGCCTGTTCTGTCCAATGGCGGAACCGAGCGTGGACTGCCGATTTCCTGCTTCCTGAACGAAGCTGAAGACAGTCTTGAGGGAATCGTGGGGCTGTGGAACGAGAATGTCTGGCTGGCGTCCAAAGGCGGCGGCATCGGGTCTTACTGGGGCAATCTGCGGTCCATCGGTGAGAATATCGGCCGCAACGGCAAGACGTCCGGCGTCATTCCCTTTATCCGCGTGATGGACAGCCTGACGCTGGCGATCTCGCAGGGCTCGCTCCGTCGCGGCTCGGCCGCGGTGTATCTGCCGGTCTGGCATCCGGAAGTGGAAGAGTTCGTCGAGATGCGCCGTCCGACGGGGGGCGATCCGAACCGTAAGGCCCTGAACCTTCATCACGGCGTGCTCGTGACCGATGCGTTCATGCGTGCTGTGGAAAACGACGAAGAATGGGCGCTGCTGTCGCCGAAGGATCACAGCACGATCCGCAAAGTTTCGGCACGCGGTTTGTGGATCCGGATCCTGACGGCCCGGATGGAGCAGGGCGAGCCCTACATCATCTATTCCGACCATGTGAACCGCGCGCGGCCCGAGCATCACAAGCTGGCTGGTCTGGAAGTGAAGACCTCCAATCTCTGCGCTGAGATCACCCTGCCGACCGGTATCGACCATCACGGCAAGAACCGCACGGCTGTCTGCTGCCTGTCCTCGCTCAATCTTGAGACCTGGGACGAATGGAAGGATGATCCGCAGTTCATCGAAGACGTCATGCTGTTCCTCGATAACGTGTTGCAGGATTTCATCGACCGCGCGCCTGACGACATGGCGCGTGCCAAATACGCCGCTGCCCGTGAGCGTTCGGTCGGGCTAGGCGTAATGGGTTTTCACTCATTCCTGCAGGCCCGGATGATCCCGTTCGAGTCCGTGATGGCGAAGGTCTGGAACCGGAAGATTTTCGAATATATCCGCAAGCAGGCCGATGCTGCGTCGAAGCATCTGGCAGAACTGCGTGGTCCGTGCCCGGATGCCGAGGAATACGGCTTTATGGAGCGCTTCTCGCACAAGCTCGCCATCGCGCCGACGGCCTCGATTTCGATCATCACGGGCAATGCCAGCCCCGGCATTGAGCCGATCAGCGCCAATGTGTTCCTGCAGAAAACGCTTTCGGGCTCGTTCTCGGTGCGCAACCGCCACCTGAAGAAAATTCTGGAAGAGCGTGGGCAGGACACGGATGAAGTCTGGTCGGCGATCACGCTGAACAAGGGCTCGGTGCAAAACCTCGACTTCCTGACGCAGGACGAGAAAGACGTGTTCAAAACGGCGTTCGAGCTCGACCAGCGCTGGGTCGTGGAACATGCCGCAGACCGTGCACCGTTCATCTGTCAGGCGCAGTCGGTCAATCTGTTCCTGCCAGCCGATGTACATAAGCGCGACCTGCATCAGATCCATTTTCAGGCCTGGAAAAAGGGCCTGAAGTCTCTCTATTACTGCCGCTCCCTGTCCGTGCAGCGCGCCGATGCGGTGTCCACGCTGGCGGTAAAGAGCGACATTCTGGAAGACGAAAAATACGAAGCCACCGCTCAGGCCGCTCCGCGCGGCGAAATGAGCAGCGGCGATTACGAAGAGTGCCTGTCCTGCCAGTAATGGCGGGATGTGAAAGGACGCGATCATGAGCGACACCACCCCGATCTCCGGCAAGCCGGACGAACAGCATTTCGACCTGATGACCGCCAACCCGGTCTACAAGCCTTTCCGCTATCCCTGGGCCTATGACGCCTGGTTGACCCAGCAGCGCGTCCACTGGCTGCCCGAGGAAGTGCCGCTGGCCGATGACGTGAAGGATTGGCACCGGACACTGACGGCGGCCGAGCAGCATCTCGTCACGCAGATTTTCCGCTTCTTCACGCAGGCGGACGTGGAAGTAAATTCCGCGTACATGAAGTATTACAGTCAGGTTTTCAAACCGACTGAAGTGCTGATGATGCTGTCGTCGTTCTCCAATATCGAGACGATTCACATTGCTGCGTATTCCCATCTCCTAGATACTATCGGGATGCCCGAGACTGAGTATTCGGCCTTCCTGAAATACAAGGAGATGAAGGACAAATACGATTTCATGCAGTCGTTCAACATCGACAGCAAGCGTGAAATCGCCAAGACCATGGCCGCCTTCGGGGCGTTTATGGAAGGCCTCCAGCTTTTCGCGTCCTTCGCGATTCTGCTGAACTTCCCGCGCTTCAACAAGCTCAAGGGCATGGGGCAGATCGTGTCCTGGTCGGTGCGTGACGAGACGCTGCACTGCCTGTCCATGATCCGCCTGTTCCGCACCTTCATCCGCGAGAACCCGGAACTGTGGACCGCCGATTTCCGCGAAGAACTCACGCAGGTCTGCCGCACGACGGTCGAGCATGAAGACGCATTCATCGATCTGGCGTTCGAGATGGGCCCGGTCGAGGGCATGTCGTCCGATGACGTAAAGGCCTATATCCGCTTCATCGCCGATCGTCGCCTGACGCAGCTTGGGCTGGACCCGGTTTATGGGCAGGAAAGCAATCCGCTGCCGTGGATCGACGACATGCTGAACGCCGTCGAGCACGCCAATTTCTTTGAGAACCGTTCGACCGAATATTCCCGTGCCTCCACCTCCGGCACATGGGAAGAAGCGTTTGAAGGCAACGTTTTCAGCTAAAAACAGGGTCTGGAGAGGTCCTGGCTTTCAGGAAGGGCTTCTCCGTCTCTCAGAACACGCTCTGCGGCGGCGGTGAAACGCCCGTCTGCTTCATGCAGAACCAGTCCGGCCCTAAGCCGGAAGATCCCCCGTCCGCCATAAACGGCGCGGACCAGAACCAGCTTCGCTTCGCGGCCCGCTCGTGGCCAGAAGGGATAGAACTGGATCGAGCCACACCCATTTTCCAGTAAAGTTCGACAGATCCTGTCCGCACTGGCGGCTGACAGGACGAATGTCAGCGTTCCGCCCGGCATAACCCACTTTATCAGGGTGCGCGCCCAGTCTTCCGGTGCGGTCGCTTCCGCACTCAGGGCGAGGCGGCGTCGGCTGTCGGGAGAGGGCGTGCCGTGCGGACTGTGCCAGGGTGGGTTGGCCATCACATGATGAAAACGACCATTGGCGGTTGGTGTGAGGGCGCGCAGGCTTTTGGGGATGTCGGGCAGATGGGCGTGGACCACCTGAATCCGCGTTTCACCGTCGGGATCAGCATTGGCGCGGATATTGCGCTCGGCCAATGCCAGAGTCTCCGGATCGGCTTCCAACCCGACTCCACGGACTCCCGGAAGACGCGCGGTGAGGCACAACAGGGCTGCTCCAGCCCCACAACCCGCTTCCAGAACCGTTTCGCCATCTTTTGCCGGGATGGAGGCTGCCATCAGAACAGGTTCCAGACCCGTCCTGTAACCTTCGGTGAACTGGTCGTAGCGCACGCGCCCTCCCAGCAGCGATCCTTCTTCGCGGGCGGGGCCGGGAACGGAAAATGCATGGCCGGAGAAGATGTTCGGAGGGGGCAATGGGTTGACCGTCTTCCTGCTGCCGCTCATATGGTCTTTCCAACCTGTCGTCCGGCGTTACATGGTCCGTTCGTTCTTGTCGCGACAGGAGAGAAAGAACGGGCTACGCCACATCATATCGTGCCCGTGCGCTCCTGGGCCAGCCCCCGGAGCCGTTGCGGGAACTGGAGTAATGACCCTTGGATTCTGCCGCACCGGACGTTTCTGCGACCGTTGATAAAGCTGTGCTCAGGGATGCAGGGAGCGAGAGCGCCCTTTCCGCTCTGTCCGCCTATCTGGAACAGGACATGCAGGCCTGCAACCGCGCCATTATCGCGCGGATGGAGAGCCCGGTCCCGCTCATTCCGCAGCTTGGCGCCCATCTTGTTGCAGCCGGTGGCAAGCGCCTGCGGCCGCTGCTGACGCTCGCTGCCTCCCGCCTGTGTGGCTATCAGTCGACTCCTGAAAACCAGCGTCATGTCGGACTGGCAGCCTGTGTGGAGTTCATCCACACCGCAACGCTGCTTCACGATGACGTGGTCGATGAGAGCAATCTGCGTCGTGGGCTGGCTTCGGCCAATGCGGTTTTTGGCAACAAGGCGTCCGTTCTGGTGGGCGACTTCCTGTTCGCACGCTCGTTCCAGTTGATGACGGCCGATGGCTCGCTCAAAGTCATGGCGATCCTGTCCGATGCTTCGGCGACGATTGCCGAAGGTGAAGTCCTTCAGATGGTGACCCAGAACGACCTTTCCACACCGGTTGAGCGTTATCTGGAAGTCATTCACGGCAAGACGGCGGCCCTGTTCGCGGCGGCCTGTCGCGTCGGCGCGGTCGTTGCCGATCGTCCCGAAGTGGAAGAAGTCGCCCTGGACCGTTTCGGGACCAATCTGGGCATGGCGTTCCAGCTCGTTGACGACGCGCTCGATTATGCTGCCGATCAGCAGGTTCTGGGCAAGACCGTTGGCGACGACATGCGCGAGGGCAAGATCACGCTGCCGGTTCTGGCCGCCTATGAAGCGGGTTCTCCCGAAGACCGGGCGTTCTGGGAGCGTGTCATCGAAAAGGGCGAGCAGACGGAAGCTGACCTGCCGCACGCACTGGCCCTGATCGAGAAGACCGGCGCAATCGCCACGACCATCGCCCGCGCACAGGTCTATGCCGCCGAGGCCGTCGAAGCGCTGTCCATTTTCCCGGACAGTGAACTGCGTCGCCTGATGACGGAGACGGTCCAGTATACCGTTGATCGCGCTCGCTGAAGCGTGTTGGCCCCTGCCTGATCGGGCGGGGGCTTTTCAGCTTTCCGTTATTGTCATGAGCGGAGCGGGGACGGTGAGCAGCTCCCACCCCTTGAAGCCGAGCCTTGCGGCGGCGGCTTCAAGCCCCGGCGCTGTATGCGGCAGCCGGGTCATCAGGAAGCGGCCTTTCTGCGCTGCTTCTGCGCCGTAGGACACTGTCTGAAGGACGGTTCCGACCTGTCGCGCGACGGCGGAAGCAGGGTCCAGCCAGCGGACGTCCTTCGGGGAGAGACGCTGGAAAGCATCCATCAGAAAGGTGTAGTGGGTGCAGCCGAGCCCGACCGTATCAATCTCGTCGCCATAAGGCTGCCCGAACAGGCAGTCCAGTTCGTGCTGAATGTCCGTATCCGCAATAACCTCACCCAGAAAAGCACGTTCCGCCAGATCAGCCAGCCTGCGCGCGCCATGAGTAATCAGACGGCAATCCGCAGCAAATTCCTGATGGAGCCGAAGGGTGTAGGGGCGTCGTGCAGTGGCGGAGGTCGAAAGCAGGCCGATCACGCGGGTTTCCGAAACCCGCCCGGCCCAGCGGATGGGGGGGACGCATCCGACCACCGGGATGTTGAGTCGTGCACGCAGGGCGGGGAGGGCGATCGTACTGGCGGTATTGCACGCAATGACCAGCACATCGGGCTGGAGATCGTTGCAGGCCGCGACCAGCAGGCTAACGATACGCGCTGTCAGCAGGTCATCCGGCTGTTCGCCATAGGGAAAGAGCGCCGTATCGGCGAGGTAGTCGATATGAAGAGCGGGAAGGAGATCGCGCAGGGCCTGCACGACGCCCATCCCCCCGATGCCGGAGTCAAAAACCAGACTCCGACCTGCTGGCACGGATGCGCCAGTCTCCATCAGGCTTCGGCTTTGGCCTTGAGGGCCAGCGCTTCTTCGGCGCTGCTCACGCCGCCATGCTTCTTCGACCAGCCACACGGATCTTCGAGGAAGCGGCGAACCTCGGCGCTGTCTTTTTCAGAGAAGTAGTTCGCTCCCGCACAGGCTTCCAGCACGTCCCACCAGGTGCACAGCGCATGGAGAGAAATGTCCATGTCCGCCAGCGTTTTGTGAGCGCCGGGGAAGACGCCGTAGAAGAAGACAACGAAGGTGTGGTTCACGATGGCTCCCGCATCGCGCAGGGCATTGGCGAATCGGATCTTGGATGCGCCGTCCGTCGTCAGATCTTCGACCAGCAGGGTGCGCATGCCTTCGGGCACATCGCCTTCGATCTGTGCGTTGCGGCCAAAACCCTTGGGCTTTTTGCGGACATAGGCCATGGGCGTCATCATCCGGTCCGCGATCCAGGCGGCGAACGGAATCCCGGCGGTTTCGCCACCCACGACGGCGTCAATGCTTTCATAGCCGATATGGCGGCCGATCTTTTCGACGGCCAGTTCCATGATCTTGGTGCGCGCACGCGGGAAGAAAATGATCTTGCGGCAGTCGATATAGACCGGGGACTTCCAGCCTGACGTCAGGGTGTAGGGGTCTTCCGGGCGGAAGTTGATGGCCTTGATCTCAAGCAGGATACGGGCCGTGGTGAGGGCCGCGTCGCGGTCCCACTGGGTGCGGCCCGCCATCGGGCTCTCGGCGAACTGGGTCATGCTTGTCTCCGCTGACGTCGTTTTCTCGTGGTTTACCGGGCTGTCGCCGGGAAGGGTAGGGGCAATATCGCCCCCTTTTGGACTGTGTGAATTTTATCCGCTGCCTGTCAGTGTCACAGGCTGTTCCGATCTTCCCGCTTGCATGGGAGGCCGGGGAGTTCTAGGGAGGGATATCGATATTCATTCTCATTTACGGCAGGATCAGAAGTGAGCATAGAGACCAGCCGGATCGGCCGGAAATGCGAACGCGCTGTTGTCACGGCCTATCAGGAACTGCGGGAGGTCGGCCAGCCGGACATGCAGGCCTTCGCCGCATGCACGACGCTGTACCGCATCCATCACCCCGAATCTTCCGTCAAGGAAGCCCGCCGCCTTGTCGCGGAGTGGATCGACCATCACGTCGTCCGTCAGGCCAGAGGCCAGACGCCGGGCTGCGACTGCTGAATTATAGAGAGGAGCCTCAGCTCCTCTCGCTCATCGGGACGAAACTCCGCTCCGCCGCACCGATATAGAGCTGTCGAGGGCGGCTGATGCGGACGGACGGTTCCTCGATCATTTCCTTCCACTGACTGACCCAGCCGACCGTCCGCGCGACAGCGAACAGGACGGTGAACATGCTTTTGGGAATGCCCAGAGCCTTGAGGATCAGTCCGGAATAGAAATCCACATTTGGATAGAGGCGACGGCTGACGAAATAGTCGTCCTCGGTCGCCACACGCTCCAACTCCATCGCCAGATCCAGCAGCGGGTCACGCTTGAGTCCGAGTTCTTCAATGACTTCGTGGCAGGTCGCCTGAAGAATTTTCGCCCGCGGGTCGAAATTCTTGTAGACGCGATGGCCGAAGCCCATCAGGCGCACCCCGGAATTGCGGTTCTTGACCTCATTGAGAAAGGCCGGGATGCCGTCGCGGCTTCCAATGGATTCCAGCATGCCTAAAGCCGCCTCATTGGCTCCTCCATGCGCAGGTCCCCAGAGGGCTGCAATGCCTGCCGCGATGCAGGCATAGGGATTCGCCCCGGTTGAACCGACAAGCCGCACGGTGGTGGTGGAGGCGTTCTGCTCATGATCGGCATGAAGTAGCAGAATGCGATCCATCGCACGGGCCAGAACCGGATTGACGCGGTAATGGTTACCGGGTCGGGCAAAGAGCATGTGCAGGAAGTTCTCGGAGAAGGACATCTCCTCATCGGGATAGATGAACGGTTCGCCGATGGAGTATTTATAGGCCCAGGCCGCGATGGTCGGGACTTTGGCGATCAGACGCCGGGCGGAAAGGTCGCGCGCCTCCGGCTGGGAAATATCCAGCCCGTCGTGATGGAATGCGGACAGAGCGCCTACGGTCCCGCACAGGATCGCCATGGGATGCGCGTCGCGGCGAAAGCCGTTGAAGAAGTTCCGGATCTGCTCGTTCAGCAGCCGGTGGGTGTTCATGTCTTTGCTGAAGGCCTGATATTGCGCGGCCGTCGGAAGTTCGCCGTAAAGCAGCAGATAAGCCGTTTCCGTGAAGCTCGCATTCAGGGCCAGATCTTCGATCGGATAGCCGCGATGCAATAGGACGCCCTTGTCACCATCAATATAGCTGATGGCGCTGGTGCAGGTGGCGGTGCTGCCCAGCCCGGGATCGAAGGAAAACACCCCTGTTTTCTGGGACAGGGCACGCATGTCCATGACGTCCGGGCCGATCGTTCCTTCCAGCAGCGGAAACTGGCGGCTGAGGCCATCGAGGCAAAGGGTCGCGGAACGATTTTCGGACATGCAGAAGATAACCCGCCTGAAATGTAAGAATGTTATTCCGTTTTATCTCTGAAAGGTTTTTTGTGTCCAGAGAGCGTCTCTGAACAGAGCTTTCAGGGCAAAAGAAGTGTGGCCGGCTGAATGGTCGACGGACGGACATCCAGCCAGTGTCCCGGAACGTCGAGAATCGTCAGACCCGCAAGCGGATATCCACGGGAAAGAGCCGAGAAACGCATATTCTGAAGGGCCGGGCCAAGGAGGTCGCAGGCGAACTCACCGATGGTCGGATTATGCCCGACGATCAGAAGCGTTCGTATAGTCTCGGATGTGGCATGCACGAGACCGTAGAGGGTGTCCGGGGTTGCGGAATAGAGGCTGTCTTCGATTGAGACTGAAGCCGCCTGACCCAGCGCGTCCAGTACGCCCTGAGCCGTTTGTCGGGTGCGGATGGCAGGGCTACACAGAATTTGTATTGGATCGAGCAGATTGAGTGCAGCAAGCTGTCTGCCAATGCTCGCGGCCTGTTCGCGCCCTCTGGGCGTCAGCGCGCGACTTCGGTCGCCGTCTTCCGTCAGGACGTGCGGGATGGCCTCCGCATGGCGCAGCAGCAGGAGGCGGTGCAGGGGCATCAGGCTTCCGAAGCCTTGCGCGCATTGGCGGCGATGGCTTCATGATGGCGGATGACTTCGTGAATGACGAAGGCCAGAAACTTTTCGGCGAAATCCGGATCGAGATGCGCATCGCGGGCGAGCTGGCGCAGGCGTTCTATCTGCCGTGTTTCGCGGGAGGGGTCCGCAGGCGGCAGGTAGGCGCGGGCCTTGAGCTGTCCGACTTCCTGCGTACAGCGGAACCGTTCCGCAAGCATATGGATCAGGGCGGCGTCGATATTGTCGATGCTGCCGCGCAGGCGTTCGAGTTCAGCCAGAGCAGGATCGGGAGTGCGGGATGTGGAAGACACAGGCTCAGGGTTCATTCAGATCAATCCATGCAAGATGGCCGCCTTTTCCGGCGCCAAGATCGGTAAAGACGGCCGTGCCCCCCAGACGTCCCGTTCGGCGCCAGGGGCGTCCGTCGGTCGAGCGGCGGTCATGGCCGACATACACCGTCATCCCTTCTGGGATACGGTTGATCCAGGTCAGGCGGCGTTCGGGATAGCCATCCGGCTGCATGCGGCCGGTGGTTTCTCCAAAAAGGGCGCGGGACAAGGGCGCGGACATCTCGCCCAGACCCGGCACGGGGGAGTGGGACAACATGGCGGTATGAAACCCTCCATGGACGAACAGCGAGCGCCCGATCCGCAGCCATGTCGGGGCCTGATCGATGGCCCTGTAGATGCGTTCGGGGAGGCCGTCATATTCCGGCAGCGAGATCTGACGCAGCGTTTCCTCAAGCGGCGGATCACGTCTCAGGCGACGGCCTTCAAGGGCGCGGCCGAGTTTGCGGTCATGATTGCCGAGAATGAAAAGCCCGCGCTGCTGCTCCAGAAGATCGAGCATCAGCTCCATCACGCCCGCGCTGTCCGGTCCGTGATCGACGAGGTCTCCGAGCTGGATGACGAAGCGTTCCGTCGCCGTTGCATGCCGGAAAGCATTCAGATCGCCATGCACGTCCCCCACCACGCGAATGCCGTGTTCACGGATTCGCGTCATGACAGGGTCGGGAAGGGGAGGATCAACGAAGATGGCGCGTGCTTTCTGATTTTCCTTCTATCAAAGGGCCAGAACGGTCCAAGGTCAATTTATCTGTTTGAGAAAATTGACCTTAGCCGTCCATCAACGCGGCTGCGCGCCCCAGATCGACTGACAGAACCCGGCTTACACCACGCTCCTGCATCGTGACACCATAAAGACGATCCATATGCGCCATCGTCAGCTGATGATGCGTCACGACCAGAAACCGCGTTCCGGCTTCCTTCGTCATATCGGACAAAAGCGAGCAAAACCGCTCCACATTGGCATCATCGAGCGGCGCATCCACTTCATCGAGCACGCAGATCGGGGCCGGATTGCATCGGAAAGTCGCAAAGATCAGCGACAGTGCGGTCAGGGCCTGTTCGCCACCCGATAGCAGGGAGAGCGTGGAGAGCTTCTTGCCCGGAGGCTGCGCGAAAATTTCCAGCCCCGCTTCCAGTGGATCATCGCTTCCGACCATACCCAGATGGGCGCGTCCGCCGCCAAACATTCGGGCGAACAAGGACTGGAAATGCCGGTCTACTTCCGAAAAGACGGCCAGAAGGCGCTCACGTCCTTCGCGGTTGATCGTGCCGATCCCGCCGCGCAGCCTGTTGATGGCAGCCGTCAGTTCGGCATGTTCGCGGGCAATGGTTTCCGCTGTCTCGCGAGCTTCCTCGAATTCGGCTTCGGCCCGCAGATTGACCGCGCCAAGGTCTTCGCGCTCGCGCGTCAGGCGGGAGAGGCGCCGGCGGGTCGCGGTCTCGGCCTGTTCGGAGAGGTCGGACGGATAAGCCGCACCCTCTGCACCGCCTTCCGGGGGTTCGCTATCGGCCAGCAGGCGCTCTCGGGCGGCAACAGCCTGTTCCGCGCGTTCGGTCAGACGTGCGATCGCCTCACGCCCCGCCGCCAGCGCCAGATCGGCGTTGCGGCGCTGCTCCTGTGCTTCAAGCCCGGCTGCGCCCGCTGCCTCATCAGCAGCCCGTGCCGCATCGTAAGCGCTCTGGGCGTCCATCAGAATCTGGTCGTGTCCGGCGAGTTTGCGCTCCAGTTCGGCAGGAACTGTGCTGACGGTCTGGAAGCTGGTGTGCAGTTCGTCCCGTCGGTCCCGCAGATGCGTAAGGCTGGCGTTTCCGGCTGCAATCTGACTTGCCAGCACTTCAAGTCTGGCGCGGATAGCAGTTAGCGCGCCGGTCAGGCGAACGTCCTCAAGGGAAAGGCGGCCGCTTTCGGTACGGGCAGCGTCCAGAAGGTGCCGGGTTTCATGGAGCGAGGCCGTGGCGTCCAGAACCGTCTGTTCCAGCAGCGCGGGTTCGGGACGCTCCGTCAGTTCAGCCATGCGTTTCGCATGGTCGTCCTGCAGGCGGGTGACGAGCGCCTGAAGCTCCGTCTGGCGCGGTTGCAACGCCGAGCGGCGTGCGAGGGTCGTTGCGGCAGTCTGGTCCAGCATTTGGAGTTCGCGCGTCAGACGCTGGGCGTCTTCACGGCTCTTTCGCGCGGCTTGTGTTGCTGTATCCGCCGCAGACCGTGCCACATCGAAAGCCTGCTGCGAGGTTTCGGCGGCGGTCCTCAGGGCGGAAATGTCAGGACGGTTTTCCTGCTGTTGAAGAGAGGCACGCTGTTCTGCAAGACGGGCCTGTTCCAATTCCAGCCGCGCTACGGCTTCATCCAGATCCCGCAGACGCGCCAGTGTGGTGTCGTGGCGCAGAAGAGTCTGATCCAGCGTCCGGGCGGCGGTATCGGCGGCATTCCGGGCGTCCTCAAGCCTCGTTCCCGCCACGCGGAGTGCTTCGCGGGCGGCTTCGGCATCTTTTGTGCTGTTCCGCGCCTGTGCCTGAAGGTTCTCGGGATCGGGATGGGCGGCCAGTTCGGCTTCTGTCTGCGTGACGCTGGTCTGTGCGGCTGTCAGCGCGCCTTCCGCGTCTTTCAGGCGTTCGCTGGCCTGTTCCCAGTGGGCGAGCGCAAGGGCCGCTTTCTGTTCCATCCGCGACGAGACGGTCCGGGCTTCGGCCAGTTGGGGTTCGAGTGTCGCGCGTTCCTGTCGCAGGGCGGTGAGAGCCACTTCCGCCCGCTCGCGGGCCTGCAAGGCTGCGGCACAACTTTCTTCCAGTGCGGGCTGTGAGGCAAGATGGGACTGAAGAAGCGCGCGGGCGTCCGTCAGACGGCGACGCTGCTCCAGTCGGGCCGCACCGGAATCCGGGGCATCGGCCGAGCGTGTGAAGCCATCCCAGCGCCAGAGCGCCCCGCTGCGGCAGACCAGAACCTGTCCTGGCTGGAGGGTTTTTTGCAGTTCGGGCCCTGCCGCGTCGTCATCCAGCAGGAATGCGGCGTCCAGACAGCGTTGCAATGCTTCAGGAGCCTGAACCAATATCGAAAGCCGGACGCAGTTCTGCAGTTCCGCAGGCGCAAGCCGCTCCAGCGGCCGCCAGCGCCGATCGGCTGGAACATGGTCCGGAGCGAGAGAGGCATCCAGCCCGTCCGCCAGAACTGCCGCGACGGCCCGCGCCATGTCTGCGGGAAGGTCCAGCACATCTTCAAGTGGGTCGGGTTGCGCGGCCACGGCATTGAGGCTCTGCTCCAACCCTTCACATTCGCCCTGTGCGCGCAAGATCAGCGTCTCCAGTGCGGAAAGTGCCTGCCGGGCCTGTCCCTCCCGTTCGCGGGCGGTCGCGAGGGTGGCGTCCGCGTCCGCAAGAGACTGTTGAAGGGTTTTCAGGCGGTCTTCGGCCTGTGCAACGGTATTGCGGACGTCCTGAACCGTCTGTTCCGGAACCAGAGCGGTTCGGGCTGTAGCCTCCGCCGTTGCGGCGATCTGCACTTTCTGGCGCGCCTGATCGCGTGTCTGGCGGCTCTGTTCGACGACTCGCAGCAGCGTTTTATGACGCTGCATGCCTTCCTCGGCTGCTGCACGGGCTTCCAGCCAGATTGTGCCGAGGCGTTCCTGCTCCTGCCTTGCCTGCGCTTCCAGAGCATGGGCGTCGCTCTGGGCCTGTGCCGTGACGTCGCGGGTTTTTTGAAGATCCGTGTGGGCTGCTTCCGTGAGGAGCCCGGCCTGAGCAGTCTCACGCGTTGTTCGATCCTGCGTGATCTGGGCCTGGGTCGTTTGCAAGCGTCTGTCCAGATCGGCTTCCGTAGCTTCCAGCGTCTGAAGGCGATTTTTGCCGTCTGTCAGCGCCCGTCCGTCCAGTTCTGCTTTTAGGCGTGCCTCCTGCAAGGCCGTTATACAGTCCTGCTCTTTGCGGCTGTCGGCTTCGGACTGTTCCTGCATCAAGGCGGTATTCTGGCGTAGCGCATTCAGTGCCGCATCATCAGGCGTAGCTGCGTCCAGAGCCGCGATTTCTGCCTGAATCGCGTCGAGTGCGCTTGCTTCCGTATCGAGCCGCAGCGTCAGGGCCTCAAGCCCTTCCAGCATCGCATCCCTGCGGATGGCTTCGGCATCCCGCAGACGGGTTGCGTCTTCCAGCGCAAGCGCCTGCTCCTTTTCGAGCGCGTCCAAACGCTCGCATTCGGCGCTGCAGGCCGAGCGGAGTTGCGGGAGCGCATCCATTTCGGCTTCAAGCGCCTCACAGTCTGCGGCAGTCGTTTCCTGTGTCGCCCGGTCCGCCGTCAGACTGGCATGGCTTCGGGCCAGATCTCCTTCCGCCTGTTCGAGGCGCAGGCGTGTTTCGGATTCAGCCTGTCGGGCGCGGTCGAGATCCTGTTTCAGGGTCTCAGATTGTACTTTCAGCCGTTCAAGCGTGCTGCGGAGGCGGTCGGTTTCTTCGCGCGCCTGTGGGGCGGCCTTGCGGGCTTCGAACTCGGCGATGGCCGCGGTTTCGGCGGCGCGTTCGGCTTTTTTCAGATCCTCGCGCGCCTTGGCCAGATCGTCCCGGCTACGCTGCACGGCCAGATTGGCGCGGGCATGCAGCAGGGCATGGAGCGCGGTTTCCGTCTCGCGAATCTTTTCGGAAAGCTCACGGTATTTCCGGGCCTGAACCGTCTGGCCTTCGAGGCTCGCAAGCCGTTCCTCAAGTTGCAGACGCAGATCTTCGGCGCGGGAGAGATTGGTTTCGGTCTGGCGGAGCTTGAGTTCGGCATCGTGTCGGCGGGCATGCAGGCCGGTGATGCCGGCGGCCTCTTCGAGCAGCAGCCGCCGTTCCTCGGGCTTTGCGACGATGAGCTGGCCAACGCGGTTCTGGCTGATGATGGCGGAGCTGCGTGCGCCGGACGCCAGATCGGCAAACAGGGTCTGAACGTCACGCGCGCGCATGACCCGGCCGTTAATACGGTATTCGCTACCCGATCCACGTTCGGCCCGGCGGCTGATTTCCAGTTCCTCCGCGTCCTGAAACGGCGAGGGCGCCAGTCCTGCCGCATTGCTGAGATGCAGCGTGACCTGTGCGATGTTTCGGGCCGAGCGGGCGCCCGTCCCCGCGAAAATTAGATCATCAAGCTCTCCGCCCCGCAGGGCGCGGGCGGAGGTTTCGCCCATCGCCCATCGCAGGCCTTCGACGACATTGGATTTACCGCAGCCGTTCGGCCCGATAATCCCCGTCAGGCCCGGAAGGATATCGAGACGCACCTCATCGGCGAAACTCTTGAAACCGCCAATGCTCAGGCGGTCGATCGTCGTGGTACGGCTCGACATCAGGGGAGGGAAATACCGGTCCTAGAGAGGTGGATCAGGACGCCTTGGCGACAAGATCGGCGAATTTTTCGTAGGTTTCCGGGTCCTGGTCGTAATGCGTATTGTTGAAGCGGAAATACGGCGTGCCCTGGATATTGTAGGTGTCCGCGTCCTTCTTGACCTGATCGAACAGCGCCTCGGCGAAGGCATTGTCCTTGCTGATGGCATCGAACTGGGCTGCGGAGACGCCGGCGAGGGCAGACATCTGCTGAAGGCGCTGCATCGGGTCGCCACCTGCGGCGAAAGCCCACTGCATCTGGCTGGAGAACAGGGCCTCAATGAACGGAACGTAGCGTTCTTCCGGCAGAGAGCGGGCCACCATGGCCGCTGTCAGGCCAACTCGATCGCCGCAGAAATCATGGAACTGATAGCGGATCTTTCCCGTATCGATCAGCTTTTCCTTAATTTTGGGGAACTCTTCCGTCGCGAAATGCGCACAATGCGTGCAGGTCAGCGAGAACCATTCCTGCACTAGAACCTTGGCATTCGGGTTGCCGAGAATGCGCGGGCTCAGCCGGGCGTCAGTGGAGCTTGCATCTGCGGCGTGGGCCGCACCAGCAGCGGTTCCCGCAACAGCAAGAGCTGGAGCGGCGGAGACGAAAAAGCGGCGGGAAAGGGAAAGACGGGTCATTCAGGAAGCCTTTGCGACTGCTTTTGCGAAATCATCATAGCTCCCGACCACGTCGGGCGCGGGAACATCATTGATGCGGAAATATGGCGTGCCCTGGATCTGGAGGAAAGCGCCGTCGTGATCCTGCTTGTTGATAATGGCCTCGCGCAGGGCATTATCTGCGTTGATCCGGTCAAATTCCGCAGAATTCATCCCGAACAGGGCAGTGCGTTTCTTCAGTTCGGCAACCGGATCGATATTCTGTGCGAACGCCCACTCGTCCAGATGGTCCAGCAGATCCGTCACGAAGGCTTCGTAGCGGTCCACTGGCAGGGAGCGGGCTACCATAGCGGCCAACAGGGCGACCTGATCGATCGGGAAATCATGAAAGCGGTAACGGATCTTTCCTGTGTCGATCAGGTTCTTGCGGATCTGCGGAAAGATCTCTTTCGAAAAATGGGCGCAGTGCGAGCATGTCAGGGAGAACCACTCGTCCACGATGATCTTCGCATCCGGCGAGCCGATAACGCGCGGTCCCATGCGCGGGTCGCTGGCGGGCACATCGTCCGCCCGTGCGAACGGTGCCGCCGCAATGGCCGCGAGAGCCATTCCGGAGGCGAGGAGGGTACGGCGGCCGAGAAGCTGGGCGGCAGGCATGGACGGGGCTCCGCTGAAATTGATGGTGATACTCGAACGACGAACACGCGGCTCCGTCAAGAGCCCCGGTCGTCTTCCTGTGTCTTGATGGTAGGAAGCGGCTTGTTTTCCCAGCCTTCCGGAACCCGCATTCGCAGGGCACGGATATGCCGGGCGTCTGCATCCAGAACGCGGAATTCCAAACCGCTTTCATGGGTTAGAACTTCATCCCGGGCCGGGACATGTTCGGCCAGACGGAATACCAGCCCGCCAACCGTCTCGATTTCGGCTTCGCGTTCGGCATCCGTCAGGACAGCGCCGAGCCGCTCCTCAAGTTGCCGCACGGGAAGGCGGGCGTCGATGTCGAAGGAGCCGTCCGGACGCTCGACCCACATGGTTGTCACCGGGTCATCATGTTCGTCCGAAATATCGCCAACGATGGTCTCAATCAGATCCTCGATCGTCACGAGCCCGTCGATGCTGCCATATTCGTCAATGACGAGGGCCATGTGCATCTGGCGCTGACGCATCTGGAGCAGCAGGTCCAGCACCGGGATCGTGGGCGCGATCATCAGTGGCTGACGGAGCAACGGGCGGATGTCGAAGGCGTCCGGTTCGCCGACATAGGCAATCAGATCCTTCACATGGATCATGCCCGCAATGTCGTCGAGCTGGTCGCGATAGACCGGAAGGCGGGAGTGGTTTTCCCGGCGCATCAGATCCAGCGCTTCTTGAAACGGCAGGGCTTCGGGCATGGCAATGATGTCTGCACGCGGGATCATGACGTCATCCGCCGTGATGTCGCGCAGACGCAGCACGTTCATGATGAGGGCACGTTCCTGCCGGTCGAGTTCAGGCTCGTCGCTGGAATCCTCGGTCGGCTGGCTGGCTTCATGAACAAGCGTCGCGATGGATTCGCGCAGGCCCTGATCGCGGTTGCGACGGTTGAAAAGTCCAAAAAGCCCGCGCGAAGAGCGGCTTTTTCCCGACTCTTCCGATGAGCGGTCGTTGGTATCGTCACTCATATCCGGACACTCCCCGCCATCTGCCCGTTGCCCTGCTGCCATGGATCGCCAAAGCCGAGGGACCGAAGCGTCCGGGTCTCGATCCTCTCCATTTCCCTAGCTTCACCGGGGTGGTGATGATCATAACCGGCAAGATGCAGCGCGCCATGCACTACAAGATGCGACAGATGCGCCTTCAGTGAGCGTCGTGCGGCATCTGCTTCCCTGCGGACAGTTTCGTAGCCCAGAACGATATCTCCGCCATGCTCCGGCGAAAGTGGCTCGAACGTCAGGACGTTCGTGGGCTTGTTCTTGTCCCGGAAGCGCGCATTGAGGCGCTTGACGACCCTGTCCGTTGCCAGAAGGATCGAAGGGGCCGGAGACTGTGTGAAATCGGGGCCACCCTGGCGGGCGACCGCGACGAGAGCGCGCCGGATTGCGCGCTCCGTTCCCGGCACCGAGGCGCGCCAGCGCGCGTCCTCGATGATAATGTCAGTGCCGGCGTGTCGACTTGGAGGTTCCATTGTTTTCCCGGCGCAGCCTGTTCCGGAAGACGTCCCGGGGGGCTGGCGCTTTCTGTTCATAGGCATCGACGATACGGGCAACCAGCGGATGGCGCACCACATCTTCGGAAGAAAAACGCGTTATGCCGATTCCCTTGATGCCTTCGAGGGTCTCGACCGCTTCGCGCAGACCGGATGATATACCATTTGGCAGGTCGATCTGACTCAGATCGCCCGTAATGGCCATGCGTGTGCCTTCGCCCATGCGGGTGAGGAACATCTTCATCTGGGCTGCGGTCGTATTCTGGGCTTCGTCCAGAATGACGTAGGAATGAGCGAGCGTGCGTCCGCGCATGAAAGCGAGCGGCGCCACTTCGATCTCACCCGTCCCCATGCGGCGCACCACCTGATCGCCCGGCATCATGTCATGCAGGGCGTCGTAAAGCGGGCGCAGATAGGGGTCGATCTTTTCGCGCATGTCGCCAGGCAGGAAGCCGAGGCGCTCGCCAGCCTCCACGGCCGGGCGGGACAGTACGATCCGGTCCACCTGTCCGGCGAGCAGCATGCCGACGGCCTGCGCCACTGCGAGATAGGTCTTGCCCGTGCCCGCCGGGCCAATGCCGAACACCATGTCGGTATTGGCCAGCATCTCCATATAGGCAGCCTGACCGTGCGAGCGTGGCGCGATCACGCCGCGCTTGGTCCGGATGGCGGGCAGGTCCCCAAACGGGGTGGCGGGCAGCGTTTGCGGTTTGCCATGACCCTTTTCCGGACGGCGCTGGCCATTGCCGCGCGAAGGAGGCTCCTGCGAAGCAATCGGCCGGGCCTGCCGCGTATCGACTGGACGCTCCGGACGGCTGGGGAGGGCCGTCAGACGAATGACGCCATCGACCTGCGAGGCATCGATCGTGCCGCCCTGTTCGAGCTGATTGTACAGCGCGATGATGGCCGCCTGCGCGCGCCCGACCGTGTCCGTTTCGCCGGAAATGGCAATTTTGTTGCCACGACAGGACAACTTGACGTTGAACCCTTCCTCCAGCCGGACGAGATGCCGGTCATGGTCTCCAAGCAGGCGCTGGAGCAGGATGTTGTCGTTGAAGCGCAGGGCAACGGTGCGGTTGCCTTCGGAGCCACTGCTGGTGGCGACGGGACGGGTCGGGTGCGTTGTCAGCAAGCGGAGGCTGTCTCCCGGATCAGGATGCCGCCCAGGGAATTGGTGCGGCGAGTGGTGATGGCGACCTTGACGGTGGAACCGATCAGATGGTCGGGGCCGTCGAAGTGAACAGGCTGGAGGTAAGGCGAGCGCCCGGCGATCTGCCCGGGCTTGCGGCCCCGGTTCGTCACCAGGATTTCTTGTACCGTCCCGACCATATCGGCATTGAAGGCGTCCTGCTGTTCGCGCAGAAGCGCCTGCAACTCGGCGAGGCGACGATCCTTCACGTCCTCGGGCACCTGCATCGGCTGCCCTGCGGCGGGAGTGCCGGGACGGGGGGAGTATTTGAAGCTGTAGGCCATGGCGAAACCGATATCGCGCACGAGCTGCATGGTCGCTTCAAAATCTTCTTCCGTCTCGCCGGGATGACCGACGATGAAATCGGACGACAGGGCCAGATCCGGCCGGGCTTCGCGCAGCTTGCGGACGCTCTCGCGGTATTCGTCCGCCGTGTGACCACGGTTCATGGCCTTGAGAATCCGGTCCGAACCGCTCTGCACTGGCAGGTGCAGAAACGGCATCAGTGCCGGATTGTCCCGGTGTGCGTCGATCAGGCTCTGATCCACGTCGCGCGGATGGGACGTCATGTAGCGGATGCGGCCCAGACCGGGGATCTGTGCAAGCTGCTCGACCAGCCCCGCCAGCGTCGCACTGCCGCCGTTACCGTCATCGCCATGATAGGCATTGACGTTCTGCCCGAGCAGCGTGATTTCACGCACGCCACTTTCAGCCATCCGTCGCGCTTCCGCCAGAACGGAAGAAACCGGACGGCTCGTTTCCGCGCCACGGGTGTAGGGCACGACGCAGAACGAGCAGAACTTGTCGCAGCCTTCCTGAATGGTGAGGAACGCCGTGAGATTGCCCTGCGTCTGGGGGGCAGCATCCGTGGGCAGGAAATCGAACTTCTGCTCGACCGGAAAATCCGTCTCGATCACCGCACCACCCGCACGGGCGGCGCGGGCCACCATTTCGGGCAGTTTGTGATAGGTCTGCGGGCCGAGCACCAGATCGACATAGGGCGCGCGGGAGAGAATGACCTCGCCTTCAGCCTGCGCTACGCAGCCTGCCACCGCGATGATGGTCCGATCTTGACCATTGCCGACCCGCTCATCGCGGATTTTGCGCAGCCGTCCGAGTTCGGAAAAGACCTTCTCCGTCGCCCGTTCGCGAATGTGACAGGTGTTGAGAATGACCATGTCCGCGTCTTCGGGACGCTCGACCGGACCGTATCCCAGCGGACGCAGGACATCGGCCATGCGCGCACTGTCATACACGTTCATCTGGCATCCCCATGTGATGACATGCAGGCCGCGCGGCGCCTGCACGGCGGACGCGGGATCGGAAGAAGCGGGCATGGCTGGGGAAGTCGGCGTGGCGGTCAAGGTCTCGGTCCGGGAATGGCAGAATCAGGCACACACATCGGGGCAGGCATCCTCGGGGTCAAGCCTGTTCCGGAGAACGGCTGGCCGAGCACAACGGGCCGACGGATGATAAGACGGGCCTGAATGGGTAATACCACCTCCGGACACGAAAGCCGGGTTGCCGCCGTGTCATAATCCGAAAGTGGCGTGGAGGCAGGCTTCAAGTCAAGATAAACCTGATGGCAGACTGGATTGCAGCCTGCATTTCAGGCCCCGGCCGCTTTGGGCTGGCCGCGGCGGAGGTCTGCTGCGCCGGTATTGACGGCCTCGTACGTCGCGCGGGACAGGTCCTTGCGGGAGAGGAACTCATCCGGTGTGATCGGTTCATGCAGCATCAGAGACGCTCCCATGGTCCGCCATTGGCCGAAAGACCAGAGATGCGGCGCAAGGTCCATGTCGCCATACCATGAAAACACATTCCGGCGGCTTCGTCCGACCGGCAGGCCTTCCAGACTGTCATAAACAACGGAAACGGGCTGGATCAGAACGGGCGGGGCCTTGGGCAGGCCAACCTTTTCCAGACGTCCGGGTTTCGCGACCGCGAAAAACGACGACAGGAAAGGCAGAACGCGCGAGCCGTCCGAGGACGTGCCTTCGGGGAACAGAACAATATCGTCCCCATCCCACAGATGTGCGGCCATTTCCTGAAGCTCGCGGCCGGTATCCTGACGGTTGCGGCTGACGAAAATCGTGCGGCCCAGACGGGACGCCGTGCCGATGAGGGGCCATTTGCCGACCTCACCCTTGGCGACGAACACGACAGGAAGCTCGCTGCCGATAATGGCGATGTCCAGCCAGGAGCAGTGATTGGCCACGAACACCACCGGGCGCTTGCCGTTACGGACGTCCTTTGCCGTCCGCACGCCCCCCGCGCTCCGGCCGATGACTTTTGTCTTGATGCCCAGAATCCGGCACACGCCTCTCCAGTAAATGCGTGGCATCATGATTTTCAACCGCCCGGGCAGACGCACCAGAACGGCCTGAAGACTGCACGCCCAGAATGTCCAGATCAGGACAAGCGACAGGCGAAGCGTACAGCGCAGACGGCTGTAGAGCGATGTGGATGTTGTCGGCTGAAAAGCCGGGAAGGCGGCATTTTCATCCACGATGGGACGGTTGTGACCGCGTCGGCTCTTCGGGGTCTTGGCATCACGATGGGACATGGGTGCTGAGTGATACGGTTTTCGCAGGGACGACACAATCTTGTTTGTTTCCATGCCTTCAAACAGAGCATTTTTCCGGGCTGTCTCCGTCGTGAAGGGCTTGACAGGGAGCGCCGTGCAAGGTTCCTCGGATTATGCAGTCCTGTCGTTCGGTCTGCGCGCCCGTATCCGGCTTTTACAGGCCGGAAATACCCTCAAGACAGATTTTCAGGACGCACGGTGAAGTCAGGCCGCCGCTCAGTTTCTTATTCTGTATCAGTCGTTTCGATGTCCTGCATGCTGGGTGTCGTAACGGTGTTCTGTGCGCCGTTGCCCCTGTATGCGAAGGCACCCAAAACGGCTGCGACCGCTCAGCCGGCTTCAGATGGCACCTCTGACCCCGCCATCCCTTACACCGTGATACTGACCCCGACGAAGCACCCTGAACTGGATGCCGCGATCAGCGCATCATCCCAGCTTGAGGCCCTTCAGGCGTCCCATGCCGTCGGGGCCTATGCGCTCGCCGGGCGGATCCGCAGCGATTACGACCGGGTGAATATCGCGCTGGAATCACAGGGCTATTATGCGGGTTCCGTGCAGATCAGCGTCAAGGTCGGGACGCGGGTCGTGGACGGCAAGGACCCATCCCTGCCGGATATTCTCAAGGCGCTGGAAAAAAACCAGAAAGTCGCCATCACGATTTCCAGCACGCTCGGACCACGTTTCAGTCTTGGAAGCATCGCGCTCCTTGCGCCCCTCGAAAAGGCTGCCGCACCGGCACCCGTAGTAGGGTCTCAAACCGTGAAAACGCCCGTCGCGAAGGCGTCTGCGTCCAAAGCCAAAACCCCGCCGGAAGCAGCCCCTGCCGACGCAGCTCCGGTGACCTTCGCGCAGGCCGTTGCACAGTCTCAGTCCGTCACGCTCGCACCAGATGAGCGTAAGGCATTCAACCTGTCCTCCGGCCAGCCCGCAGTGGCCGAGACCGTTTTGGCCGCTCAGAACACCCTGCTCAACCAGCTCCAGGAAGACGGCTACGCGACCGCAAGCGTCTCGACGCCCCTGGCCTATCTGGAACCCCAGGCACAGAAACTCGACATCGTGTTCCGCGTCCAGCGCGGGCCGCGGGTTGTGATCGGCCCGATCGGGATGACGGGGCTGGTTCACACCAACCAGAGCTTCCTGCGCAACCGGCTGGAACTCAAGGAGGGCGAACTGTATCGTCCGTCCCGGATCGAGGCCGCGCGTCAGGATCTGGTGAGTACGGGGGTGTTCGCGTCCGTGCAGGTTCGCAATGACCCGCCAATCATTACCCTGCCGCCTGGCCGCACCCTGATGCCCGGCATTCTTCAGGCCATGCCGATCGAGTTCAGCTTCAAGGAGGCCAAGCGGCGGACGCTGTCGGCCGAAGTCGGCTATTCAACCGATCTTGGTGGGCGTCTGGGCGCAAGCTGGACGCATCACAATCTGTTTGGTGATGCCGAACAGCTGAAACTGACGGCTCTGGTCACGGGGCTTGGTGGCTCCGCACAACAGGGGCTGGGCTATGATGTCTATGCGGATTTCATGAAGCCGGATTTCCTGTCGAAGGGACAGAACCTGAGCGTGCGCCTCGAAGGGGTGCGTCAGCTTCTCTATTCCTACCACCAGACCGCCATCATCGCCCGCGCAGGGCTGAACCGGCATGTGGGGAAATACTGGAACCTCTCGGGCAGCCTGATGGGCGAGCAGGAACAGATCAAACAGTTCGGCGACACACGCAGTTATTTCATCGTTGCAGCGCCTTTGAACGCGACATTCGATAATACGAGCCTGTCCAATCCGATCGACCCGGCCACGCACGGCGTGCGGGCGTCGCTGTCCATCACGCCCTCGGAATCTCTGGAAAGCGGATCGACGTTCTTCACGCTTCTCTCCGCACAGGCTTCGACCTATTTCGATCTGCACCATCTCGGGATTTCCAGGCCCGGTCGCAGTGTGATCGCGGTCAGAGGCATCGTCGGCTCCGTGCAGGGCGCGTCGACCTATCAGATCCCGCCCGATCAGCGGCTCTACGCCGGTGGTCCGGCAACAGTACGCGGCTTCCGCTATCAGGGCGTAGGGCCGCAATATGGCCGCACAAAATATGCGATCGGCGGGACGTCCATGGATGCGGGCAGTGTCGAGTTCCGCCAGCGTCTGCCAATGAATCTGGGTGTTGCCGGGTTCGTGGATGCCGGGCAGGTCGGGACAGGATCAAGGCCGGGGCAGGGAACGCTCCGCGTCGGATATGGTGGGGGCGTGCGGTACTTCACGCCGATCGGTCCGATCCGTGTGGACGTGGCACTGCCGATGAACCGGCCGCCGCAGGGCGATAAATGGGAACTGTATTTCGGCCTTGGGGAGACGTTCTGATGCGGGTTCGCAAGGTTCTTCTCCGTGTTGCGGCCGGTCTGGTTATTGTCCCTGCGGGGCTGGTGGTCGTGGCGGTTACGGGCGTTCTGGTCGGGATCAACCTGCCGGTTGGGCAACGGCTGATCGAACAGAAAATCGGCCCGCTAACGGGTGGCATGGTCGAGATTTCGGGGCTTTCGGGCTTTCTGCCGCAACATCTCGCGGTGACGAAACTCCTCATCAAGGATGAGAAAGGCCCCTGGATCGAACTGGACAACGCGGACCTGCGCTGGTCGCCGCTGTCGCTGCTGCATCTGGATGCGAAGATTACCAGTCTGAGTGCATCGCGTGTGGCCGTTCTGCGCAAGATGGTGTCGGCCCCCGACACCACACCTGCGCAGCCGACACCTACCAGTACTGCGCCGTCGAAGCTGCATCTGCGGGTCGATCTGGCCTCGCTGCATGTCGGACGGCTGGAAGTCAGTCCGGATTATACCGTCACCCCGACCGTCTTTTCAGCGGACGGACACGCCCATATCCACAGCATTGCGCCGTTTCTGGACGGTGTGACAATCCGCACGCTCCCGGTCATGGACATCGCTCTGGCCCTGAAGCGGCTGGATCAGCCGGGTAATCTGACGCTTGGTGTCGAGACGCCCAAAAACCGCATCGCGGTGAGTGTGCGATATCATGAGGGCGAAAACGGCTTCGCCACCACGCTGGGCCAGATGCCGCAGCTTGACCCGCTGGATCTGCATCTGAATCTCAACGGGCCGCGCACGGCGGGGGTGTTGGATTTCGGTCTGGGTGCGGGGCCGGTAAAGGCCGTTGCCAGCGGAACGATAAACCTGCTGAGCATGGTTGCGGACCTGCATGTGAAAGCGGATGCGCCGTCCATGACACTGCGTCCGGGCATTGCATGGAACAGCATCGCGCTGGACACGGACCTGCATGGTCCGCTCATGGCGCCGAACGGTCAGGGTGTACTGGATATCGACGCCCTGACCGCCGCAGAGGCCGGGATCGGGCATCTGCATGCCCGGTTTGACGGCGTAGAAGGCGCACGCCCCGAGGACACGACCGCCCATCTTGTGGCTGTGCTGGATGGCCTGCGTATTCCGGGTTCACAGCCCACGCTTCTGGCGTCCGCGCCGCTGGCGCTGGATGTTCTGGTGCATCCGCTGGCGGCCTCTGTTCCGGTTGTAGCGAAGCTGGATCATCCGCTTCTGCACGCCGCCGCAACGGCCGATCTGAAGCCTGCGCCAAAAGGTCAACTGGACCTCGCTTTGCCGGATCTGCATCCGCTGGCGGCGATGGGCAGCACGGATCTCAGCGGCACAGCCGGACTGCATGCCGATTTTGCCATGCCGGTGACGAAACAGGATGACCTGACGTTGAAAAGCACGGGAACGCTTGCGATCACTGGCGGTCAGCCGCAGGCTCTGAACCTGATCGGTAAAAGCGGCACGTTCTCGCTCGATCTGGCGAAATCCCCGGCCAATGTCCTGACGCTGAAAAGTTTCGCGCTGGATGGGGCGGCGCTGCACATGCTGGTGTCGTCCGTGATCGACATGGCGCATGGCAACCGGATGCAGACGAAGGCTTCTGTTCAGCTTCCGGATCTTGCCAAGGCCAGCCCTGCCATTCTTGGCAACACGACGCTGACCGCCTCGGCCGATGGCCCGACCGACGATCTGGCCGTCAAAGCCGATCTGAGCGGGGAGTTCGGCATGAAAGACGTGGCGAAAGGTCCTGTGGCGCTCCATGCCGATGTCCAGCATCTGCCATCTCATCCGGCAGGTGTGCTGACGGCTAAGGGAACGCTCGATCATGCGCCACTGGTGCTTGATACCGCGTTCCAGCAGGATGACGCGGGTGCATACCATCTGGATCTCAACACGCTGGATTGGAATAGCCTCAGCGGCAAAGGCAAGCTGCGCCTCCCGAAAGGGGCGAAGGTCCCGCTCGGGGATCTGGATGTCTCGATCCGCAATCTGGGTGATTTCCGCCGCCTGATCGGGCAGGCGATTTCCGGCCATCTGACGCTGGGACTGCACACGACGGAGACCGAGGGCGCGCCGCCTGTCGTCAAGGTCGGGCTGGACGGCATGCTGGGGATGGCGCAGGCCGCCGTCCAGTCTCTCAAGATCAGCGGAACCATCGCGAACCCGATTGATTCGCCCGAGCCCTCTCTGACGTTGGATCTCGCCGGGCTGCGCTATCAGGCCATGACGGGCAGGGCGCATGCCACGATCAAGGGACCCCAGACCGCAATGGCCGTCGCGCTGAATGCGGCTTTCCAGAACGTGATGGATGCCCCGGCCAATATCGATACCGCCCTTGTCCTGAACGTCCCCGAAAAGACGGTGCGCTTCGGGCGACTGGCGGCTCTGGTCAAGGGAGAGAGCCTGCGTCTGAGCCGCCCTGCGGTGGTATCGTTTGGCGATACGATGGGTGTGGATCATCTTCTGGCGACTCTTGCGCCGCAGGGTGTAGCGCCCGCAACGGTTGATATTGCCGGAACGTTCAAACCCGCACTCGCGCTCACCGCGCGGCTGGATCACCTCACACCCGCCATCGCAAAGCCTTTTGCGCCGGATCTTTCGGCAACGGGTGCAATCTCGCTTGCGGCGAAACTGGGCGGCACGCTGGAAGCACCAACCGGAACGGTCTCGCTGAACGGGCGTGATCTGCGGATGAAGACCGGCCCGGCGGCATCCCTTCCAGCGGCGCAGATTCTGGCGAATATCGGCCTTGCGGGCCATTCCGCGAAGGTGGATGCCACCTTTGGTGCAGGCCCGTCCGTTGCGCTGGCCGTCCACGGAACCGCGCCGCTTTCCAAAACGGGTGCGATCGCCCTGGCCACCACGGGGCATGTCGATCTGTCGGTTGGAAATGCCGTTCTGGGCGCGAACGGCATGGCTGTGGCCGGAAAAATCGGCATCAACCTCAATGTCGCTGGGACAGCCGCACAGCCGCGGGCATCAGGCCAGATCGGGCTGGAGAACGCCTCTTTCGACAACTACGCGCAGGGCGTGCATCTCAGCCGGATCAACGGGGCCCTCGTTGCCTCGGGGGATACGATCAACGTCAACCATATCATCGCCCATGCAGGGCCCGGCACGATCACGCTCGATGGCACTGTAGGTGCTTTCCGGCCCGATCTTCCCGTTGATCTGCACATTACCTCCGACAAAGCCCGTCCCGTCTCCAGCGAACTGCTGACTGCCACGATCAATACCGATCTGCACATCCACGGTCAGGCCACGACACGGCTGGATGTGGACGGGAAGGTCAATATTCCCAACGCGACCGTCAATATTCCGAATTCCATGCCTGCCTCCGTGCCCCAGCTCGACGTGATTCGTCCGGGGCAGAAGCCGGCTTCCGGTACGGGATCGAGCCTGATTATCGGACTGGGCGTGGATGTGATTTCCCCCGGCGAGTTCTTCGTGCGCGGACACGGTGTGTTCGCTGAAATGCAGGGGCGTCTGCGGATTCGCGGGACGAGTGCGGCGCCTCTGATCAATGGTGGGTTTGATCTCAAGCGCGGCAATTTCAATCTGGGTGGGATCAACCTCAATTTTACGAACGGGCGGGTGGCGTTCAACGGCTCGGGCGTGAACCATAAACTCGATCCGACGCTGGATTTCCGGGCGGATCGCAATGCCAACGGCACGCTCGCAAGCCTCCTGGTGACGGGCTACGCCAGCGCACCGAAACTGGATTTCGTCTCCTCGCCCAGCCTGCCGCGCGATCAGGTTCTGTCCATCCTGCTGTTCGGAACAGACACCCATTCGCTGTCCACGACGCAGCTTGCGGAACTGGGCGCGGCGGTGGTGCAGCTTGCGGGTGGCTCGGCGTTCGATCCGCTGAGCAAGGTTCAGAACCTGCTGGGACTGGATCGTCTGGCTGTTGGTGGGGGCAGCGGTGTCGATAACGGGGGCACCAGTGTCGAGGCCGGAAAATACGTCATGAAGGGCGTGTATGTTGGCGCCAAACAGGCGACATCAGGCTCGGGCACGCAGGCTCAGGTGCAGATCGACTTGACGAAGCGGCTGAAGTTCAACACGACGGTCGGGACGGGTGGGCAGGTCACGGGCTTCACGACGCCGGAAAACGATCCGGGATCGAGCATCGGCCTGTCCTATGGCTACAGTTACTGAGGTTTGTGCTGCCGGACAGCAACGGCGTCTTCAAGTAACCGTTTGACCCGCTCCACAACGTCCGACCAGTCCTGAAAACGTGTCTGGCGGACGATCCGCATCTGCGGATACCAAGGCGTGTCGTCCCGCCCGTGCAGCCAACGCCAGCAGTTGTTGATGCGGTCCATCATGATGACGGGTTTGCCGAGCCCCCCGGCCAGATGAACGGCTGATGTATCGACCGAGACGATGATGTCGAGATTCACCATCAGGGCTGCCGTGTCATCCATCGTGTGACAGTCTGGCATGACATTCACCAGCGTGCCCGGAAAATCCGGGATCTGTTCAGCGGGGGTGTCTTTCTGAAGGGAATAGAAGCTCACACCTTCGATCCCGGCCAGAGGTGCAAGTTCCGAGAGCGGCATGGAGCGCTGACGATCCACCATAAGAGCCGCCGTATCTTCGGGCCGTGCTGCTCCGGCCCAGACCAGCCCGACCCTCAGCTTGTGATCGTCCTGAAACCGCTGACGCCACGCCTCGGCTTTCTGCCGATCGGCACTGAGATACGGGACGGGTGCTCCCATGGCATCCGGCGTTCCCGAAAAAGCTCGGGGCAGGCTGATGAACGGGCAGTGATAGTCATAATCGGGCGTCTCACCACCGAACTGCACTTCCGAAACCCCGGCCACGCGTTCGCAGATCGCAGCCAGCGTTTCCGTACCCCAGATATGAATAATGGCACCCTTACGGGCGAGGGGCGGGATGTAGCGCAGATACATAAGCGTATCGCCCAGACCTTCCTCCTGCGTGATGAGGATGCGCTTGCCCCTCAGGTCCAGTGATGGAGAAATGTTGGGCAACAGGCGATCCAGCGGCATGCTGGTATGGCCGGGGAGACCGAAGCGCCATTCATGCTCTGTCCAGCCCTGCGCCATGCGGCCGCTTTTGAGCATGGTGATGGAATGGTTCAGGCGCAGGCGGGCATTCTGGGGTGCCATCGGAACGGCCTGCCGGTACAGATTGGCGGCTTCTTCCATCCGGCCCATGTTGCTGAGAATACAGGCCATATTGCAGAGCGGTTCCCAGTCCTGCGGGTTCGCGTCCCGCAAACAGGCCATGACTGATAGCGCACTGTCGAAGCGACCGGTTTCTGTCAGGAGCAAAGCGAGCAGATTGAGGGTGGCCGGATCTTCGGGGCGCCGTTGCAGGCTCAGGCGCAGGAGCAGTTCGGCCTCGTCGAACCGCGCAAGCTGGATCAGGACGGTGGCTCCGGCATTCATCAGGCGAAAATCGTCAGGTTTGCGCTTGCGGCAGATTTTCAGAAGCGGGAGAAGATCTTCCCGCCGCCGCATGGCAACTGCTTCATCCAGCAGCAGGGAAATCGCATGAGGCCCTGTATTCGTACTGGCCTCTTCAAGCTCCACCGCGCAGTCCTGATAGCGACGAAGATGGAAATAGGCCCGCGCCCTGACGTAATGCAGGGCCGGGATCTCAGGCATTCCATCAAGAGGCGCGCGCGCTATGGCAAGTGCTTCTTCCGGAGCGCCACGGGTCATGGCGTTTTGTGCGCGGTTCAGAATGTCCGATGGGTCAGGCTGGTTGTCCTCGATCGTGGGGACCGGAGTATCGAGGGCGGATTTGTCCAGACTGTCGGACATGCGGATCTCCTAGTCCGAGGCCGCTGATGTCATATCCTCAAGAGCCTCCAGAATACTGGCTAGCGTATAAGGCTTTGAGATGAAACGGTCCCGGGCCGGGTCACCGGATGTTTCGCCCCGGCGCAAATCCCCATGACCGCTGATATAAATGACCGGAAGGTCCGGCCAGCGTTCCCGGGCAGGCTGGACAAGCGTCATGCCATCCCCGTCCGGAAGGGTCATGTCCGCCACGAGGGCGTCGAGTTTAGGCTCCGCGCCGATGATGGCGCGTGCTTCGGCGCAATGATCCGCCTCCCTGACTGTCAGGCCATTATCCAGCAGAAATTCCGCCAGACATGTCCGGATGAGGAAATCGTCTTCGATCAGCAGGACAGTCAGGGAAGAGGGCATTTGGATTACGAGGACCAGTTCTTTTCAAAGTCGCCATAGAGGGTCAGACCACCATCGACATACAGGGTCTGGCCCGTGATGTAGGTGCTGTCCTCGGCGGCGAGGAAGGTGATGGCGTCTGCGATCTCGCGGCTTTCACCGGGACGCTTCATCGGAATATGGCTTGAAACGGCTTTGTACTGCTCCGGATCGTTGATCCACGACATGTTGATCGGGGTTACGATGGCGCCCGGTGCCACGGCATTCACCCGGATACCACGACCGGCATATTCCAACGCCAGCGTCCGGACGATGTTGCCGACTGCACCTTTGGAGGCGGAATAGCCGAGATAATGCGGTTTGGGGATGATCTGGTGAACGGAGGAGTTCACGATGATCGCGCCCTCGATACCATTCTCCAGCCAGTAGCGAATGACTTCACGGCATGGCAGCATCACGCCCGTGACGTTGACGGCCATCACGCCTTCGAAATCTTCGAGCTTGATGTCTTCGGAAGGGGACGGGATCTGATAGCCCGCATTGCAGACCAGAACGTCCAGACCACCCATGGCCTTGATGCTGTCAGCAACCAGACGTTTGACGTCATCTTCCTTGGAAATATCACCCGTGGCGATCGGGTGTTCTCCGCCAGAGACTTTAGGCAGCTTGTCGCGGACGGCGATCAGCTTGTCTTCCTTGCGGCCGTTGAGGGCGACCTGCGCGCCTTCTTCGGCAAAACGAAGCGCGGTGGCTTCGCCAATTCCCTGGGATGCCCCGGTAACGAGGACTTTCTTGCCGGCGAAACGGTTTTTGTAAGGGGCAGGCATATGGCCTCACCTCTCCTTTGGAATGCAGGTTTGAAACCGTGACTGAAAACACATCACGGAAAAGGTTTCTCGTGTCGCCAACGCGAGAAACCCGGTCCGGGATGCGAAGAAAACCACACCCTGATCCATATTGAAGAAATGCAGGCTTTTCAAACCGCATCCCAGGCCGCGTTTCAGGCGGCCTTCATCGTCTTGGTCAGGTTTTCAAGAACCTGTGCCGGATCGGCATTTTCCAGAACCGCAACCTCGGCCACGAAGCGTTCCTGCGCGGCTTCGAACAGCTTACGTTCCGAGAAGCTGCCATCAAGACTATCCACATTGCGACGCAGGTCGCGCAGCACTTCTGCAATCTGGATCAGATCGCCGGAGTTGATCTTTTCCTGATAGGCCACTGCGCGACGGGCCCACATGCCCTTGCTGACATGCGGCTTGCCCTTGATGACGGTCATCGCCTTGTCGACGATATCGCGCGTGACGATCTTGCGCAGACCCGCCTTACGGGCCTTGGCGAGCGGGATCCGCAGCATCATCTGGTTGCCGGGGAAAGAGATCTGGATCATCTCGATCACGGTATCGGCGACTTCGACCATGCCGATCTTTTCCACGCGGCCAACGCCATGAGCGGCGTAGACAATGGAGTCACCTTCGTGGAAAGGGTCAGCATCCTGCTCGGGATCGGTCTGACGGGCCGTGTTGTTGGCTGCGACACGAGCCATTTCATCGGTCATGCCGCCCTTCTGGGGGCTTTTGAACGTGTTCATAGGCTCGGTTCATAGCAGAAAAACCCCTTGCTGTCTTGTCTGATCGCAAGAGGTATTTTCGGTCCCGGAGTGCTTTTTACTACTGCCTCAGGGCTGGACGCCGTTGCTGGCCTGAATGGCCGGGGGCGGTGTATCCCCGATTGGCTGAAGCAGATCGCGCTCGATCGTGCGCGCCATGGTGAGCATGGGTAGGGCGTGAACGCTCTTTATAAACGGTTCCTGAAGGTCGCGGCCGCTGCGGTCGAGCATCTGGAACAGCATCCCGATAATGCTGGACCCAAGCGGCGTGATCCAGCCGAGGGTCTGTACGGCGGAGAGCGGCAGGATGATGCAGAACAGATGTGTCGCGATTTCGGGCAGCATGGAATACTGCGCGGGAAGGGGCGTGTTCTTGATGCGCTCAAGGCCGCCCTGTGCGTTGGCGATATCCGACAGGATGCGGTCTACCGTACCGTGAACGGCGCCATCGATTCCGCGTAGCTCAACTTCCTCACGGACACCAAGCCCGATCTGATAAAGCAGCATGTTGGCGGTGTTCGAGCAGGAAAAAACCTTCTCATACATTTCCGGCGCTAGGAGTCTTTTGGCGTCTTCGTTGGGCGGATCGCCTCTGAGAGCAGCGCGCAGGACATGCGGATACGCAGCCATGGCGCGGGCCAGATCCGGCCGACCTCCCAGTAGTGTTGCGGCTTCACGTCCGAAAGAGCGACAGTTGTTGGTGATCGCGCCCCACAGGGTTCGGCCTTCCCACCAGCGGTTATAGGCGGCGTTGTTGCGCATGCTCAGAAAGATGGCCAGCGCGGTACCCATGAGCGGCACCGGCAAGGAGGGCTGCTCCATCCAGTCCTGATGATAGATCTGGAACAGGATGACCACCACGAAATCCCACAGTGTCAGGATGAACAGCGGGGGCAGGGATTCCCGGAAAAGAATGGCCAGTCCATGTGGACGGTTGACGATCAAACGGCTGTCTCCTCGGATGGGCGGAATACGCAGACAAGTCCCTGTCGAGCGTAGCGGCGAACAGTCTGTCCGGCCAACAGCAAAGGGTGTCTGTCTTTTTACTTTCTTTTGCAGCCGCACCTCTTGCCGCCATGCCCTCCAATACGACACCCTGTTCTCACCGTTTCAGAGGAGAGTGATGTTATGGACGTGACCGCAGCCATTGCGTTCGAGGCCGGTCGGCCGCTGGAAATCGATACGGTTCAGCTTGAAGGCCCACGCGACGGGGAAGTTCTCGTCGAGATCATGGCCACGGGGCTGTGCCATACCGACAAGTACACGCTGTCCGGTCAGGACCCTGAGGGTCTGTTCCCGGCCATTCTGGGCCATGAAGGAGCGGGCATCGTTCGGGAGGTCGGGGCCGGGGTGAAGCATCTCAGGCCCGGCGATCATGTCATTCCGCTCTACACGCCCGAATGTCGGGAATGTCCGTCCTGCCTGTCACGCAAGACCAACCTGTGTACGGCCATTCGCAGCACGCAGGGTAAGGGGCTGATGCCGGATGGCACGTCGCGTTTCTCTTACAAAGGCCAGCCGATCCATCATTATATGGGCTGTTCGACCTTCGCGAATTTCACGGTGCTGCCGGAAATCGCACTGGCAAAAATCCGATCCGACGCGCCGTTCGACAAGGTCTGTTATATCGGCTGCGGCGTGACGACGGGTATCGGGGCCGTACTGTTTACGGCGCAGGTTGAGGCCGGTTCGACGGTTGCGGTGTTCGGGCTGGGTGGCATTGGTCTTAATGTCATTCAGGGTGCGAAAATGGTCGGGGCGAACCGGATCATCGGTATCGACATCAATCCCGAGCGCGAGGCAATTGCGCGCCAGTTCGGCATGACGGATTTCGTGAACCCGAAAGAACTGGGTCCGAATGGAGACCTTGTCGGGCATCTGATCGAGATGACGGGGGGCGGTCTGGACTACACATTCGAGTGTGTCGGCAATCCGACCCTTATGCGTCAGGCGCTGGAAAGCGCGCATCGTGGCTGGGGCGTGTCGTGCGTCATTGGCGTTGCCGGAGCCGGGCAGGAAATCAGCACACGGCCGTTCCAGCTCGTGACGGGACGGCGTTGGATCGGATCGGCTTTTGGCGGCGCGCGCGGGCGAACCGATGTCCCGAAAATCGTGGACTGGTACATGGAGGGCCGTATCGATATCGACTCCCTGATTACGCACAAGCTGAAGCTGGCGGACATCAATCTGGGCTTTGACATGATGAGCCGCGGCGAAAGCATCCGCACCGTCGTGGAGTACTGAGCATGTCGGATATTGAAGTTCTGGCGCATCACGCCTGTTTCGACGGTTCACTCAGGTTCGTGAGGCATCAGTCAGAGGCGCTCGGCGTGCCCGCGACCTTCGGCGTATTTCTGCCGAAAGAGGCGCTGGCGGGGCAGAAGGTTCCGGTCATTCATGTGCTTGGCGGGCTGACGGCGACGCAGGAGACGTTCCTCATCAAGGCCAATGCCCTGCGTTTTGCCGCCGAACACGGTATCGCGCTGGTCGCTCCCGACACCTCCCCACGCCATACCGGGATCGAGGGCGAGGATGACGCCTATGATCTGGGATCGGGGGCCGGGTTCTATATTGACGCCACGTCCGCTCCGTGGAGCCGTCACTACCGGATGGAAACCTATGTCGGGCAAGAGCTTCCGGCCCTGACGGAACGGCTCTATCCGCTGGATGGTACCCGACGCGGCATCATGGGACATTCCATGGGCGGTATGGGGGCGCTGATACAGGCGTTGAAATACCCAGACCGCTGGAAGACGGTCTCGGCCTTTGCGCCGATTTGTCATCCGAGTACGGTTCCCTGGGGCCAGAAAGCGTTCGATGCCTATTTCGGCGGCGATCCGGCGAAATGGCAGAGCTGCGATCCCACGCTGCTTCTGCGCTCAGGGCGCACGCATCCCTCAACCATTCTCGTGGATCAGGGGCTGATGGATCAATATCTGGCAGATCTGTGCCCCGACGCGCTGGAGGCGGCGGCAAAAGAGGGCAAACAGGCGCTCGAACTGCGTCGCCATACCGCCTATGACCATTCCTACTGGTTTGTGCAGAGCTTTATTGCCGACCATCTGACCCATCATGCCAAAGGGCTTTCTGCGTGAAGCGTTCCGTTCTTGCTGCTTTTCTTTTGATGGCAGGCTGTGTGTCTCAGGCGCCAACCGGGCCTTCGCTTACGCCCACGGCCCATACCGATTTCCGGCACGACACGCTGGCGCTGACCTGGCAGCCGGGGTTCTGCGCTACGGGCGGTGGGTGCGAATGGGACCAGACGCATCGGATCTCGATTGGTCTGCATGGGCTGTGGGCCTCGGAACCGCATGCTCTGGAGGCTCAGGGCGTGCCGGTGCAGGAATGGTGGTCGAAGGGTTGCGATCTCTACGATCATGACGACACCCCGCCCCAGCTCCTGCCTACGACGGTCGAGGCGTTGCGGGGCGTCGTGCCGCATCTGAAAAAGCCGCTTTATGTGCATGAATACACCAAGCATGCCCGTTGCTTCGGCTATGATGCGGACAGCTTTTTCGTCACATCCATGCAACTGCGGGACCGGTTCGCGGCGTCGGCTTTCGGAGTGTGGCTGTCGCAGCAGGAGGGTTTTCAGGTCAAGCGCGACGATCTTCTCGTCATGTTCTCGCGCCTGATGAACGTGCATGACGACCGGGCGCTGCAGGTCCGCTGCGAGCCCGCGCATAACGGCCAGATGGTCCTGACGCAGCTCTGGTTCACGCTGGACCCGAAGAAGCTGTCGCGTTTCCCCTATGAGGGCGCTTATCTGTCCTCACCGGACGACCAGAATGGCTGTCCGGCCACGTTCCTCGTACCGGGCTGGACCCTGTCGGGTCAGGCTGCTCAGCTTCCGTAAAGCTCTTCAGCGCTGATTTCGGGCTGTGCGGTATCGCGCAGCCCGTCCGGCGTCACGCCATGATAGAAACAGCTCCGGCGGCCCGTGTGGCAGGCTACTCCGGTCTGATCCACGATCATGAGAATAGCGTCCATGTCACAGTCGAGCCGCGCTTCGATCAGTTTCTGTTGCTGGCCCGAAGTCTCGCCCTTGCGCCAGAGCTTCTGACGACTGCGGGACCAGTAACAGACGCGACCGGTCAGAAGCGTCTCGCGCAGCGCGTCCGCGTTCATCCAGGCGAGCATCAGCACCATGCCGTCCGGCGCCTGCGCAAGAGCTGAAATCAGGCCGTTCGCATCGAATTTCACCTGCGCGATGATGTCATCGACAATCGCTGGGGAAGGGGGGGTATAGGTCACGAACACATCTCCTCAACGCATTTCCGGTGGGAACCAGGCGGGCCAGACGACAGAAAGCGGTTGTCCATTGCAGGTCAGTTCGGGGGAAGACCATGCGTCCCGTCGCAGCATTGCAAGCGCCCGGTTGCCGCTGCGGGAACGGATGTCTCCAACCTCGCGCTCTCCCGCGATGATGATGCCGCCTTCATCGGAAAACGTTCCGTCCGACAGGACAACGGGCAACAGGCGACGTTTGGCAAGGCCGCGGTAATGGGTGCGGGCGGTCAGTTCCTGCCCCATGTAGCAGCCTTTTTTCCATGAGACGCCATTCAGAAGGTCCATGTCGGCTTCCAGAGCCAGTGTCTGCTCGCTTTCGAAATCCATGACGTCTGGCAGGCCCAGCGTGAGGCGGCGTTCCAGAAATTCTTCAGGCGTCTCACCACCTTCCCCGGTTCCGGTCACGATGGCCCGCCAGCCCGCGCCATCATAGCGTGGGTCCGGGGCATGTGTGATCGTATCGGGTGGAACGGGTCGGCTTTCTGCGCCAGTGATGACGCGCAGGTCTGTTTTTTCGATCTGCACATCCGCGCGAAGGCGGAAACGGGAGAGGCGTTTGACGAGCATGTCGGCATGCTCTGCCGCGCAATCCATCAGGATACAGTCGGATGCGTCATACAGGAAAAATTCGCTCAGCCAGCGGCCCTGCGGCGTCAGAAGCGCGCTCCAGACAGAGGTCGCGGGCGCGAGATTCAGGGCATCATTCGTAATGAGGCCCTGAAGAAAGCTGGTCCGGTCCGCACCTGTGAAGGACAGGACGGCGCGGTGGGAAAGATGTTGATTCATGGGAGAGACCGCAATTCCGACAGCGTCCAGCAAAACCATCCTGCCGGAAAAACGTCTGACCATAACGAGGAACCCTGCAAACCGCCAGTTCGGGAACATGGGAGTATTTTCAAACGCAGTGTTGTTTCAGTCCGTGACGGCGGGTTGCAGTCTCGCAATACTCGGAGGATATTAACCTATCGCGGCAGTATGGCCCTGTTCCGCGACCCCGTGCCTGTCCGGAGAGAAAACACGTTGTCAGCCGCAGAGATCGTGGACCCTACACAGAGCCCCGCCAGCGACCGTCGTCGGATCTTTCAGATTCTGGGGCCGTTCGTGGGTGTTCTGCTGGTCATCGCCGCGATCACGGGCATCAGTCTTCACAATTACCAGACAACCCGCAGAGGCGCGATTGCGCTGTCCAACGATCTTCTGCGCAGCCAGCAGCGCTATGTGACGCAGGAAGTAAGCGACTATCTGGCCCCGGCCTCTGTCGGCGCCATGATCGCGCGGGACATGTTCCGCGATCCGCTGACCAACGCCACCCCCACGACGTTCATGCTCTACGGACGCTCCATTCTGGCCCACGCGCCTCAGGTGGACAGCTTCTATATCGCGAACGATCAGGGACAGTTCTGGATGATCACGCGGCATGGAAAGGATGGTTTCGAGCAAACCCATTTCCAGACCGACGATGGCAAGCAGGTCTATCATCACGTTTATACAGATCGTGATGGCAATATTACGGGAGAAGCGGCGGACCCGGCTGACGGCTATAATGTCGTGGTGCGTCCGTGGTTCGCGAAGGCCATCAAGCATCAGAACGATCCGGGCCGTCAGCTCCACTGGACCGATCCTTATGCCTTCGTGTCAACGCGCCAGTTCATCATCACGGCGTCTCTCGCCTATGATGGGCATGACGGGCATAAATCGGTGTTTGCGATCAATGTTTCGCTGAACCAGCTGACGTCGTTTCTCAATAAACTTCAGGTCGGACGCAGTGGTCAGGCCGTAATCGTGAACATGCACGGCCAGATAATTGCCGGTCATAATATGGCTCCCGGACAGGACCCGAAAACTTTCGATCCGGGAAATGTCTTTCTCGATCCCAAGACGCAGCCTGTCTTCACGCAGGCGCTCAACCGGTATCGCATCGAGGGGCCCGGAACAGGGACGGTGCGGGCCCGGGGGAAGAATTACGTTACGATTGCCTCCGAACTGCCCTTCGTACACCGGCAGTGGGTTCTGCTGCTGAATGCGCCTGAAAGCGATTTTGCCGATTTCGCACAGACGGCGCGGCGACAGAATATCGGGTTTTCGCTCCTGATCGTCATGCTGGCGTCCGTTCTGGCGTTCGCGCTGGTGGCGCAGGGGCGGCATGTTGAGCGGCTGCGAAAGCGGATCCTACGCGGACGGGACCAGATCCGGGCAGAAAATGCTTCGCTGCTCGAAATTGCCAGCACGCCCGACTTGTTCGATCCCGCCCATGAAGTGCCGATCCTGACCGAAGCGCTGACAGCACGAACCAGCGCGCGTCGCGCCAGCCTGTGGCGACTGTTGCCCGATGGCGACCGCCTGTTGTGTGAGGATGCGTTCGATCCGTCGCGCGATGTTCACAGTACGGGCGTTGAGATCAGCCGTCGTGAAAACGGCAAGCTGTTCGAGGCTCTGGACGAAGGACATACACTCTCGATCGCGGATGCCTCGCAGGACGAGCGGACGCAGAACTTCCAGCGCGTCATCATGCGGGCTGTGGGTGCCAGCACGCTGCTGTTCCAGCCGGTCCGCAATGCTCACCGGACGGTTGGCGCCGTCGTTCTGGAAGATCCGGGGCAGGTCGAAACGATGGAGCATATCATTGCCATCGTGGGATCGGTTGTTGCTCTGCGCTTTGCCAAGCCGTTCGATGCTGCGGGCGACGGCACGTCCGGATTTGCGGTCGCGGCGGAGAAATACGAGACGCGCTTTGGCGAAGGCTTTCTGCTGGAGCCGTCGCCCACAGCGGGAGAGCCGGTTGCGGCAGGGTTCTACCCGCAGGTTCCGGTCATGGTCATTTCCTTCGTGGACCCTTACGCGCCGGATCGTGACAGCATCACGCGCGCCATGACCGTCATCCGCACGCTCAGTCTGGAAATCCAGAAGATCGCCCGCGACAGCGGACTGTTCTCTGTTCAGGTGGTGAGCAACAGGCTCGTTCTCGTGGGTGGCTGCTCGCAGACGCCGGACCCGTCAGCCGCCGTGCGTCTTGCGGATGCGGCGGTGTCGATCCGTGAAGCCTGCCTGTCGTCTCTGGCGGCGGCAGATCTCGACCCTGTGTTCCGGATCGGAATGGATGTGGGATCTGTCATGGCCTCCGAACTGGGAGAGGCTCCTTCCGTCTTCAACATCTGGGGCGATGCGCTCAACGGGGCCGAACTCCTGACCGGAAGCGCACCGGATGCCGGGACGATTCAGGTGTCCGAACAGGCCTATCTGATCCTGCGGGAGCATTTCCTCTTCCGGGCACGGGGGATGTTCTATCTTCCCAATAGCGGCATTACCCGCAGCTTCGTTTTGGCTGGCCGCCGATGAAAGGTCTGCGCAACCTCGACCGGATTACGATGGTCCGGACCATGCTGGTCCATCTGGGATATTTTTCCCGCACGCAGATGCGTTTTACGCTGATGATGATCGGGGCCGGATGGGGCATCATGCGCGAAGCGACCCGCCTGACGACATGGCGGCGGACGGTACGGATCGAATTCTGGGCATCCCTGCATCAGGCGGTGGGCGGAGGGTTGCTGAGTACGCTCGTGACCGCCGCGCTGACAGGGTTCGGGATCGTGGCGCAGACCGTCTACTGGCTCGGCTTTGCAGGCATGGCGCAGATGACGGGTTCCATCCTGTCAACGGTTCTGGTGCGTGAAATCGCGCCGGTTCTGGTGGGTGTGATCCTGCTAGGACGTTCGGGAATGCTGATGCTGACCGAACTTGGAACCCTCACGACCGGCGGCCAGATGCGCGCCATGACCGGGATGGGGGTCGATCCCTTCATTTCGTTTCTCGTGCCGCGCAGTCTCGCCATGACGATCAGCGGCTTTACGCTAGGCATCATCTTCAGCCTGACGGCGCTTGTCGTGGGTTATGCAGTCTGTCGTGTGGAAGATGCGATCACGATGCCGATCTGGGCGTTCATGGATCAGGTCGCGGGGAGCGTAAAGCCGATCGACTATTTCGTCATACCGGCCAAGTTCGTTTTCAGCGGCTACGCGGTGGGTGTCTGTTCGTGCCTCTCGGGCATGGATGTGACGACCGAAGACGATCTGGCGAGCATGCTGCCGCGCGGGTTTGCGCGGGGAATGCTGTCGATCATGATCATCAATGTCGTGTTCAGCGTGTGCTTCGATGGCTGAAAACGACGACGTCCTGTCCGATGCGCTGGAAGCCCGGCTCGAACTGGTGGATGCGCGTCCGCGGTTTGATGAGAGCGGGCTGGTGTCGAGCCGCTATAATCTGCGTCTCAATCCTGGAGAGTGCGCGCTGATCGAGTGTCGGGACATGGGGCAGGCGGCGCTGTTCGCCGATATGTGCGTGGGCCTTATTCCGCTTGATGACGGCCATGTGCGTTGCATGGGCATGGATTGGGCCGATCTGGACGAGCGACGTGCCAACGCCTTGCGAGGGCGGATCGGACGGATCGTGGTTACGGGAGGCTGGGTGGACCTGTATGGGACGCATATGAACATCCTGTGGCCGCAGCTTCATCACACGCGCACGCCGATTGAAAAACTTCAGGCACAGGCCGTGCATCTGGCGGTTACGCTGGGTCTGCCGGGTTTGCCGGTGGTGCCACCGGGACGTCTGTCAGCGATGGACCGGCAGCGCGCGGCCTGTGTGCGGGCCATGCTGGGGGAACCGGCGCTCCTGCTGCTGGAACACCCGATGGAAGGGGCTTCCGCCAGCCTGATGAATGCGTTCCTGTCTCTTGTGACCGATCTGCGGGACCGGGGCTGCGCGGTGGTGTGGATGGCTCCGGATGAAAGCGGGTGGGGGGATTATGCGTCCGATGCCACGATCCGCCTGAGACTGTACGATGATGGACTGTTTTCGATGCGAGGTTCCTGATGTTCCGCCTGCGCCAGACCGAGACCGCCCGCCCGCTCTTTCAGAACCGCTATGCGGATGAATGGGTCGGACTGCTTGTCCTTGCCGCGATAGTCATATTCGCGGTTGCGGTCGTGGAGGCCGGATTCCTGCGTCAGTGGCTGACCCCGGAAAAGAAACTGCATTTCATTCTGCCCGAAAGCGGCGTGGCGGGGCTTGCGATCGGCAACGATATCGAGGTCATGGGCGTCCATGCCGGTGAAATACGGCGCCTCAAGCTCAATGAAACGGGGCGGATGTATGCGGAAGGGGATCTGGACCCGCAATTCGCAAACTTCATCCGTCAGGACAGTACGGCCGTCATTCGCCATCGCCTGATCGTGGCTGGTGCGAGTTATATCGAACTGGGGCGCGGCAAGGGCAAACCGCTGGACTGGGACTATGCGGTCCTTCAGGCCACGGTAGAGGCAAACCCGGCGGATGTGATTACCCAGACCGTTATGGATCTACGCAGCAAGCTGGTGCCGGCGATGAATAACGTCCAGCTCATCACGGCGCAGGTGAACGACATGATGACCGATATGCGCAAAGGACAGGGCACGATCGGCGGTCTGCTGGTGAAGGATGACGTTCTGGACAAGGCCAATGCGGCTCTGGCGCATCTTGATGCCGTCATTGCGGATCTACGGCCCATTGAAAAACAGGTCGGGGGGATTATGACCAAGGCTGACGGAACGATGGACAACGCGCGGGCCGCGACTGCGGGTCTGCGTCAGAGCATACCCCAGATCCAGCAGACCATCAGCCATGCCAACACCGCTACGGCTCAGCTTCCGGCCCTGCTTGCGCAGGCCGAAGCAAGTGCGAGCAGTCTACGGAAGCTGACCGATCAGCTCCGGGGGTTGTGGCTGCTGGGAGGCGGAGGTGCAAAACAGGAGCCTTCCCGTCGTCTTCCGGCTGAGGCGGTGCGGCCATGAGGTACGGTTTTCTGGCCTGCACGGCTTTGGTCGTTCTGACGTTGGGCGGCTGTTCGTCCTCAACTGCAACGAAGGGGGCCAAGCCCGATCAGTCCTATGAAGATGCCATGGATACGGGCAAAGCCGTTTATGGGATCGGTCAGGCGTCTCAGGCTGAGGCGCAGTATCGAACGGCCATGGATCGGGCGCTGATGCGGGACGATGCAGTCGCCATTCATGAAGCCGGGTTCAATCTTGCGACGGTGCTTCTGGCGCAGGACAAGCCTCAGAAGGCTCTTCAGAGTCTCGGCGAAACCGAGACCGCGCTGAGCCTGCGCAATGTCTCCGACACGTCTGATCTGGCGGTGATCCGCGCGGCTGCCCTGTACAGGCTGCATGATACGGTGTTCGCGTCGCAGGCCGTACAGCGCGCGCTGCAATCCCCCGATATCGGCATCCGCGAGAGAGCGCTTTATCTGTCTGGCCTGATTGCCGCAGATCAGAAGCAGTCTGCTGCTCTGACGCAGCGTGTTAACGATCTGGCGACCTTCCATGACAATGGGGCTGCGACTGACCGGCAGGAACTTCTGGCCCGTCTGTATCTGTTACAGGGGCAGTCCGAACTCGCTTCCAAGGAGGCGCTTTCAGTCGTGAAAAACCGCCGTGATGCTCTGGATTATCGCGGAATGCGCCAGGCGCTCACTCTGGCAGCGGAAGCTGCGGAGGCCGCGGGACATTCACGTCAGGCGGAAGCCCTGCGACAACAGGAAAGTGCCAGCCGGGAGGTGGAAGCAAAACAAGCGGGGGCTGCAAAAACCCCCTGACAGGCTCAGAACTGGCCGCGTGTATTCCCCGCCCGCTTGGCGTCGTCTTCGCACATATAGGTTCCATGCGCGGTCGCGCCGTACCAGAAGCTGCCCGGTACATGATAGACATGGGTCACCGTGTTGACCCAGACCTGAGTGCAGGTCTCGCTATTCTTTGTGTCCGCGACCTGCGTGACAGGGGCCTTCGCGTCTGAAGAGGCGCTGGCCACCGCGTTTTCGACTTTCGGATCCTGTGCGAGTGCGGTTCCGCCCAGAAGTCCAAGAACCAGAAAAGAAGCGAACATGGTTTTCATTCGGAAAATCCTTTGTCAGGTGTCCTTATCTGTGTCCAGGGTATGTAAATAAATATTTATACTCCAATCACGAACGGGTAATGTCAGTGTTGAAGAATAACAATGCTGTTAACTCACAAATAACGGATCGCTTACCTGTGATTTTGTCTTAAAGGTTTCCAAGAACCTTGAGACCGATCAGCGTTGCATTCGGAATGATGGACGTTTCGCCGGGGCGCATCATGTATTCGAACTCAGGCTGCACCACGAGGCCGGGGTGGATGGGAATACCGTAATACGCTTCCAGAATGGCGGAATGGGTCTGTGGGCCGTTGACGAAAGCCCCCATGGACATGCCTGCAAGCTGTCTCAGGCGCTGCCCGAGCGTAATGGCGGGACTCATCTGATAGTAAGAATACATCACGCCGAAACGGTCGAACGGTCTGCGCGGAATGATGCCCAGAAGTGATGCGCCGACATAGACCTGATCGGAAAATGTCGAGACGCTGGGCGTATTATGGACATAGCCCGCAAGAATGTATCCACCCGCCATCTGGTGCTGACCACCTTTGCGATAAACCATCTGGTCGGCCTCGATGTAGAACGTATCCCGGGGTTTGTTGGCATCATGGAAAACGTCATGCGCGAACATCGCCGGGATCGTTCCCAGGCGGTCGGCGTAAGGGGACGTATCGTGGCCGAAGCCGAGTTTGTAATGGCCCGGTAGATTGTCTTTACCGATAAAGGGCTCCCAGGTCAGTTCGACGGGAAGCATGACTCCCGTGGAGGTTTCACTGCCCCAGGCCCAGCCGCTCGGATTTTCCGTCAGTGGGCCGACTTTGTAGACGCCGGTGCGTAGCGTGAGGTCGCGGGTAGGCTTGATTCGCAGCGTTCCACCCCATGTGGCTTTCGGATAGACGCTCCAGCCTTCGTCTGCCTTGATCGCAGGAGGGGCGGAACACTGCACCATGAAGGTGCAGAGCAGCACAGACGTCGCATAGGTATGCGTCAGCGTGATACGACCGATATTGATGTTGACGCGATTGTTGAAGAACGACTTCTCAACATAGATATCCGCCAGATGCGCGGCTGCATGGCCCGAAAGGCTGTAGACTTCGCTCAGCAGGATGCGATGCTCCCCGACATGGTCGTAGGAGATCTGACGGCCTGCACGTTCCATCATCACGGCATGTAGAATCCAGCCATCCAGCCCGAGCAGTCGTCCGAGATCCCAGCGCGTGTTGAAGGTCAGTTCGTGGGCGTAGGACATACCCTTGCTGATGCCGCCGCCAACATTCGCCATGGCTTCTCCCTTGTAGGAGAACTCAAAGCTGAAGCCGCGTTCCGACAACCAGTTTCGATAAGGCGAAAGCTGGGGGACGAGATGGCCGAAGGCTTCGGCTGGCACATAATAACCGGCTGTCAGATCGCTGCGGCGCAGGGCGTCATTGTTGCGGTTCAGGAGCGAGGAAATGCTCTCCGTATCAAAAATCGCGCCCAGATGGTCGGCGGAAGGGGCAGGGGGATGCTTATGCTGCGCCGCGCTGGCTGGATGTGAAATCCCGGGCGAGGTTGAGGGCAGCAGCCGGACTGTTGGCTGACGCGCGCTCTGTTGAAGAACTGGCGCCGTGTCCTGTGCATAAGCGGTCAGGGGAAGGGTACTGAATACTGAAAGGATGTTGATCTGCAGGAATATTTTCAAAAAACGCGGGCGAGACATGTCTGCTGTTCTTTCCTGCGATCATGGCTTGCATGATGCATGACTGTAAATCTGGTCTGTAAAAGCAGAACGCTTAGGGATTCCTACGGTGCGTTTCTGGTTCTCCAAGGAAAGATAAAATCCTTATTGAAGAAAATTCCCAATCACATAATCCGGAACCTTCTTCACTAAATAAAAAAGTACAATATAGTGTTCTTTAAGTAATCGTTTTTTGTATCGTCCTGAATGGTATGGTGATTTTGATTGTATAGGTGTCGGTTCAGGCCAGATGGCGCTCACGTTCAATCAAGGCCAACCCTTCGGCAACCGATACAAACTCTGACCCGCCATCCACGCGCTCTGCCCCGAAGCGCTGGTCGAACAGGTTGCGGACTGCCGGGACGAAAGATGTGCCCCCTGTCAGGAAGACCCGGTCAATATCACTCGGCCCCAGACCAGTCTGACGCATGGCGTCTTCGATCGCGTCGTCCAGACGGCTCAGATCAGGGGCAATCCAGCTTTCAAAATCCGCGCGGGTGATGGTTTCTTCGATTTTCAGATCCCGATGGATGAAGCGCAGAACAGTGCTGTCCTGACGCGACAGATCGCTCTTGGCCTGTCCAACCGCACGATAAAGATTCTGGCCTTCCTGATCCTCGATCAAGCGCAGCAGGCTGCGGAGTTTCTCTGGCTCTGACGACGTTTTGGCGACATCCGCAATGTCCCGCAGCGTCTGGGGAGTCCGCATCAGCGACAGCCGATGCCAGCGGCCGAGGCTTGCGAACCATTCCGCCGGTACGGGCAGGGGCTGTCCACCCATGACGCGATAGGTCGCATCCCGGCCTAGCGCCGGGGCGACGGCATGGCTGATGATGCGGTAGTCGAACTGGTCGCCCGCGATGCCCACACCCGAATGACCCAGCGTCGTGACACGCTGACGGGCCTGCGGATCAAAGCGCATGATCGAGAAATCGCTGGTGCCGCCGCCAAAATCGCCGACCAGAACAGTTGCTGGGCGGTCGAGGCGCTGCATGAAGCGCCAGCCCGCGCCTTCGGGTTCAAGAACAATATTGGGTTCGGGAAAACCCGCTTCCAGAAAACTTTCCCGCAGACGGTCCACACCGAGCGAATCATCGGCCAGCTCACCCGCAAATCGCACGGGGCGACCGATCGTGGCGCTCACATCAGACGGGTTCAGTCCGGCCTTGTCCATGAGAGACGTCAGAAAGCGTGCGATCAGGGCTTCGAGCGTCATGACGCTGCTGAAAACCCGCGTCTCACGAAAAGACCCCTGCGCGAGATAGGTCTTCATGGACATGATCAGGCGACTTTCGGCCGGGTCGTCCAGATAGGCCTCGATGGCGTCCAGCCCGATCGCGTCTTTCATGACGCGGCGGCGGCCGTCCTGATCCATCCACAGGCAGAGCAGCGTGCGGCAGGTTTCGCTGGTGGCGTGATCCGTGAAGACAAAGCGGGCAGGGTGGGTATTGCCGTTTTCATCCGCAATCACGACCACGCTGTTGGTGGTGCCGAAATCAATGCCGACGCGGATTTTGGTCTGGTTGTGTCCGGGCGTCGTCATCGGTTCTGCTTTCTTCCGGTATGGGCAAAGGGCGTGGGTTTAGGGAAGAAGCGACCGCACGCCAAGCATAAAAAAGGGGAAGCGCCCTTTCGAACGCTTCCCCATAGCGGTCGACCTGAGATTCAGGACGCGGCCATCTCGCAGACGGCTTCTTCCGCGACGGCAGGACGCATCGTGCCCATTTCGGCTTCAGACTGCACCATCGGAGACATTCCGAGGGCGGAGAGAAGCTGGCGGTCGCGATGTTCTGCCGGGTTTGGCGTGGTCAGGAGCTTCTCGCCACAGAAGATCGAATTCGCACCTGCGAGGAAGCACAGGGCATGGGCTTCGTCGGTCATGTTTTCGCGCCCTGCGGCAAGGCGGACATGGCTTTCCGGCATCATGATACGGGCCGTGGCAATGATGCGGACGAAGGTGATGGGATCGACGGCCTCGGCCTCGCCCAGCGGCGTACCCTCAACGCGGACGAGCAGGTTGATGGGCACGCTCTCGGGGTGTTTGGGCAGGTTGGCGAGCGTCATCAACAGACCGGCACGGTCGGACAGGTCTTCGCCCATGCCCACGATTCCGCCACAGCAGACATTGATGCCTGCGTCGCGCACGTTCGAAAGCGTGTCGAGACGCTCCTGGTAGGTGCGGGTGGAAATGATGGAGCCGTAGAACTCTTCGGACGTGTCGAGGTTATGGTTGTAGTAATCCAGCCCCGCCGTCTTCAGGCGCTCCGTCTGCTGCGCGTCGAGCATGCCGAGCGTCACGCAGGTTTCCAGCCCCAGCGACTTCACGCCTTCGATCATCTCGCAGACGGTGTCGAGGTCATGATCCTTCGGCGTGCGCCAGGCCGCGCCCATACAGAATCGGCCCGCACCGGCTTTCTTGGCAGCGCGCGCTTCCTTCAGGACGGATTCCACGGCCATCAGGCGCTCGGCTTTGACGCTTTTTTCGTGAAGCGCGCTCTGTGGACAATAGGCGCAGTCTTCAGGGCAGCCGCCCGTCTTGATCGAAAGAAGCGTGGAAATCTGCACTTTTGTGGGGTCGAAGTAGCGGCGGTGCAGGGTTTGTGCGCGGTACATCAGCTCGGGGAAAGGCAGGCTGATAAGGGCTTCGACTTCGTCGCGGGTCCAGTCGTGGCGGACGTCTGGGTGGGGCGTATGGGTGGCCGTCACGGATCAATCTCCAAGGGTTGCTGCATCACACCTACCCAAAATTGTCCCACCGTGTCATCTGATCGTCACTATTGGTGAGCCGGAAAACGGACGAGGTTGCAGAATGAAACACTGGCATATCGATCAGATGGACTGGAACTCCTTTGATCCGTCCCGCGTGGACCCCGAGATTATCCCCCTCGTGAAGGCTGCTTCCGTGGTGGAAAAGAATGGTCTCGATTATGCCGAATATCTGCGTCGCGTTTTCGTGGGAGACCCGGATTTCAGTGCGGCTGCTGCGAACTGGGCCGTCGAGGAAGTTCAGCACGGCGATGCGCTTGGCCGCTGGGCCATGCTGGCCGATCCGTCCTGGAACTATGAAAAGGCATTCGACCGCTATCGCGCATCGTACAAGATCGACGCCGATGTGGATGCCTCAATCCGCGGCTCCCGCACAGGCGAACTGATTGCGCGATGTATGGTCGAAACCGGCACGTCATCCTTTTATACCGCACTGGCCGACGCAACGGACGAGCCATTGCTCAAGGCCATCTGCAAGCAGATCGCAGCCGACGAATACCGGCATTTCAAGCTGTTCTACGATCACATGCACCGGTATCTGAAGCGCGAAAAGCTTGGCGTATGGGCACGGACGCGCATTGCGCTGGGCCGTGTGACGGAGAGCGAGGACGACGAACTCGCCTCGGCCTATCACACGACCAATGAGCCGCCGGGTATGGCCTATGACCATCAGCGCTGCATCGCGGCCTATATGTCCAAGGCGATGGGCTTCTATCAGCCCAAACATATCGACCGCGTGACGGCGATGATTTTCAAGACGATCGGTTTTACGCCGCATTCGCGCTGGCAGAAGCTGGCATCTTCGCTGGTCTATCGGTTGATCCAGTGGCGCCGGAAAGTTTTCAGGAAACAGGTTCAGGCCTGAGGACTTCCACGCAACATCCGGAAACTGGAAAACAGAAGACGAAACTGGGCGTCTGTGCCATGAAAGACGCCTGATTCTTTCGCCTGCGTCCGGAGATTTCGATGACCGTTTCCGCCATTTTCTCCCGTCGTGCCGTATACGGCGCAACCCTGACCCTTTGCGCCGCCGGTTTGTATCAGTTTCCGACGGCGAAAGCGGATCCTTATTCCCTGCCGATCGCGTCCTCCGGTCCGGTCAAAACCGATACGGTGAGCCCGGCCACCCTGTCTGCCCAGCAGTTGGCCAAACAGGTCGGTTATGCGCAGTTCACTGCTCCAGACTGGCGTGTTGGTCCGGTCCGGCACATGGTCATGTTTCGCTACACCAAGGATTCCACAACGGCCCAGCGTGCTGAAGTGTCGGGCCGTTTCCTGCATCTCGCGCAGGACAGCCGTCGTTCTGATGGCAAGCCGGTTGTCGTCAGCATCGAAACCGGCTTTCAGAATAGTGGCGAAGGGGCAGATGCCGGCCTTCAGCAGGCATTTCTTGTGACGTTTCGCTCCGAAGGAGACCGGAATTATTATGCCGGCAAACCTGTCGTAACGGACGTGGCGTTCATTGATCCCGCCCATGAGGCCTTCAAGGAATTTGCCGCGCCTTATCTCGAAAAGGTCGTCGCTTTCGATTACCCGGTCGCGGCTGTCGTGACGCCGGAAAGTACGAGCGCAAAATCCAAAAAAGTCCACAAAACCCGCTGAACGGAGCGGAGGCATTTTGTCCTTTTGACGAAATGATACTTTATACCTCATTCTAAAGGCACCACTCTGGAATGAGGTACATTGTGAAACGATTCCTTACGTCACGACATACTCTGAAATATGGGGCCAGCCTTCTCGCCCTCGCTGGAGGCCTGATGGTTTCCGGTGCACAGGCTGCTGGCTACAATGCGGGCTGGGGCTTTGATGAAGCCGGGATGAACCGCGCCGTTGAACCGGGCAACAATTTCTTCGAATATGCCAACGGTACCTATCTCAAGAACCTCAAGATCCCCGGGGATATGAGCAGCTACGGCCCGTTCCGTATTCTGTATGAACTCTCGCTAGAGCGTCAAAAAACCATTCTCGACGAAGCCGCAAAGAAGGTTACCGAACAGCCCACGGACGACATGGGCAAGATCGGCACCTATTACGCCAGCTTCCTCGACCAGAAGGCCGTGGACCGCCTTGGTGGCAAGCCTCTTGCAGCTGATCTTGAAACAATTCGTAACGTTAACGATGGCAAGTCACTTGCCGCAGCGTTCGGTGCGTCTCTGAAGTCCATGATGTTCTCCACGTTCCAGATCGGCGTGGAGCAGGACCAGAAGGATCCGGAGCGCTACATGCTGATGCTCGATCAGGGCATGAGCATCGGCGTGAGCGGTGGCCTCGGTCTGCCGGACACGAGCTACTACACAAATCCCAAGCTGGCGGACAAAAAGAAGGCCTATCAGGCCTATATCGCCAAGATGCTGACGCTTGAGGGCTGGCCGGACGCTGCAAAGAACGCGCAGGCCGTGGTTGATCTCGAAACGGCTCTGGCCAAGGTCGAAGTGCCGCGCGACCAGACCCGTGATCCGCTCAAAATTTACAACCCGATGCCGGTGTCCGAGCTTCAGAAGCTCGCGCCGGACTTCGACTGGGTCACGTTCCTGACCAGCGCCGGCCTTCCGGCAGAAGGGCTCGAAAGCCGCAAGATCGACGTGCGTGAACCCGCCGGAATCAAGGCGATGACGGCCGTTCTCAAGGCTGCTGACCCTGCGACGCTGCGCGCCTGGCTGGCGTTCCATCTTGGAGACAACGCTGCCGGTTATCTGTCCAGCAACTTCTATGATGCGTCGTTCGACTTCAACAGCCATACGCTGTCGGGTGTGGCGCAGCAGTCTCCGCGGTGGAAGCGTGCCGTGCGCGTGACGAACGGTGCATTAGGTTGGGCACTGGGTCGCGAATATGTTGCGCGCTACTTCCCGCCATCCGCACAGGCGCAGATCACCGATCTGGTGCAGAAAGTGAAGGCGTCTTTCCATGATCGTCTCGAACACAACAGCTGGATGGACGAGCCGACCCGCAAGGCCGCTCTGAACAAGCTGGACCATTTCGCCATTCAGGTCGGTTATCCGAAGAAGTGGTGGGATTACAGCAAGCTCGATATCCGCAAGGGCGACGTTTACGGCAATGCCGTGCGTGGTGCGGCGTTCAGCTGGCAGCACGATCTGGACAAGCTCGACAAGCCGGTTGATCGTGACGAATGGGGCATGACGCCGCAGACGGTGAACGCTTATAACGATCCGACCATGAACGAGATTGTGTTCCCGGCTGCGATCCTTCAGCCCCCGTTCTTCGATCCGAAGGGCGATACAGCCGTCAATTACGGTGGTATCGGTGGCGTGATTGGCCACGAAATGAGCCACGGCTTCGACGATCAGGGCCGTCATTATGACGAACATGGACGTCTGAACGACTGGTGGAGCAAGGCGTCTACAGAGGCCTTCCAGAAGCTGGCCGACCGTCTGGCCGCGCAGTACGATGCACAGGAAGTCCTGCCGGGCCTGTATGTGAACGGCAAGATGACCATGGGCGAGAACATCGCGGATTCCGGTGGTCTGAACCTCGGCCTTCAGGCTTATCATGACTCGCTGCACGGTCAGCCTGCGCCGGTCGTACATGGTCTGACGGGCGATCAGCGCGTGTTCCTTGGCTGGGCGCAGGTCTGGCGGGAGAAGGACCGTCCGGATGCGCTGCGTCAGCAGGTTCTCTCCAACGAACACGCCCCTGCGATCACGCGCGTCAACATCCCGGCTCATAACATTGATGCCTGGTATGGGGCGTTTGACGTAAAACCCGGTCAGAAGCTCTATCTGGCACCGGATCAGCGCGTAAAGATCTGGTAAGGTCGTGACAAACTGGAACGTGGGGCCTAATCACGGTCTCACGTTTCAATTTTCTGCCTGACGGACCCATTCTCATGACACAAATGACGATCGGCCATCTGTACACCTCGTTGCATGCGGGATGTGCCAGCGCGGTCGCGCGCGTGCTTGAGGCCTATGAAGTTGAGGTCGAGTATGTCGATCTTGATCCCGATGATGTCGAAGATGCGTTGGAACAGGGGGAGGTCGACCTTCTGGTTTCCGCCTGGTTCCCGCGTGACGAGCATCTCGCCGGCCCGGGCCTTCGGGTGCTGGGAGACCTCTATCAGCCGGTGGTCAGCTTCGCAGCCCTGACGCCGCTGGGCGCTGTCGGAACCCTGACTGCAACGGATGTGGACCGGATCATCGTGGCCGATGACAGCCGTCAGGCATTGGAAGAGGCGCTCAAGCAGCTTCCGGCGCTTTCGGTCCTGTCCATTGAAACCATCGGTGAGGGTGCTCTGATCGAACGTCTGGAGAAGGCCCGCGATGCTGGTGAGAAGCCGCTCGTGGTCGCAACACAGCCGCACGCGGTATTCCATACAGATCTGCTGACCGTGCTCGAAGACCCGTCACGTCTGCTTGGTGGCGAGATGTCCGCGCGGATGATCCTGCGTGAAGATGTAGCGCGTCAGGCAGACAGCGATCTGCTGGACGAACTTTCGGAAATGATGCTGGGCAACAAGGTCATGAGTGCCCTCGATTACGTCATTTCCGTTGACGGGCAGGACCCTGAAGGGGCGGCTGAAGCCTGGCAGCGCGGCCGTCTGATCGGGCGCTGAGACATCAGGGGGCGCGGGAAACCGGCCCCCTTTTTCTGGTCTCAGCGGAAGACGAGGCCACCGTCGATCAGCACAGACTGACCCGTCATATAATCGGCGTCGCTGCTGGAGAGATAGGCCACGAAACCTGCGACGTCATCGGCAGTTTCCACACGGCCCAGAGCAATTCCTTCCACATATTTCTTGTAGGTTGCGCCCACTTCCGTGCCGGTAATTTCGGCCATGCGCTGGTCGATCGTGACCCACATATCGGTTCCGACAATGCCAGGGCAGTAGGAGTTGACCGTGATCCCCGAAGACGCCAGTTCCTTGGCTGCTGACTGTGTCAGGGCGCGGACGGCGAATTTGGTGGCGGAATAGGCGCCCAGCAGTGGGTAGCCTTCATGTCCGGCAATCGAACAGGCATTGATGATTTTGCCTTTCGTGCCCTTTTCCTGGAAAATCTTCGCAGCGGCCTGAATGCCCCACAACACGCCCTGCACGTTGATGCTGAAGATCTTTTCGATCTCCGCAGGCTCGATCTCCAGAACCGGTTTGACCTGACAGATGCCGGCATTGTTGACCATGATATCCAGCCCGCCCAGCGTATCCGCGGCTTCGCGCAGGGTCGTGGCGAACTGGTCGCGGTTGCTGATATCGGCCGTAAGCGCGACGGCACGCCGTCCGAGGGCTTCAACCTCCTTGGCGGTCTGGGCGAGAATGTCCTGTTTGACGTCCAGCAGAATGACGTCCGCGCCATCTTTGGCCAGACGAAGTGCGATGGCCTTGCCGATACCCTGGGCGGCACCCGTGACGGCAGCTACTTTTCCAGAAAGGGACATTGAAAAAAGATCCTTCGATTGTCCGTCATCCGCATGTGAATGCCATGACAGCCCAAACCATCGGTTCTTTATTTTTGGGATTCCACAAAAAATCGCCTGTTTTCTAAATGTTACACGGAATTGTGTCGGCCTGGGGAAGCTCTGCCCGCAGAGCGGGCGAAGGACGTAATTTTCATAAACCAGCTCTGGTCATGGAAGGCAGGGACTGCAAGAATGCGTTAAATAAACGTTACCACACGGCTTCGGCGGGAATTAATGAGCCATTCTGAAAGTATTAGCGCCGTCTTTGAAACTTTCGGTGGCATCAGCGATGAGGAATGGCTTCAGGTTCTGGTGTCGTCAGTGCACATTCCTGAAATTCAGGGTGTGAGGGTGCCCTCCTTCCCCCCCGATGACCTGCAACGGGAAATCCATGGGCATCATGGAGAAATTTCCATCCACGAAGCGCATGTCTTCTTCCGGGAAATCAAGGCGTACTGTGCTTATGCCGGGCGGCCGGTTCGTCCTGAGACACGTCTGTTGGACTTCGGTTGCGGCTGGGGGCGTATTGCCCGGCTGTTCATGAAAGATATCCGGCCTTCCAATCTGTATGGCGCGGAAACCACGGACCGTTTTCTCATGGCGGCGCGACTGAGCAATCCGGCGCTGAATTTTCTGGGCTGCGATCTGGTGCCGCCTATGCTTCTGACGTCGGAGAGCTTTGATCTGATTACGTCATGGTCGGTGTTCTCGCATCTGGACGAGTTTCTCGCGGGGCACTGGGTCCGGGAGTTTCACCGTCTGCTCAGACCGGGCGGGATTCTGGTCATGACGACGCAGAGCCGCCGGTTCATCGCCTTCTGCGCCGAACAGCGGCTCAAACGTGCTTCCGGCATCCGCCTGGAGCATCCGTGGCATGAAGCCTGTGCTGATAGTTTCACGGATGAAGCACGTGCGAATGCGGAATTCGAGGCTGGACGTTTCCTTCACGCGGCGACTTCGAAACCGCCTCAGCCCCAGTCGCATTATGGTGAGGCGATCATTCCGCGAAATTATATCATCAAGGCATGGGGCGGTCTGTTTCGTCTGATCGAATACATGGACAATCCCGTCCGGTTGCCACAGGTCCTGATTGTGATGCAGAAGATCGGATAGTCATCGTTTGTCACGAAGATGTGGCAGAGCGGGAGGAGAGGGGCTTGAAAAAAAACGGCATCGGCATGGGATTGCTCGCAGTTCTTCTGGTCGCACCGTTTTCCAGCGTTTCTGCCGAACCGGAAGAAACTGTCACCGTTACCGGCCAGCACGCTATGCGGGTCGGGAGCTACAAGGGTATTTACCGGGTGTATGACCGGTTTGACCGCCTGCCGGACAAGGCAGGGAAAAGTCTGTCGCTGCATTTTCTGGGCGATATCGTGCCTGACCATGCTGCACCGTCTGAGGCGCGGGTCGTCCTCCATACCAAAGAGGGCGATATTCCGCTTTTTGTTGGTCAGGATCGGGAGATGCATTTTCCCCGTTCCGCGGCCCTTCTGGCGGAAAATCCTCCCGTTCTGCTGACGCTGCCACCCAACCGGAAGGTCCAGCTTGAGCTGGCGATCGAGGTCGATCCTCTCCCGGTGCCGTCTTTTACAAAAGAGCAGGCCGTGGGCTGGATGGGGGAGATCAATGCCGCCATCCGCGATTTCTTTGGCGTGATCCTTGCTTTTCTGGCGCCTGATGCACATCGGCTGAAGATTGATGTCGCTCCCGGCGCGCGTTTTGAAGCCGTGGAAAACGGAACGGCGCGGCTTCTGGTCGATAATCAGGGTGCGGTGCCTTACACATTCATTCTCCGCCCGCAGGATTACCAGAATGGCACCGTATTCCGCTCGGACAGGCCGTTTTCCATGATCCGTGTGAAAATTCCGACTGATGAATTCTTTACGCTCAAGCGTAAAAACTGATGCCGGATTTGACAGATGGAGCGTGAGGACGCATCACGCAAAACCTTAAATTCACTGCTAGCAGGGGGATCCATGTCGGTTCACGCGTTCGTCTTTCCGGGACAGGGGAGCCAGTCCGTCGGGATGGGACAGGCCCTTCATGAGGCTTTTGCATCCTCGCGTGCGGTTTTTCAGGAAGTGGATGAGGCGCTTGGCGATCATCTGTCGCGCCTGATGTTCACTGGTGATGCGAATGAACTGACGCGGACGGAAAATGCCCAGCCCGCACTGTTCGCGGTTTCGCTGGCCGCCGTGCGTGCTCTGGAAAGCGAAGGCGGTTTCAAACTGGCGGACAAGGCAGCCCTGCTGGCCGGGCATTCGCTGGGTGAGTATTCCGCTCTCGCCGCTGCTGGCACGCTTGGGATTGCGGAAGGTGCGCGTCTGCTGCGTCTACGTGGTCAGGCCATGCAACGCGCCGTTCCAGCCGGGGAGGGCGGTATGGCGGCTCTTCTGGGTGTGGATGCGTCTCAGGCCCGTGCGATCTGCGATGAAGCCTCTCAGGGCGAGACGCTGGAGATCGCCAACGATAATGGCGGTGGCCAGATCGTGGTATCCGGTGTGATGAGCGCCATCGACCGCGCCATCGTTGTCGCCAAAGAGCATGGCATCAAGCGCGCCGTGAAGCTGCCGGTCTCCGCACCTTTCCATTCGTCACTGATGGCGCCTGCCGCCCGCGAGATGGAAGATGCACTGGCGACCGCGACGCTGAACGCACCGTCCGTTCCCGTGATCGCCAATGTTACGGCTGCCAAGGTGACTGATCCTGCTGTTATCCGCGACCTGCTCGTCAAACAGGTGACTGGCACTGTGCGCTGGCGGGAGAGCGTGGAGGCCATGGTGGCGATGGGTGTGACGAACATGCACGAGCTTGGTGCGGGCAAGGTCCTGTGCGGTCTGGCACGTCGTATCGCTCCCGAACTGGCCACCAGCAATGCCGGGACGCCCGCCGAAATCGAAGCCCTGCTCAAGACCCTTTAAGGACAACCGATCATGTTCTCTCTTACCGGCAAGACGGCCCTCGTGACGGGCGCATCGGGCGGCATTGGCGCTGCCATTGCCCGCCAGCTTCACGCGCAGGGCGCAACGGTCGTGCTCAGCGGCACACGTGAAGCGGCCCTTCAGGAACTGGCCGACAGTCTGGGCGAGCGCGTCCACATCGCCGTCGCCAACCTGTCCGATCCCACCGAGGCCGACGGTCTCGTGGCCAAGGCCGAAGCCGCTGCGGGCGCTCCGCTGGACATTCTCGTCAACAATGCCGGTCTGACGCGCGATACGCTGGCCATCCGCATGAAGGACAGCGACTGGTCGCAGGTTCTGACCGTGGATCTGGAAAGCCCGTTCCGTCTGGCCCGCGCTGCGCTCAAGGGCATGCTGCGCCGGCGTGCGGGGCGGATCATCTCGATCGCCTCCGTGGTGGGAACGACGGGCAATGCCGGTCAGGCCAACTACGCCGCCGCCAAGGCCGGTATCGTGGGCATGAGCAAATCTCTGGCGCAGGAAGCCGGTCCGCGTGGTGTGACGGTCAATGTCGTGGCGCCCGGTTTCATCGAAACACCGATGACGGATGTGCTGCCGGAAGCGGTTCGCGAGAAGCTGGTTGGTTCTATTCCGCTCGGTCGGATGGGGAATACTGGTGACGTGGCGTCCGCAGTGGTATATCTGGCTTCCGAAGAGGCAGCATGGGTCACGGGTACGACCCTGCATGTCAATGGTGGCATGGCGATGGTGTGAATGCTTGGCCTTTTTGGTTAAAGCATGCTAATCGCGCGCTGCTTTGCCCGGCCTGCTGAAGGCTGATGTCCGGTTCTTCCGGTGGCAACGCCTCCCCTTCAACGGGGGCGGCCCTGCTCTGGAGGAACCACTGGGCTTCCGGACTGGCAGGCGGCAGTACGAGTTTTGATGTAACGCACCGGACGGGCAACAGGGTCCCGGATGGGCATAAGGAACGAACAGATGAGCGACATTGCTGACAAGGTAAAGAAGATCGTTGTCGAGCACCTCGGTGTGGACGAAAGCAAGGTAACGCCGGACGCGTCGTTCATCGACGATCTGGGCGCAGACAGCCTCGACACGGTCGAGCTGGTCATGGCTTTCGAAGAAGCCTTCTCCGTCGAGATCCCGGAAGATGCAGCCGAGAAGATCGCAACCGTCAAGGATGCCATCGACTACATCGAAAAGCAGAAAGCAGCCTGAGGCCAGTCTTCAGACTGACCGGGGCTGCTTTTCCGGCCCCGGATTCCTGCCCCGTTCAGGGGTGGAAGATCAGCCGGGCCTTGTCATGAGGTCCGGCTGCAAGACCCGGACATAACGTGAGACAAGAGGCATCGATGAGCGGGACTGCAACTAACGGGCGGCGTGTCGTCGTAACCGGTATCGGTGTTGTCAGCCCACTGGCTGTGGGCGCGGAACTGACCTGGAAGCGGCTGATCGAAGGACAGTCCGGCATTGGCCGGATCACGCATTTCGACCCCTCCGAACTTCCTGCCCAGGTCGCCGGACAGGTTCCGGATGGCCCGACGGCGGAAGGTGGTCTCACGTTGTCCGACTGGGTGCCGGTCAAGGACCAGAAGAAGATGGATCGCTTCATCCATCTGGGCCTTGCCGCAGCCATTCAGGCTGTCGAGGATTCAGGCTGGAAGCCTGAGGACGAAGACGATCGCTGCGCTACTGGCGTCATGATCGGCTCGGGTATCGGCGGTCTTCAGACGATTTATGACGGCTCTCTGACGGTTTCGAGCGGCAAAGCCCGCCGTCTGTCGCCGTTCTTCATTCCCTCGGCCCTGATCAATCTGATTTCTGGGCACCTTTCGATCCGCTACGGATTCAAGGGGCCAAACCATGCTGTCGTGACGGCCTGCGCGACAGGCGTTCACGCCATTGGCGATGCCTCGCGTCTGATCCAGTATGGCGATGCGGACGTGATGATTGCCGGTGGTGCGGAAGCTGCGATCTGTTCGCTCGGCATTGCCGGGTTCTGCTCGGCCCGTGCGCTATCTACCGCTTCCAACGACGATCCAACCAAGGCTTCGCGCCCTTGGGACAAGGACCGTGACGGCTTCATCATGGGTGAAGGTGCCGGTGTGGTTGTGCTTGAGGAACTTGAGCACGCCAAGCGCCGTGGTGCGAAGATCTATGGTGAAATCGGTGGCTACGGCATGTCCGGCGATGCCCATCACATCACGGCCCCGGCTGAAGGCCATGAGGGTGCGTTCCGTGCCATGAAAGCCGCGCTGCGCAACAGCGGTGGCCTGACCACGGCCGATATCGACTATGTCAACGCCCACGGAACTTCCACCATGGCGGATGACCTTGAGCTTGATGCAGTCGAGCGCTTCTTCGGCGAGGACGCCAAGCGTCTGGTCATGTCCTCCACGAAGTCGGCCATTGGCCATCTTCTGGGCGCGGCTGGTGCGGTTGAGGCGATCTTCTGCCTTCAGGCCATCCGTGACGGCGTCGTACCGCCGACCCTGAACCTGGACAATCCAGCGCGTGAGAGCGTGATCGACCGCGTGGCGCATGTCGCCCAGCAGCGCAAGATCGACGTCGCCCTGTCTAACAGCTTCGGCTTTGGCGGGACGAATGCGAGCATCATCCTCAAGCGCTTCAAGGACTGAGGAAAGGTTCGTTTTTCATGTCTGAAGGTCAGTCTGACAGCGAAGAACCGCGGAAGCTCGTTCTTCCTCCAAAGGCTGGCCGCAAGCTGGCGTTCTTCGGAGCGCCTTTGCTTCTCGTAGCCGGACTGGTCGCGGGGTATGGCCATTACACCGATCCCGGCCCGCTACAGGACGCGAAGACTTTCGTCATCCCGCATGGCAATAATGCCCGGGTGACGAAGGCCCTACAGGACGATGGTATTCTGTCGCCGACATGGGCTTCCGGCACTTTTTTCCGAATTGCCGCTTTCCTGACGCATCGCGACGGCCAGATCCATGCGGCGGAACTCCAGTTTCCCTCTCGTGTCTCGGTCGCGCATGTTCTTGAGATCCTGCGTCACGGCAAGCCTGTTTCCCACCAGGTAACAGTGCCTGAGGGACTGACGGCGCTGAAAATCACAGCCATTCTGGACAAGGCCCCGGCCCTGAGTGGTGATCTGCCGGCATTGGCGGAAGGGACGGTTTTTCCGCAAACTGTCTCCTATGTCTGGGGCACGTCGCGTCAGGCCTTGGTCGAAAAATTGCAGAAAATGATGGCGACCAAGCTGGCCGTAGCGTGGGACGGACGCAATGTCGAGGCGCTGGACGGGCTGATCCAGTCTCCGCAGGAACTGCTGGTTCTGGCGTCCCTGATCGAGCGTGAAACGGCAGTCCCATCGGAGCGCCCCATGGTGGCGCGCGTATTCCTCAACCGCTTGAAGCTGGGGATGCGACTACAGACAGATCCGAGCGTGATTTATGGGCTTAGCAACGGGGCCGGGACGCTTGATGCGCCTCTGACCCATGAGGACCTGCAAACACCGGGGCCGTACAATACCTATCTTCAGGTCGGGTTGCCCCCCGGGCCAATCTGCTCGCCGGGGCAGAGTTCTCTGGATGCGGCGGCGCATCCGGCTGATGGCAAGATGCTGTATTTCGTGGCGACAGGATCGGGCGGCCATAATTTCGCCGAGACCCTTGCCGATCAGGATAAAAATATCCGCGCCTATCGCGCACATCTGACTGCGACACCGCAGAACCCGGACTGAAGTCCCGCCCTCCGGCAAGAGGACGGGACGGCGTATCAGTGCTTCAGCGGCGCGAGGCTCTGGCTCTGGACACCTGCGGCCTGCGCCGAATAGGGGCGGGAGGCATCATAGGTTGTGGGATAGGGGCTGTTGCCCACAACGTCCTGCGCGGCCGTGTTACGGGCTGTAGTGGCCGCCTGCGTCACACGGGACGAGACCGTGGACGCTGCCGGAGTCTGGGCGACCGACATCAGGGCGCGGCGTAGCGGGTCAGCAGACGGGTTGTTGACGCGCATCGTCACGACGATGTCCTCGGGGCCGACCGTCTGGTTGTAATAGGCGCGGTTTGCACCGCTATCGACGGTCAGTTTCGAGCCACCCAGAGCTGCACCGGCATAAAGGCCTTCGTTTTTCTGGGCAGCGTAAATGTCGGTGTTGTGCGCGCCAGCCGTGCTGTTTTCCAGACCCGTGCCAATGCTGGCGAAGGAAGCGGAAGCGGAAGCGTCAAACTTGAACTGGCTGTCCAGAATGGCCTGAATGCCGCGCTGGGACATGATAAACAGGATGGTTTCTGCGCTCTGCACGCCAACCTGTAATCCCAGTGAAGCGGTGCTCAGACGGTAAAACGCCGGATCGGACCATGATCCGCGTGCGTCGCGGCTGAGCAGCAGACAGCGCCCACCGGAGCCGCCGATCCCGAAGGACATGTTCAGCACGGACGGGCAGACCATAACAGCCTTGGCTTCTGCGAGGAGTTTCTGCGAGCGCGACTGAGGCGTGGTCCCCGCAAAGAGATCCTGAACAGCCAGTGTGGCGCGATCAACGATAAGCTGCTGCTGGCTGGCAGTGGTCTGGGGTGCGTCGGAGCAGGCCGACAGGGCAAGACAGCCCGAAGCGACGAGCGTGGTCGTACGCAGGAGACCGGACAGGGTCATGTAAGATACCTTCTGCAGTCATCGAAAGGATGTTTCCCGCACTATGCGCCAAATGCGGCCAAATCACGAGTGCGGGAAAGGAGATGTCAGATTTCCACGTTAACCGCGGCTGAGAGGGCCTTTGCGACGCCCGGAGCGGCTGCGAGGATGGTCGCCCCTCCGGTCAGGCCACCAGTCTGGAGGAAGGGCGAGACGGCCGCGCCAGACTCTGCGAGAATGGCCAGTGCGGCGGCGACATCCCAGAGCTGGATAACAATTTCCAGGTAGCCGTCGGAGCGACCGCACGCCACATCCGCCAGAGCCAGCGCGCCGGACCCGCCCGAGCGTGGCATGGCACCCAGCGCCATGATGGCTGCGATCTTTTCGTTAAAAGTTTCGGCAGGAACGCGGGAGGACCAACCCATTTCGATCATGGCCTCCTGCGTGTTGGTGATGGGAGAGGCCTTGATGGGCTTGCCGTTCAGGAACGCGCCCTTGCCTTTGCTGGCGGTGAAGACTTCACCCAGAGCCGGGGCCTCGATCACGCCTGCGACGGGTTCATCGCCTTCCAGAAGGCCGAGGGAGACACACCAGCGGTCCCGACCACGCGCATAGTTCGATGTGCCGTCGATCGGGTCCACGACCCAGCGGAAGCGGCCCTGACGGGTCGTACCGTTTTCTTCGCCCTGAAAACCGTCTTCAGGGAAAAGCTCCTGAATGCGGCGGCTGACGAGGGCTTCGACAGCGCCGTCCGCTTCGGTCAGATAGTCCTGACGTCCCTTGAGAGTCCCGCTCGGGCCGCCCAGGGCCGGGCGGAGGGAGAGGGCCAGCTGGGCTGCGTCGCGAACGACGCTGCGGGCGGCTTCGAGGCGGACGGCAATCGGATCGAAGGTCATGGAACAGTCCTATTCAGCGCGACGTGCGGCGCGGAGGGATGAGGTGATGGCGGGGTCTTCAAGGCCCATGAGACGGCTGGCGGCGGTTGTTGCGAACAGATGCACCAGTGTCCGCCTCCGGGCAGGGGCGAGTCTGTGGAGTGCCGGTTCCCGGATGATGGTCCATTCTGCCAGAACGCTGTCGCGCAGGGCAGGGGGGACGGCGCTAACGCCGACGACGATCAGACCCACATCCGGCGGTATGAGGTCCACGGGAAAAGCATCATCCACGGCGAAAAACAGGCGGTCGGACCAGTCACGGTATTCGGGCCATTTCTGATCGGTCTGAAAATCGCGCAGGCCGGACTTGATCTCGATACAGGTCAGGGAATGGTCGGGCAGCAGCGCCATCACGTCCGCGCGACGGCCTGCGGCGGGCAGGGAAAATTCATTGATGGCCGCCCAGTTCATCGTCCGGCACAGGCCGAGAACGGCGCGCCGGATGGCCAGTTGCGTTTCGGGCAGACCGCAGGCGACGTCTGCGGGAATTGCGGAAAGAGCCTCACTCATGGTTCCATCCTGCCCCGATCTGCGCTCTACGTCTGCCCCGGCAGATATTTTTTGAAGCTGTATTTTTGCGGGAGGAGTGCCTCATGCCATTTCTGCGGACAGATCACTGGCGATGCGCCATCGTTCATGCGCCCCTGGCGGAGATCGTCGATGCGGCCAGCCTGAACGGTTTTCCCATCACGACGCTGCCTGACATCGGGGATCATCGTTTTCTGGCGGACCCTTTCGGACTGTGGCGGGATGGAAAGCTGTATGTCTTTGCCGAAGCGTTCGATTATCGCCATCCGAAAGGCACGATCGAGGTTCTGATCTATGACGGTACGGGGCGTCTGCTGTCCCGCGAGAGCGTTCTGGAAGAGCCTTGGCACCTGTCTTACCCTTTTGTGCTCGAGCATGAAGGAGAGGTCTATCTGCTGCCCGAAGCGAGCGCTTCGGGGCGTCTTTCGCTCTATCGTGCGACATCGTTTCCCAAGGGCTGGGAGCGCGTCGAAGCTTTCGATTTCCCCGAAGCCGCGATCGACGCCACACCGTTCCATCATGCCGGTCGCTGGTGGATGTTCTGGACGCCTGCGGGCAGTAAGGTCGAGCGGCAAAGTCTGCTGAATATTTCGGTTGCCGATACGCTGACGGGCTCATGGAAGAACCTCGGGCTTTTCCTGAATGACCGTGCGGGTGCGCGTCCGGCAGGAACGCCTGTTGTCGTGAATGGAAAGATCATTCTGCCCACACAGGACTGTCAGGGCACCTATGGGCGCGGTATCCGGCTGCTGGAAATTGAGGGGCTGGAGCGTGAACTGCCGAAAGTCACGCCCGGCCTGACGATCTCCATTCCAGCATCCCTGCGTCGGCGTTTTGGGGACGGAATGCACACGCTCTCCGCAGCCGGGCAGGTGACGCTGATTGATGTCAAGAAAATCGGGCTTGGCCCAAAGCGGGATCTGCTGAATGTGAAGCGGCGGCTTTTCGGAGCCTAAAAGCGTGATTCGGGTGTTCAGAAGCCCGGAATGCGATCCAATACGGCATTACCGTTACGGGTGAAGGCTTCCGGCCCGAAGCGCTCCAGAACCCGCTTGCGGGAGCGTTCACCCATTGCTGCCAGATCGGCGGGTCTGCCGATCAGGTCCGCCAGGGCGGCTGCAAGAGCGGGGGCATTGTCGAACGGCACGATACGCCCCGTCTCTCCGTCGAGGATGCTGGACGGCAGTTCTCCGGCAGGGGTCGCAACAACCGGGAGGCCGCATGTCATGGCTTCATGTCCTGCGACACACATGCCCTCCCAGTGTGACGACTGGACATAAAGATGCAGGGTTTTCAGGAAATCCATGGGCTTTGACGTATAGCCCGGAAGGTCGATCGGCAGATTTCCGGCCGTAATGCGGGCTTGAAGCGCGGCATGCAGAGGGCCATCTCCCGCAATCTGAAGACGAAATGGCGGCAGGTCGGGATGGTCCTTCAGGAGGGCCACGGCATCACAGAGGATATCATAGGCCTTGACCGGATTGAGGCGTCCCAGAGAGCCGACACGGACGATTTCGCCTTCTTTCCACGGTGTTGCGATGGGCGCATTGGGATCGGCGCGGAAAATGGGCCAGGCCACGAAATTATCGCTGAGGCCGAGCTCTTTGGCTGCGAAGGTGATAACGGACTGGGAGTCGGCGACCCAGAGCGTGGTGTAGGGGCGGCAGAGCCTGAGGAGGAATGCGTTGGCCTTCTTCAGGCGTCCACAATGCTGCCAGTGGACCGTTGGAGTCTTGCGGCGCAGGGCGACCAGTTGTCCCAGAAGTGTGGCGCGGCTCAGGGACGTCCAGATCAGGTCGGGCTGGAACGTCTCCATCTCGTCGCGCAGCCAGCGATAGGCCGCGATATGGTCACGCGTCGTACCTTCGCGTACGCGGACGTGAATGCCTGCGGCTTCGAGCAACGGAATCGCGAGGCCGTCTTTGCGGGCCAGCGCGAAGACCGTCACATCCCCGCCTCGGGCGCGCATGACGGAAACAATATCCGGAATGGGAAGCTGTGCGCCGCCACATTCGAGCGAATTGATAATATAGGCGATTTTCATGGAGTCGTCTGCGCCAGAATCTGTTCAGCCAGCGTCAGGTCGGACGGCTTGTCCACATCCACCGCCGCGCGCCCGTCCGATAGCGTCACCAGCCAGACGTTCGCGCCGGTGAGCTTCTGGATACGGCGGTAAAGGGCGTTGGAATCTAGTGTACGCGTTACAGCGCGCAGCAATGTGCCGAGGCCGAGCGTCAATGCCATCCGAAGCGGCTGTTTGCGGTTCTGCTGAAGGCGCTTCCACAATTCGATGACGTTCCGCCCTTTTGGCGTCCCGATCAGGAACAGGTTACAGCCTGAAAAACTCATATCTGAAAGATGGATATAGGTGCGTTTCGTGCCGGGAACATCGCGTTCGACAGTTGTGCGCAACGCCACGCCTGCTGCCAGATCGCAGCCCTGTGCTTTGGCCAGAAATTCCTCAATCCATTCCGGGCGAAGAAGCGCGTGGTCGGCTGTCGTCACCAGACAGGGCGTGCCAATCCGGTCGATCGCTTCGGCAACGCTTTCGCTGGGAGAAGGAGCAGAGCGCAGGATCGTGGCATTGCCAGCGAGGTCCCTGATGCAATCCGGGTTTTCGATGCTGATCGTAACCGGGCCAAGGCCGGGCGTGCGGGCGATGGTGTCGAGCACGCGGGCCAGCATGGGCTGACCCGCGACGGGAAGAAGCGCTTTGTGAGAAACCCGCCCGAGTTTTGCGAGAACATCATTCTCGCCGTCACGCGAACCAGCGAGCACCAGAACCGGAAGACTCATGCCGCGGGGTTACGGTCTGACGTTTTGCGTGATGCTGCCGGACGGGCCCCGTCCGGGCGATCCTTCGGCGGCGAGCCGGTCAGGTCCATGACCCATGGATAGCGGTGCGCCTCTTCAAGATCGTAGCCGAGATTGAAGACGTGTTTGCTGCGGGGCCGGTCACGCGCTTCACGGTAGAAGCTGCTGAACAGACGGTCCGGCACATAGTTCGTGATGCCGTAATTGCCGTCTTCGTCGTGGAAGTGATGCAGGACGTGCAGCTGCTTGATGTTCGCCACCCATTTCCAGCGCGGCTTGTAAGCCAGATGCTGGATGCAGTGGAAGAATTCATAGATACAGGTCATGACCAGTGCGGTCGAAAGGGCGCAGAACGCACCGCTCCAGCCCGCGATCAGACCGCCGATCGGCATCGTGATGATGGCCATCGTCGGCACCGTGTTCAGCGGTGAGCCGAACAGAACGTCCAGCAGATGCGGGTCCTGATGATGGTCAAAATGGATGCGCTTCCACAGGGAGGCGGTCCAGTGATTGCGATAGAGCCAGCGCCCATGAAGGATGAAGCGGTGGATAGCATACCAGGCCAGCGGGTAGACCACGATCACGACGGGAACGGGGATGAGTGTCACCCACAGGGCAGTCGAGAAATGCAGGGCCGCCCAGGCAGCGCCCGCGATCAGGGCGAAATAGAGCAGGATTGTCGGATAGGTCAGATAGGCGAACCAGAGCTGGGAGAGGTTCATCTTCCCCAGATCAAAGCTGCGGCCAGTCCGGATGGCGGACATGTTGCGCCACGGTGCAGTGAAAGTGCTCATCGTTCCTCCATCCGCAGGATCCAGGTCAAACCCAGAAGGGCGCCAAGCAATGGCCCGACGCTGACAGCCAGCGGGGCTGGCAGCGTGCCTGCGTTTCCAAGTGCGGAAATCATTCCCTGCAGGATGACGAAGCCCATTCCGGCGCCAAGAACATACACCGGAAGCGGATTTCGAAGTCCTGCACGGGGAGGGATATAGATCACCGGAAGCGTCAATAGAAGCATTACTGCAATTTCAAACGGTAAAATCATGCCGCCAAAGAGGGCCATGCGGTAGGTGGCTCTGGGCAGACTTGCAGGAGCCCCCTTGTGCAGAATGGCACTGATCTGCCCCGGTGTGACGAAAGCGCCGCTCTGGGACAGTGTCATGATGGTGGACGGGGTGGCGGGGATGATGAAGGTGCTGTCGCCCTTCGTGACGTTTACAAACGATTTGTCTTCGGAAAGGGACAGATCCTGCGCGCCATCAGGATGCCACCGGCCCTGTGTGTAGGTCAGGGTATTCGTATGTTCGGTTCCGGTCAGCAGCCCCGTGGAGTCACGGTGATAGATCGTCACATCCCGCAGGAAATATCCGCCCTGGGCGATCTGCCCGATCCGCACCAGAGTGGGGCCTGCGCGAAACCACAGGATGTCGTCTTCAGGCTGTCCGTCCTGCCCGGCCAGAGGGTCTGTCCTGTTCCACCATGTGGTGAGGGCATTTTCACAGGCGGGGACCAGCCAGTACTGGGCGCAGGTTCCGCAGAGACCTACAATCAGGACGGCGGGCAGAAGCAGGCGGTACAGCGAGGGTGTCGAAAGTCCGGCTGCGCGCAGGGCGGAGATTTCGCTCGACAGCGTCATCTGCGTCAGCAGGAAAAGTGTACCGACCATGAAGGCCAAAGGCAGGATGTCGATGCTGAGTGCTGGCAGGTGCAGGAACGCGAATGTCAGGATCCCGCGGATCCCGAGATGTCGGTTCAGGATCGGCGTCGTCTTCTCCATAAGGGCCAGAATTTCCAGCAGAGAGACGAGCACGACACCGCATAACATGAACCGGCCAAGCAGGGCCCGGTTGAGCGCCTTGATGAGCACGAAGCGCGGCATGGAAGGCTGAGAGTCGCTCATGCCACAGCCCGTTTCAGCAGACGACGGCGCCAGGAACCCCGGGATCGACGCAGCAGGGCCGCGAGGCAGCCTATACAGAACACGGCCTCCGGCACCCAGATTGCCAGCCAGATCGGCAGACGGCCCGTGGAGGCGAGGCTGTGCCCGAACATCAGGGTCTGGTCGAAGCCGATCAGGATGACTGCGACGGCAATCAGGCCCCAGACGGATTTGCGTCGTCTTGCGCTGATGGCCAGTGCCACTGCGAGGGGAGGAATGAAGGGAATGGCAATGGCGCGGGCCATGCGGAAGTCCATTTCAGCCCGAAGTGTGCGGTATTCGATGCCCGGCAAGCCGTAGCGCAGATCATGGGCCAGTTCGAGCAGGGTCAGTTCACGCTCGTCCGCTCCGCGTGTGCGGAACGCGGTTTCCTTGTCCGGCCGATCGATGACGCGGACGACATGCTCGAAATGCGTGACTGTCGGCTTGTGAGGGTGGGTAGCCTGAAACGGATCGTCCACGATTTCTCCGTTCCACAGATCGAGGCGCGTGCTGCGCGTTTTTTCCGAAATGGTCAGCGCGCCTGTTTGCGCCGTGATGATGTGGGCGACCCCACTGGGGCTGACTTCGCGGATGAAAACGCGTTTGAGGCGGGTTCCGGCATGGCTGACACTGTCTGCGGTCATGACGGCTTTACTGGAGGTGGAGGCGAACATTCCGGCCTGAAGATGGGGCGCCCAGCCGGTATGTTCGGCAAAATAGAAGCCTGCGCGATAGTCATAGCGGGCCACGGGCTGGATATAGCCGTACAGGAACACGCTCGCCCCCCCGAGAAGCAGGCCGACGATCATGAAGGGACGGCTGATCCGCATGAGCGAGACGCGACCGGCCTGAAGAGCGTCGATCTCGTTGTTGTCGCTCATGCCGCGGATGGTCAGGAAGACTGCTATGCACAACGCCGCGGGCAGGGCGATGCCGAAATAATGGGGCAACAGGTCCGTCAGGAGCGCGATGCAGGTCGCAAGCGAACTGCCTGCGGAGGCGAGATAGTCGAAAAGCGACAGCAGGCGTTCGAGAAGCAGGGCGACCAGCATCGCCAGCAGTGCGATCGCAAATGGCGGCGCCATCTGCGTCAGCAGATAGCGGTCCAGAATATGGGCCCGCTGTTTCACGCGTCTGTCCTTCCTGCCTGTTTTCGCCCGGATCTCTTCCATGACGCCCGCTCGCTGACCGAACCGTCCAGCCGGTGACGGGCCAGATCAATGTGCCAGCCCCCTTCATATGGGCGGATCGTCAGATGATTCCAGCACGCCTGTCGGTGAGGGCGGTCATCTGTCAGGGAGGCCGATGCCACGCCCAGCAGGGGAATGTCCGTTCCGGCGATATGGGTCAGTGTCGCATCATGGGAGTGGCCGTGCAGGACGATTTCCGCTCCGCCCCGTCGGAGGAGGGCCGCAACCTCAAGATGGTCCAGTAGCGATTTGCGCCAGGGCACGAGGCCGCGCTTTGGGGGGTGGTGGATCATCACCACCCGGCACAGTCCTTCTTTTCCAAGCTGCTCCAGCAGAGCTTCAAGCCGTTCCCGCTGCCTGCGTCCAACGCGACCGTAGGCCATGAAAGGGGCTGTAGGGATGCCGGAATTAACGCCGATGATCGCAACCCCGTTCTGCAGACGCACATACGGATATTGCCGCGCGGACCAGCGTTCCCACTGATTTAGCCCCGCGGAAGCCGGTTGCCGAACCATGCAATCATGATTGCCGGGGATCACGAGGGCCGGAGCGGGGAGTGCCTCCAGCCAGCGGGCGGCCTCGGCGAATTCGTCCGGTGTTCCAAAATTGGTCAGATCCCCGCTCACAAGGATCGTATCCACGCCTGTGCGTCCGATATCCTTCACCAGTGCAGCGCAGGTCTGCGCGAGATGGACGTACTGGCGGTGCTTCTTCCAGGACAGAAGACTCAGGGCGCGCTTGTTGAGCGCCGCACGCCAGTGAACGGGCGGCGGAGGCAGATGCGGGTCTGAAATATGGGCCAATGTGACATGAGACGTTGTGACAGGGGACGTATGCCGCGACGCGAGGGGATCTGCGGGCAGGTCAGGGGTCATGATCAGAGAAAGGCCTTGTCAGTATGCACGCCATGAGACGGCGCCCGGGACTGCCGGGATGTGCCGTTCTGGCAGTTCCATCATAGCCGTGCTAGACCCGCCCGCATAGCCGAACGCCATATGAAGATTGCCTCCCTAGTGCGCATAGCCTTGATCCATAATGCCCGTAGCCGGAAAAACCGCCGGAACGGTTCCAGTTTTGCTGTCGAGGCCCAGGCCCTTCTGGGGAAGGATTTCGTTCCCTCCGACAGTCGGGAAGGAACCACCGCTCATGTTCGCCAGCTCTACGAACGGGGTATCGACACCATTATTATTGATGGCGGAGACGGGACGGTCAGTACGGCCCTGACCGCCATTGCGCGCGCCTATCCTGCAGACCGTCTGCCAGACATCGTGGTTCTGGCGTCGGGTAATACGAACCTGATTGCCAGCGATGTGGGGTTCGGTCTGCGGGGCATGGAAGCCATCCGTCGCCTGAAGGCAGGGGCCCTGCGCTCAAGTATCCGCACGCCCATCCGTCTGTCCTGGCCCGGAACCGACCGGATGCCCGTATTGGGGCTTTTTGGAGGATGCGCCGGATTTGCGCGCGCCGTCCGCATCGCCCATTCGCCAACGGTCCTGCGTTTTGCGCCGCATGATCTGGCCGTCGGTATCACGCTTCTCACCACGTTCGTCAGTCTCATGTTCCGCAAAAGCCGCGAGGCATGGCTCCGGGGAGATCCGTTGCGGATCGAGACAGGCGGTCATGTCTATGATGGGCAGAGCTTCATGTTCCTTGTAACGGGACTGTCGTGTCTTTCGCGTGGGATCTGGCCGTTCTGGGATGCTGAACCCAATGTCGAGGGTCTTCGGTACCTGGATGTCAGCGCACAGCCCGAAAGTCTTCTGCGAGCCACATGGGCGCTCCTGTGTGGTCGTGCACCGCGCTGGCTGCGTCGTCATCCCGATTACGTCAGTGGTCGTACGGACGATATGACACTGGTGACGGAAAGCGATTTCGTGCTTGACGGAGAAGTTTTCAGCGCAGCCCCGGATGGCGTGTTGAGGCTGGAACGTGCGCCCAGCTTCCGGTTCCTTCATGCCTGATGCGCTCGAACAACGACTGATCGGTGAACTGACCACCTCTGTCGATCCGGGCGTCAGCGCTTTTGCGGATGCTTTGGCCCGTGCCTGTCCCGAACCGCCGCTTGGCGTGCTGTTTTACGGCTCGCTTCTGCGCAAGGCCGATCCGGACGGTATTCTCGACTTCTATATTGTCACCGAAAATGCAGAAGGCTTTTCAGGTGGACTGATCGCCCGGACCGGAAATCTCGTGCTGCCGCCCAATGTGCGGTATTCGGAATTCCGGTATCAGGACCGCGTTTTGCGTGCCAAGATCGCAGTCCTGTCCCGTGACCAGTTCGCTGCCCGTACAAGTCTTGGCGCTTTGGACACCACGATCTGGGCCCGTTTCTGCCAGCCGGTCCGGCTGGTCTGGGTGCGTGGGCCGGAGAGTGCGGACTCTCTTCTCACCCTGATTGCGGGATGTGTGACGACGGCGTCATGCTGGGCTGCCCTGCTGGGTGCGCCTTCCATGACGGCGCTGGAGTTCTGGCAAACCCTGTTCGCCCATACTTATGCGTCTGAATTGCGGGTTGAGAAAAAGGGGCGTGGTAACAGCATTCTGGAAGGACAGGAGGAGCGTTACGCGGCCCTGCTGCCGCTAGGGTGGGCGCGGGGACGGCTCCAGTTTTCCGCTCATGACGACACACTGGAACCCGTTATCAGTGCGGCCCTACGTCGAAAAGCGCTCCGTCGCTGGGCGTTAGTGCAGACATCCGGCCGTCCACGGAATATCGCCAGACTGTTGAAGGCGGCTTTCACCTTTGAAAACGGCGCTTCCTATCTTGCCTGGAAAATACAGCGGCATACCGGTTTCGATATGCAGTTGTCGCCTTTTGAAAGTCGGCATCCGCTCGTGATGTTGCCACGACTTCTCTGGCGGGCCCGAAAGCTGTTGGGCCGCCCGAAAGCATAAAAAAGGGGGATCCACCGGATCCCCCTTTTTTATGGATTACAGCCCGAAATGTCTGGCGACTTCGCCGAAGACCGTGACCGCGCGGTCGATTTCTTCGGGCGAATGGGCCGCCATCACTGAGCAGCGCAGCAAGGGACGGTTGTCAGGCGTTGCCGGTGGCAGCGAGAGGTTCACATAGACCCCGTTTTCCAGCAGTGCGTTCCAGAAAGCGACGGCCTGATCCACGGTTTCAAGCGTTACGGCCACGACTGGCGAAATGTGCTCGCCGGTCTTGAGGCCAGCTTTCTGAAGGCCCGCATGCAGACGTGCCGCATTGTCCTGAAGCTTGGTCCGCAGTTCCGGGTGTTCCTGCATGTCCTCGAGCGCTGCCATGGTGGCGGCAATGATCTCAGGGGGAAGGGAAGCCGTGAACATATAGGGGCGTGAGCACAGGCGCATCAGGTCCACACCGTCATGGTCTGTGACGCAGTAGCCGCCGACGGTGCCAAGCGATTTGGAGAAGGTCCCGACCACGAAGTCGATGCCGTCCTCGCAACCCTGAACTTCCGCAACGCCACGGCCATGCGCGCCCATAACACCAAACGAATGGGCTTCGTCAGCCATCAGATAGGCGCCGTGGCGCGTCTTGATGTCCACGAACTTGTCCAGAGGGGCGACATTGCCCGTCATGGAATAGATGCCCTCGGCGACAATCAGCTTCGCGCCCGGATGATCCTTGAGACGCGCCAGACGCTTTTCCAGATCGATCGGATCGTTGTGGCGGAAGCGGATGACCTGCGCACCGGACAGTTTGGCGCCGTCATAGATGCTGGCATGGCTGTCCGCATCGAGCAGCAGAATGTCATCCTTGTTCACCAGCGCCGAGATCGTGCCGAGATTGGCCTGATACCCGGTGGAGAATACCATGCAGTGCTTGCGTCGGAAGAACTCGGCCAGACGGGCTTCGAGCTTGCGATGCAGGCCGAAGGTGCCGTTTGCGATGCGTGAGCCTGTCGTGCCGACGCCCATCGTCTCTGCCGTTTCCACGGCGGCTTCGATGGCTTTTTTCGACTGGCTGAGACCAAGATAATTGTTGGTCCCGAACAGGAGCGTTTCACGGCCTTCGATGATACCAACGCTGGCGGAAACCGGACGCTCGATCACGACTTCGAACGGATTACGCGGCGACGTGGCCGTCAGGGCGTCGTAAGCTTCGCGCAGTCCTGCATGTTTGGCGAAGATATCGATCACGCCTGGGCGACCTTCAGCGCGTGCAGGCAGCCAGCCAGATCATTGATGGTACGGATATCGGCCAGCTTGTCGAGAGGGACGGAAACGTCGATTTCGTCTTCGATTTCCATGACGAAGTTCATGACGGCGAGGCTGTCAAAGGCAAGATCTTCGACAATCTTGCTGTTGCCATCGATGTCCCGGGGAACTTTCGGGTTGGCAAGCAGTTTCTCAATGATCATTGCGGAAATGTCGGTGACGCTGTCAGTCATGGACTTCAACTCTCGATGTCTGTGCAATCTTGGGCAAGCCTTATGCTCCAAACCCGTCCCGTTCGCCAGCCCTCTGTGTCTTCAGGCAATGTGGCAAACGGAACGGGCAGGATCAGGCAGCCGAAGACGTGGTTTCGGGCTGCTGGTCAAACTGCCCGGAGAGCAGCATGGTCTTGGCTTTAGCGCGGGTCAGCTTGCCGGAGGATGTCTGGGGTAGCGTGCGGGGCGGAACGAGGATGACGTCCACATCCACTCCGTGCTGGCGGCGGAACAGACTCGTGACCTCATCACGGAGCTGGTTGCGGCTCGCATCCTCGCTCGCACGGCACTGGACGAGGGCCACAATCTTTTCGCCTTCTTCTCCGTCCACTGAGAATACGGCCACGTCACGCGAACGTAGGGTCGGGATCTCGCTTTCGGCGGACCATTCCAGATCCTGCGGCCAGATATTGCGTCCGTTGATGATGATCAGGTCCTTGGCGCGTCCGGTGACGACGATCTGACCGTTGAGGTGATAGCCAAGGTCACCGGTATTCAGCCAGCCATCTGCATCAAGAACCTCTTCGGTCTCGTCAGGGCGGCGGAAATAACCGCACATGAGGCTCGGCCCGCGCACATAGACGGTTCCGACCTGCCGGTCTGCCAGGTCACGGCCAGATGCATCCCGGACTTCGATCTGGTGGTCAGGGAGCGCCGCACCGCATAGCACAAATGTCCGCAACGGAAGGGACGGATCGTTGGACGGTTCGGCAATGCCGTCCTTTTCAAGGCGGCGCAGATCAATCGTGTCGGTCTGGATGCCGGTGTCGAGCGGGGCAAAACTGATGGCGAGGGTTGCTTCTGCCATGCCGTAGCTCGCGACAAAAGCGCTGGCGCGGAACCCGTTGGACGCAAACCGTTCGGCAAAGCCTTCGAGGATGTGATGGCGGATCATGTCGCCACCAATCCCTGCAATGCGCCAGCAGGACAGGTCCAGGTCAGCCTGACCGCTACGGCGGGAGCAGAGTTCGTAACCGAAAGACGGGCTGTAGGCGATCGTCCCGCGATTGCGTGAAATCAGGTCCAGCCAGACATGCGGACGGCGGGCAAATTCGCGGGTCGGCAGCAGATCAACGGAAAGCTGGCAGGTCAGGGGAGTCAGGAAGAAGCCGACAAGACCCATGTCGTGATAGAGCGGCAGCCAAGACACGCAGCGGTCATCGCGCGGGTCTTCGGCCGGATGAACGTGCAGGCCGTCGCGGGCGATGGCTCGGGCGTTGGCCATGCCCGCCGCCTGCGTGACCGAAACGCCCATCGGAAACCGGGTGCTTCCCGAGGAAAACTGGAGATAGGATAGCGCTGTCGGGGCGATTTCCGGCAGTTCGACGCGGGCTTCGGCATGACGGTTAAGATCGGCAGGAGATCCGCCGAACACCAGATCCAGTCCCTCGACGATGTCGCTGGTCCAGCTTCCGATCACATCGGGCACCACGACGGCACGAGCGGCGGCGCTTTGAATCATGCCACGCAGGGTCGCCACATAGCCGTCCTTGCCGCCGAACGCGACGGGGAGGGGAAGCGGCGCCGGAACAAGACCGGCATACTGGCACCCGAAGAAAATACGGGCAAAATCGCCATCGCTTTCCGCAACGATTGCAACACGGTCACCGGGCGTGAGGCCAAGACCCAGCAGACGGCAAGCCATTGAACGGGCCTGCTCGCGTAATAGACGGTAAGGGAGTGCTTCGAGAAGCTGTCCGCGACCGGAATAGATGTTGAATCCGCTCTCACCCTGTGCCGCGTAATCGAGTGCGGCTGCAAAGCTGGGGAAATCTCCGTAACGTCGTTCCAGACCGGATCGGCTGGGCGTCGGGACGGGATTGGCGGTTGGGTTCTGGTTGGCCTCGGTCAAACCTAGACTAGCTCCGTTTGGGTTGCCTGACATCAGGCTGCCCTTTTCAGAAAATCGACGATTGCGTCCGCCGCAGCGGGAGCAGTGGGTTCATCACCCAGTGTTTCGAATGTCTCTAAACCATATTGGCGCTGCGCCTCAAGAAAACGAGGATGCGTTTCGAAGGCATTCTCGATCTTGTCGCCCAGATCCAACACATTTTCCGTCACCGGCCCCAGCGTCCAAAACTGATAATCCGGATCTCCATTCCATTTCACATGGTGGGCGTTGAGGAAGAGACAAGGGCGGGGACGGATCATGAATTCCGCCACCTGACTGCTGACATCTCCCAGATAGAGGTCTGCCCCCATCGTATAGGTCATGTCGATGCTTCGGTGGCTTCCAGGGTCGATCAGCATGTGCGGAAGATGCCCATACTGACGTTTCAACGCTTCGCCTTCCTCGCGACGATTGTCGAAAAGACGGAAATGAGGTGCAAAAACAAGATTGTAGCGGTCCTGTCCGGCAAAGAACTCCAGAATCTGATGCCCCATCCCGGGCCATGAGGACAGGCGGCGAACGAAATGAGGATTATACAGGATCGTGGGCCGGTTGTTATTAAAAAGCTTTGGCCGTTTCGCATCCATCCGCCGCACGAGATCAAACTTGGCATAGGTGCCGCGATGATACGCGCCGGGACGAATGATGCCTTTTTCCAGCATACGCTGCTCTACTTTGCGCCCAGGAACCAGCAGAAAGTCGAATTTGCCCAAGTGGCGGGCAAATCCGATCGCCCGATCTCCGGCGCCATGTCCCGTCCAGATCATTTTCGGACGTCTTACGCCCATGCGGCGAAGCTGCAGGGACGTGGCTTCCGGCACGATGATGGCGTCAAAGCCCCGGAAATAATGCCGGGATGCGAAGAGGCCGATCAGCCTGTCCACCACCCGCAGTCCATGTTTCTCGATGCGGCGGCGGAGGGTCTGGGAAATGGGCAGCAGGTCGAATTGGACGCGGGCTTCTGGATAAAGGGTTGCGAGGGAACGGGCCAGTTCCAGATGACTGACAGTCAGGCACGAGACATGAACCGCTACGTCGGGATGGCGGGCGGAAATCTCTAACGCGACGGGCAGGGCATGCAGGGTCTGGTGGCGCTGGCCGATGAGGGGAAAGGCCACCTTCATGCTGCAAGACCATCGGGGCTGCGGGCCGCGCGGATCACGAGGACCAGCTGAATCGTGATCAGTAATGTCACACCGCAGAACGTGGCTGGACCGACACCGCTCAGCCCGTACTGGCGGACCATCATCACCAGCGCCGGGAGAAAGAACAGGCATTCGAGAATACGTGCGCCGATCGCAGCGCCGGAGCGGTTTGTCGTGAACAATAGCGGCTCCAGCGGGAGGCCCCAGACAGTCACGACTTCGGCGGCGAGCAGCCACAGCGTGACGGGCAGCGCTTCCGTCGCTCCGGTGTGTCCGATGTAAAGCCGAAGCAGCGGGCGTCCGGCGAACAGTGTCAGCAGGAGCAGGGCCGTCCCGATCCCCCCGGCCATCAGGGCGATCTGTCCCGTCATGCGATACAGGCGGTTCATGGCCCGATCACGCCATAGCCGAGCCATTTCCGGATAAACGGTCGTCTGGATCAGGGTGGCGGGTTTTGCGATTCCAGCCGCGATCTGGCTTGCAATCCGGTAATAACCCGCGCCCGTCGGGCCGACGAATGCGCCAACCACGAGCGTGCCGATATGACCAAAAGCGAGAGCAAGTGTGGAGTTGAGGTTCGTATTCAGCGCAAAGCGCCAGATCCCGGGATAGGCGCGAAAAAACTGTCCGTTCAGAAGTTCGGGGATAATGCCGCGCATTTCCTGGAACAGTCCGCGGATCAGGCCACGGCGATACATTTCGCGGGCTGCCATAAAGAAGATCGTGCCCCACGCAGCGGCTTCAGCGGCGATCCAGACGCTGGCAAGGGCTGCCACAGAAGCCCAGCCCAAAGCCATCGAGGCCGTTCCGATGACCCGGACGATGGTGGCGACGGTCCCCTGTACGGCCAAGAGGTCGTAGCGGTCGAACACCCGCAGCAGGCCAGTTGCAGTCGCGGACGCCATAAAGAGAATGGAGACGCAGTAAACAACGCCGATAATGTGGATCTGGGGTGGCCATCCCAGAAATTTCATGGCCAGAAGGCTGATGAGGACGCCGCCGCCGAAGCCCAGAAGTCCTCCCGAAGTATCCAGAAGAAGGCTGAACGAGACGATTTTCTGGAAACTGCGACGATCTCCCTGCGTTAGGGGTTTCAGGCCGTAGTGTAGAACGGTCTGCCAAGACTGGAAGTCAACGATATCACCCATCGTTCGGGCGAAGGCATACATCATCGCAACCAGCCCGAAGCCGTAACTGCCCAGCAGATGGGTCGCGAGCCAGATATGAAGGAGGCTCAGCGGAGCATTTACGGCACGTCCCCCGAGAAGGACACCCAGATTGCTCATGACGCGCTGGATACCGCCGGGCCTCGCTGCCTGAGAAGACGATGAGTCGTCTGACATCAATTTATGGAAACTTTCGTAACAGTCTTGTCGTTAACGTCAGTGGCGAACAGAAATAGGCGTTTCCCTGAAAATCTGAACTCACTTTTTGTGACGGAAAATTGCATTCATATACGGACCAGAGCGTCTTGTTGCGCAGAATGTCCGATCTGAAAAGAGGGTTGCGGCCGTTGCGTCGTATGGTGGGCGTGCCATAAAGGTGCATTGCATCCTTGCGGACGGTCCCATGCACATATTCTCTCAGGACGACGCATCCGCCAGAGCGGGCGCGTGGCTTACCGTCAATCTGAAGGCCATTGCCGATAATTATGATCTCGTCGCCGGGCTAGGCGCGGGGGCAGAGTGCGCGGCGGTGGTCAAGGCGGATGCTTATGGGCTGGGGGCGGCGCAGGTCGCACAGGCTCTGGCCGCGCGAGGCGCTGAAACGTTCTTCGTCGCGCATCTTGATGAAGGCATGACGTTACGGGAGACACTGCCCCACGCACGGATTTTCGTGCTGCATGGCTTCATGCCAGACTGTGAGAGCAGGATGCAGGCGCATGGTCTTACGCCCGTTCTGAACAGCCTTGATCAGGTGCGGAGCTGGAAGCAGTTGTGTGAGCGGGCAGGGCAGGCTCTCCCGGCTGCGCTCCAGTTCGATAGCGGGATGTCGCGTTTTGGTCTGAGCGTTGAGGATCTGGCGGAGCGGAACCTTTTCGAGGGGCTGAACCTGCAACTCGTGATGAGTCATCTGGCCTGTGCGGATGTGCCCGACAGCCCTGCCAATGAAATGCAGCGACAGCGTTTCGTGACGATGGCGGCGGCTTTTCCCGGCGTTCCCCGCTCTCTGGCGGCGTCATCCGGGATTTTTCTGGGGCCGGACTATCATTTTGAACTGATCAGACCGGGCGCGGCCCTTTATGGGATTGCGCCCTCCGAAGGGCACCGTGTTCTTGCGCCGGTCGTTTCGCTCGATGCACGCATTGCTCAAATCCGCACGATCCAGCCCGGAGATCGTGTGGGGTATGGTCTAAGCTGGACAGCTTCAAAGCCGACGCGCATTGGCACGCTTGGTCTCGGATATGCGGATGGGTTCTTTCGCGCTCAGGCGGGACAGGCGAGTGTCTGGCATGGTCAGACGCGTCTTCCGGTTATCGGGCGCGTCTCGATGGACAGTATTTCCGTGGACCTGACCGATGCACCTGCCGATCTGAAAGCAGGGGATGTCCTCTCGGTTCTTGGGCCGCAGCAGGATGTGGACGCGCTGGCACGGTCCGCGGGGACGATCGGATATGAAGTTCTGACCTCACTCGGAAGCCGCTTTCATCGGGTTTATGCGCCGGCGGGTTGACCTTTCTCAGACTGATTTGCGGATCGAGATGGAGACAGTCCGGCCCAGCGGGTCCAGAAAAGCGGGTTCATAGCCCGCCGGTGTCACGCCAAGGCCGTTGCGGGCGCGGATGCGGCTGTTGAACAGGTTGCTGACCGACACCATGACCCGGAAATTCTTGGCCCAGCTGCGCTTCTGCCAGTGCGGAATTTCCCCCAGATCGGCAAAAGCCGTCATATCCACTGTAGCCAGATCGCTGAAGAACAGACTGCTGGCATGGGTGCTGGCGAGCGTGGACGTTGCGGACTGCCATTTGGTCACGAGGCGGAAGCCGAACCCGTTTTTGAAGACACCACCCTGAAGCTCGACTTCATGTCGCGGCTGGCCGCCTGTTCCGCCGATGGTTCCGCCGTTGAGTAGGTCGATGGGAGGGAGGCCTGAGCGAAGCTGCACGGTGTCCTTGAGGCGCCAGACCTGCGTCAGAACAATGTAATACCGTCCTCCCGCACCATGTTTTCCGCCTTTTCCTTCCGGCTTTTTTCCAAGCGGTCTGGAAAACGAGAATGTCGCGTTCCACTCATTGCGCTTTTCCATCAGCGCATTGACCGGACGGATATCGACGACGTCGAGAATTCCGTCCGAATTGCGCTGGTACCGGTCCGGGAAAGCGTCTTCGATGGCGGCGGTCGCGGTGGGCAGGCTCATGACCGGGTTGTGGTTCCGGTCCCGGACGTAGTTCACATGCAGACGGGCGCCGTCGAGAAAGCTTGGGGAAATGATCGTTCCGATGCTGATTTCGTGGCGGTCTGCGGCCTGAAGGTTCCGGTTGCCGCCTGAAATCGTCGTTACCTGAACCGACCGTCCGGTGACGTAATCATAGGTCGTGACGTTGGGCGTTTCGATCCGGGGGGCAATGAGGTCCGTGGCGCCGGGGGCCTCGGTCCGGTCGGTGACGGAAAACGGGAACTGGACCCACGGCGCGGGCTCCCACGTCACACCGCCGCCGATCGTTCCCAGCGTTCCGAAATGGGACACCTGACTGATGGCGCCATTGATGTTCGCATCAAGCTTGCCCAGAAATGACAGGACATGCTTGCGCGCATTCGCGATGGGAATATCGCCGTCGATCTGAAGGGTGCCGACGTCGCGGCTGATATGGGTACGTTGCAGCTTGCCCTGACTGAGCGAGGTGGCGTTCTGCTCTGTTAAAGTGCCGGTCGGCGCGATGCTGGTGGAGACATCACCCGCAGGCAGAGAAAAGAGTGAGCCTGACAGCAGGCCCGTGATTTCGCCGCTCGTGCCGGTAGTGTGGCCGCGATTGACCAAACGGCTGTTCAGCCAGTTGCGGTCCACTTCGGAAAATGGATCAAAACTGCTGAGGCCGCTGGTCAGGGCTGTCTGGGCGGCGCTCAGGTTAAGGCCGGTCTGGCTGTTGGTGGACGTGGTGGAGCGGTCGAAGCTTCCTGTACTGTTCCACTTCCAGTCTCCGACGTCGCCGTTGAAATTCACCCCGGCATGAACGGTGTCCGTATGCGCCGTGTGTTGCAGGGCGGGGACGGTGGTGTAGTTCCGGTAGAGCAGCGTGTCCTGGGAAAACGGCGAATAAAGACTATCAGCCGGAAGGGTGAGGATGCCGCGTGCCGGTCCCTGAAGGCTTTCGGAATTGCTGTGGGTGTAACTGGCATTGAACGACGCCGACACGCTCTTGAAGATCTGGTCGGCATAAACGCCGTTCAGCTTCAGTTCGTGCGTTCTGGGCTGCAGGCTGTAATCCGAGGTGTTCGAACTGACATGCGGCGTATTGGCATAGGCCGTGAAATCCTGAAGTGTCGGAACCTGTCCCGCCACCAGTGATGGTACGCCTGCGGATGTAACGCTCTGCCCGGCCAGCGCATCCAGAGCCGGATCGAGGCTGCCACCACTGACAGACGTGACATTGCCTGCGTTGGAATACAGCCCGCTTGCGGACGGAGGTGTCACGTCGCGATCACTGTCGAGCAGACGGGCCTGCACTTCATAACGGGCGCTCAGATTGATCCGCCGCTCGCCTGAGAGTTTTGTAAAACTCGCGCCCAGAACCCCATCGTCTCCTCCACCATCCGTGGACGTGCTGCCATAAGTGCGCAGTCGCACGGCGCGGAAAGTCTTCACGGTAATGATGTTCACCACGCGCTCGTCAGCCGGGTAGCCGTAGCGCAGGGCTTCTTCTTCAGTGAAGATTTCGACCCGGGCAATGGCTTCGAACGGCAGGTCGTTGACCTCCTGCATTCCCGAAATGCGCTTGCCATTGAGCAATACGACCGGCGTATTCCCGGTAGCGCCCCGTCCAGAGCGGGTTTCGGGGGCAATGGCCGTCAGGAGATCTGCTGCGGTATCGACGCCATAGGAGCGGATTTCATCAGACTGGATCTGCATGATCGCCTTGGCGTCACCCAGAACGGCTCCGGCGGGCTTGTGTCCCTTGACGACGATTTTTTCGCCACCGTTTACGGAGGTGGTGGAGGTCGTAACGCTTGTGCCGCTGTTCTGTGCTGCGGGCGATGTCGTGACAGATGCTGTAGTCGTCTGTGCGGATGCGCTGACCAGCAGGCTGCCAAGACCACAGACCAGCCCAAGCGCCGGACACAGCAAAGGGCGACCCACGGAAGGAAGGATGCCGGTTTTCAGGTCATGATCTGCCATGCGCTTGTCTGCATCCTTCTGCATTTCATGTGGGCCTGAACGTCCATATCGGATGCAGATTGTCACGAATCTGTAAGGATTTCGCGACACGGAAGGCCGTCTGACGCCGCTTCTGACGGATTTGCTTTCAGATGTCGAGCAGAAACGGCCGCTCAGCCCACGACCATGTTCCGGCTTCGCATCATATTGCGGCGCGTTTCTTCGTCCAGAATGTCGCGGATCCGGCGCGTCAGTTCGGTCGCATCGGTATATTTTCGGCCATAGGTCAGATTGAATGTATGGTCGAAATCGTCCGGGTTGAGGCCTGCATTGTGCTGGCTGATGGTTTCGATCTTGTCGAACGCTTTGGCCAGCCGTGCTTCGGGGGATGCTGCGTTTTCATACTCGTCCCACAGCTCCAGAAATTCTGCCTGCAGGTCGGCAGGCAGGGGAGCCATGATCGTCAGCAGGTCTTCGCGCTCCTGCGCTGCCTTGTTGGCGGAGGCATGGACCGAAATTGCGGGAACGTCGCCATGAATGGCTTCGCCCAGATCATGAAGAATGCAGATTTTCAGAAGTTTCAGAAGGTCGATGCCTTCAAGCTGGTCGGCAAAGGTCATAACCAGAAGGCAGAGCGCCCAGGTATGTTCCGCCGTGCTTTCGGTCTGCCCGCCGTGGGTATAGGTCCGTCTGAGGATATCCTTCAGCCGGGAGGCTTCCCGGAGAAAATCGAGGCGCTTTTCAAGATCGCCTTTCGTCATGAAGCAAAGTCCAGTCTGTGGTGAGCGCCTTATCCGACAAGCGCGTACAGGATTTCATACCCCACAAAGCAGGCAACGGCCAGCAGCGCGAGCAGGACAATGAAGCCGGGCCCCTGCTGGAGTGATCTGAAGATTTTGACCATCAATCCAGCCATAAGACATGTTTTCCTATCAGGACGCTTCCGGTTCATGAAGAGCGTAGCATTTTAGTAGGGTGTTCTGTCTGGATTTCTTTGTGCGTCGTCCCGGTACGAGATCAGGCCTTTCGCCTTTCCGGGGCAATTATGGGTTTGACGTTGCGTCCGGCCTGTCGCTCAATATGCTGGACCTCCTTATCGCAGCCTATGACCCGGAAATCCGTCCTTTGATGAATACGTCGTCCGCTTCTTCTGGTCCCGTTGCAGGAGGTATTTCGGAATCCGACCCGCAGACGGGATGGTTCCCGATTTCCGTCAGGCTCGCAGGGGTGCGCGTTCTGCTGGTGGGCGGCGGGGAAATCGCGGTGAACAAGGGGCGTCTTTTACTCGATCATGGCGCACGGATCGATGTTCTGGCCGAAAGCCTCAATCCGGTTGTGCAGGGCTGGGTTGAGAGCGGTAGGGTGCGCCATGTTGCGGGGCGGGCAGATGAGAGCGCCCTGAAGGAGCATCTGCCGGGGTGCCGACTGGTCTATGCCGCGACTGATGATCGAGACGTCAACCGGCAGGTGGCGGCTTTGGCAGATGCGCTGAATATACCCGTCTGCGCGGTGGATGATCCGCAGCCGTCGAGCTTCATCACGCCCGCGCAGGTTCGCCGGGGTGCAGTGCGCGTTGCTGTTTCAACAGGAGGGGCGGCGCCTGTTCTGGCGCGTCGTCTGCGTGAACAGATTGAGGCGCTTCTGCCTGAAGGGACGGGGCGTTTGTCGGCTTATATGCAGTCCCGCAGGGCGCAGGTTTCTGAACGCTATCCGCAGGTGCAGGATCGCAAGCGCATCTGGGAGGATTTTCTCGATGGTCCGGGTGCGGAGGAGGCCAGAAATGGTGATGATATCCGCGCGGATGCGCGACTGAACGCGCTTCTGGACGCGGCGCGTAAACCGGGAGAGGTCTGGCTGGTTGGAGCAGGCCCCGGCGATCCGGATCTGCTGACCCTCAAGGCGCTGCGTCTGATGCAGAATGCGGATTCCGTCCTCTACGACAATCTCCTGTCTCCGGCATTGCTCGACATGGTCCGGCGGGATGCTGAACTCGTATTCGTGGGCAAACAGCGTGACAGACATGCCCTGCCGCAGGACGAGATCAACAATGAAATGATCCGTCGTGCGCAGGCAGGGGAACGCGTTCTGCGTCTCAAGGGCGGCGATCCGTTCATTTTCGGTCGTGGCGGAGAAGAAATCGAAGCGCTGGTCGAGGCCGGGGTCGCGTTTCGGCTGGTTCCGGGCATTTCCGCGGCAAACGGGTGCGCTGCCTATTCCGGCATTCCTCTAACGCATCGGGACTGTGCGCAGGCCTGTCTGTTCGTGACCGGGCACGCAAAAGCGGACGGGGTTCTGGATCTGCCTTGGGACGACATGGCCGATCGCCGCCAGACGGTCGTGATCTATATGGGGATTTCAACCCTGCCGCAGCTTGCCGCCGGACTTCTGGGAAAAGGACTACCGGCTGACTGGCCTGTGGCGATTGTGGAGCGGGGCACGCAGCCGGCGCAGAGGGTTTTCACCGGGACGCTATCCAACATCGCCCTTCAGGCGGCCGAAGCGCAGGTGAAATCCCCTGCGCTGGTGATCGTGGGGCAGGTGGTGATGCATCGGGTGGTTTCTCCCTGATCTGCATGGGAAGAAGGCAGGCTCTTTCAGCTATGTTGTAAATGCATATCCCACTTCACGTCCGTGCGGGTTGTCCGCAGGGGCGGCAGCTTGTGAAACTCCTCTTCTTTCAGTCACATCGCGTTCCGTACACCGAGGCCCCATGACCACACTTGCGTCCATTATCGTCTCGATCGCAGAGGAAATGCGGACGGCCTCAGAACGGGGTGCTGTTGCCAATTACATTCCTCCGCTCGCACGGGTGGATCTCAATCGTTTCGGTATGGCCGTCGTGGGGATGGATGGAGAGACGCACACGGTCGGAGATGCGGCTGTTCCGTTCTCCGTGCAGAGCGTGTCCAAGGTGTTCAGCCTCAGCATGGCGCTTAATGCGATGGGCGAGGAATTGTGGGGGCGCGTGCGTCAGGAGCCTTCGGGCAGCGCGTTCAACTCCATCATCCAGCTTGAAAACGAGCACGGTATTCCGCGTAATCCGTTCATCAATGCGGGCGCCATCGTCATCGCCGATATTCTGGTGTCCCGCTATGGCCGCGAAAATGCCCGGACTCGCCTACTGGATTTCCTGCGTCCGCTGGTAGACGATCCGGCCTCGATCGACATCGACACGGATGTCGCGCGTCAGGAGCGCGAGACCGGGTTTCGCAATATGGCGCTTGCAAACTACATGCGGACCTTCGGCAATATCCGCAACGTGGTTGAGGATACGCTGGATTTCTATTTCCATCAGTGCGCTCTCACCATGAGCTGCCAACAGCTTGCGCAGGTCGGAACCTATCTCATGACGGGTGGCCTGAACCCGCTGACAGGCGAGCGTGTCATGTCAGAGCGCAATGCCCAGACGATCCTCGCGCTGATGATGATGTGCGGCCATTATGACGGTTCGGGGGCATTTGCCATTCGCGTAGGTCTGCCCGGAAAATCCGGTGTGGGGGGTGGCATCCTTGCGATTGCGCCGGGAGTGGCGTCCATCGCGGTGTGGTCGCCGGGGCTGAACGCACAGGGCAATTCTCTTCTCGGAACGCGTGCGCTGGAGCGGCTTGTGCAGCATACGGGCTGGTCGGTGTTTCGCGCCAGTCCGTGGGTTGTCAATCCAACCTGACTCTCAGCCCGCCAGAGTGTCGTAAAGCAGCTTGAAATTCAGCAGCAGGATCAGCCCCGCCACGCCCCATGACAGGATACGGATGGGCATGGAAATCACGAATTCGCCCATCTTGCGCCGGTCCGAGACGAACATGACGAGCGGAATGACGGCAAAGGGCAGTTGCAGCGACAGGATGACCTGACTGGCCATCAGCAAATCGCTCACGCCCCGGTTGCCATAGATCAGTGTGACGATCGCCACGGGAATGATCGCCAGCCCGCGTGTCAGCAGCCGCCGCGCCCAGTGCGGGATGCGAAGGTGCAGAAAGCCTTCCATGATGATCTGTCCGGCCAGCGTGCCGGTGATCGTGGAGTTCGTGCCTGCTGCCAGCAGTGCGAGTGCAAACAGCGTGGAGGCGATGCCCAGTCCGAGGATCGGGGAGAGCAGCCTGTAGGCATCCTGAATTTCCGCCACATCCTGATGGCCGGAGTTGTGGAACGCCGCTGCCGCCACGATCAGGATGGCTGCATTGATGAACAGCGCCAGCGTCAGGGCAATCGTGCTGTCCCACGTCGTCCAGCGGATGGCGTCTCGCCGTCCGGCCGGGGTGCGTTCATAGGCGCGGGTCTGGACGATCGAGGAATGCAGATACAGGTTGTGCGGCATGACCGTGGCACCAATGATGCCGATGGCGATATAAAGCATCCCCGGCGTCGTCACGATTTTCGGATCGGGGAGAAGGCCAGCCAGAACACTGTGAACGGGCGGGGCTGCCGCGACGAGCTGGATCCCGAAACAGAGGGCGATGATCCCCAAGAGCGCGATCACGAACGCCTCCAGGTACCGGAAGCCCCGGTTCATCAGCATCAACACGATCAACGCGTCTAGAATGGACAGCAGAGCTCCGGCGAGAAGCGGCAGGCCGAACAGGAGTTGGAGCGCCACGGCGGTGCCGATGACTTCCGCCAGATCGCAGGCAATGATGGCCAGTTCACAGGCCAGCCACAGAACGATGTTCACGCGCGGGGAAAAATGGTTCCGGCAGGCCTGTGCGAGATCCTGTCCAGTCGCGATCCCGAGGCGGGCGGAGAGTGCCTGAAGCAGGATCGCCATGAGGTTCGACAGCATGATGACGCAGAGCAGCGTATAGCCATACCGCGCGCCGCCCTGAAGGTCGGTGGCCCAGTTTCCGGGGTCCATATAGCCGACCGAGACCATGAATCCCGGCCCGACAAACGCCATGAAGCGACTGAACCACGATGCTTCCGCACCCGGAACACGGATGCTGGAAAACACATCGGGCAGGCTCGGGCGCATAGTCGGAGAGGGTGTACGGGGGGCGTTGGTGTCTGGCATCGGGACTGTATTCAATCCCATCCGGAATTGATATTCAATATGCTATATTGATGAGCCTCATGAAAAACACGGAATCTCTGTAAATCGTGATTGCCCGGACTGGCAGAGCGATCCGGAATGTTTTATTCCGCCGTGAATAATGTTTTCTGGATAGAGGCACAGGACGGGAATGGAACGGAAAAAACGGCTGAAGGACACCGCGCCCAAGGAGACGCTGCCTGATGTCGAAACCCATTCCGAAGGCTTTCGCGCCAATCGTGAGGCGCGGCGCAATGTGCTGGTGGAAGACTATGTCGAACTGATTTCGGACCTGCTGTCGGAAGGGCAGGAAGCGCGACAGGTCGATATCGCCGGGCGTCTGGGCGTGTCCCAGCCGACCGTGGCGAAAATGCTCGCCCGTCTCGCGACGGAAGGTTACGTCACGCAGAAACCCTACAGAGGTGTCTTTCTGACGCCCGCGGGACAGGAAATGGCGGACAAGGCACGGCACCGGCACCGGATCGTGGAAGCATTTCTGCTGGCGCTCGGCGTCAGCGAGGAAAATGCCCGCGTCGATTCCGAGGGGGTGGAGCATTACGTCGGGAGCGAGACCCTGACGCTGTTTGAAAAGGCGATCCGGGGCAATCTGCAACAGTTCATGCAGAACTTACCGGACGCCTGATAGTCCGTGTCTGAAATCTGCGCTCAGGTGCAGATTTCGAGATTGACGTCTTCCTGCGCCAGAGCCTTCGCGATGGAGGGCTTGAGATGGGAATCTGTCAGGACGTGGTCGAATTCCGACAGGGACGCCAGCCGGTGCAGGCCGCCTTTGCGGAACTTCGTGCTGTCCACCAGCAGAACACACTGGTCCGCCATATCCATCATGATCCGCTTGACCTTGACCACATCCTGATCGTTCTGGAACGCGGTGGCGTTATGGATAATGGACGTCGAGAGGAACATCATGTTGGCCCGCAGGGACTGCGCGGCCTGTTCGCAGACCAGCCCGAAAAACGCGTTGCGCGGCGGATTATAGTCGCCGCCAAGACAGATCAGTTTCAGGTTCGGGTAAGGCGAGAGAGCCTGAATTACACCGACTGCGTTGGTGATGATCGTCAACGGCGCGAGAGCGGGGAGAAGCGGCAGCATGGCCGCGACGGTCGTGGAGTCATCAAGGACAAGAACCTGCTCGGGCTGGATCAAGGAGACGGCGCGCTGGATGATCGCGTCCTTGAGGTCTGTCGCCCGTGAGCGTCGGAAATTGACCGTTTTCTGGGTCGTGACCTTGTTGCGCAGAACGATGCTGCCATGCAATTTGTCGATCAGGCCCTGCTGCACGAGGGCATGGGAGTCGCGGTGGATCGTCATGCGACTGACCCCGAAACGCTCCGCCAGACCTTCGATGGTGGCGCTTCCGGTCTCGAGAAGGACGTCGAGGATCTGTTTCTGCCGGGCCGAATTATCCCGCCGTTTCGAACTCTGCGGCGAGGCGGTGGTGATCACGGAGCCCGAACCATCAGTCATGTGTCAAATCGATTCCTGAGCGTGAAAGCAAACAGACAAGTGTAAAATCACACATACCATATCAGAGCCGAATGGACGTGTAACGTCCGTTGAGCGAAATCCGGCCCTAAAAAGGTGACTATTACGCTTTTGCCGTGATTTTCAGAACACGGGCAGTTTCTTCCCGGAGTGTCGCGCAGGCTTGGGCGTCTTTGATCAGATCGATCCCGTAGGCCGGAAACACCTGACGCAGGCGGGGCAGCCAGTCAGCCTCTGTCAGCCGTTCGGGAAAGACCTGCTGGACGACCTGAAGCGCCACGGAGGCGGCAACGGACGCTCCGGGCGATGCGCCGAGGATGGCTATAAGGGAGCGGTCGGCGCTTTTCACAAGCTCGGTCCCAAAGCGCAGGGTTCCGTGCAGCCCCTTGTCCGGACGGATAATCTGCACGCGCTGTCCGGCCACGACTTTCGTCCAGTCCTCGGGTCTGGCTGTCGGGTAGAAATCCTGAAGGGCTTTGAAGCGGCCCTCGTTCGTCTGGAGAACCTGACGCACGAGATAGTCCAGCAATCCAAGATTGTCTTTCCCGGCGGTCAGGGCGGGAATGATGTTTTGGGGCGTCAGAGAGCGAAAATAATCCGTCCATGAACCGCTTTTGAGGAATTTCGTGGAAAACCCCGCATAAGGTCCGAACAGCAGGCAGGATTTGCCGTCGATGACGCGCGTATCGAGATGCGGGACCGACATGGGCGGCGAACCGACAAGGGCCTTGCCGTAGACCTTGGCGTGGTGTTGCCCGGTAATGGCCGGGCCCATGCAGCGCAGCCACAGGCCGCTGACGGGGAAACCGGCATAATGTGCCGCTTCGGGAATGCCGGATGCCTGAAGCAGTGGCAGCGCATTGCCGCCCGCGCCGACAAAAACAAACCGCGTCAGAACCGTGATCGTGTGGCCGCTTTCGGTATCGGTGGCCGTCACGCGCCAGCGACCGTCCGTGGTGCGTGTCAGGCCGGTGACGCGATGATTGTAGTGGGTGGCAATGTTGCGGTCTGACTTGAGGGAGGCCGTCAGCGCGTGGGTTAGGGCGCCGAAATTGACGTCCGTGCCCTCTTGAATGCGCGTGGCCGCAACGGGTTGGGACGTATCGCGCCCTGCCGTCGCAAGAGGCGCCCATTGGGCGATGACGGCCGGATCGGACGTGTATTCCATATCCGCAAAGCAGTGATGGGCGACCATCGCCTCGTAACGGGCTTTGAGAAAGGCGAGGTTCTCCGCTCCCCAAACCAGACTGATATGGGGGCAGGGCTGCACGAATGAGGCCGGATCGGCAATGCGGCCTTCGCGGACCCAGTGCGCCCAGAGCTGCCTTGAGAGGTCGAATTCCGTGTTGATCGCCAGCGCCTTGGAGATGTCGATGCTGCCATCCGCGCGCTGGGGCGTGTAATTCAGTTCGCAGTTCCCGGCATGTCCGGTCCCGGCATTGTTCCAGGCATAGGAACTTTCCTGCCCGCAATCCGGTAGTGTTTCGAACATCATCATCGACAGCGACGGATCGAGCTCGCGCAGCAGGGCCGCAAGTGTGGAACTCATGATCCCCGCACCGATCAGGACGACATCGGGGCAGAGGCTGGAAACTGACGGCATGAGGCTGAAATCCGGCAAGGGCTGGAAAGAAAAGAGGGCGAAAGATCTCCGAAAGTTCAGCCCGTGTAAACCGGGCCTGCGGGCAGGAGTTTGCCGGGATTGAGGATATGATGCGGGTCCATCGTGTTTTTCAGCGCCCGCATCACGCTGAGGCTTCCAGCACCATGTTCGGTTTCCAGAAATTCCAGCTTGCCCATGCCAACGCCATGCTCGCCGCTGCATGATCCGTTCAGCGACATGGCGCGGGCAACGATTTTCCGGTCCAGATCGAGGGCGAGATCATGCCCTTCGGGTGTGTCGTCCGTAATGATGAGCGTATGGAAATTGCCGTCCCCAACATGGCCCAGCAGCGGCGCGCGCAGGCCGGACGCTTCGATATCGCGATGCACGCCTTCGATCAGCTCGCCCAGACGCGAAATCGGCACGATACAGTCCGTAGAGATGACCCGCGCGCCCGGAACAATGGCCTTCGCTGCCCAGTAGGCGTCATGCCGCGCTTTCCACAGACGGGTTCGGTCTTCCGCACTCTCCGCCCACGCAAAACCCAGCCCGTTATTGCCCGACGCAATGGCTTCCGTTGTCTCGACCTGTTCGCGCACGGCCGCAGGCGAGCCGGTGAATTCGAAGAACAGCGTGGTCAGCGGCTGATATTCCGTAAGGCCGGAATACTGGATGGAGGCCGCCATCTGCACGCTGTCCATCAGTTCCACGCGGGTGATGGGAATGCCGCACTGGATGATTTCCATGGCCGTCCGGATCGCGTCATGCAGGCTCTCGAACTGGCAGATGGCCGCGGATACGGTCTCGGGGCGTCCATGCAGACGAAGCTGGGCTTCCGTGATGATCCCCAGCGTGCCTTCCGAGCCAACGAACAGGGATGTTAAATCATAGCCGGTGGAGGATTTGCGGACGCGGCCGCCCGTGCGGATGATTTCGCCAGTCGCGAGCACAACCGTCAGGCCGAGCACGTTTTCCTTCATTGTGCCGTAACGCACGGCGGCTGTGCCTGAGGCGCGGGTGGCGCACATGCCGCCGATCGTCGCTTCTCCACCCGGATCGACCGGAAAGAAAAGGCCGGTGTCACGGATTTCCACATTCAGCGTCTGGCGCGTGATCCCTGCCTGAACCCGGCAGTCCAGATCTTCGGCGTTCAGTTCCACGATGTCGGTCATGCGCGACAAGTCGAGGCTGATGGCCTGCTCGGGCGGTACGACATGCCCTTCGACCGAGGTGCCCGCTCCGAATGCCACAACTGGGACCCGCCATTCATGACAATGGCGCAAAACGGTTGCGACATCCTGCGTGCTTTCCGCGAAGACCACCGCCTCGGGCAGGCGGGAGGCATTCATGGCCTCGCCGTGGCTGTGTTCCTCACGAACGGAGGGCGCCGTGCTGATCTGCTCTCCCATGACGGACTGAAGGGTCTTGAGAACGGCCTGCAAGCGGTCCTGAGCAGAAGCGGAAGAGACGGTCATGACTGGGTCCGGCATGAAGAAAAAGGACGCTCTTCATAGGGCGGATTGCAGGGTTGGGAAATGTCTTCAAGCCGATATGGGGATATAGAATGAAATAATCTGTCTAAAAATGGATCTAAATTGCAAGATCAGGCTCTGTTGGAGGGCGGCGGCCTTATTCAAAGAAAATATTGCTCGCTCGGCTGACGAAAATATAGGTCCGCTCGTCCCCTTTGGTGTTGACGATGATCCCCTGTTCCAGATCCGCCCCGACTTTCATGGCCGATCCGATCACCAGAATTTTTTTGTTCAGCACCATGTTGCGGAAATCGCCACCAAACCGGATGTCGGCGTTGTAGGCCACGCTTGACGTGATCTGCACGGCGACATTGGCGCGGTCCAGATAGGTATCTTCCGAGTTGAGGAAGACCATCTTGTTGAAAACGTTCACGCTTTTAACGGTCATGACGAACGTGCCGGGAACCACAGTGCGGTTCGATGTTTCCCTCAGTGTGTCCGCTGGTGTCAGTCTTTTTTCGAGAACCCAGTCTCCTGAACAGGCTGTCTGTCCGATCAGCGCTGTGAGGAGGGTAAGTGAAAAAAGAGTGTTACGGACGGTCATCTGACGAGTGCTACCGACTGTGAAATACTGGATCGACCCTAGGAGAGAATATTCCGGGTGTCGTGCGAAATTTATATGTCCCGTCGAAGAAAAGCCTTGTTCAGGTCGCAAAGACGACTGTGCGGCTACCGTTGATAATGGTTCGGCGTTCGATGTGATACCGGACGGCACGTGCCAGAACGCGACGTTCGATATCGCGTCCTTTGCGGATCAGGTCCTCGGGTGTGTCGGCATGGGAAATACGCTCCACATCCTGCTCGATGATCGGGCCTTCATCCAGATCCAGCGTGACGTAATGGGCCGTCGCGCCGATCAGCTTCACGCCGCGGGCAAAGGCCTGATGGTAAGGGCGCGCGCCCTTGAAGCCGGGGAGGAAGGAGTGGTGAATATTGATACAGCGACCGGACAGGCTGGCGGCCATCTCGTTGGACAGAACCTGCATGTAACGCGCGAGAATGACCAGCTCGGCACCGCTCGATGCCAGCAGGTCCAGCACGTGGGCTTCCTGCGCGGGCTTCGTTTCTTTCGTGACGGGGACGTGGTGAAACGGAATGCCGTAGAAATCCAGATCCGCGAACACGTCGCGCGGGTGGTTCGACACGATGCCAACGGGCTCGATCGGCAGTTCCCCAATGCGCCAGCGATACAGCAGATCGACCAGGCAGTGATCGAAGCGCGAGACCATCAGCAGGACCTTCGGCTTCACGCTGCGGTCATGCAGGGCCCACTCCATGCTGAAACTGTTTCCCAGAACGGCCAGCGCCTCTTGAAGCTGCTTCATGCTGGTCCGGTCTTGTGCGACTTCAAAGACGATCCTCATGAAGAAGACCGTGCTGTCCCGGTCATCGAACTGCTGAGCTTCCGTGATGTTGGCATCCAGCTCCGCCAGCTTCCCGCTGATGGCCGCCACGATACCCGGGCGGTTGGGGCAGGAAAGTGTCAGGACATAGGTCGTCTGCGGAACTGAAGGGGCCGTCATGGAAGGTCTTTTCTCGTCTTTTTTAAAAATCTGCCGTCTTCAGACGGTGAAGTATTTTGCACGCGGATTTAGCATCACGAGCGCTGATGTCGACTGTTCAGGGTGCAGCTGATAGCCGTCCGAAAGCGACACGCCGATGCGTTCGGCATCCAGCATTTTCAGGATCGGCTCCTGATCCTCCAGGCGCGGGCAGGCGGGATAACCGAAGGAATAGCGTGAGCCGCGATAGGACTGCGACAGTAGCTTTTCCATGTCACGGTTGTCGTCGCCCGCGAAGCCTAGTTCGGCGCGGATGCGCTTGTGGGTGTATTCCGCCATGGCTTCCGCCATTTCGACCGACAGGCCATGCAGGTACAGATAGTCCTGATAGCGGTTGTCCTCGAACCATACCCGCGCCAGATCGGATGCTTTCTGTCCGACGGTGACCACCTGAAGCCCGACCACATCGCGCACGTCATCGCTGATATCGCGCACGAAATCGGCGATGCACTCGCCGTCATCCTTGGGCTGGCGGGGCATGGTGAAGCGTGCGGCTTCCGTTTTACCGTCTTCTTCGAACAGCACGAGATCGTTCCCGTCTCCCGCTGCTTTCCAGTACCCATAGATCGCCTGTGGACGGATGATGTCCTGCTCCGCGCTTAGCGCCAGCATCCGCTTGAGCACGGGGCGGAGTTCGATCTTGGCGTATTCCATGAATTCGTCGAGCGAGCGGCCCTGTTTCCGAAAGCCCCACTGAAACTGATACAGCGACCGCTCATTGAGGAACGGCAGAACTGCGTTCGGCGTCGCTTCCAGAACGCGCGCGCCCCAGAAAGGCGGCGTGATGACAGGCTCGGAACCTGAAACGCGCTCGCGCCGGGCCTTTGCCGCCTCACGATCCACCTCACCAAAGCCGCGTGTTTCCGCGATTTCCGGCGCGCGTTCCGTCTTGCGGCTCGCTTGGCTGGCGCGGCGCGTCTGGATTGCGCCCAGATAGGAGTCGAGGTCGTTATTGGCGATCTTGTCCATCAGGCCCAGACCGTCGAACGCATCACGCGCATAGGCCACACGTCCCGGCTCACCCGCGCCATAAGAGCGGGCGCATTCTTCCTCGACGTAATTCCGCGTCAGGGCCGCGCCGCCAAGAATAACCGGAAGGTCAAAGCCCTGACGGTGCATTTCCGCGAGATTTTCGCGCATGATAACCGTGGATTTCACCAGAAGCCCGGACATGCCCAGCGCATCGGCGTTATGTTCTTTGACGGCCGCAATCATGTCCGCCAGTGGCACCTTGATGCCCAGATTGATGACCCGGTAGCCGTTATTGGTCAGGATGATGTCCACAAGGTTCTTGCCGATATCGTGGACGTCGCCCTTGACGGTCGCGAGTACCATCGTGCCGCGATGCTGGCCTTCCGTGCGCTCCATATGCGGCTCAAGCCAGGCGACGGCAGTCTTCATCGTCTCGGCGGACTGCAACACGAACGGAAGTTGCATCTTGCCCGAACCGAACAGCTCGCCCACAACCTTCATGCCATCCAGCAGGACATTGTTGATGATGTCGAGCGGCGGCATTTCTGTCATTGCGGCCGCCAGATCGTCCTCGATGCCCTTGCGGTCACCATCCACGATCCGGTCTTTCAGACGTTCCGCAGGGGTTTCCGCACGACGTTTCTTGACGGCATCGGCGGCTTTGCGGCCCGCAAACAGCTCCAGCAGTTTCTGGAGCGGATCGTAGTCTTCGGTGCGACGGTCGAAGATCAGGTCTTCCGCAACCTTGACCTCTTCAGCCGCGATCAGATGCAACGGACGGATTTTGGAGACATGCACGATCGCGCCCGTCATGCCCGCCTTGACGGCATGGTCGAGGAACACCGAATTCAGCACAGCACGCGCGGCCGGATTCAGGCCGAAGGAAATGTTCGACAGGCCGAGAATGATCTGGATATCGGGGAACTTGTCGCGGATCAGCTTGATGCCCTCCAGCGTCCACTGCCCGAGCTTGCGGTCGTCTTCCACGCCCGTCGCGATGGTGAAGGTCAGCGGGTCGATCATCAGATCGGACTGTGGCAGGCCGTATTGGGTGCAGGCGAAATCGACCAGACGTTCGGCAATGCGCAGCTTGTCCTGCGGCTCCTTCGCCATGCCAACTTCGTCGATCGTGAGCGCAATCATCGCCGCGCCGAACTTGCGGGCCAGCTTCATGCGGGCATGCGCCTGTTCTTCACCGTCTTCGAAATTGATCGAGTTGATGATCGGCTTGCCGCCATGCAGCTTGAGCGCGGCTTCAATAACGGGGGTTTCGGTCGAATCAATTACCAGAGGCGCATTCACAGACGACGTGAAGCGCGTGACGACCTCGTTCATTTCGCGGACTTCATCGCGTCCGACGAACGCCGTGCAGATATCGAGCGCGTTGGAACCCTCGGCGGCCTGTTCGCGCCCGATGGCGACGCAGCCATCCCAGTCATTGGCTTCCTGAAGCTCGCGCCATTTCTTGGAGCCATTGGCGTTGCAGCGTTCGCCGATGGAGAAATAGCTGTTTTCCTGACGCAGCGGCGTCTGGGTGTAGAGGCTGGAGACGGACGGCATCCAGATCGTGTTGCGTTTGACCGGGGCAGGGCGCAGTTTCGTGCCACCAAGGTGACGCAGCATCCCGTCCAATGCCTGAATATGCGGGGTGGATGTGCCACAGCAGCCGCCGATCAGGTTCAGCCCGTCTTCCTGAACAAAGCGCTCCATCCAAACGGCCATTTCCTCGGGGCTGAGCGGGTAGACGGTCTTGCCGTCCACAAGCTCGGGCAGGCCGGCATTTGGTTGCATGGAAATGAGGCCGGGCCAGTTTTCTGACAGCCAGCGCAGATGCTCGCCCATTTCCTGCGGGCCGGTGGCGCAGTTCAGGCCGAGCGAGGGCACGTCCAGCGCCTGAACGGTCGTAGCAGCGGCGGCGATATCGGGGCCGACCAGCAGCGTGCCAGTGGTCTCGACTGTGACCTGCACGAAGATTGGCGCATCGGAACCCAGTTCGATCCGCGCAATCTTGGCAGCATTCACGGCCGCTTTGATCTGAAGTGTGTCCTGACACGTCTCGATCAGGAACCCGTCCACGCCACCGTCGATCAGGCCACGGCACTGTTCGACCAGACCGGCTTCCAGATCGTCATAAGCAATGTTGCCCAGCGTCGGCAGCTTCGTGCCCGGACCGATGGAGCCCATGACGTAGCGGTGCCGTCCGTCGGAGAATGTTTCAGCCGCCTCACGGGCCAGAGTGGCCGCCGTGCGGTTGATTTCCCGTGTGCGGTCCTGCAGCCCGAACTCCGCCAGCGTAACGATAGAGCCGCCGAACGTGTTCGTCTCCACCATATCCGCCCCGGCCTCGAAATAGCCGCGATGGATTTCACGCACGAGTTCCGGACGGGAGAGGTTCAGGATTTCCGTGCAGTTTTCCTGTCCCCAGTAATCGCGCTCGACTTCGAGATCCAGCATCTGCACTCGGGACCCCATACCGCCATCACAGAGCAGGACCTGATCGGCGAGGGCGTCAAGCAGATGGGGGCGTGAGGACATGGGCAGAAGGCTCTGTAACTGGAAAGGGCGGGAGGCGGGTTCGGGAACCCGCGATCGGGACAGGGCCTCCATATACGGTAAGAGGCAGAAACGGTGTAGCAAACCGCCTGCATGGCGGCAAAGAGTTGGAGGCATGAAAAACGGAACATGAAAATGCTGCCCGGGTACGCCCGGCCTGCTACAGAGGACGGAATGACCGTGCCCCACATGTCTCTGATCCCCCTGAGCCTCCTGTCCGGACCATGTTCGTGGTCGCAGGAGCGCAAAAATCATGCGCTGTTCATCGGTAAGGCACGGCCTGAGGAAACGTGGGGCGACGTCGCCGCCATTCCGGCACCGTTGCCCTTCAGGAACCGCCACGCTACGGGATGCTTTTGTTGCAGTCGTGATCCGGTGGTCATGGTTCTGGCGCAGGTTTTTCAGGACCGCGTGACGGGCAGGCGTCCGTTTTTTCACGAGGTGGCGGTTCTGACTGCCCCGCAGGAGATGTCGGCGCTCCGGCAGCAGCTTGAAAATGACGTGCTGGTCCGGGCGCGTTACCGGCTCGTGTCCTGAAGCCGGTGGTTTCTGCCTGCTGGAACGCTTCAGCAGATCGGGTCTATGCTGGTTGCGGACTTCGGGATAACTGGACGGCATGACGATAGACGCACAAGAGGATGGCGAACAGGACGGACCGCTGCGGCAGCGCAAGAAGGACCGCACCCATGCCGCGCTGGTGCGCGAAGCCATGCGCCTGTTTTCGACTTACGGTTATGAAGAAACATCCGTCGATGAAATCGCAGAAGCCGCCCAGATCTCGCGTCGGACGCTCTTTCGTTATTTTCCGGGTAAGGCCGATATCATTCTCGCCTGGACCACCGGCGTTACAACGATCCTGACCGATGCCATTCGCGCCGTGCCGCTGGACGTTCCGCTACAGGACGCTGTGCTGGCGGGGCTTGTTCCGGTCGTCGCCTGTTATTCGTCCGACCGGATGGATGCCTATGCGGTCGTCAGGCTGGTGGAGCAGACGCCCGCGCTGCGTGACATGGCTTTGCGCCGGTATTCGGAATGGGAAGAGACGCTCGCTTCCACCCTGATCGCCCGCTTGCCCGCCACCGAAATGCCGTCACTTGCGGCGCGTCTTCTCGCTCGGACGGCCATTGCGACGTTCCGGACGGCTCTGGATGAGTGGGTCAAGACCGAAGGCCGGTCGGATCTTGAAACCATCCTGCGCCGGACCTTCACGCTTCAGCCTCTGCTGTGGCAGAACGATTTCCCGATGAGTTCAGGCTGAACCCCGCTCAGAGGTCCAGCTCGATGCTGAAATGGTACGTCCGCGGCAGGCCGGCCACTGCGGAGTTGGTAGCATTGCTGACGCCATTAATGCTGGACGGATAGACGGACGCCCAGTAGCTCTGGTTCGTCACGTTGTTCACACCAAAGCGGAACACCAGCGGCTGGCCATAGGCATGGGTCGCATAACGTGCGCCCAGATCCAGCGTGACGTAAGACGGCGCAAAGGTCGTGTTGTAAACATTGGCCGCGCGACGGCCCATATAATGAACATTCGCGTTGACGGCCGCGCCCTTTAGGAACGGCAGGCGATAATCCAGCAGCGCATTCGCCATCAGTGGCGGGACTCCCACAACCTGCTTGTTGGCCGTCAACGACGATCCCGTGCCCAGCATCTGGGCATCAAGCCATGTCATGCCACCAAGAAATGTCAGGTTATCGGTGATATTGCCCGATGCCTGAAATTCGACGCCATAATTCCGCTGCGTGCCGTAATTCGCATAGACATGCGTCACAGGGTCCGTGAATCCAAACGGACGTGACATGCGGAAGCCCGCAATGTTGACCTGCATGCGCTTGGCGATCAGGATCTTGTAGCCGACTTCATATTCTTCTGAGCGCAACGGAGCCGTGACGTCATTCACGTTGACCGACCCCACCGGGGCGGTCGTTCCCGCCTGTAGCGAACGTCCCCATGTGAAATACAGCGTCTGGCTGTCCGTCGGCTTGTACATCAGGCTCGTCATCGGGCTGAATGCGGCGGCTCGTGTGTAGCTGGATGTCTTGGTGCCGGTCTTGGCGTAGTTATTGGTGCTCAGCCAGCTCCAGGCGAGGGAGCCCATGATCGACCAGTGTTTGCCCAGCGAAATTGTGTCGCCTGCCAGCAGCGACTGGTTCATCGTATCCGCGGATTTGTAGCGGCCGGAATAATAAGGCTGCACGCTTGAGAAGCTCTTGGGATGGCCAATCGTGGCTTCCCCAAGAGTGATGGTTCCGGTGGAGGAGGTGGGGTTGTAGTTCCCCATTACATAACCATTCGTGCCGAGTTCGATCTGGTGCCGCAGTGGGCCGGTGCGGAATTTGCCGTTCAGGTAAGCCATATTGCTTCCTGCGACGAAATCATTGGCCGTAAGGGCTGCGGAAATCGTCTGGCGATACAGGCCCGAGGAATTCAGAAGCTGGTTGGACGTGCTGAAGACATTGCGCGCCGCATTCTGCCATAGACCGCCGAGCTTCAGGCTCCAGTTGTCGTTGAAATTATGGATGATCTTGGCCAGAGCCGTATCGGTTTCCATGTTGTAGCCCGCCTGTGGCTGACCATAACCCTTCTGGCTCAGATCCGGTGCCTGGGGGAGCTGGATGGCGGTACTGTAGGCGAAACCGCCCGGATAGCCGCGTTCGGCATAGGTATACTGGCTGGCATCGATCTGGATGACGGTTTTGTCCGAGAGGTGAATGTCGAAATCGCCGCTGACGAGATCACGCCGCAGATGCGAGCCCTCCACATAGCCTTCGCCGTTCTGGTTCAGCAGGTTCAACCGGTAGCCGAACCATTTGTTTTTCCCCACGCGCCCCGAAACATCCGCGCTCTCCAGAGGAGAGCCGATGGAATCCGTTCCCACAACGAAGCGTTCGGTCATACGGTCCGTCGGACGCTTGAGCGTGAAGTCGAACGTGCCCGCCGGGTTCTGCGGTCCGTAAAGCGCGCCTGCCAGACCGTTCAGAACCTGAAGGCTGTCGAATTGTTCGGCGGCATAGGGCGTAGTGATGACCATGTTCAGCCCGTCCATGCGCGTGTTGGCAATCACATCGCCTTCAAAACCACGAGACTGCGGCCGGCTGGTATTCGGATCGCCGCGCATTTCAAGCTGGGCGGACGGCACATATGCCACGAGATCGTTGATGTTGCGGCTCTGCTGGTTCACCAGAACATCATGCGGAATAACCATGATGGACATCGGTGTATCGAGCACGGAGCGCGTGCCGAGCGGCCCCAAAGCCACGTCTTTGTTCAGATAATCCGCAGCAGTTCCAGAGCCGTTTCGACTACGAACCGTGATGGTCTCTGCTTTGGGGGGGTGTGTTTTGGCATAAGATGACGGGGCGGGTACGGCTGTTTTGGTCTTGGAAGCTGGTTGTGTCTCCGCTGCGAAAGCGGGCATACTGCTCAGGACAGATCCGGAAAGAAGACAAAGCAGCAGGCGTGCGGATTTCATGAGCGGTCCTGATCAGTCAGTATGGGTGGCTGAAATCTCCTGTCCACATTATGGCACTGAGTGTCAAAATGATTCGTCTGTTTTGGTGCTGATATGCGGCGCGTTTCCCCATGACTGTTTCTTGAAAGACACAGATACAAACGCTTTGTTCGATCACAAAACGGAACAGGGGTTTTTTCATCCTGATGTGAAAATGAGGCCAAAACCCCATAATTTTCCGTTAATTTTCCGTTGATTCTGCTGTTAAAGTTAAGTATTTAGCAATCATTGCAACTGGATGTTGTGTGATGAAAGTTTTTGTGCAGCTTGCGTACGGTTTTGGCAGCAAAACCTGGCGGGAACGCTGGGAAGCGGGCCGAATATTGGGATTGAATGAGGAGCAGGCTTATGGCTACTCCCGAGCTGCCTCAGACGATATAGAAATCGTTTATTCTGAAGATCAGCGCGAAAATCCGCTCAACAAAGCGCTCCGCTATGGTGCACGTCTTGTGCTTGGTTTCGACTTTGTCCATGCGTGGCGGAACCGTAAGCAAATGCTTGCGTCCGATGTGGTGTGGACGCATACAGAATCGCAGACTCTGGCAGTTCTCCTCCTGTTCCGAATTCTGAAGCCTGTGCGCAGGCCAAAGCTTCTTGGGCAGGCTGTCTGGCTGATTGACCGCTGGCGCAAACAGCCTTTCTGGAGGAAATGGTTCTTCCGGCGTCTTATGAAAGACCTCGATCTTCTGACAGTACTTTCGGTTTTCAACCGGGATGATGGTCGGCGTATGTTTCCCGATCTGCGTGTTGAGCGGGTGCATTTCGGCATCCGGGCAGACGATATGAAGCCTGCTCGCAAAACCTGCCAGGGGAAAAAACTCAAGGTCCTTTCGCTTGGCAACGACGAGCACAGAGACTGGAAGACCTTCTGCGCTGCGGCAAATGCATTGCCGGATGTGGAATTCAGCATCGCAAGCAGTTCGCCTGCTGCATTTGAAGCAGCAAAGAATGTGCCTAATGTCACGCTTGTGCGGGCGAAAAACAATGCCGAGCTGATCGGCCTTTATTCTGACGCTGATATCGTTGTAGTTCCCCTTCAGTCCAATCGACATGCTTCTGGCATTACTGTCGTTGAGGAAGCCATTATCCTTGGGGTCCCGGTCATTTCTTCAGACTGTGGTGGTTTGACAGATTATTTCGGGTCAGATTCTGTACTCTATGTGCCAGAACGAAACCCCACTGCGCTTGCAGAGGCGATTTCTGCGGTGCGTACCAATCCGTCTGGTGCTTTGCAAAGAACCGAAGCTGCTCAGGAGCGCGTGAAAAACGCCATTAATTCCGTGGCATATGCCCGAAAGCATGTGGAGCTTTCAAAAGAGCTTCTGGACGCCTAGTTTTCTCTCTCTTCGAGGGAGAGAAAATCCCTCAGAAACGCCAAGGCTCCTTACCCTGCAAGTCGTTCCAGGCGTGCGGTGTGATTGGTCAGATCTGCTCTCTCGGGTGTGACGAGCAGGTCTTCCGAGAGGCAGCCAGCATCAGCAAGCGCCTGTTTTGTCTCCCTCAGACGGGGAAGATCAACGCGGGTGTTGATGGGTTCTGCCATGACATATTCCAGAGTGCGCTCGCTTTCCGAAAGGGCGGACTGGGTGCTGGCAATCGCTTCTGCGCGGGCTTGCGGCGTCAAGGCCTGAGACTGGAGTTTCAGAGCTTCCGCCAGTTTGCGCAGACCTTCTCCAATTCTGTCTCGGGCGGTCGCCGGCCAGAAGCTCGTGAACATGGCGTAGGTGATGAAATTGCCCAGCATGATTCCGATGATACGGTCCCGCGCGGTTTCCATGTCGCTGGTGGGGCCGAAGCCTTTCAGATCCGATAGATAAAAGGCCAGGCCGATCTGAAACCCCGCATAGGCAATGCGCTCATCACCCGTTTTGACCCATGCCGCGAGCAGGGACACCACGAAAATCAGAATCAGAAAACCGGTGATTCCATCCAGATGGGGCATGACGAAAATGATGGAGCCAATGCCAATCGCCCCCCCCACAAGCGCCCCTGAGATACGCAGGGTCAGCTTGGAAACCATCTCCCCCATGGTTGGCAGCGCAACGATGAAGCAGGTGATGATGCAGGTGTGGATACCGGGCCAGTCCAGCACCATGAAGGCCAGATAGCTGAGCATAACCCCTGCCGTGCCCTTGACCGCAAAGCGGACATGTTCGGGATTGCTGAATGCGTCGTCCGCAAAGAACCCGGATTTTTTCTCCGGGGGGGCGGCTTTCGTACTTTCCGCAGGGGGTGTGGTAAACTCGGGCAGCATGTCCGCCATGGCGCAGGCTGCTGGAGATGCGGTGCTGACAGTGGGGCGCTCGATGTCGGCGGGATAGTCCCCGGCTGCGAAAATGGCGGCCATTTTTTCAAGGTTTGCTATCAGACAGGCCGCGTCTTCTGCCGATAGTCCGGTTCGGTCTGCTTCATCGGCGAGCGCGAGGACGGCCACGCTGCTGCTTGCGGATTGTTTGAGGCAGGCCAGATCCTTGGCTGCCCAGATTTTTTCCAGCCCGGCCATTTTCGCAGACTTCATCATGTCCGTCGTGCCGATGCGCAGCATGTCCGTCGCCTGCTCGCGGGTACGGTCATCCGCGCCCCGTAGCAGGCGGCACGCCATGAGAAGACGGGCTGCAATATCGTCGGTCAGAACCCTGCGCGGAGACGGGCAGATCAGCATACCGAGCACGATCATGACCGCTCCCGGCACGGCCAGAAACAGATCCGTATAAAGAATAGCCCGAGTGATGACTTCCCCGACCGGAACCTGATCAATCACGACCAGTCCAAAGACGATAATCAGGCCGAACATATAGGCTACGGGTTTGAGTTTACTGGCTGACCCCAGAAAGAAAAACCCGAATGACAGGAGGGCGATCACGATCACCAGTTCCATCGCGTGATCCAGCGTGATCTTGATCAGGCCATAGATCAGCAGGAGCAGGAACACCACCACGATGTTCACCAGAACCCCGACGAGGGCATTGGTCACGCGGTCTTTCTGCCACAATGCCATTGTCACGAGTGCCGGAACACCCAGATCGGGAACCTGCCAGATTTCCCCGACCAGAACGGTGGTTGTGCAACCAGCCGCCATGCGCAGCGCATAGCCCAGACGTCCCGGCGCAGGGTCCCATATCAGGCGCCAGATCCGCGCCAGCCCGAGGGTGCGAAGGGGTGATGCGTCCTGGATCACGTCCTGATCCGAAACGTCCGGGGAAGGGGAGGTTTCAGGGACAGGCAGCGCCATGCCGGACCTCGACCGTCGCGGTGGCGCCGAGACGTAGCAGAAGCGGGTTCGCTTTCTCCAACTGGATACGGACCGGGAAACGCTGGGCGACATGCACCCAGTCCATCTGTCGCGGCACGAGGGGAAGCGAACGGGCAATTCCGGAGGAATCCACCGAGAGAACGCCCCAGCCGATACTTTCGACATGTCCGCGGATCGGTGTGTTCCGATCGATCATGGAGTGAACCGTCACGCAGTCTCCAACCCCGACGGCGTCAAGATCGCCCTCCCGGATATTGGCCATCGCATACCACTCGTTGTCCGCGATCAGCGTAAACAAAGACTGCGAGGGCGCCAGAACCTCACCGACCTTGACGCGCAGGCTGGTGACATATCCGTCCGCAGGAGCAATGACCGTGGTTTGTCGCAGTTCATAACGGACGCGGTCATACGCTGCCTGACTGGCATCACGCGCGGCGATCGAACTTTTCAGATCGCCAATTGCAGTCGTGGCCGCCGTGGACTGGATGCGGGACTGGGCCAGCGAGATTTCGGCGTCGTGCAGGGCAACGCGGGCCTGATCGTATTGCTGCCAGGGAATATAGGACTTTCCGGCCAGAGGCTGAAGCCGCTCCACCGTCCGCGCCGCCAGATCCCGGTTGGTCTGGGCGCGGGAAACCTGATCGCCAGCCGTTGCGGCGTTGGAGGTCTTGACGCTGAGCAGACGCGTCTGGTTCTCCACTTCTGCATTGGCAAGATCCAAATTGGCCTTTGCCTGTCGAAGCGTCAGTTCGTAAGGTTCAGGGTCAATCTGGTACAGCACATCGCCTTTGTGCACATGCTGGTTGACCGACACGTTCAGTATTTTAAGGCGCCCTCCCACAACCGAAGCGATATGCACCACTTCCGCATCGATGATGCCACTATCAGAGGAGGGGTGAGCACTGTCCTCATGGGCGACATGTATGCCGAAAGCGGTGGCCGCTCCCACGCACAGGACCGCAATGATGATGCCGACTGGTTTTTTGCTGGAAACAGGGATGCGCTGCACGATCAGGGTCCGAATACCAGCGTCCACACCGTGAGTGCGGCGATGACGCCAAGGGCGACATAGGTGAAAAGGCGGAAGCTGAGCAGCGCATCAAGCCCTGTCAGCAGAAAGAGGACGCGCAGGCCCACAGCCGTCGCCACGCCGATCAGTGCGCAGGCCATCCATCCCGGGAAATAGGCTCCCATGATCGGAAAGGCCGGAGCGCCGCGAAGAGTGCATCCGCCCGTCAGGAGAAAAGCGGGGCCGGAGATGCAGGATCGGAGGCGGGCAGGTCGCATTGGAGGCAGGAAACTTTCGCGCGGCCATCAGGAGGGCTGAAGCCTATCACAATTATTTGCGAAAGACACAGTCCTGTCGACCCGGTAGGGAAGTCGAGAATGGAAAACTGCTGCTTTTGTGAAAAGTTGCACGGATAAGCAACAAATCGGGATTTAGGGAGAGTAATGATACTCTGTTGCTTCATTGCGGCGGGTCTTCCGGCTGCTCTGCTTGAAGGGCGTGGGGTCATCCGATAAGCAAGCTTGAAAATCTTCCCTTTCTCCAGCTTTCGGCCTGATGGACATGACTTTGCGGACGCCTCTGATCCTCTCCTTCGGCAGTATCAATATTGATCTGACGGCCCGCAGTCAGCGGCTTCCCCGCCCTGGCGAAACTGTTCACGCCGACAGTTATGCGATCGGGCTGGGCGGGAAGGGCAGCAATCAGGCTGCTGCTGCTGCAAGGCTTGCACAACCGTTCGACGTGGATGTCGCTCTCGCCGGTCGTGTGGGGTGCGATGCGTTCGGAGCGCAGGCCCGGGCCAGTCTGGAGGGTTTCGGCGTGGATCTCTCGCCGCTGCGGGATGATCTCGAGCATCCGACCGGCATTGCCCTGATCGGGATCGATGCTTCGGCGGAGAACTGCATCACCGTTGCCGGCGGGGCGAACATGGCGGTGGACGAAACGGATGTCGTGGCAGCCTCGCCTTGGCTGGACAGGGCGAAGGTTCTGCTCCTCCAGCTTGAAATTCCACAAACAGTCGCTCTGGCTGCCGCGCGTCAGACAAAGCGGGCGGGCGGTCTCGTCGTACTCGATCCGGCTCCTGCGCCTGAGCATGGTTTTCTCGACGCTTTATGGACAGAGATCGATATTCTGACACCTAATGAAAGCGAAACCTTCAGTCTCACCGGCATCCGTCCCGCGACTATTGAAGAGGCAAAGACGGCCGCAGAAGCTCTTGTGGCGAAAGGTGTCCGCGCCGTTCTGGTCAAGATGGGAGCGAAAGGCGTGCTCTGGCACGATGGAACGTCGTCAGGGCACATCCCGCCATTTCAGGTAACTCCGATCGACACGGTTGCCGCCGGAGACTGTTTCAATGCAGGGCTTGCCGTTGCATTGGCCCGTGGAGAAAATCTGCCGGAAGCAGCGCGGATCGCCTCAGCTTGTGGGGCTTTGGCGACGACCCGTCGTGGCGCCGCAGACGCCGCACCGGAATGGAGCGAGGTCGCGGCGCTTCTTCAACAGTAGGTCGCTTCCTTAGCGTGGCCCCGGTCCATATCCCGGAGGGGGCGGCGGAGGCGGTCCTGGAGGCGGTGCCGCAATATTGGCGCCAACGACCCCGGCAATCAGACCCGTTGCCAGAGCTGTCAGCAGGAACTGGTTTCCAGAACGCGTCCAGTAATAACCGGGTGGCGGAGCATACAGGCCACGATAGCTGCGCCAGTTATTGACGGCCCAGCGATTGCCACGGGGGCCGTCATAACGGTCTCCACGACGCCAAACCCGATCAGGATCGCCGCGCCGACCGCCGCCGCGATAATCTCCATTTCGTCCCGGACCATCATGCCATCCGGGTCCACCCTGAGGACCGGAATTCCGTGGATCGGCGGAGGCCAGAGGGGCTGCGGCGAGGAGGCAGCCTGCCATTAATCCTGCGAATAATTTTGTCTTCATAACTCACCTTCAGGCCCGACTGTTCAACTCCGGGCACTTACAGTCTCAAGGTAAATCCTCTGACATGGCTGGAATATGTCTTTTAGGGGACGATCTGTAACGGCCTGTGAGGCTTCGAGGTTGCTTTGTCGCTTCAGAAATGAACGTTCTTGCGGCGGCACGGGCTTTCCGTAAGCGAAAATGTGCGCTTATGTTCGCTTTCTTACATTTCGCGTCAGGATTCCATCATGCCTCACGATCCGCCTTCCACCAGCCCAAGACAGGACCAGATCGTGCGTCTGGTTCGCAGTCAGGGCTACATGGCCAATGAGGAAATGGCGCAGCATTTCAGTGTTGCGGTTCAGACCATTCGCCGGGACGTGACCCATCTTGCGGAACTTGGCCTGCTGTGTCGCCATCACGGGGGTGCGACTCCCGTCTCTACGGTTGAAAATCTGGATTACGATGCGCGCCAGATCCTCAATTCCTCTGCCAAGGATGCGATCGGACGTTATGCCGCAGCACTGATTCCTGATCGTTCGTCTCTATTCATCAACATCGGCACAACGACGGAAGCCTTTGCCCGATCTCTGACAAGCCACAGGGATCTACGGATCGTGACGAATAATCTGCATGTGGCCTCGCTTGTCTCTGGGCGACCGGATTTTCATACCATCATTGCGGGCGGACAGTTACGTCCGCAGGATGGTGCCATTCTCGGGGCCACAGCCATCGAAACCCTGTCCTCGTTCCGCACGGAATTCGGCGTGATCGGGATCAGCGGGATTGAGGAAGATGGCACGTTGCTGGATTTTGATCTGGAAGAAATCCAGTGCGCACGGACAATTATCCGGAACTCGCGCCGTGTTCTGCTGTTGGCCGATCATACGAAGTTCACGCGTCACCCGCTGGGTAGGGTGGGGGATCTGCGGGATATCGACGACCTGATCACGGATCGCCCGGTCTCCGACTCCTTTCAGCGGCTTCTGGATGCTGCGGGTGTCACGCTGCATGTGGCTGAAAATCACGAATAACGCAGCGTCTTCTAACACTATTGCGTTACGAATCACATAAACCCCTTTCTTTATCGCTCAACACGCTCCAAAACGAACATCGACCGCTCGTTTTGGAGCGTGATGACAGGAGATTATGATGTCATCGATTCACGAGGTTTCATCTGCTGCCAATCCATCCGCGCCCTACGACCTTCTGGTTGTGGGCGGCGGGATCAATGGCTGCGGAATTGCAAGGGATGCCGCGGGCAGGGGGGCGAATGTGCTTCTCGTCGAGCAGGATGATCTTGCAAGCCATACATCGTCCGCCAGCACCAAGCTTATTCATGGCGGCCTGCGCTATCTCGAATATTACGAGTTCCGGCTGGTCCGTGAGGCTCTGATGGAGCGTGAGCGTCTGCTGAAGATCGCACCGCACATCATCTGGCCGATGCGCTTCGTTCTGCCGCACTCGAAAATGCTACGCCCGGCATGGCTGCTGCGTACGGGGCTGTTCCTGTACGATCATCTTTGCCCGAACATGACGCTTCCTAAAACGAAGGCGCTGAACCTGCGGTCTGCTCCGGCGGGCAAGCCGCTGCGTTCGGAGTATGTGCGCGGTTTTGAATATTCGGATGGCTGGGTGCAGGACAGTCGGCTCGTGGTTCTCAACGCCATGGATGCGGTGCGCGTGGGTGCGAACGTCCAGACCCGCACGCGTCTCATCAAGGCTGTTCGCGGCCCGCAGGTCTGGACCGCCACGCTCGAAAACACCCAGACGGGCGAGCAGAGCACGGTTCAGGCAAAGGCCCTCGTGAACGCTGCCGGTCCTTGGGTGGCGGAACTGCTTCAGGATCGTCTGAACGTGCCAAGCCGCAACAAGGTGCGTCTGGTCAAGGGAAGCCACATCGTGGTTCCGCGCGTCTTTGACGGTTCGCAGGCCTACATCTTCCAGAACCCGGACAAGCGGATCGTCTTCGCCATTCCCTACGAGCAGGACTTCACCCTGATCGGCACAACGGATGTTCCGTGGGAGAAGGACCCGGGGAAGGTCGACATCTCGCCTGACGAAATCAGCTATCTGTGCGAGAGCGTAAATCGCTATTTCACGAAAACTGTCAGCCCCGACGATGTCGTCTGGACTTACGCTGGCGTGCGCCCGCTCTATGACGACAATTCGGGCAATGCCTCGGCCGTGACGCGTGATTACGTGCTGGATGTGGACGCGACAGCCGCGCCGATCCTGTCCGTTTTCGGTGGAAAGATCACGACGTTCCGCAAACTGGCCGAACATGCCGTCGAGAAGCTCGCGCCGCATCTTCCCGTCCTGCATAAGCCGGGCTGGACGGATGGTACCCCGCTTCCCGGCGGAGAGTTCGCACCGAAGGATTTCGAGGCGCAGCTTCGTCGCTTCCGTGGATACGCGCCGCATCTTTCCGAGCGCAGTTCGTGGCGTCTGATGCGCAATTACGGGCTCCGGGCCTACGAAATTGCGACGGCCGATGCGGAAGGCATGGGCCAGATGTTCGGCGATACGCTCAGCGCTCGGGAAGTGGATTACCTGATCGACAACGAATGGGCTCGCACCGCCGAGGACATCCTGTGGCGTCGCTCACGGCTTGGTTTGTTCGTTAATGATGCTGATCGCGCGGCCCTTCAGACCTATGTCGAGGGACGTCTGCCAGCGGTCGTCGCCTCCGTTGCCAATCCCGATCCGGTCGTGCGGCAGAACGTCGCCTGACCATTTTTACTTCATTTTTCATGGCGGATATCAGTCATGTCAGAAAACAGACGTTATCTCGGTGAGCTCCTCGCGGAGTTCTTCGCAGTCGCAATCATCATTCTCTTCGGAGACGGGGTTGCGGCCATGTACTCGCTCTACGATCCCAGTCCGTACAAGACTGCCTATTGGGGCGTGTGTATCGTCTGGGGTCTGGGTGTGACGGTGGCAATTTATGCCACCGGCGCGATCAGCGGAACGCATGCAAATCCGGCTATCACGCTGTCTCTGGCCATGTTCCGCGGCTTCTCGTGGAAAAAAGTGCTTCCGTACATTAGCGCTCAAGTTCTGGGCGGTTGTGCCGGTGCAGCGGTGGTTTACTCGCTTTATGTCCCGGTTATCGACCATTTCAATCTGGCGCATAACCTGACGCGCGCCGTCGACGGCGGGGCTTCGGGTGTATTCTTCACCCATCCCGGTGATTTCGTCACGGTGTCGCATGCGTTCTGGGACGAACTGGTTCTGACGGCTGTGCTGGTTTTCGGGATTTTCGCGATCACCTGCCAGTACAATACGCAGGCTCCGCAGGCCAATTCGAGCGCGCTCATCATCGGTCTGCTGGTGGCAATCATCGGCGCGTCCTGTGGCTATCTGGACGCTTGGGCGATCAATCCGGCCCGTGATTTCGGCCCGCGTCTGTTCTGCTTTTTTGCAGGCTGGGGACAGAGCGCGCTGCCGGCACCGGGCAACTACTTCTGGGTGCCCATCGTTGCTCCTCTGATCGGTGGTCCGATCGGTGCAGCACTCTATCAGTTCGGCCTGCGTCCTTTCATGCCGCGCTATCTGGAGCAAACGGTCGTTGTGTCCCCCGAGGGGATCAATCCCGCCGAACCGGTTCTGGTCGTGTCCAACCCTGGCGATCCTGCTTTCCCGGTCGTCAACAGAGTGTCCTGAAAATCAGTCTGAAATTTTTTGAACCTTTATTGGAGTGTCCATCATGAACAAGAAAGACTGCATCCTCGCCATCGATCAGGGCACGACCTCGACCCGCAGCATCGTCTTTGGAAAGGACGCGCAGGCGCTGGCCATCTCCCGCCGTGAGTTTCCGCAGCATTATCCCGAACCCGGCTGGGTGGAGCATGACGTCGAAGACATCTGGCGCGATGTATTGGCCACGGCGCGGGAGACCATCGACGAAGTGGGCGGGCCGGAGCGGATTGCGGCTCTGGGCATTACCAACCAGCGCGAAACCATCGTGATCTGGGATCGCGAGACGGGCCGCCCGATCCACCGCGCGCTCGTCTGGCAGGATCGCCGGACGGCCCATGAGTGCAGTCTCCTGCGTCAGCAGGGCAAGGAAGCCGTCGTCCGGGACAAGACCGGACTGCTGCTGGACCCGTATTTCTCGGCCAGCAAGATTGCCTGGCTTCTCGATCATGTTCCCGATGCGCGCCGCCGTGCGGAAGCCGGAGAACTCGCAGCAGGCACGATCGACTGTTTCCTGCTGTGGCGCCTGACGGGCGGGCGTAAGCACGCGACCGACATTACCAATGCCTGCCGCACGTCTCTGTTCAACATCCATACCCAGCAGTGGGATGATGAACTTCTGGAGCTTTTCAACGTGCCGCGCGCCCTTCTGCCGGAAGTCTGCGACAACAGCAGCGATTTCGGTGAGACGGAAGCCAAGCTGTTTGGGGAAAAGATCGCGATTGGCGGCATGGCAGGCGACCAGCACGCTGCTGTCATCGGGCAGGCCTGCTTCCATGAAGGCATGGCCAAGGCGACGTACGGTACGGGCTGCTTCATGCTGCTCAACACCGGCGAAAAGCCCATCATGTCCAACAATCGCCTGCTGACGACGATCGCTTATCGCATTGGCGGCAAGACCTTTTACGCGCTGGAAGGGTCCATTTTCGTGGCTGGCGCGGGCATCAAGTGGCTGCGTGATGGCCTGCAGCTGATCACGCATGCCTCCCAGACTGACGACATGGCAACCCGTATCCCGGACAGCCACGGCGTGTATATGGTTCCGGCCTTCGTGGGCCTTGGTGCTCCGCACTGGGACCCTGATGCGCGCGGCTTGATCTGCGGTCTGACGCTCGGTTCTACGCAGGCGCATATTGCCCGCGCCATGCTGGAATCCGTGGCCTATCAGACCTATGACCTGATCCGCGCCATGCGCGAGGACGGTGCCATGCGCACGAGCATCCTGCGTATTGATGGTGGCATGGCAGTCAACGACTGGTTCGCCCAGTTCCTGTCCTCCATGCTCAAGGCCGAGGTGGAGCGTCCAGTCAATATCGAGACCACGGCTCTTGGCGCAGCATTCCTTGCCGGATTGCAGGTCGGGCTGTGGAAGAGTCTGGACGAAGTTGCGGCGACCTGGAAACAGGAGCGCGTTTTCGCACCGAAGATGGACCCGGCACAGCGTCGCATCATGATTGATGGCTGGCATGATGCCGTCCGTCGTACGCTCACGCCTCCTGCTGCGGTCGCTCCCGCGACGGTCTCTGCGGTCTCCAGTCAGGCTGCTTGAGCGGTCAATGTTCCAGGAAAACCGGCGCCCGCAAAGGCGCCGGTTTTTTTGTTGGATGCCTGACAGAGCAAGGCCTTGCGCTGCTTTGTGGAGTTGAGGCTTTGCTCTTGCCAGAGTTGGCAGTATCCTTCCCGGCGCTCCGACGAAATGGAAGGCCACGACTGGCGTGTTCTTGTCCATTTTCGACAGGAAAACAGGAAGTATGCCCGCAATGACCGTCCCGCAGCAGTCCAGTTCCTTTTTCAATCAGCTGCGCCAGATCAACGGAGACCGTGGGTTTTTCGCAAATCTGGGTGGTTTCTTTTGCGTCAGTTGCATGATGGGGCTAGGCAATCTCTTCAGTCAGTCGCTGTTTCATGAAAACATGGCCTGGTTGCTGGGTCCGCTCATGGTCATGATCGGACTTTATTTCTTCGTGCCGTATTTCATCCTGCTGCTGATGAAGCGCCGCTCCAGCGAAGGCTGAACCGGATTTTTTCATAAAAAAGGGGAGCCGGATCTGATCCGGCTCCCCTTTTTTATAGACTGTGGCTTGTCAGGATCAGTAGGGCGTATGGTCCTTGCGAACCTTTGCGACCTGATCTGCGGTTACGGTGTAGGTGCCGTTTCCGAAGGTCTTGCTGACATAGTTCACAAGGCTCGCGACTTCCGCGTCACTCAGACGCTGCACATCCGAAGTGCTGCCGAAAGCCGGCATGCTGGCATGACCGTCCGCCGTTTTGCGGTTCACGCCCGTCAGGATCGTCATGATCAGATTGTCTGGACGGCCTGCACCGACTACTGAGTTTTTATAGAGCGACGGCGCATACTGATCGACGGTCCCCGCGCCGTTCTGCCCATGACACGCGGCACAGTTGGCATCGAACAGGTTTTCCGGAGATTTCTGTGATAGGTTGTCAATCCGGGTCAGTTCACCGGAACGCAGATCGGGGATGTTGTTCGCCTTGCCAAAACCGTCGCGCGGTTGGTGTTCGGAAGAATCGTCAATCGCTTTCACCTGAAGGACAAATGCCGCCAGCGCATGCAGATCCGCATCCGTCAGATGGCTCGTGCTGTGTTCGACAGCTTCTCCCATCGGTCCGGCTGCCTGACTTCTGCCCTTGACCCGACCAGTGTGCAGATACTGGACAAGATCGTCCTCGCTCCAGTCTCCGATCCCGCCTGTTTTGCTGGGGGTAATGTTCGGAGCGTACCAGCCTGACAGCGGGCTGCCCGCCAGATATTGATCCGACTTCTCCATCAGCATGACGTTGCGCGGTGTGTGGCAGGTTCCGCAATGTTCGAGCGCAATGGCCAGATACCGGCCACGCCGCATCTTGTCATAATTCGCGGAATCACCCGTTTCCTGCGTCTCGGTTCCTGCCAGCATGTTCCAGCCTGAGAGTGTCAGGCGGACATTGCTCGGAAAGCTGAGTTGCGTGGCGGGCGGTGTCTGCGCGACAGGTTTGACGCCGTTCATGAACCACACATAAAGCGCGTGAACATCCTGATCCGTCAGGGCCGCATAGGAAACATACGGCATGACCGGATAGAGGTTTGCGCCATCACGGCGCTTGCCCTTGCGGAGGGCCTGCTCGAAATCATGTTCCGAATATTTGCCGATCCCATGATCGGCATCGGGCGTGATGTTCGTGGAAATGATGTCGCCCATGGGCGTTGCAATCTTCAGCCCTCCCGCGAACGGTGTACCGCCCGGCTTGGTGTGGCAGGCGATGCAGTCCGCAGCCGTGGCGAGATAGGCGCCACGGTTCATGACATCCTGATCCACATCCGCCGCCCGCGCAGCGAAAGAAGACAGTCCAGCCAGAACCGTTCCACCAACAAGAAAAGACCAGAAAACGGTTTTGAAATCAGGCATGGAGCAGTTCTTTTTTCAGCGTATCGGCAACACGAAGCGCAAGGGCTGCGACGGTGAGGGTAATGTTTCCGGTTCCGACCGTGGAGAACACGGACGAACTTGCGATGAACAGGTTCTCGTGGTCATGCGTCCGGCAATGGCCGTCCACCACGGAATCCTTGGGGTCTACGCCCATGATGGTGCTGCCGGAGGGATGATCCTGCGGGAAATAGCCCGGCGTCCACTGTTCATCCGTGCCATGCATCAGGCCGATGAGGTCTTTGAACAGTCCGCGCGTATGCTCGCAACTGCGGACCGTGTACTCCGGCAGCTTGTAATAGACATCCGGGTGCGGAATGCCGAGCGCGTCCTTATGCGTCTTGCTGAGCGTCAGACGGTTGTCCGGATCGGGCAGGGCTTCGTTATGGCTGAACAGGCGGACGGTGTGGGAAGCCAGATAGCGGATCTGATCTTCCAGATCCTTGCCGACATACCCCTTTGAAATCGCAAGCTGCGTTGCGAAATCGACCTGATTGTCATCGACCATGTGCACAAGGTATGCGCCACGATCGCCACGCCAGTCGCCATCGCGGAAATTGTCGATCACGTTGGTCTCAAGCGGGCCACGTCCCGGCCACAGGGCCTTGTCGCCGCTGATGAACGTCACCTGCACGCCGGTATGATCCATCATGTTCCGGCCAACATGGCCCGAACTGTTGGCGATACCATCTGGGCTCTGCTCATCGGCCGAAACCAGCAGCAGCTTGGCTGTCTCGATGCAGTGCGCTGCGATCACGAAATACTTGCCCGTCACGCGGTGCGATCCTTTGTCCGGATCGTAGTAGTGAACGGCCGTTACCTTCTTGTTCGCGCTGTCACGCTCGATTTTATAGACCACCGCATTGGGTACGAACTTCGCCCCGGCAGCCTCGGCGTGATAGACGGAATAGCCGCCGTTATACATCGCCCCGATCGGGCAGATCGGCATGCAATTGTTATGCCCTTCGCAGGTCGGACGGCCGTCATAAGGCCGCGTATTGCGGGCCTGCGGTTCATGCACGACGCGATAGGGTGTCTTTTCATTGATGAGCTTGCGGAACTGCTGTGCCGCATAGGAAATTGGCAGCGCTTCCATCGGATAGGGCTGCTGGCGGGGAGAGCCCAGATCCTCGACCTTCGGGTCCGGACCGCACACGCCCATCATGACTTCGGCCTGATAATAAAATGGCTCAAGATCATCGTATTTCAGCGCCCAGTCACGGCCCTGACCATAGCGGGTCTTGAGTTCAAAGTCCGACGGAAGGTAGCGCCATGCACATCCGGCCCAGTGCCAGGTCGTGCCACCCATCATCCGCAGATAGACCTGCTGATAGGCTTCCGCGTTCGGGCCGCTCGTATGCAGATACTGGTTCGGCGTCATCTGGTTGGGCGGGTGCACGGCCCAGGGTGTGGACGGGAAGGGCCCTTGATAGGACGGCTTGTTTTCCAGATTGCGGAAATTATCCACGAAATGCTGACGGTCCACACGTGGCCCGGCTTCCAGCACAATGACGGAAATGCCCGCGCGCGCCAGTTCGTTCGCAATGGAACTGCCAGCCACACCGGACCCGACGATCACGACATCGGCGGAGAGATTCTGATCAGAAGACATAAGAGATGCTGTTCCCGCTCTCAGGTAGGTTCCACGTCAAACTTGGACGGCGACAGCGCAGGCGCGCCGGTCGGCTTGTCGACTTCAGGCGGCTGCGTCGTCCAGTAGAACGGGCCGCCCGCGGCGTAGGTCTTGGGGTAGATCGCGTCCTTGGTGACGTCGAACATCAGGGCGGAGCGATAGACCACGACCTTGCCGTCCGCGACCCCGCGATACCAGCCGGTCATGATGTCATGAATGACGTCCTTGAACGCCGGGTCGGCCTGTTCGGCGGCCTTGGCGAAGGCGGAGGCATTTTCATAATTCCCGCTCTCCAGAAGCGTCGCGAGCTTCGAAAGCTGGGCTTTAAGCTCCGGGCCGGACTGGAGAATGCGCTCGTACAGTGCCTTTCCGATCCGGGGATCAAGAGAGGCGCGGTCGGTCAGGCGCGTTGACACCTTCATGAAGCGCTCAAGTTCAGGATCGACGCCAGTCGCAGGCTCTGCGGCCACGACATTTCCAACCGCCAGAACGCCCACACCCGCCATGCCTGCCATCAGCGTATCGCGGCGCGACATCCGCGTCAGCCGGTTCAGGCGCATGGCATTGGGGGAGGACGTATGGAGGTCAACAAGAGGGCAGTGACGATCTTTCGTCATGTAGGATCACTCTTCGCATACACTCGAGACGGATGACATGACCGTGATCAGTGTCACCTTACAGAGGTCCGCAACCTACAGACGTCACGTGATCATGCAACCGTGAAGAGCTGATTATCGGTAAATAATCCCATGAGGAGTAAAGTTTTCGGACGATATGTCGAAAGGATAGAAAGCGAAAACGCTTGTTATCCTATTATGGTTCCCGAAAAATCCTGAAGAGTTCGACGATGCTCTATTGTCGGGAATCTTCGAGGGAAAGCGAGTAGTCGTCGGGATATTCGTGCAATGAGGTTTACTATTATTGAGAATGTTTCTCAATTCGCTTTGGGAAGTCTTATACGGCAATTCTGTTCAGACCCTGAAAAGAAACCGGGCGCGGAAATGTTCCTGCGCCCCGTCATAACCGCTCTCAGATCAGCGCAGGATCAGGCGCCTACCCCCATGAAAACCAGCGCTGTCGTGATGAGCCCAACCAGAACGGCTAGAATGATGCTGCATTTCAGCGTGAAATGCAGCAGTTCGCCCTCGCGCCCGACCAGCCCGACGGCCGCCGACGCTACAGCGATGGATTGCGGAGAAATCATCTTTCCAACCGCGCCGCCGACCGTATTTGCTGCGACCAGAAGTTCCCCGCTCACTCCGATCTGCCGTCCGGTTGCCGCCTGAAGTCCGCCGAACAGCGCGTTGGAAGACGTATCGGAGCCTGTGAGGAACACCCCAAGCCAGCCCAGAAGCGGTGCGAAGAACGTGAAAGCGCCCTTGGTCATGGCAAGCACCAGAGCCAGCGTGGTGGAGAGGCCGGAGTAGTTCGCGAGGAACGCGAAGGCCAGCACCATGCCGATGGCGTAAATCGGAATGCGCAGTTCACGCAAAGTGTCGCGGAATGTCGCAAGGGCGTCTGTGGGGCGCATCTTCAGGAACAGAACAGTCATCACACCGGCCAGCAGAATGGCTGTCCCGACAGAGGAAATGAAATCCAGCTTGAAGATTGCGGCGTAAGGGGTCGGGCTGGGAACGATTGGAGCCGTTTTCAGGACAAGGTTATGCAATCCCGGAAACTGGATGACGAGAACCGTCCAGTTCAATGGCCCACCAGCGGCAAACAGCGCCTTGAAGGGCTTGATGCTCCAGATGGCGACGAAGGCCGTGAGAATGATGAACGGAGACCAGGCCCGCATGATCTGCGATGACGTGTAGGTCGCGTTGTCAATCACGGCATCTGCGGGTGTATCGCCAGTGTCGAAGCGGAAAACCCGGCTTGGTTTCCAGAACTGCAGAAAGACCGGGATGGCAACCATCGTCACCAGCGGTGCAATGATATCAGGAAGTTCCGGTCCGATCAGCAGGGCCGTCAGAGATTGCGTGAGGGCAAAAACAACGCCGGTAAAGAGAATGACAGGCCATGTCTCACGAATGCCGCGCATGCCGTCCACAACGGCGACCAGCCAGAATGGAATGATAACGCCAATCAGGATCAACTGCATGACGACAAGCCGACCGACGGCATAAGGCTCGGCCCCGATCACCTGTGCACCAACGATTACGGGAATACCCATGGCGCCGAATGCGCCCGGTGCCGCATTGGCGATCAGACACAGCCCTGCGGCATAGATCGGCGGAAATCCAAGCCCGACGAGTAGGGCGGTCGTAATGGCTACAGGCGCCCCAAAACCGGCCGCTCCTTCCAGAAAAGCCCCAAAAGCAAAGGCGACCAGCAGAAGCTGGATGCGCTGATCTTTCGAGACTGTGGAAATGGAATGACGGATAATGTCGAACTGCCCTGTCCGGACGGAAATCTTGTACAGGAAGACCGCCCCGATGATGATCCAGGAAATTGGCCATAATCCATAAGCGAAGCCATACAGACCGGCGGCTACAGCCGTGGAAACGGGCATTCCATAAAACAGGACGGCCAGTGCGAAAGTAATTCCCACAGTAATGGTGCAGGCAATATGACCCTTCATATGCAGATAAAGAAGGGCGAAGAAGAAAAACAGGATTGGAATAAGAGCGATTGCTCCAGAAATCCAGATGTTCCCTATTGGATCGTAAACTTGTGCCCAGGATGACATGCTGGATCCTCCAAAATAAAAACCAAGTGACATTTAGAAAAATATATCTTTTTCTTGTCGTTAAAGAGGATATTATTTTTTGATAACAATAATGGCAATGATGATATTTTGAAGAATGCGGTAAATTTTATGACATACTTTTTTTAATAGTTGGATTGGAAAGAATAAGCCTCTTGATGGTTTTGAACGAATTATAATGTTTATCGATAAATATCATGGTTAAAGATTGATGGGTTTGTGAAAAATTTTCTCTCAATCAACAGGGAAGCTGAAATAAATCGGGATGATCTGAAATAGATATAAAATATTGATCAGAACAATTTTGCATGAAAGAAAAAATAATTTTCCAAACTGAGAAATTTTACTGATATCGGGAGATTTTAAGATTTTTTATTGCGGATTTCCCATGTGGGTGCGCAGGTTCGAGACAAGGTTATGACAGCGCGCTGGAATATCTTGTGATGGTCCCGAAAGGGTGAGAAACAGGGATAACGTCATTTCCAGAGATGGGCAGTCAGGTTTTCCATGCAGTTTCGTGTTCTCTGTGCGTCCCTGATCGGCGCGGGTATGCTTGCTTTTTCTTCCAGCGCATTCGCTTGGGGGCCTTATGGTCACGCCATCGTGGCGGATATCGCTCAGGAGCGCCTGACACCTCAGGCCAGCAAAGCGGCAGCGGCCCTCCTGGAGCTTGAAAACCACCAGACCCTTGATCAGGTCGCTTCCTGGCCTGACACGATCGGCCATGTTCCCAAGAAGAAGGGGGGCGCGCCAGAGACGCTGAAATGGCATTATGTCGATATCGATGTGTCTCATCCGGCCTATGATCAGGCTCGCGACTGCTCGGATCATGCCTGTGTTGTGGAAAAACTTCCCGAGGAAATCAGGATTCTTGCTGATACGCATGCCTCGCCTCAGGACCGTCTGGTCGCGCTGAAATGGGTCGTTCATCTAATGGGCGATATCCATCAACCCCTGCATGCTGCCGAGCGCAACAAGGATATGGGCGGGAATGCAATTCACCTGACCTATTTCGGCAATAACGCCAATGGCCACATGAACCTGCACTCCCTATGGGATGAAGGGGTAATCGACCATGAAGCGGACCTGCATGTCGGCCCGTTCTACAGCATCGATCCCGCCCGCGCGAAGCAGGAAGCCGATCGTCTCGGCGCTCTGATTACGCCTGATGAAGCCCAATACTGGGTGCAGGATCTGGCGGCTGGTAACGTGCATGACGCCACCGTCAACTGGGCCGATGAAAGCCATTCTCTGGCCCGCAGTGTGGCTTACGGTGCGCTTCCAGCGAACAAGGGCGCCGATGTTGGCAAGGCGTACACCGAACTCACTTGGCCGATCATGCAACTGCGTCTCGAACAGGCGGGTGTGCGTCTGGCCGCCGTCCTCAACTCGGCTCTGAGCAACGGATAAAAGTTGGGCTAAGACTGGCCTGAAGGCGCGGAACAACGAAATCCAGGAACGCGCGGATACGTTGCGGTACCCGTTTTCCACCCTGATAAAGCGCGTGGATGGCCTCCTCATCCCGCGTGGCATTGTCTGCCAGCACTTCAACCAGACGTCCTGCCGCCAGATCGTCGCGCACATGATATTCGGCCAGCCGGGCCAGCCCGGCACCACGGACTGCTGCGCGTCGAACGGTTTCACCATTATTGGCGAGTAGCGGTCCCCGGACGATCCGATCTACGATCCGCCCGCGTTCCTGCAACGGCCAGACCGGAGCCGCGCGGCGGAAATTGAAACCCAGACACCGGTGATGCTCCAGATCGTCCGCGCTCTGGGGCCACCCGAACCGCTCCAGATAATCCGGTGCCCCGACAATCAGCCGCGGTACGGTCCCCAGTTGTCTGGCCATCAGGCTGGAATCCTGAAGTTTTCCGACCCGGAACGCGATATCCGTCCGGTCCAGATACAGATCCGCCATCTCGTCGGACAGGGACAGATCCACAACGATATCTGGATATGCCGCCCAGAACTCCGGCAGCAGCGGCTCCAGCATCAGCGCTCCGAACGCTACAGAAGCATTGATTCGGATGGTCCCCGTCAACTGGACGGTTTTTCTGGACAGGAAGCCCTCCAGATCGTCCAGTTCCGCAATCAAGGCCTGCGCCCGTTCGTAATAAGCCAGTCCTTCAGGCGTGATGGACAGTTTTCGAGTCGAGCGTTCCACAAGCTGAACGCCAAGGCGACTTTCAATGCGCCCGATCAGTTTGCTGACTGTAGAGGGCGTCATCATGGAGAGGCGTGCCGCTTCGGAAAAACTGCCGCTCTCCACGACGCGGAGAAAGATTTTCATCTCGCCGAAACGGTTGTCCATTTTCTGCCTCATCTGTGAAACTGCTTCACAGATTTTGTGGAGATCGTGGCGCTTATCAAGTGGGTATCAGGAGTTCATGATGGCCCAATAGCTCCGATCTGGGGCAATGATGGATATGCAATCATGACAAAAATTCTTCTTCTGAATGGCAGCAAGGTCTTCGCTCATTCTCACGGTCGTTTGAACGATACACTTCAGGCGTTTGCCGCCGATATCCTGTCCAAGAGCGGGCACGACATTCGCCAAACGAAAATTGATGACGGATACGATGTGGAACAGGAAGTCGGGAACTTCCTGTGGGCTGATCTGATTATCTATCAGTGCCCCGGTTGGTGGATGGGCGTGCCTTGGATCGTCAAGAAATACATGGACGAAATCATGACGGCTGGCCATGGGAAGCTGTATGCCAATGATGGTCGCAGCCGCGCACATCCGGAGCGTAAATATGGCTCAGGCGGCCTGGTACAGGGCAAGCATTACATGCTCTCAGCCACATGGAACGCGCCGGAAGACGCGTTTACGGACCCGGATCAGTTCTTCGAGGGGCGTGGCGTGGATGGGGTTTATTTCCCGTTTCACAAAGCTCATGAATTTCTGGGAATGTCGGCGCTTCCGACGTTTCTGGCGACAGACGTGATGAAGGCGCCAAATGTCGACGCCACACTCGCGGCCTATCGCCAGCATCTGAAAGACGTGATCGGGACGGCGTCCTGAAAGGAGGGGCGGCCTGAGCCGCCCCCTGCCTTACAGGCTCAGCTCAAGCACCCGGCGGCTGACATCCAGAGTGATTTCAGACTGTTCTCCCAGTGCAGTCATGCCGTGGGCATCGAGCTGCGCGACCAGTGGATCAATGCCCTCTTCGCCGATCTCGTAAGCGGAGAGGCGGGTCGGAATGTCGAGACTTTCGAAGAATTTCTCCGTCTGTACGATGGCGGCTTCGATCCGCTCGTCTTCCGTGCCTTCATGCAGGTTCCAGACACGAGCCGCATATTGCAGGAGTTTGCCGCGCTTGGCGTCTTTGCGGACACGCAGCATGGACGGCAGAACGATGGCCAGTGTCCGGGCATGGTCGATATCGTAACGTGCCGTCAGTTCGTGGCCGATGCTGTGCGTGGACCAGTCCTGCGGCATGCCGACGCCGATGATGCCATTGAGCGCCAGCGTTGCGATCCACATGAAATTGGCGCGGAGTGTATAATTTTCAGGTTCTGCAACGACTTTCGGCCCGATCTCGATCAGGCTGAGCAGAAGCCCCTCGGCAAAGCGGTCCTGAGCCAGACCGTCCGCCGGATAGGTCAGATACTGTTCCATGATGTGGACGAAGGAATCCACGACGCCATTCGCAATCTGCCGGACGGGCAGGGAATAAGTGCGGGTCGGGTCCAGAACCGAAAAGCGCGGGAAGACATGCGGGCTGCCGAAGGCCAGTTTCTCGCGGGTGGCATGCCGGGTGATGACACTGAAGCTGTTCATTTCCGAACCGGTCGCAGGCAGTGTCAGAACCGTTCCCAGCGGCATCGCAGCTTTGACGTTTGCACCATGCGTCGTCAGGATGCTCCACGGATCACCTTCGAAATCCACGGCTGCGGCCACGAACTTGGTGCCGTCAATGACGGAGCCGCCACCTACGGCCAGCAGGAAATCCAGTTTCTCGTTCCGGATCAGCTCGACCGCCTTCATCAGCGTCTCGAAGGTCGGGTTGGCTTCGATGCCACCGAATTCCCGGGTGAAGCGGCCATTCAGCGCCTCGCGTACAGCCGGAAGTGTGCCGTTGCGCTCTGCACTTGCACCGCCAAAAAGGATCAGGACGCGGGCCTCGGCCGGGATCTGGTCTGCCAGTTTCGGGATCGTATTCTCGCCGAAAATGATGCGTGTGGGATTGTAGAATTCAAAATTCTGCATGGGTTCTGCCTTCAGAGTGGGGGTTTCTGATTGCGCCGTCATCACTGCCGCCGTTACGGCCTGAAAAGAGTGACGGCAAGGCTGTGCCTGAGATGATCCTAACGCTTTTTCCCCCTTTCACCCAGACTGGAAAATATCCCGCTGTCTGGAGTGGCTGTCTTCGGGATCATCTTGACGTCGGGGTCGTAACGGTTTGTGAATGGGATAACTGCTATGCAATCCAGACAGGAAGAACAATGACTGCCTCTCTCCGCTCCGAAGTCACAACGCTTCTCGACAGCCTTGGCGTGTCGGCTGATCTCTACTCGGGCGGCACTCTGGCTGTCACATCACCTCTGACGGGCGAGCGGATTGCTGAAGTTGCGGAAATCAGCGCGGACGAGGCAAAAGCGACGATCGGCCGTGCGGCAGAGGCGTTCAAGGTCTGGCGCAGGGTTCCGGCACCGCGTCGTGGTGAGCTGGTCCGCCTGCTGGGCGAGGAATTGCGGGCGAATAAGGACGCGCTTGGTCGGCTCGTGACGCTGGAAGTGGGTAAGGTTCCGTCCGAAGGTCTGGGCGAAGTGCAGGAAATGATCGATATCTGCGATTTCGCAGTTGGCCTGTCCCGCCAGCTTTACGGTCTGACAATCCCTTCTGAACGACCGGACCATCGCCTGACGGAACAGTGGCATCCCGTTGGGCCGGTTGGCATCATTTCGGCGTTCAACTTCCCGATCGCAGTCTGGTCGTGGAATGCGGCTCTGGCGCTGGTCTGCGGTGATAGCGTGATCTGGAAGCCTTCGGAAAAGACACCGCTGACTGCGCTCGCCACGCAGGCTTTGTTCCTGAAGGCGGCAGCGCGCTTCGGGAACGATGCACCAGCCGCACTCAGCACATTACTGGTTGGCGGACGCGATATTGGCGAACTGATGGTGGAAGATCGCCGCGTGCCGGTCATTTCCGCAACTGGTTCGACCCGAATGGGCCGCGACGTGGGCGAGCGCGTGGCACGTCGTTTCGGGCGTTCTATTCTGGAACTCGGCGGCAACAATGCGTCCATCGTCACGCCTTCGGCAGATCTGGATCTGACGCTGCGGGCGGTTGCGTTCGGCGCAATGGGAACGGCTGGCCAGCGCTGCACGACATTGCGGCGTCTGTTCGTCCATTCCAGCGTTTACGACACGCTCGTGCCCAAGCTGGTGAATGTCTACAGAAGCATTTCGGTTGGTAATCCGATCGAAGGAACGGCGCTTGTCGGGCCCCTGATTGACGCGGCGTCCTTCACAATGATGCAGGACAGTCTCAAGGCTGCGGCGGATGCGGGCGGTACGGTTCATGGCGGAACCCGCGTCGATGTGAACGGAGAGGCGTCATTTTATGCGCGTCCGGCATTGGTTGAAATGCCGTCTCAGGTGGGGCCGGTTCTGGAAGAGACATTCGCGCCGATCCTGTATGTCATGAAATATGACACGCTTGATGAGGCTATTGCGCTTCAGAACGACGTGGTGCAGGGCCTGTCGTCTTCGATTTTTGCGACCGATATCCGGGAAGTGGAGCAGTTCCTGTCTGCGCGGGGATCGGATTGTGGCATTGCGAACGTGAATATGGGGCCGTCCGGTGCGGAAATCGGCGGGGCGTTCGGCGGTGAAAAGGAGACGGGCGGGGGGCGTGAGTCCGGTTCGGATTCATGGAAGGCCTATATGCGTCGCCAGACCAACGCCATCAATTATGGACGCACCCTGCCGCTGGCGCAGGGTGTGACATTTGACGTGGACGGTGGTTCGTCAGAAGCCTGACCCTCAAGGTTTTCCGGCGGGGAGAGGTGGGGCCTGCTTTTCCTCGCTGGCATGGGTGATGCTGAGCCGGTCATGGGTCGGCGACCAGGGGAGGGCCTTTTCCTCCACATGGCCGGGCGGCGGAACGTAGTCCTCCAGCCAGAGTTTACCGGCCATGGGATTGATCAGGACGTTGAAGTGCTTGAGCACGTCCATCCCAAGAATATTGAACTCCGCATCCGGGACGACATCCAGCGTGATGTTATGCAGGGTATGTGAACCAAGTTGCAGCGTATTGAAGTGATGTCTGTGTCCGAGCAGGACTTCCCCTGCGCCGACACGGATTTCGTCGTCCTGTTTAAGGATGTGTCGTGAAATCCCCATCTTCCGCGCCACCCATTGCTGGATAATGGAGCGGTTGGCGCTCGTATTGATCTGCATGTCCACCTTGTGGCCATCCAGAAGAGCCGTCATCTGATTGAGTTGCGGGGACTCATCATCAATGGATGTCAGGGGAATGGCTGGTCCCGGGTTTTTCAGAAGTGTTCCGATATCCGGGCAATCCGCAGCAGTATCGTAAGTGAAAATACCGATTTTCTGCGAATACCTGTCGATGAGCAGATGGTATTGTCCAAGAATGTCCCATCCGAGATCCATCATCAGAAGCAGGCCATCCGGCGTTTTGGGGGGCCGCTCATTGACTAGCAGGGCTGTCATGTCTTTGAGCACGGATTGACCGATCTGGAGGCTTTCGATCGTGGTGGAATAGTTTCCGCCCGTTCCTGTGACCGACATGGTTCTGACAGGGTCAAGACGGTAAAAATCTAACCCTTTTGCATCCCAGACGCTGGTCCGCGTTGTGAATGTCGAGAAGAAAGAGCCGACATCATGGCCGTTGATCTGGACATGAATGACGGGAGCGCCAGCCGGGTTCAGGAAGGGGAGGACCTCGCTCATGGTGACGCAGTCATGGATGTTTCGCGCGTGTACGGGAGAACAAAGCAGGCAAGTAGCTGCCACGAATGCGGGAATATTGCGCCACAAGGTCAGTCTGCCCATCACTGATCCTTGCTGAGTGGTCAGGGAGTCCTGAACGGATATTGTCGTGTTTCGTCATAAAACCCAAATGGTTTTATGCGATCAATCCACTCAGGACTACCTTGTAAAAGCTCTGACGAAGGCGTTTTGTTGTTTGACTTCGACGGGGAGCCTTGTGTCGGTGAGGGCTTTTCCCTGCCATCCGGCGCCGAGGGCGATGTAGAGGGCGACGGCGTTGCGGACGCGGGCGAGGCGTCCGACGACGGCCTGATCTTCGGCGGACAGGGCGGTCTGTTCGGTCGTCAGCACGTTCAGATAGCCGGTCAAACCGGCTCCGAACAGCTTCTGGGCGCGGTCGCGGGCGAGGCCGGCATCGACGGAGGCCTGGTTCAGCTGCTCGACCAGTTCGGCATTATGCCGCCAGTCTCCCATTGCGTCCTCGACATCCGCAAACGCCTTGAGCACGGTCTTGCGGTAGTTCAGACGGCTACCCTCGGCCTCGGCCCGGGCCTGTGCGATGGCGGCGGTATAACGGCCGCCATGAATGACCGGCAGCGTTGCCATCATCATGAAGCTCCACGCCATGCCACCCGCCTGGAACGCCTGATAGGCGGCGGACGCGTTGGGGTTGAACGTCAGCGGGATCATGAATTTCGGATAGAGGTTCGAGACCGCAATGCCCACGCGCGCAGTATCGGCGGCGTATTCGGCCTCGGCCACGCGGATGTCGGGGCGGTTGGCCAGCACGATCGACGGCAGGCTGTCGGGGAAGCGCGGCAGATCGGGGATTGGGCGGCGCTTTTCCAGCTCTTCCTCAAGCTGGCCCGGCATGTCGCCGACAAGAACGGCGATGGCATGCATCAGCCGCTCTTCCTGCTCGTGCAACGGGGCCAGACGGGCGCGTTCGAGATGTTCTTCCGTCTGCGCCTGCGCCACGGCCAGCGTGTTGCCGAGACCGTGGGTGTAGAGCTTTTCGGTCAGTTCGCGCGAGCGCACGGCCACGTCGATGGCGCGCTCGGTCACGGTCAGACGCTCCTGCACCGAGCGCAGTGTTACATAGTCCGTCGCCATCTCGGCCAGCAGGGCCAGGAGAACGCCCCGACGGTTCTCGATCGATTCCTCGACGATCCGCTTGCGCTCTTCCACCTGCCGGGCGATGTGCCCGAACAGATCGACTTCCCAGGTCGCCCGCGCGCCATAGGTCAGGACCGAGGCTTCGGGGCGGTTGGCCGGATTGCCCGGACGCAGCGGCCAGTTGTCGATATTGATCGAGTAGCGGTCATCGCCACCACCTGCGGCCACGTCGAGCTGCGGATACCAGGCCGACTGGGCCTGCCTGCGGACGGCGCGTTCGGCAATGATGTGCTGCGAGGCGATCTGCAGGTCGTAATTGCCCTTGATCGCCTGATCCACCAGCTCGTTGAGCATGGGGTCGTGGAACTGTGACCACCAGTCCTTCATGTCCGCTGCCGACTGCGCCAGCGCATCGGCCGTGGCGGGATGGGGCTGCTCGACGAAGGCGTCGGGCACCTTGATCCGGTCCGGCGTGAAGTTCGGCCCCACCGTACACGCCGTCAGCGACAGACAGGTACTCAGGGCAAGGGTCAGGAATTTGCGGGACATGTCAGAGGTGGTTCTGCAGCCAGGTGGTCAGACGCCCGCGCGCGCCCGGCGTTTCGCGCCCGATCGTCACCGTGGCCGTCATGCCGGCCGCCAGCGTGATGTTCGGCGGTACGCTGTCGAGTTCCAGACGCACCGGAATACGCTGAGCCAGACGCACCCAGGTGAAGATCGGATTGACGTCCGGCAGGCCCAGCTTGTCGGACACGCCGTTCTGGTCGTTGATGCCGCGACCGATACTGACGACATGCGCCATGAGGATCTGTTTGTAGCCCATCAGCTTGATGCGGGCTTCGTCCCCCACATGCACACCGTGCATCTTCGTTTCTTCGAAATAGCCGTTGATCCAGAAGCTGTGTGCGTCGATCACGGCCATGCCGGGTTGCCCGGCATGGGCGTAGTCGCCCACGCGCAGGTTCAGGTTGGTGATGTAGCCGTCTACCGGCGAATAGACCGTGGAGCGCTGGAGGTTCAGCAGCGCCGTATCCAGCTCGGCTTTGGCCGCGTTGACCTTGGCGCGCTGGGTTTCAACATTGGAGTTGAAGTCTTCCTGCTCTTCCGCCGAGACGATGCCGCCCAATCCCATACGGCGCTTGGCGTCGGAGGTCCGGAGCTTCAGGTCTTCTTCGGCTCCAGCCAGACGGGCGCGGGCGGCGTCGATGTCGAGACGGAAGCGCACCGGATCGAGGACGAAGAGCGGATCGCCTTTATGAACGAACTCGTTGTCCACGACTGGCACGGCCACGACCGTGCCCGAAACTTCAGGGGCGGCGTCCACGACATAGACGCGCACGCGGCCGTCACGGGTCCAAGGGGCGAGGACATAGATGTCCCACATCGTCCGTCCCAGGCCGATGGCGAGCGCCAGCACCACAAGGGTCAACAGGACACGGATTACACTGCGGGTCCAGTTCATCGCTGACCCCTCCTATACGTAAAGGATGAGCAGACAGAGAACACAGACATAGAGCGCTATTTCAAAGAGAGCGACGTGCCAGAACCATCCCAGAGCGCCCGTGCGCCACAGAAGACTTCTCAGCAGTAACGTTACAAAGACCGCCGCTACGGCATAAATGGAAAGCGGAGCAACGAAAACGCCAAACAGGTTAACTTCAGCCAGCATCAGAAGCCAGCTCCAGCGTCAACCATCAGACTGCCAAACGCCAGACTGTAAGACAACTCGCCCACAACGCTCCTCAATCAAACACAACGACTCCCCCTCAAATAATGAGGGGGTTGTGTTCTGGAGACGTGCTTACGCCATTACGCTGGGGCTGACTATACGGCTTAGGCCAATATCAGCCACAAAATGTCTTATTTCCGAAGGCCGAGGATATTACGCACCAGATCCAGTATACGCCTGAACGTGAAACGCCCGGCGGGACCAAAAACAACGCCTGTCAGGGCCGCCATGGCAACGGACTGCTTGAGCTGTGCCAGCTTACGGTCACGACGGATGCGCGCTTCGATTGCGACAGGGTCCGGAATGGAGCGAGCCGCAAGAAGTCCGAAGATCAGGACGAACAGAAGATCCACACCCATGACGCAGAGCGCGGAAGCCACATAGCCCAGTCCGACCACATCAATGAAAAATGCCCACAGGAACCCGTGAAACGAGATCGCCGCGAACATCAGAAAGACTGCTGCAACAACACCGTAAGCGACTCTGCGGCCGATTCGCATGGCAGAGCGGGAAAGGATCTGTCCCTGGGCAGCAAGGACATCCTGTCCGAGTTCAATGGGCTTCATGGGAAATCGTTTGCCTCTTCTTCAGGACGGAGCCGGACGCAATGCCGTCCGTCTCCTGCCTGGAAAGAACCGGGCTGTTACTTGGAGAAACGGCCGGCAAGGAAACCGACAACGGCCGAAATCAGGACGGCTGCGATCGGACGCGCCCGCACACGCGTCGAAACATTTTCAATTTCATGATCCGTGATTTTGCGGGCATTTGCAACGGCATGATCCGTACGGTCCGCTGCGTCGAGCAGGGCGGGATTGATGCGGTTGTTCAGGAGTTCCTGCAACTGGGTCCGCAGACCGTCGATCTGAGCCTGCGTGGTCTCGGTTGCAACTTCAATGTTATCCTTGACGCTTTTACGGCTCATGTTCAAACCCCTTCTTCAGTATCAGGTCAGATCCGTTCTGGCCTGATTTTGTTTCGCTCATAACGGTCCATTCTCCCAGAGGTTGCATGTCAGGCCTGTCAGGCGCTCCCCGCATGGCTCCCAAGCAGAGGAGCACTCGCCCCTCCCGCCCCAAAGCCGTCGTGCAGCCCGTGCTGGACATTGTCGGCCTACGCGCTGCCATTGACGCACCGCCCGTCGATCTGTCGCTCCAGCCCGGCGCGACTCTGACCCTTTTCGGCAACCAGCCTGCGGCCCTGTCGCGCCTTTTGGACGTGCTGGCAGGATTCCTGCCCCATCTGGGCGGCACCATCATGGTCAATGGCGACGATGTGACGTCCCGGCCGCCCGCAGAAAGGCGCATGCGGATCGTGAGTCCGCGGGACCCGCTGTTTCCGCATCTGAACCTGCGCGACAATATCGCCTTCAGCCTGCGCGCGAACGGGAAAGGCAAAACGGAGGCCCAGGCCGCCGCCGGACGGATGATCTCGCTCATGGGACTGGATGGTCATGCTGACCTGCGCCCGGCTGAACTGAATGCGGAGCATTCCCTGCGCGTCAGACTGGCGCGCGCCCTGATCACTTCGCCTGACGTCCTGCTTCTTGACGACCCGCTCCATGCCCTTGATCCACATGCCGCACGCCGCATTCCGATCCTGCTGGGCACCCTCTCCCGCGCCCTGAACCTCAGTATCATCCATGCTGTCTCACGTCGTGAGGATGCCCTGCGCTCCGGCGGTGCCATCGCGGTTTTTCAGGATAATGTGCTTTTGCAATGCGCCGACGCTGCCCGTCTCTATGACCGTCCCGCCTGCGTTGAAGTCGCAACCCTTTTCGGCGAGACAAACACGCTGACAGGACAGGTGCTGGACATCGGTGATGACGTGGCCCGCATTCATCTGGCCTGCGGCGGGATCGTGGACGCCATGGTTTCCGAAGATCTGAGCGAGGGGCAGGAATGTCTTGTCTGCGTTCGCCCGGACCGGATATCGCCCTTTTTCGGTCCCCAGAGCCTTGGCATGGACGACGACGGAGACACACCCGTGCGGGGCGTGCTGACCGACAGTACCCATCTCGGCGACCATATCCGCATGCGCGTCCGCTGTGCGGAAGGGACGGAAATCGAACTGCGCCGCCCCCCGCTTCAGGCCCAGAAAATCCCGGCATCGGGCACCTCCGTACAGCTTGCCTGGCCTGCTGCTCATGCGACAGCCTTTCCGCTGAGTGCCGGGATGTATTAAACTACGCCCGTTCTGTCCGAGTGTAATCGGACAGCCCCTTTCGGACACCTGAATTTTTCTGAGGATCCTCTCGTTCTGACCCGGCCCGCCTTCCCTTTGCGACATGTCTTTTGGACATCTGGTCGGATCTCCCGCAGGAGCCTTCCGCTTCGGGCGTCTTTGTGCGCGTTGCTGATTCTGTCATCGCTAAATTCGACAGTGCAGGCCGCCTCGCCCCATCAGAGCGGTGGTATCGGCACGTTTCTGACGTCTGTCGGGCGCGACATTACATCCGTTTTCGTGCCCGCACCGGCCTCCGCCCATGGGCACAGACGCGTTCGCCACGTTCGCAAACCCGTCCATCGTCCAGAACCCGGCTTCGGTGTTCCGCAAGGAACGATCGCAGCGCACGCCCTGACTTCCGCCAACACCGCGCTGCCTCTGGTAGAATGGGACGGTAAGACCAGCACCCTCCAGACTGCGATGCAGGCAGCAAAACCCGCATGGATGGCCGTCCTCGTCACCGGGACGCAATTGGCTCAGTCCTGTGAAGGCAAATGGGTTCGTCCGATAGATAACACTTCCACCTGCGGCATTCCCGGAGGCGTGAGCGACATCGCCCTCACCTGGGATCGCTCACGGCTGACAGCAGCCCCAAACTGGCAGGATTTCTGGGATGTGGCCCGCCATCCGGGACGACGGGGGTTGCATTTTGGCGCCCGGACAACACTGGAAATCGCTTTGCTGGCTGACGGCGTTGCGCCACAGAATATCTATGCAACGCTTTCGACGCCAACCGGCGTGGAGCGTGCGTTCCGCAGACTGGACTTGCTGCGCCCCTATATCGTATGGTGGGAAACACCGGCCGATGCCGCCCGCATCATGGAACAGAGCGGCGCCCTTATGCTGAGCGCACCCGCCACTGAAGTCACCAGCGTGAGTGCGCGCGCTCCATCCGGCCCGGCGACATCACTGTTCGTTGCCGGAACACAGAATGTGCTCCGCTCGCCCCTTTTCTGGGCCATTCCCATTAATGTTTCCGCCGAAAGCGCCCACCGGGCCCTTGAGCAACTCCGGATGCACGCGCCTCATCTGGAAGACATGCCCACGCCCGTTCCTCCAGAAGCGGCTCCCACGTTCCTGACGGTCAGCGACACCTTCTGGTCCCTGCATGGCGACGCGCTCGAACAGCAGTTCGCGGCACATTTCGCTCCCCGGACGCCCTGATGGCCCTCGCGCTCCGCCTTAATCTTCCCTCGATCCTGACAGGGCTTCTGGGAGCCTGTGCGCTGATCGCACTCCTCATGCGCGTTCTTCCAGCTTCCGTTCTGCGCCGTCTGGGACTGATCCTGCTTCTGCCCGGACCGGGGCTGGCCCTTGCAATGGCCAGTCTTCATTCTGTTCCGGGATGGCTCGAAGGACTACTCATCGCCCCCGCAGTCGCTTTTCCCATTGGGGCAACTCTTTTGACTCTTCCTCCCGGCACGACCCGCGCCGCCATCGGTCTGGGCGCAGACCTGCCGACACGCCTGCGCCTAATCTGGTTTCCGCTTTTGTTGCCGTCCGTTGTTCTTTCCCTTCTTCTGGCGACCGCTTTCTGTGTCACCTGTGCCCTGCTGGACCATCCATGACGTCTCCCTCCGCACCTTTCTGGCAAACCGTTCCTCTGGATCAGATGTCCTCCGAACAGTGGGAATCCCTCTGTGACGGCTGTGGTAGGTGCTGCCTCAACAAGCTGCGCGACGAAGATACGGAAGAGGTGATTTACACAGACGTTGCCTGCCGCCTTCTCGACACCCATACCTGCCGTTGCACCGACTACGCCGACCGTCACCGCAAAGTCCCGGACTGCGTGACCCTGACCCCAGCCCTTCTGGCCGAAATCGACTGGCTTCCGCCCAGTTGCTCCTATCGCCTGCTGCGCGACGGCTTTGATCTCCCCGACTGGCATCCGCTGCGCACGGGGAACGACAAAGGCGTCCACAGTTCCGGTGCATCCGTTCAGGACCGCTGCGTCAGCGAACGTCGCGCAGGCCCTCTGGAAGACCATCTGGAAGACTGGCCCGGCGAATGGCCGGACCGCTCGCCGCTGTGTCAGGTCCTGAAGCACAAGGGCTGACATCCATGCTCCCCCCGACCGTTCCACTGATCTGGAAGCGTTCGGCACGGGCCAGACGCATCACCCTGCGGATCGAACCAGTCCGCGGCGAAGTCATCGTCACGGTTCCCCAGACTGTCACCAAAGACCGGGCTCTGGCTTTCGTTCACCAACAGACAGAATGGATCGCAAGAGCCCTTGCGGCATTGCCGGAAAAACCTGCACTAACAGACGGTTCTCACGTCCTGATCGACGGGCACCACGTTCCGATTCTTCATGACCCCACGGCCAGACGTGGATGCTGGCTTGATACAGACGGGCTCCACGTGAGCGGAGATGCTTCCCATACAACCCGTCGCGTCCGCGATTTTCTTCAGATTCTGGCAAAAGAACGTCTGACCCAGACACTTCAGGCCCATTCCGAAACAATGGTTCTGTATCCCACCCGCCTCGACCTGCGCGAGGTCCGAACGCGCTGGGGAAGCTGTACGAAACAGGGCCGGATCATGCTCAGCTGGCGCCTGCTAATGGCGCCTACGAATATTCAGGATTATGTCATCATCCACGAACTGGCGCACCTGAAACACTTCAACCATGGCTCCGACTTCTGGGCTCTGGTGGACAGTTTTATTCCCGAAGGACGCATTGGACGTCTTGCAGCGGAACGCTGGTTGAGAGAAAACGGTACCGCTCTTCTGCGCGCAGCATGAGAGCTGTGCGAGCTTGGCGGAATGGTAGACGCACGAGACTTAAAATCTCGAGTCCGCAAGGACGTGCGGGTTCGAGTCCCGCAGCTCGCACCACACAACTCTCTGATTTCATTGGAAATGTGAGGATATGACCCGCAATCTGCGGGTTGGTTCTCCAAAGCTCTTCTCCAAAATCTGGAGAAGCTTCGTGCTCAAGCAAGTTGGTTCACGATTCCACTTCCGCCGTGTGGTGCCGGAGGCACTTCGTCCGATTCTCGGAAAAAGCGAGATCTGGATCTCGCTGGGAACAGCAGGCAAAGTTGAAGCCCGACGTCGCGCGGCAGAGCTGCATGCGCAAACAAGTGATTTGTTCAGAGGACTTCGCAGCGTGAGCCGTTCAAAACCACCTTCTGAAACCTCAACGCCCTCTCCAAACGATAGCGCAGCTTTCATGCAGCAACACGGCTTCAAGACGAAAGACGATGCCTACTGTGCTCTGCTGGATAAATACGAAGACATGCTGGCAACACAGGAGACAATTCGAAAGAATGACGTCTCGTCAGCGGAGATGGCCGGACAAATAAAATACTACAAAAGCGTGATGCAACACGCTCACGACGTCCGCACCTTGAGTGCAGGTGTCGAAAAGGTCATTGCGGTCGCGCTCGACAGCCAGAATCATATGACGGCGATAATCCGAAAACTGATCGAAGCCTCCCATATCAGCGCCGCTGAGAAGAAGGGTCTTGAGAACGAAATCAAGCGTCTTCATGAAACGCTCCTGAGTGCCTTCACCAAAGCCCTCGACAGTCGTAGTGCTACAACCGAAGCCTCAGCGCCTGCGACCAGTGAAGCTAACACAAAGCCTAAAAAGGTCACCGCAACACCGAAGACACGGCCTGCAACTTTATTAACAGAGGCTCTCAACCGCTTTTTGAACAGTAAGCCTGCCAAAAGCCTCGAAACTCAGAGAGACACCAGCAGAACCGTGGCGCTTTTCATCGAAGCATTCGGTGACCTGTAGATACGGAACATCGATGGAAAAGTGGCCGGTGATTTCAGGGATGTTTTGTTCTCGCTGCCTGCCTCACATGGCAAGACCAAGAACCTGTCCCTGCAAGAAGAAATCGAAAGAGCCGCTTCTCACGATGTGCCAACACTGAGCGCGAAGACTGTGAAGAACCACTTCATGCGCCTGTCCTCACTCTGGAACGACCTCTTGCGCCGAGACATGGTTGAGAAAAACCCTTGGGGAAATTGGGACTTCAATCTGACCAAGAAGAACCCGCGTCGCGCCTGGACAGCAGAGGAGATGGGCAAACTTCTGCAAACGCCATGGCCGGTGTGCAGTATTCCTGCCGATACTTTCAAAGGCATCACAATGGTCGCCGCTTACAGCGGGATGCGCTTGGGAGAAATCTGCAATCTCCGCAATGAGGACATTCAGACTATCGATGGCGTTCTATGCTTCCGCATTTGTGCCCATCCTGAAGACAGCTGGTCGCCTAAGACTGAGGCTGGAGAACGTCTCGTGCCTATCCACTCCGCCCTCCTCGACTGGGGCATTCTGAATTTCCAGAAGACGGGCGAGAAATATCTCTTCTCTGAGTTGAAGACATCAACGGATGGCAATCGTGGTGCTGACTTCAGTCGAGCATTTTCCCGCTACAAAACCATGATGGTGCTTCCTCCAGCCATTACGTTCCATGGATTCCGGCATACTGTCTCAACACTTCTGCGCAACCAGAATAGCGATATTCGCGAAATCTGGATTGATGCCCTGCTGGGACATGAAGCCAGCCATAAAAGTCAGGGAGCCACGACATATCTGAGCGGTATTGAGATGCAGAACCTCAAGCGGACGGTCGAATCGATTCAATATTCATCTTTCGTATTCCAAAAATTCGGCGTTTCTTGAATATATCTTTAGTGAAAATTTCTTATATTTCCTTACAAATAAATCCTTATTTGAAAATTTTTAGCGTTCATTTCTGAAATCCAATCCTCGAATTGGTATCCTGTTCTTCAGAGGTTCTTCTGTCTTCAGCCAGCAGTGCTTCGTGGCTACCCACGAAACAACTGGCAAGGGGGAGTTCCCCCGTTGACCCCCAGACCAGAACGTCCCGCCATGCGTGATCCTTTATCCTCATCTCGTATCCGCTCTTCTCGTCTGTCCGTCCGAGCCTCGCCTGACGAGCTGGAACGCTGGAGCCAGACCGCCCGGTTTCTCGGCCACGCCACAACCGCTGACTGGGTCCGGACATTGTTGCAGGATGCGGTTCTGTCTCACTATTGCGGCGGAAAGGTCAGTCATGAGCTCCGTCAGTTGCGTGGCGAGCTGGGACGGATTGGCAACAACCTGAACCAACTCGCTCACGCTGCTCATCTCGGTGACGCCGTTGCCTGTGGTGACACGTTACAGGATATCGACCGGCTGAAAGACCGGACCGATCACCTGTTGCGAGGTTTGCGTCCGGTTCGTGTCCAGAGGGTCCGGTCTGTTTCCGTTCCTCTCATGCACTGAACCAATAGTCATATTCTCGCAGGTGCGACGCCATGATTGTTCAGGAAAGCCGGATCAAAACCAGGAGCGGACATCAGGCTGTCTCACGACATGTCCTGTCTGGCTCGAAAAATGAAACCATTCGCATTCTGTCCGGGAGCGACTACCTGCTGAAAGACTGGATGAAAGAAGCGAAACGCGAAGGCATCCGCTATGGCCTGCGTCATATTGCCTTCAACCCGTCCGAACCGATGAGTGATGAGCAACTTGCTCATTTCGCCAACCAGATCTGTCTGGAACTGGGCCCTGACCCCGACCGCATGACACTCGTCATCCATCAAAAAGACGGCAGCACCCACGGTCATCTGCTTTTACCCGAATGGCAGGAGGATCACGTCCTCAGCAGTAAATTTACATGGCAGCGCCTGGAAAAGATTGCTCGTCTGGAAGAACTGCGGCTGGATCATGCCCTCGTTCCCGGACGGCACGATAAAGCGATCGCGAAAGCCCTGAGAGGGGCCGGGAACTCCGAGGCGGCGGACAAGATTGCTTCCATGGTTTCCGCAAACGGATTTTCTCCTCCGGTCTCGGTGTACACATCGCAGGCCCAGAGGATGACAGAACGTCAGAGCTTTGACCTACCTGCGGCCAGACAGGAAATTATGGCGTTCTGGCAGAACTCTGGAAATAACCTGAAGACGTTTCGCCGCTTCCTGAAAACAAAGAAGTGGCACATGCGACCGGGAGACCGCACGGACCGGCGACGGGAAGCGCATGTCATCGAAACAGACGATGGCATGCTGATCGGGTCATTCACACGGCTGACGAAAGTCCGCATGAAGGATTTCCGTATTCTGCTGGAAGAAGAGGCGTCCAGGCCATCACCTGTAGATCTTCGACCTGTCGTCAAACGGCTGGAACGACTTGAAACCCGGCATCGTCAGCGTGCAGACCGAAGACATGTCGTGAAAGATCTGATCTGGGATCCCCTAGCCTCATTATCCGCCTTGGATCGACAGAGGCTCCGTGAGCATGGACGAAAAGAAGTGAACGCTATTCAAAAGCGACTGCCGTCCATCGGCTCGTCTCGGCATCCCGGACAGTTCAGCGAAGGATTCCAGATCTATCTGAAGGACTGGAAACAAGAGATGCAGGCTGCCCGAACCGTCCTGAACGCCCGGCATCCCTTGGAACGGCGCTACGGGCCGGAAAGTCCTCTCGATATCCAGACCGACTGCATCGTGCGGATGATGAAGGAAGGATGGAGCAGACTGAAGCATGCCCATCAGGCCGTTGCCCGGGCGCGACAGGATCTGAATGAACTGGAAGCCCGGAAAAGCCTGTTCTCCCGGAAGAGTAGAATTTCCGAAGCGGAAGAACAGTACCGCCAGGCCCTGTCCCAGCTGGCCGAGATCCTGCGCTATCTCGTCCAGTTCATTCTGTATCACCTAGGACTGAGCAGTCAGAGTCCTGACCCGATCCAGATTCCGGTGCCAACAGAACGGGAAGCGACATGGCAGGACTATCTGCAAGACAGGCGTGAGTTGCTTCAGACTCTGCTGAATGAGAGAACCCGTCGCGTCTGGATCAAAGATCGCTGCCGGGAGGCGGAGCACAAACGGGCTCAGGTCATTGCACAATGGCATGCGGACCGTGTGCTGGACTGTGATCAGGCACAGCAGACCATTGCTAGGCTTGAGCAACTGGCCCGGCTTTCATGGTCGCTTCCAGAGGACATTCGCTTTGCGGTCAGAGATCTGAAACGGCAGGGGCAGTTCCAAGCAGCCTTGAGAGAACTGGATCGCTTTTACGACAGGAACACTCTTGTCTCTTCGCCGTCCGATCATTGTGCTGACGTCAATCGGTCAGATTGCGCACACCATGTGGTCACACAGGGAAACAAGAAAGCTGAGGCCGTAGATTGTTCTGAGGCAGTGTCAAAACTCAGTTGCCAGGACGTCCCGAGTCACTAAAATGGCTCATGCTTGAGGAACAGACTACATGCAAACCATGTCCGCAAAGGACACCAAAAACAGTTCCAAGCTGCCGCTCGAGTGGGCCAAAGTGAAATCTGTCCAAGTGGAAAAGCACGGCAGCTCTGTCGCCGTAAGCGTAGAAGAGTTTCAGCGCCTATCACTTACCTCTGGTGCAATACTCGAAAAAACCGAGGAGTGACCATAGACATGCTTGCAATTGAACCTATCAGCGAAAAGTTTCCAGCCCGAGCTGATAGCATTACGGACCAGCTCTGCCCGTCGTGGCTGGGCGCAGCGTTCCCTATAGTCGATGTATTTGCAGGCCCCGGCGGCCTCGGCGAAGGCTTCTCCCTCAGCTCGAATGAGAAAGGCAGGTCCTGCTTCAAGAGCGTAGTTTCCATCGAGAGAGACATATTTTCGCATCAGACACTGCTTCTCCGCCATTTCATCCGTCAGTTCCGGGTGGGCGAAGCGCCAGACGAATACTACACCTTCCTCAAAGGCGGAATGACCTGCGAGGAGATGTATCGTCTCCATCCGGAAGCCTATGCCCATGCGGCTTCATCGGCGTTGCGGATTTCGCTTGGACCGGAATCCCGCACTGAGGTGAAGAAAATCATCCGCAATCGCGTTGGCTCGAGCCGCCGATGGGCACTCGTCGGAGGACCGCCATGCCAAGCATATTCGCTGGTCGGACGTTCCCGCATGATGGGCCGCAAAGACTTTGCAGAGGATGAGCGGCACACCCTGTACTTGGAATATCTCCAGATCATAGTCGATCACCGGCCGCCGGTGTTCGTTATGGAGAATGTAAAGGGACTGCTTTCCGCGACCATCAATGGCAAGTCGGCGATCACCCGGATCGTTCGCGATCTTTCACATCCCGGAACCGCTATTCCCGGAACGCCGGACGATCTCTCCTATAAGCTTTATTCGCTTACCGAGCAGGATATGGCGGAAGGAGATGTAGACCCGCGCCTCTTCGTGATCCGCGCTGAAGAGTATGGCATCCCGCAGGCGCGGCACCGAATGTTCATTGTCGGCATTCGCGGCGACCTAAAAGTCCGTCCGGGATCGCTCAAAAAGATGATCGCACCCACCGTTCAGGAGACGATAGGGTCACTGCCTTCCATACGCAGCGGCCTCTCAAAAACGAAAGACAGCCCCACTGCTTGGCTCAGTGAGCTTCAAGCTATCTCAACCATGAACATCCGCCGTCAACTCAATGGCGCGGTCTATGCTGGCGATATTGCGAAGGCGCTGGATTCCCGCAATCTGACTAAGGTTAGTTCCCCTCGCGCGATATCGTCGTCCCGATACATTATGCGCAAGCCTGCGCATAATGTATTGCGAAGCCTCTACGACAGCAGACTGTCTGTGCTGACAGCACATGAAGCGAGAAGCCATATGGCGTCCGACCTCCGTCGCTATCTTTATGCTGCAACATTTGCGGAAAAGACCGGACGCAGCCCGAAGCTGGCCGATTTCCCAACGAGCCTGCTGCCCGACCATAAGAATGTCGAGGAAGGTCGATCAGGCAAGATGTTTTCGGACAGGTTCCGGGTGCAGCTCGCAGACCATGTTGCGACGACCATCACGTCCCACATCTCGAAGGATGGCCATTACTTCATCCACTACGATCCGGCTCAGTGCCGCAGCCTGACAGTACGCGAAGCAGCGCGACTCCAGACATTCCCGGACAACTACTTCTTCGCAGGGCCGCGCACAGAGCAGTATCATCAGGTCGGCAACGCCGTGCCGCCGCAGCTCGCCAGACAGATTGCGGATATCGTCGCCGAAGTGCTTCACGCCGTACCGGATGGCCAGTGATGGCGGACACGATTTCAGCAGAGCGTCGAAGCTGGAACATGTCGCGGATCAGGGGACGCGACACCGCCCCTGAAATACGGCTCCGATCACTGCTGCATCGTGTTGGCTTTCGGTTCCGGCTTCATACTAAAGACCTGCCCGGCAAGCCCGATATCGTTCTTCCAAAATACCACACCGTCATCTTTGTTCATGGCTGTTTCTGGCACCGGCATGAAGGATGCCGGAATGCGACCAAACCCTCTACCAGAACCGAATTCTGGCAGGCGAAGTTCGATGGGAACGTAGCAAGGGACAAACGGAACAAGGCCGCACTTGAGGCGGCAGGCTGGACCGTCATCACCGTCTGGGAATGCGAGCTAAAAGCTAATGCCGACCGGCTCGTGCATCAGCTCTCCAACGAAATACGAAAGGCAACCTGATGGCAAGACCTGAACGTCTGCCGCCAAGTGCGGCCTGCCTCTCAGCCTCAATGCGCGATCTGGGCTACTCGCTTGAAGCAGCGGTGGCAGATCTGATTGACAACAGCATTTCCGCCGACGCATCGAAAATTGATATTTTCTGTGAACCATCAGTTCTACAGCCTGTCCTCGTCATTCTGGATGACGGACGCGGCATGGACGCAGCCGAGCTTTTGGCGGCTATGCGGCACGGAGCCATGAACCCTCGCACAGAGCGATCCCCCAACGACTTGGGCCGGTTCGGGCTTGGTCTTAAAACCGCTTCTTTCTCTCAATGCCGGTCCCTGACCATCGTGAGCGCAAAGGATGACAGCCTGTCCGGGGCTGAATGGAACCTCGACGTCATCGATGAGACGGATGACTGGATTCTGAACATTCTTGACGAAAAGGATATTGATGCTCTTCCCTATGTGAGCCAGCTTGGCGCACACGGCACCGCAGTCATCTGGCGGGAAATGGATCGCCTTCTGGAGGATGAAACCGGCAACCGACGAGATGAGATCGTCAACGAGAAGCTGGACGTTCTAGAGAAGCATCTGGCACTCGTCTTTCACCGTTTCCTAGCCGGTGAAATCCGGGGGAGGAGCCGTATCGCGATCAGCGTGAATGGACATTCCGTCGAAGCCTTTGATCCCTTCTGCCGCAAAAACACCCACACCAGACACCTCCCAGAAGAGATCGTTCGGATCGGTTCAGCAGCGGTGCATCTGCAACCTTACATCCTGCCGCACCACTCAAACCTGACAGCCCGCGAATACGACTTCTATCAGAACCGCAGCGCCTTCATTTCCAATCAAGGAGCCTATATCTACCGCAACAGCAGGCTGATGGCATGGGGTGACTGGTTCCGGCTGATACCGAAGGGAGAAGCGACCAAGCTGGCGCGTGTTCAAATCGACTTTCCGAACAGCCTTGATGAGGCATGGACTATTGACATCAAGAAGTCTCGATCCCGTCCCCCGCTGCCAGTACGGGAACGCCTTCGGCAGATTATCGCCCAAGTCTCAGGTGCAAGCACAACCGTTCATCGGGGACGCGGCCAGAAGCTTTTCCATGAGGTCATCGCCCCGCTGTGGGAGCGATATGCCGACAAGACCGGCATTCGGTATGCCCTGAACGGGATGCATCCGCTGGCACAGCGCCTATACGAGAAACTTGACGGCGAAGGTGTGCGTCATCTCGATCTTCTGCTGAAAGCAGTTTCAGCATCGCTGCCCGTCGAGATGATCTACTCAGATTATTCGACTCATCCCCGCGACGTGACCCAGATGCCGCAGGTCGATGACGTGAAAGAACGCCTTGACGACCTCAGGTACGCTCTGTGGGGTGACGGACCAGGGAACGCGGACGCATTCAGGGATATTGTCAGATCGACACGATTATTTGACGATCACGGAGAGATCGTTGAGAATTACATTCAAGGGAGATTTTCTTGATTATGCAGAGCGATAAGGAGAAAGTTATTCTGGCTGCACTTATCGGCGCGTTTAACGATCAGGACGGTCTGCCATCACGCAACGAGATCGCGAGCAAAGCCACCCTCCTGGCGCCGCTGCTAGGTTACTCCGGCGATCTTCAAAACATCGTCACTGAAGCCGAGACTGCAATCCCATCGCACATGAACGCGGGCGTATCACTGATCGATGTCGATGCTGCGCACGATGAGGAGTGGATTCACAAGCGAGAAATCGAGACGACTTATGCGGACGCCTATGGCGGCTATCTACGCAGCCAAGGCTGGAAGCCTAACATTGTAAACACCCTTCTGAACGGTGATGGTTCAAAAATTCTTGGCCTCCTCCAAGACCCCACGAGCGAAGGAGCTTGGAGTCGACGCGGACTTGTCATCGGCCATGTGCAGTCTGGTAAGACAGCAAATTACATGGGCGTGATCGCCAAAGCAGCGGATGCTGGCTACAAATTCATTATCGTTATCGCAGGCATCCACAACAATCTGCGCAAGCAGACCCAGCAGCGAGTCGACGAGGGGTTTGTTGGACGCAAAAGCGATCCGGCAGATCGTGTGAGTATCGGGGTAGGACTAGACAAAAACTACCCCAACCCAGTGACGCTCACCAATATCCTCTCCGATTTTAACAAGCAGACCGCCGATAAAAGCGGCGCGCAGCTTAACGATTTCAAAAAGCCCGTCATCATCGTCATCAAGAAGAATGTAAAGACGCTCGAAGCTCTGTACATCTGGCTGCGGGAGCTGAACGCCGAGGGGCGCGACCGAATTGGCGATGTCCCAATGCTGGTCATCGACGACGAGGCTGACAACGCATCGATCAACACCAACAAGCCGAACATCAATCCGACCGCAACCAATGCGTGGATCAGAAAAATCCTGCGCCTATTTACGAAAAACTGTTACGTCGGATACACGGCCACGCCGTTCGCCAATATATTCATTGACCCCGACGCCTTTGATGAAAAGGCTTACGAGGAACTCTTTCCAAAAGACTTCATTTATTCTCTGGACGCGCCCACAACTTATTTCGGGCCTAAAAAGGTGCTCCTAAACGACGAAAGTAGCAGTGCAATCCTCCGACAGATCACCGATTGCGAAGAATATCTTCCTCTAACTCACAAAAACGGATCGCCGGTTGCGGAGCTGCCGCCCAGCCTTTATCGAGCGCTGGATCAGTTCATTGTGGCGCGGGCCATCCGCAACCTCAGGGGTCAGGAGCGAAAACACTGCTCCATGCTGGTCAACGTGTCCCGGTTCGTATCCGTTCAGAAGGAAGTGCGGAGCTTCATCAGTCTGCGCCTTGACCGGATGCGGGAGGCCGTGAAGGCCAATTACATGATGCCGGAAGCCGCATCATCGAAAAACGAACACATGGCCCGTCTGCATGCCGCGTTCGACGCTGAGTTCGCCGCCAACGAATTTGGCGGGCGAAACTACACTTGGGATGAAGTGAAAGCGGCTCTATGGGGTGTGTTCGAAAACACGCGGACTTATGTGGTCAACAGCAAGAGCGATGAGGTTCTCGACTTCGCGAAATACGAGAAGGATGGCATCGGCCTGACCGCAATCGCCATCGGGGGTCTCAGTCTGTCACGCGGCCTGACAATTGAAGGTCTGACAATCAGCTATATGTACCGCAACACCAAGATGTACGATACGCTTATGCAGATGGGGCGCTGGTTCGGCTATCGACCTGGCTACGAGGATGTCTGCCGCGTCTGGCTGCCGAATGACTCGATCAACTGGTACAAGCATATCGCACTAGCATCCGAGGAACTGCGTCAGCAGATCACGCGGATGCGTCAGGCCGAAATGAGTCCTAGGGATTTCGGCCTCTACGTGAGGTCCCATCCGGACAGCCTGATGGTGACTGCTGCCAGCAAGATGCGCAGTGGTGAAAAGGTCGTTCTCAATCAGAATCTGACCGGCACACTTCAGGAAAGCTGGCTGCTTCCTCTCGACGCTGAGACTAAGATCAATAAGGACAACGAGAAGCTGATTGAGGAATACTGGCGCGACGGTTTCGGAGGCACAGTAAAGCCGACCGAAAAAGGATGGTTCATTCCTGACGTCGATGTTGGGAAAATCGATGAGTTTCTGTTGCGGTTCAAGACACATAAATCGGCACGAAAGCGGAAAGCCGACGCGATTGAATACTTGCTCAAAATCGCACCTAAATTCCCCAAGGCTGACGTGCTGCTTATCTCGAAAGGCCTTGGCGACCCGGCGGCATATCGCCTTGGCGCACAGGATCGGACGGCTGCAAAGGATGCCACTCCCGATAAATGGCTGGTTTCAGGATACCGTGTCGCGAGTCGCGGCGACGAAAAACTTGGCTTGACAGATGATCAGATTGCCGAAGCCGAGAAGCTGGCGTCCGATGACATGAAGTCCAAAAAGAAAAAGCCCTCTGACGTTCACTATCGCATGGTCCGAAAAAAACCACTGCTGATGATCCATGTTCTGGAGCCGACCGAAAATCCTGACTTTGCCGGATACAGGGTTCCCGCATGGGGGCTGAGTTTCCCGGACGGCCTGTACGGAGCCGACTACGAGATCGAGGTGATTGCCAATAAGGTCTGGATGGAAGAGATGTACGGTGCGATGGACGACGATCCGGACGCCGACGAGGACTATGACGATGAGTAGCTCTGCGCCATGGGCCGCCATTCCGACACCGACGGCCGATCTCAGTGTTCTGCGCGTCGCGGAAACGAAGGGTGTTCCGGTATTCTGGGGCCGCGATGCGGGAGCGCAATGTCTGCTGATTATCGAGCTAGACGGCGATTACACGGCGCAGTTCCGCCGTGATGTGATTTCCCTGCACGGAATCAGTGTCGATCTTCGGAACGGCGACGGTGTCGGTCAGCAGCGGTTTATCCTGACACTTGGCCGCCATATCGACACTGACCTGTTCCTTGGCCTGTGCGAAACGCTTATCGGCAGTCTCCGGGAGGTTGTGGAGCCGGCGACGGCACTGGCTGTCGCGCTTGCTCATCTGCGGCGCTGGAAGGCGTTTCTGGCGGGGCGGAACGCCCGTCTACTCTCGCCTGAGGAGGTTCGTGGGCTGTTCGGCGAACTCCACATTCTGCGCCTTCTCTATCAGGACACGCTGCCGCAGCTCGCGGCCGTCGATGCGTGGTGCGGTCCCGACGATTCCCATCAGGATTTCATTTTCGGCAACCGGGCCATCGAGGTGAAGTCGCTTTCTGGTCGGGAGCGCAGCACTGTCCGCATTTCGTCCGAAGATCAATTGGAATCGCTTGCTGACGAGCTGTTTCTCCTGACCCAGCGCCTGAACAGTCAACCTGATGCTGGCCAGGCATTGTCACTGAACGGTATTGTCGGGCTGATCGACAGTGAGCTTGCGGATGCCGATGCCATCGAGCAGTTTGCCGATAAACTCGCAGGCATGGGGTACGTTCCACTCGCAGAATACGATGCTTCACGCTTCATTGTCGGCGGCCTTCAGGGATACCGCGTAACCGATGGGTTTCCCCGCCTGATCCGCTCGGAGCTGCCACCCGGCATCACCAAGGTTTCCTACGACGTCCTGCTGGAAGCGATAGCGCCGTTCTCCTGCGGTGAAGCCGATATGTTCCGGAGACCCTGATTGGAAACGACCGCCGACGAGTTCTTCCATGATTTCCGTCAGGATTTGCTGGCCGGAGCCGAGGCAAACGGCAGCTTTCTGCTGGCCGAATTCATGGATGTCGTGTCCCGCGAGCTGACAGAGACGGGGTTCACGGAAGGCTTCGAGTTCGCGCACTATCGAGCGAAGCGCGGGATGCGTGTGGACGGATACTGGTTCAACGACGAAGGCGTTCTGAACCTTTTCGTGGCGGATTTCGACAGCCGCACTGAGCTGACATCACTTACCCGCACCGATGTTGATGCCGCGTTCAAGCGTGTGGTCAATTTCTTTGATGCCAGTTTGCGGAAAAATCTGGCGGCTGATCTGGAAATCACGTCGCCGGAATATGGCCTCGCAAGGCAGATCGCGGACAGGAAATCGCTGATTCGACATCTCAATCTTATTCTCGTTTCCGAGCGTACCTTGAGCGACCGGATTCAGGCGCTGCCGGATGCCGAGACAGCCGGTATCGCAACGAGCTTTCACATCTGGGATATCTCCCGCCTTCATCGCCAGCGCAGTTCCCGTAGCCAAAAAGAGGCGCTGGACCTTGACTTCGAGGCTATGTTCGGAACCGGCATACCCTGCCTTCCCGCCCATCTGGGGACAGATGCTTATCAGTCCTATCTCGTCGTCATGCCGGGACCGATCCTTTCGTCAATATACGAGAAGTTCGGCGCGAGGCTGCTGGAGCAGAACGTCCGTACGTTTCTTCAGGCCAGAGCGAAGGTCAACCAAGGTATCCGCACGACGATCATGACCGAGCCGGGCATGTTCTTCGCCTACAACAACGGCATTACAGCCACAGCGCAGTGCGTCGCAACGAAAAGGACGGGAGATGGCCTCCAGATCACCCGGATAACCGACCTTCAGATTGTGAACGGTGGACAAACTACCGCGTCGCTGTTCCACACCCGCCGAAAGGACAAAGCCGACCTCACGCAGATATTCGTACAGATGAAGCTGTCCGTCATCGACAGTGATGAGAGTGAGAAGGTCGTCCCGCGCATTTCCGAGTATGCCAACACCCAGAACCGGGTTCAGGCTGCGGATTTCTTCTCAAACCATGCTTACCATATCCGCATGGAGGAGCTCTCCCGACGCCTATGGGCACCTGCGGGCAAAGGTGCACAGCGAGAAACAAAATGGTTTTATGAACGCGCCCGCGGTCAGTATGCTGACGCGCAGGCCAAACTTACCCTTGCCGAGCAGAAGCGGTTCAAGGCGGAAAATCCGAAGCCACAGATGCTGACCAAAACGGATCTTGCGAAATTCGAGAACGTCTGGGATGAGCATCCGCGATACGTGAACTTGGGAGCCGAAAAGAACTTCGCCCGTTACGCCGCCCGGATTGGCAAGGAATGGGACAAGTCGTCGGACAGTTTCAACGAAGCCTACTTCAAACGCGCCGTTGCGCGAGGGATCATATTTCGTGCTACCGAACGGATTGTGTCAGCGCAGCCTTGGTATAATAACGGCTATCGTGCCAACATCGTCTCCTATACTCTGGCCGTTCTCAGCGAACTGACAAGACGGCAGGAAAAAAGTCTCGATTTTCAGAGGGTCTGGAGTGCGCAGGCGATAAGTCCTGTCCTTGAGAGCATCATTGCGGTTGTGGCTTCCCGCGTGAACGATGACCTCCTGCGCCCGATGCAGGGTATTTCGAATATTTCGGAATGGGCCAAGCGTGAGGCGTGCTGGATGCGGATGCTGGAAAATATGGACGAGTTTGCCGATCTCTTGCCAGATGAGTTCGACGGCGAATGTCTATCCCGCGACGATCACCTGTCTGAAAAGCGGGCGGCTCGGAATACCCAGAAAATGGACAACGGCATTGAAGCTCAGACGAAGGTTTTTGCGATCCCGGCTTCAACATGGATCGTAATCCACGACACCTTGGCCTCGAAAGGCCTGCTGACGCCGAAGGAGATCGGTGCTTTGAAGATTGCCATGCAAATACCGATGAAGATTCCAACCGACAGGCAGTGCGTCGCGCTGCTCGACACCATCAAAAAGGCGCGCAGAGAAGGCATTGCCTTCGATTGACGACATTCAGCAATCCCAGACAACTTCAGTGTCAGGGCAGTTGTAAATGGCGGAATAAAAAGCCCTATTCAGGCTTTTTATCCCTCAATAATATCAACGAGTCATGATTTTAAATTGACCCAAAAGAGGGTTTTTTAGAACCTTCCAAATGATATCAGCCGCCTCTACTTCTGACCCCCAACGCTTACTGAACACCTCTTCAAAATAGGATACCCGATGAGCCCTGCCAGATTGTCAGCGCTTATAATACGGCAACCTTGAATATTTTTCTGTTATCGATACGGCAAACAACATGTTCACCCGAGACAAAGAGAATACCGTGCATAACGGTTTTCTCCTGTCCGATTAAGGGCGCCAAGCCCCACCAAGGCAGCCAGGTCACGTGTCGCCGTGGCAGACGTTGCGCCTGTGATGGAGCGATAGTTCTGAGCACTTAGACCGCCCTGAAAGCCATCAGGACCTTCTGCCAGCATCCGAAGCAGGGCCTTTTCTTGACGGTCGTTCAGCTTTCCACGGAGGCGATCCAGAAACCGTGTTTTCTCAATCAGGAAGCGAATGTTCTGAAGCGTGCGAGACTGGGCTTCCAGAACGACACTCCCAAACCAACCAACCCACGCATCAATGTGATTGGTTTCACTGGCCCGATGCAGTTCGAGATAATACACTTTCTTTTGTGCGTTGATGGTTGCGGCCAGTGCCGTAAGCGTCGGGGCCTCAAGGCTTTGCGCTAATGCTTTCTCAGCAAGAGCACGTCCGATACGGCCATTCCCATCTTCGAAAGGATGGATGGTCTCAAACCACAAATGTGCAACCGCCGCCCGTTCGATAGCCGGGAGAGGCTCCGCTCCGGTGGGGGCCGTTCTGTTAAACCACTTAATAAACCGCGCCATCTCAGGCGGCACATTTTTCGACGGCGGCGCTTCAAAATGAATATGTGGGGCGTAGAGAGGACCTGAGATAATCTGCATGGCTTCTGTATGCATCCGATATCCACCGATGACGTCCAGATCACGGCGACCATTCATCAGCATGGCATGCCAGTCGAACAGGATTTGGTCGGTTAAAGGAGCCGCATAATGTCGATAGAGATCGACCATCAATTCCGCAGCCCCAGCCTCCGCTGGCGTGGAGCGCCGCTTGTCTGGAGCAAAGCCCAACTGTCGAGCAATCGAAGATTGCACACTGGCCCGATCAAGAACCTCCCCCTCAATGGCAGAACTCTCGACCATTTCCTGTGAGATCAGCTGAACAATGAGCTGCTGATTGGCATCTTTGTCCAGATGTTGCATCGCGCCCACGACAACGCCCGAACCTTTCAGGAACTGCGTTTCAGCCTCGCGTAAATGGCTTTTCTCAAACTGAAACTGCGGCCAGTCCGGACGCTGCCAATTCCAACGCATGATCGATACCTCAACCTTCTATCAATCATTTTAACTGCAATTTATGATTGATAGAAGTGTAATCTATCCATCATCCGACATGGCGGATTATCCCGCACGCTAACCCGCAACTCTCCTCAGTACCCCGGAACGATATTGCAATGAGACATCGCACTCATCATTCCAGTAGGAGCATCACAACAGAACCCTTGACTGGCCTCAGTTTTTCTCCAAACCTGTTCTCCATAATGTTCACTGAGAAGAGCGTCATATCCGCAGTTTTCTGCTGAAATTGAGAGTTTCCCAACACCCTGAAAATGTTGCGGAGCAGGTTCTTGGCCTGACGATGCGGCATCCTCAGGCGGCGCAGCCGGACCCCTGCGCGGCAGCATCTGACAAGCGGCCCCAGAACTGCCCCGAGCAGGGCAGTTCTTCGGGGCGTGGGGTATATATCTCCTCTGGCACGGACCGTGACGGCCGGGCCGGGCATGGCGACGGCGGAGCTGAGTCCGCGGGGCATGCCGGGTTTGGGGAAAGTGCGGGCGGACATGCGGGCGGGGGCGAATAGGGTCGGTCCGTGGGGCAGATCCGTCGCCTGACATCCTGTGCGAGGCCGGACTGGCAGAGTCAGGCCGATCGGCTCGGTTATCATTATTATCGCAATACGGATGGAAGTTTCGCATGGCGTGAGGACGTGCGTTACGAGTTTGATGCGCAAGCGGTGGCGTGTGTTCGGAACGTGGCCGAAACGCTGCATCGGCTCTGTCTGGAGGTTGTGGACGAGGCCGTTCGGCGGCCTGAGGGGCTGGACGCGTTTCATATTCCGGCTGCCATGCAGGATGTGGTGCGGGAGTCCTGGAGGCGGGGGGACCCGTTTCTGATCGGGCGGTTTGATCTGGCGTGGTGCGGCGGGCGGCCAAAGCTGATTGAATATAATGCCGATACGCCTGCGACACTGCCGGAAAGCACGCGGATGCAGGACCGCTGGCACCAGCAGTGTGGCGGCTCTCATGACCATGCGCCTCTGGATGCGCGGGCTCTGGTGGAGCGTCTGGCCGCACTGAGGCGGGCGGGGCGGATAGGGTACATGGTGCATATCGTGCCCTATCCCGACAATCTCGAAGACACCACGCATGCCGTTTATTACCGGGAGTGGGCCGAGCAGGCGGGCTTGGAGGCGGTTCACTGCGAGTTGCGGGATCTGGAGGTGACGCAGGATGGTCAGCTTCTGCACCGTGGGCGGATCGTTCGCAGCATGATCCGCATGTATCCGTGGGAGTTGATGTTCCGCGATTCCGGGGCGCGGCATCTGCGGGAGTGTGGCTGTACGTTTCTTAATCCGCCTTGGACGGCGCTTTTGTCGAACAAGGCGCTTTTGCCAGCTTTGTGGCGGCGGTATCCCGGGCATCCCAACCTGCTGGCGGCGGGATATGCGCCCGAGGATCTGCGTCGCAGGCGTGGGGGGAAGGCCGGGGCGCCTTATGTGGAAAAACCGATCCATTCCCGCGGTGGGGAGAATGTGCGCATCATTGCAGGTGGACGGCCGGTCTGTGCCGAGGGCGGGACATATGGGGCGTATCCGAGAATTTTTCAGGAATTTGCGGATCACCGGATCGACGGGGTGACGGCGTCGGTCGGGGCGTGGATTGTGGGGGAGCGGTTTGCGGGACTGACGATGCGGGAGAGTGCGGACCCGATCGTGCGGCATACATCGCCCATCGTGCCGCATCTGGTGTGTGAAGCGCCGGGCAGGCTGGCGCGATGGCGCCCTGTGTTGGGGAAGCGTTTCTAAAAAACTTCACATGTTACGGCCCATCTTTTGCCACATGGACGGCCCAGCGTTCTGTAGGGTGCCGACTCCCGTTATCGCCCCGTTTCACGAGGATGCCATGCGATCAGTCAGCGCAATCAACAGGTTTGGGTGGGGCCAGCGGGATGGCTCCAGTTCTGGTCTGTCCGTTCAGGACTGGCTGGCGGGTCAGTTGACCGGGCCGGACAGGGCCGTGTTTGCGGGTGTGGGGCCGTGTGCGGACGGACTGGTGGCGCTGCGGGAACAGCGGAAGGCCAAGATGCAGGGCGATCCGCTGGTCAAGCCGATCTTTCAGGCTGAAGTCGCAACACAGATGGACAATCTGCTTCTGACGGAGCAGCCGTTCCGGGAGCGGCTTGTCTGGTTCTGGTTCAATCATTTCACGGTCAGTCTGCGGCAGGGCAGTACGCGCGCCGTTGTGGGCGCCTATATGCGCGAGGCGATCCGCCCGCATGTGACGGGGCGCTTTTCGGACATGCTGCTGGCGGTCATGCGGCATCCGGCGATGTTGATGTATCTGGACAATGCATCCTCCATCGGGCCGGACAGCGCGGCGGGGCGCAAAAGCCATCGCGGATTGAACGAAAATCTGGCCCGCGAATGTCTGGAGTTGCATACCGTCTCGCCTACTTCCGGATACAGTCAGGCGGATGTGACGTCTTTTGCCGCGATCCTGACGGGATGGGGCGTGGATCTGAAGGCTGACGAACCGGGGTTTGTGTTCCGCGAAAAGGCGCATGAGCCGGGTGTGAAAACGCTTATGGGACAGGCTTTCCCCGAAGGCGAGGACGGCGGCGTGCAGGCGTTACAGTTTCTGGGCACGCATCCGGCGACCTACCGTCATATTGCGACGCAGATGGTCCGACATTTCGTTTCGGATACGCCAGCGCCAGCCTCCGTACGGCATGTCGAGGATGTTTTGCAGGCCAGTGGCGGGGATCTGCGGGCGGCGTCTCTGGCGCTGGGGGCATTGCCGGAACCGGCTTTGGGCGGGGGCAAGTTCCGCTCTCCCATGGATTATGTCACGGCGGTTCTGCGGGCGTTGTCCGTGGGGGGCGCGCCCAGCCAGCCGGGCGATCCGCATTCTCCGGCGCATCAGCTGGTTTCGGGTTTTGCGTCGCTCGGGCAGCCGCTGTGGACCGCGCCGCTGCCTAATGGCTGGAGCGACGATGCGGCGGACTGGTCCGCGCCTGCGGACATGCTGGCGCGGACGGACTGGGCCTGGCGCGTGGCGGCGCATGTCCGGACCGGCGATCCGATGGATATCGCCGATATTGCCCTTGGTCCGGCCCTGCGACCGCAAACCCGCACGGCCATGCATCATGCCGGGTCGCGTCAGGATGCGCTGGCCCTGCTGTTTTCCTCTCCTGAATTCCAGAGGCGCTGAGCCATGATGATTTCCCGTCGTACTGCTCTGCTGGGTCTGACGTCCGCCTGGACGCTCGGGCGGTCTTCTCTTGCTTTTGCGGGCTCTTCCGGTGGGCCGGATGATCCGCGTCTGGTGGTGATCCTGCTTCGGGGGGCGCTCGACGGGTTGTCGGCCGTGACGCCATATGGAGACCCTGATCTGGCGTCGTATCGTCGGGCGCTGGTTCTGCCAGAGCCGGGGCAGGAGGGCGGGCTGCTTGATCTGGGTGGGTTTTACGGGCTGCATCCATCTCTCGTGACGCTGCATGGGCTGTATGGTCAGGGGCAGATGCTGCCGATCCATGCCGTTGCGGGGCATTACCGCAGCCGGTCGCATTTCGAGGCGCAGGATTATCTGGAGAGCGGCGCGGATGAGCGTCTGGGGAGCGGATGGCTGAACCGGGCTGTCTCCGTGCTTCAGGGCAAGGCGAACCGGCCGGATGGGTATGGGCTGGCGATGGGGCTGACGGTTCCGCTTCTGCTGCGCGGTTCGGCGCGGGTCGGGAGTTATGCGCCTGCGGGAAGCCAGCACCCGGATGCGGATCTGTATAGCCAGATTTTGGCGCTGAATGCGTCCGACCCTGTGACGGGACCGGCGTTGCGGAATGCTCTGAAAGCGCGGGGATTTTCGGATGCCGCCATGACGCAAGGTGGCATGGCTGCTGCGCCGGGCGTGGATGCTGCGGGCAAGCCGCGGAAAATCGACGCGTTTACGCAGCTTTCCACGGCAGCGGGGGAGATGCTGGCGACGGCGCATGGTCCGCGTGTGGCGGCGCTGGAAATTGGGGGGTGGGACACCCATGCCGGGCAGCTCGGGCGGTTGGGCGGACCGCTGGCGCAGCTTGACCGCGGCATTGGGGCGCTGCGTCAGGGGCTGGGCGAGAGCTGGAACCGCACCGTGGTTCTGGCTTTGACGGAATTCGGGCGCACCGTGCGGATCAATGGCACGGGCGGGACGGATCACGGGACGGGGACGGTCGCGTTTCTGGCGGGTGGCGCGGTTGCGGGCGGGAAGGTCGGGGGGACGTGGCCCGGTCTGCGCTCCGGGCAGTTGTTCGAGAACCGGGACCTTGCGCCGACGACCGATCTGCGGTCGGTCGTGGCGGGGGTGCTGTGCGATCATCTGCATCTGCCGTCTCATGCGATTGGGACGGTGTTTCCGGGCGCGGCTGTGGAGCCTGCCCGGGGGCTGGTTGTTCCGGTGTGAGGCCGGGTTCTTACATCCGTTCAGAACTCCGAAACGACTGAGAAAAACGTGCCGCGCCGCTGGCCGTACTGGGCCTGATAGATGCCGACGCCGCTGCCGTTGCGGAGCTGGTAGCGTTTGTCGAACAGGTTCATGACGTCCGCGCGGATTTTGATGTCATGCCCGAACGGGACCTTCGTGAAGGTGTGCTGATAGCCGATGTTGAAGACGTCGTATTGCGGCTCTTTTTCCAGATTGGCGAAGCCGCTGCGCAGGCCGTAACCATAGACGAAATCGACATAGGCCATGTCGTGTTTCCTGGTCCAGGATGCTCCTGCGGTGGCGGTGAATTCGCCCTGATGGTCGAGCTGGATTGCGTGGTTGCGGATATAGGCGAGTTCGACCAGATCGAATTGGTACTCTGCCGAATTGATGTCCCGGGCTGAAGTTTTGACGTAGGAAAAATTGCCGTACATCGACCAGGGGCCATGCCGCCATGAGCTGCCGAATTCTGCGCCATAGACGCGGCCGCGTTTGTAGCTGAAGGGGGCGAGGATGACCGCGCGGCCGAACTGTCCGAGATCGGTGAGGTCATGCGCCCATTTGGCGTAGGCGTCGAGCGTGATCTGGAATTCGGGTGTGATGCGCTGGAGGATGCCGCCATCGACGTAATTCGATTTCTCGACTTTCGTGGCGTTGTTGATCGTGTTCGCCGCCGCGTTGGTGGTGCCCGCAAAGCGCGCGAGTGTGGACGGGTAGACATATTGCGGGGACGGCGGGGCGAAATAGCGCGAATAGCCGAGATGCAGCGTCGTGGTGCGGGTGGGTTTCCAGACCATGTTCGCGCGTGGGCTTAACTGTCCTTCATTGTCGAAGGACGAGGCGAAGCGGTCGTAACGGATGCCGTAATTGAAGGTCAGGGTGTGGGTAATTTTATACTCGTCCTGAATATAGGCGCCCGCTTCAACGGACCAGTTTCCGGTATTGTCGATCATGCGTTTTGCGATGTCGGACGTCTGGTTTCCGGCGTCGTCCACGGGGAAGGCCAGTGTATCGGTATCCAGACGTTCGGAGGTGTACTGCCCCAGCAGACCGGCCCGCAGGGTATGATGGGGGGCGATGTCGTAGGACAGATCGGCCTGCATGCCGCCGGTTGTGAAGTCGTTGACTTCGTGTTCCGAGACGCCCTGATAGATCAGATCGCGGTCCCGGTCCGGGGTATAGTCGATCCGGCCGTAGCGGAAATAGGGTGAGACCTGAAGGTTCAGTTTTTCGGTCGTGCGCTGATAGGACAGCACGGCGTAGTAGTTCTGTTCGGTCTGGCTGTCGTTCAGGTTGGCCCAGTTCATGGACGGATCATGCGGATTGACGCCTGCGACGTTGTACAGGGTCGTGTAGTCCGGGCTGGTTGTGTCGAACGTCTTGAACGAGTTGGGGATTTGGAAATCCGCGTAGGAGGCGCTCGTCAGCAGCGTGATCCGGCTTGCGTCGTCGAGATGGTAGGACAGATACGCGAAGGCTTTTTCCTGTTCGGTCACGTCATGGATGGCGCGGAACGTGTTGCTCGGGTTTTCGATGCCGATATTGTTGCGGGTGAAGGACAGGGTGGTGAAATAGTCCAGTTTTCCATGCTGGCCGCCAAACTGCACGGACGGGACGAACGTGTTGTAGCTGCCGCCATATAGCGAGACCTGGTTGTGTTTGAGGCTGTCTCCGGTCTTGGTCGTGACGTCCACCACGCCTGCGGTGCGGAACCCGAACTGGGCGGGGAGGGTGCCGGTCAGCAGGTCCACGGACTGGATGATGCGGGTGTCGAGTTCCTGTCCGAAACCGTTCAGCCCTTCCGGCAGCAGAACGCCGTTGACGCGATAGGTCAGGCCGCCATGTTCGCCGCGGACATGGACTTCGCCATAGCTGTCGAGAACGACGCCGGGGACGCGGAGGAGGATCTGGCTGAAGGCCGCGTTCTGGCCGCCGGGTGTGGTCGCGATCTGGCGTTGGTCGATGGTGTAGTCCACGGCGCCGAGGCCGGGGAAAATGCGCGCGCGTTCACTGTTGAGATGCCCGACGACGCTGATGTGTTCGGAAGGGGCAGTTTTTTTCGCAGGATCGGCTTTTTTGACGGTCCGGGATTTGTGTCTGGATGGGGTGTCGTTGGCGAAACCTGTGCCGATAAGGGTCAGGCTGACGGCCATCAAACCGCAGGTCCGGAAGCATTTCCGGCACGATAGTAAACTGATCATGGTATAGTATTTGCTATATATGCTGGAGTGCATGCGGGCGGCCTGAGGCGTGGGGTTCAGCCACCCGGAATCAGGGGGCAGGCTCAGACTTAAAGCATCAGCGTTATGATATGCAATATGCTATATCAATCAGCAGAGGATCTACCTTGGGGGCTAATCGAAAGATCGGGAGAGGCTGGAGCTGAAAAGCCTCTGTCAGGAGGGTCTGAAAAGCGATAAAAATCATTACGGTACTGGATATGCGATCATTCGTCCGCCATGCTCGCCCGTCTTTCTTTCTGCCTCTGTTGTTTCAAGCGAAGCGTCAAAATATGCCAGTCTCTTCTCCGGTCTCTTCTCCGGTCCTAACGCACCATCATCAGCCCTGCATTGCCGCCATAGACGGTGGGGGGACCAAGACGCTTCTTGCTGTTGTGGGAAGGGACGGATCGCTGGGGCCAGTGCTTCGGGGGGCAGGGTCCAATCCGTTTGATCAGGCCGGATGGCAGGATGTGTTGCAGTCTTTGCTGAGGCAGCTTCCCTCCACGACGGCTGCGTTGTCTCTGGGGCTTGCGGGGTATGAGGAAACGCGGGTTCTGGGGCGTGAACAGAGCGATGTTGTGGGGAACGCCTTTGCGGGGCCTTTCAACATCTGTAGCGATGTGGAGATGGCCTGTACCGGGGC